>CAZZHS010000001.1:0-67577 GCA_964654275.1 uncultured Syntrophobacteraceae bacterium
TCATGAGTCTGGATGGCTGGGCCTGACATAACTCACTACAAAAGTGCTGCGATCAGAAATGCCTGAGGTGTCTTAGACTTTCTTATGGCAAAAACAGCCTCGCAAGTCAAGCCGGGTGGAGGGGCCCCGGTGCGGGTGCCGAGGAAAAGAGCCCTGGATCACGGCAGGAACGGGTCCGACAGGTCAGACAAAGAACCAGGCAGGCCGGAATCACCCTGCAGGCGAATCGCGATGATAGTACCGCGTGCCGTGCAGACCTGGATGGGCGGCGCCGCGCTTTTTGAAATGTGAAGCGGGGAGTTTTAGCTGCGATGCGGTTCATGGTCCGATGCCGTCACCGGTTGCTCAAACCAAAAAATGAGAACAATTTCTTGAACTGGGACATGGGGCCGGGGGGCTTCAGAGGTCGCGGTTCTCTGGGGGTGATGGGGGCACCGGAGATGATCTTTTGGGGATTTTCCACGAAGAGTTCCGTCGCAGTGTCCTCTCCCGTAAGCCTGCACACCTCCTCTCGTGCTTCAGAGAGGCGGGGAGTCCGCCCGTTTGGGCTGTGAGCATCGGAAGCGACCACATGCACAAGATTGTGCTCGAGAAGGGAAATACTGAACGCTTGGATCTGAGGACCGAAGCGGCCCAGAAGGCTGGCGGCCGTGACCTGTGTGAGCACGCCCATCTCCACCCAACGCAGGAGCCTCGCGGGGTTACGTGTCAGGGCGAGGTTCCTCTCGGGATGGCTGATGATGGGAGTGATGTTCAAATGGATCAACTCCCGGAAAAGGGTTTTCAGATTGGGGGGAACGATGCCCGTGGGGAGTTCGATGAGTGCGTATCGGCCCGTGTCGTTGAGGGTGGTCAATTGGATCTCGGCCAGGCGTTGCGGCAGGGCGAAGTCGAGGTGAAGTTCCGATCCGGGATAGACGTTCAGGGGGATGTTCTGGTCGCTGAGCCTCCTTCGAAGTTCCGACACCGCATCCAGGACGATGGATCGGGTGTTTTCGTAGCAGCCCTGCACCCAGTGGGGAGTGCAGACCACCCCCTGGATGCCGTCCTCGAGAGCGATGCGGGCCATTCTGAGAGACATCTCCCAGTTGGAGGCTCCATCGTCCAGGGAGGGAAGCATGTGGTTGTGCACATCGATCATGGTCACACCCCTTTTGCCGTTTGGGCCGGCGCGTCAATCGTCGTCGACGCCCTGGGGATGGGAAATCGGTTCCGGAGATCTCGAGGCGCTTGCAGGGCAACCGCTGCATCCCACGGACGGCGAACTCAAAACCGGCCGGAGATTGAACCGGGGGGCGACATTTCAGCCCGGTGTCAAAAACGACCGCCTTCAGTATCACCTTCTCAGCACAGAAAAGCAATTGGTGGCCCCCCGAAAAAGGTTTCGTCAGGGAAGAGTCCTGATCACCGCGTGCCGCCAGGGGTGGGTGGAAGTTCGTGCACAGGGAGGAACCGGGGACATCCCCCATGGAGGGCCTGACGAGGGATCCGCACAGGTTCCCTCCACAGAGGGGCGCTCGGGGCATGGGAGGCCCCGGAGAGGTTGTGGCACAGCCCACCTTTGTCCTTTGAAGAGGCTGCCCCGCGCCGGCCTGCCGGGTTGAGGAGAGGGGCCCGGCTGATTTCCCCGGCTTCCGGTATTCTTGAGGTCAAGGATGTTTGGCCAGGGCGTTTGCTGCTTCCATGAGGTCAAGAAACCACTGGACTTTGGGGCGCCCGTTGGCGGTATCCATTTCCTCGAGGGCCGCCTGGATGGGCACTTTCTCGATCCCTCGACCCCTGAGGCCGAGCACCGAGACGTCCGCGGAGTCATTTTTCATGGATTCCAATAGGTGGAGCGCAGCGGCGGCTCCCAGCCGGCTGGCCAGGATGCGATCGAAGGCTGTGGGCAGGCCGCCTCGCTGGACGTGTCCGAGGGTGGCGGTCCGGACTTCAAACTGGCCCTTGCTCTCCTCTTCCATGAGTCGTTGAATGAAATCCGTGGTGTAGCGCCGGGATGAATGTTCATTGCGCATGAACAAGACCATGCGTTTTCCGCTTTCAAAACTTTTCTTCAGGGTCTCCACGTCTTCATTGAGCTCCGCCAGGCTGATTCCGTACTCCGGCAGGTAGGCCTTCTCCGCTCCCGTTGCCAGAGCGCTGGTCAATGCCAGGAACCCGCAGCGGCGTCCCATGACTTCCACAATGAAGGCACGCCGGGTGGCACCTGCTGTGTGGCGGATCTTGTCCGCGGCTTCCACGATATTGTTCAGGGCTGTGTCTGCGCCGATGGAAAATTCCGTGCAGGGCAGGTTGTTGTCGATGGTCGCCGGCAGCAGGATCATGGGGATGTTGAGGGCATCGAAGTCCTCCCGCCTTGAAGCGAGCTGGGCCACTTTCAAATAGGTGCCCCACCCACCGATGGCGATGAGTCCGCGGAGGTTGTGACGACGGATGGTGGCGGCAATTTCCGCGTAATCTTTTTCCTCGAAATCGAGGCGTGCTGTCCCGATTTCCGAGCCGGGCCGGTTCACCCAACTCACCAGTTCATCCCAGTCCAGTGTGGTGAATCGTCCTCGAATCAGGCCGACAAATCCATCGCAAACGCCAAAAACAGGCACCCCCTGGTTGATGAGACACCGCGCGGCCACGCTCACCGCCGTGTTCATGCCCGGCGAATCGGCCCCGCCAGTGAGAATGCCCACTGCCCCATCCTGGGATGCCTGCTGGGCGGGGGTGATCCGTGTCAGGGTTTTGACGAGCTGCAACGTGGAGGTGAAGGACCCGCCGCGCAGTTCCTGGGCTTTGGCATAGTTCCCATGTTCGACCTCCTCGCGCACCGCCTGGCTCTTTTCCACGACTTCCACGAGAGGCGTGGCCGCCACGCGGTTTTTGACGAGGCCGAGCATGTGCCGGTGTTCGGTGTCGGGGGCGTCCAGGAGAATGTCCACGGCAGCTACACCCAGGCGTGTGGCCAGGATGCGATCAAACGCCGTGGGGGAGCCGCCCCGCTGCACATGACCCAGAACGGTGACGCGCACGTCCAGTTTCAGCCTTTCCATGAGGATGCGTTTGACATCGGCGGAACTGATGATGAGTCCGTCGGGATGCCGGGCTCCTTCGGCCACGATGACCATGTGATGGGGACGGCCGATTTCACGGGCCTTGTCGATGGAATCCACCATTTTCTGATGCCACCGCAGCTCCAGTTCCTCCTCGGGAACCAAAACCCAGGAGGCGCCTCCTGCAAGGGTTGCGGAGAGGGCGAGGTAGCCGCAGTGTCTTCCCATGGTCTCCAGAACAAAAGTCCTCTGGTGCGATGCCGCTGTGGACGCCAGGTTGTCGATGGCGCGCACGATGTGGTTCAGGGCCGTGTCGGCACCGATGGACATGTCCGTGCCGTGCAGGTCGTTGTCGATGGAACCCGGGAGGCCGATGACCTGCAGCGGGGCGACGGAGGCAACCGCATCGGTTTCGGAGTGATCCCGCATCAGGTCCTCCACATGTTCGCCCCACTCGGTGGCCAATACGTGAGCACCCATGAGCGACCCGTCTCCGCCCACGATGACGAGGGCTTGAATGCCCGCCTGGAGCATGTTCTGGACTGCCTGTCTGCGTCCCTCTCTAGAGCGGAACTTTTCCGACCGGGCCGTGCCGAGAAAGGTGCCGCCTTTTTGGAGGATGCCCCCCACGTCGTCCCATCCGAGGAGTCGAATGGCTTCACCGCCTTTGACCAACCCTTCGTAGCCGTCATAAATCCCGTAGACCGAGAGGCCTCGATGAATGGCTCTGCGCACCACGGCCCTGACGGCTGAATTCATTCCAGGAGAATCGCCCCCGCTGGTCATCACTGCCAAGGTCTTGAGCATGGAAAGACTCCTCCCTATTGATGTAATGAGACAATGGTTGCGTTGGCCCTCCGGGGCCGGGCGGCTGGACAGCTCACGGGGAAAGGAAAGTTGGAGGTGGGCTGCTTAACCCGGTGGTGTTTCGGATGCGCCAAGCCTTCGCCTCGAGCTAGGCAAAAAGTGGACTCTTTGGCGCACTATGACAGCATTTCCGGGCCAACTCAACCGATTTTCAAGGAAGAGCTCGTCATGGTCTTCGTCTTCCTGCAGTGAGGGCTTGCGAAGGGGCGACTTCGGGGAATTTTCCTGTCAAGTAACTTGACTTGACTTGTGCACTGGTTTAAGAAACGAGTTGATTTCTCCGATGGTATGGACCTGTTCTTTGCGCAAATTCTTTTTTCGATGGGGTCGGTGGCCTTCCTGCATCGGTGTTTTCCCCAGTGAGCTCAAGCGACAATCGTTCCTTTTTCCCTGTGAGATTTTAGGTTTGGCCATCCAGGTGTCCTTTCGTTATAATGTCCGCAAGGTGTCAGTGATTCCTCTCCTCCGGCGAGGTGCCGTCGTTGGCGACCTTCGCCGATTACGAGGGGGAGAGGCGGGGATATCTTTTGCCGTTGGTGTTTGTGATTGTAATCACATGTAACAAGCGGTTCTCAACTTTTTCTCGCGATCAAGGAGCACCAATCTCTTTCAACTTGAGGCAGCAGCGGGTCTTCTCAAAAGTTCCCATACGGAGTGGATGTTCATGAATGAAAAAAAAGCATCTCAGCCAGCAACTGGCGCGGTAATGGTGGTGGGAGGCGGTATCGCCGGTGTGCAGTCGGCTCTGGATCTGGCAGAATCCGGCTATTTTGTCTACCTGGTGGAAAACAGCTCTTCCATTGGCGGCGTGATGGCGCAGTTGGACAAAACCTTCCCGACCAACGACTGCTCCATGTGCATCCTTTCGCCCAAGCTGGTGGAAGGCGGCCGTCACCTCAACATTCGACTGATGACCCTGTGCGATGTGGATTCCATCGAGGGAGAAGCAGGCAACTTCACCGTGACGGTGAATGAGCGGCCCCGTTACATCGACGTGGAAAAGTGCATCGCCTGCGGGGTGTGCGCAGAGAAGTGCCCCAAAAAGGTCGATGACGCTTTCAACGAGGGTCTCGGCCCCCGCAAGGCGGCCTACGTCAAGTATCCCCAGGCGGTGCCTCTCAAGTATGCCATCGATGTGGACAACTGCATCTACTTCAAGAACGGCAAATGCCGGGCCTGTGAGAAGTTCTGTCCCGCAGGGGCCGTGGACTTTGATCAGAAGCCCAAGGTTCACAAGCTCCAGGTGGGCTCCGTGATTCTGGCGCCGGGTTTCAAACCCTTCAGTCCCGAGGTCTACGACACCTACGGGTATGGAAAATACCCCAACGTCGTCACCAGCATGCAGTTCGAGCGCATCCTCAGCGCTTCCGGACCCTTCGAAGGCCATCTGGTGCGTCCTTCCGACAAGAAGGAGCCCAAGAAGATTGCCTGGCTCCAGTGCGTCGGATCCCGCGACATCCATCACGGGGCGCATGGATACTGCTCCGGGGTTTGCTGCATGTACGCCATCAAGGAGGCGGTCATCGCCAAGGAGCATTCCAAGGAAGACCTGGACACTGCCATTTTCTTCATGGACATGCGCACCTACGGCAAGGAATTTGAGCGGTACTACAACCGTGCCAAGGACGAGACGGGCGTTCGCTTCATTCGCTCCCGAATCCACAGCATCGCCGCCGTACCCGGCAGTGACGACCTGATGCTTGAGTACGTGGACGAGAACGGCCGGATCCAGAGTGAGGTCTTCGATCTGGTGGTCCTCTCCATCGGACTCGAAGTCGACGACGAGATGAAAAAGATGGCCGGGAGAATCGGCGTGAAGCTCGACGCCGACGGGTTCGCGGAAACCAGCGGGTTCTCGCCCGTGGCGACCTCACGGGAAGGTGTCTTCGTCTGCGGCGCGTTTTCCGGCCCCAAAGACATCCCCTACTCCGTCATGGAAGCCTCCGCCGCCTCGGCAGCTTCCGCCGCTCTGCTCGCCGACGTGAGGGGCAGTCTCACTCAGGAAAAGACCTATCCCGCCGAACAAGATGTGGAAAAGGAAGAACCTCGCATCGGCGTTTTTGTCTGTCATTGCGGCATCAACATCGGAAGCGTGGTGGACGTTCCCGGCGTCAAGGACTATGCCCGGACACTGCCCAACGTGGCCTATGTGGCCGAGAATCTCTTCACCTGTTCGCAGGACACGCAGCAAATCATTCGCGAAGCCATCAAGGAACACCGGCTCAATCGCGTGGTGGTGGCGGCCTGCACTCCGCGGACGCACGAGCCTCTCTTCCAGGAGACCATCCGAGAAGCCGGCCTGAACCGTTATCTGTTTGAGTTGGCCAACATCCGCGACCAGGATTCCTGGGTCCATCAGGCCGAGCCTGAAAAGGCCACGGCGAAAGCCAAGGACCTGGTGCGCATGGCGGTGGCCAAGGTCGCGCTCCTGGAACCCATCGAACGGATGAAGGTCGATCTGAACCAGGATGGGCTCGTCATCGGCGGCGGCGTGGCCGGCATGAGCGCGGCGCTGAACTTGGCGGATCAGGGTTTCAAAACATACCTCATCGAAGAGAAAGCCGAGCTGGGCGGCCATGCCCTGAAGGTGCACAAGAGCTGGAAGGGCGAAGATGTCGCGACTTACGTGAAAGGCCTGGTGCAAGCGGTCGAGAAGCACCCCGGAATCGAGGTGATCAAAGGTGCCAAGGTGTCCGATGTGAGCGGGTTTGTGGGGCAGTTCAAGACGACGGTGCAGACCAACGGCGCCTCACGCGAACTGGAACACGGCGTCGCGATCATCGCCACAGGCGCTCACTCCCTTGCCCCGGACCTCTATCTCTACGGTCAGAATGATCGGGTGAGCCGCTGGCACGACCTGGAAAAGATGTTTCGGGAAAATCCCGGGAAGCTGGACGAAGCCGAGGCCGTGGCTTTCATCCAGTGCGTGGGATCCCGTGAGCCCGAACGGCCCTATTGCTCCAAGATCTGCTGCACGGCATCCGTCCAGCAGGCTTTGGAGTTGAAGGCCCGCAAACCCGATCTGGATGTCTACATCCTCTATCGCGACATGCGCACGTACGGCGGCCGCGAGGATCTCTACAAAAAGGCCCGGGAACAGGGCGTGCTGTTCATCCGCTTTGACCTGGACGAAAAGCCCGTGGTGGAAGCCGTGAAAGACGACGGCAGGGAGAAGCTCCAGATCACCGTTCGCGACCACATCCTGGGCATGCCCATCAAGATCAACGTGGATTATCTGAACCTGGCCACGGCTCTGATTCCCAAGGGGCAGGAGGAACTGGCAAAATTCTTCAAGGTTCCCTTGAATGAAGACGGATTCTTCCTGGAAGCCCACATGAAGCTGCGCCCCGTGGATTTCGCCACGGACGGTGTGTTCATCGCAGGTTTGGCCCACTATCCGAAGCCCATCGAGGAATCCATCGCACAGGCCCAGGCCGCGGCTGCCCGTGCAGCCAACGTGCTGGCCAAGCCCTACGTGGAGGTGGAACCGGTCGTTTCGGTGGTGGACCAGGACCTGTGCATCGGTTGCGGTCTGTGCGAGGCGTCGTGTCCTTTTGGAGCCATCCGGCTTCACAAGATCGTCGGCAAGGGCTACCGGGCTGAAACCATCTCCGCATCCTGCAAGGGCTGTGGGGTCTGTGCGGCGTCCTGTCCCCAGAAAGCCATCGACATGATGCATTTCCGTGATCGTCAGATCTGTGCTGCGATTCGTGCGGGTGGTGCACGTCAATAGATAATTCGAATTGCGTCGAACCGTTGAACCTCTTGAATCTCCGGAGCTTCGGCTCCGGACCTCAATGCGACAGGAGATGTGAGATGAGTCAAACTTTCGAGCCGAAAATCCTGGCTTTCCTATGCAACTGGTGTGCATACGCGGGGGCCGACCTGGCGGGTGTGTCCCGCTTTCAGTACCCCCCGACCATCCGGGTCATCCGCACGATGTGCTCGGGCCGCGTCGATCCTTCCCACGTGGTGGAGGGGTTGAAGAGCGGCTTCGATGGTGTCTTTGTCTTTGGGTGACACCTCGGAGACTGCCATTACCTGGAGGGTAATGTCTACACGCAGAAGCGCATGCACGTGGTTTCACGGTTGCTGGAACTGGCCGGTATCGGTCGCGACAGGATGCAGCTCCGATGGGTGAGCGCGGCGGAGGGTCAGATTTTTGCGGACTTCGTGAAAGAGTTGAGTGCAGTCATTGGTGAAAAGGGTCCCTTCGATGCCCGGGCCCACCAGCTGAAGCTGGCGGCTGTGGAAGGTGCGTTGAATTCTCCGCGCCTTCGATGGCTCCTCGGCATGGATCGGCAGCTCACAGAGCGTGAGAATGTGTACCATCGCAAGATTGACGATAAGCTTTATCGGCAGCTGGTGGATCAGGCGACCGAGGAAGAGTATCAGAAATCTCTGATTCTGGAGATTCTCAGGGATGGACCACAATCAGTGCGCGAAATCGCAGGCAAGAGTGGGTTGCAGGTCTACACGGTGTCTCAGCTTCTGAGTGACATCGAAAAGGCTGGGAAGGTTGAACTGCACGGCTACGAAGGGACCACACCAAAGTTCATCAGGCTGGCGGCCTAGATCGGTATGGCTTCATGGATGTGGAAGGTTGAGTGGGTGACGCTCCACAGGATCTATTCCCGGACCCTTCAGCTCATGTCCCCTAAAACGCTCAAGTAGCAGAGGAAGCGACAGCAGGATAATGATGATGAACGCGAGCACAAACAACAAAATAGGCGCTGTAATGGTCGTCGGCGCCGGCATTGCCGGCATGCAGGCGGCTCTGGACCTGGCGGATTCAGGATATTACGTCCACCTGGTGGACCGTTCCCCCACCGTGGGCGGGCTCATGGCCCAGCTGGACAAGACCTTTCCGACCAACGACTGCGCGATGTGAGTCATCTCGCCCAAACTGGTCGAGGTCGGCCGGCATCACAATGTCAATATCATCACCAACTCTTCCGTTGATTCTCTGGAGGGGGAAGCTGGAAACTTCACGGCAAGGCTCAAGAACCAACCGCGGTTCATTGACCCACTTCGCTGCACCGGTTGCGGGCAGTGCGCTCAGGTGTGCCCCGTGACCTGCGTCAACGAGCACAACTGCGGGCTGGACCGGCGGGCGGCCACCTACATTCGTTACGCTCAGGCTGTGCCTCTGGTCTTTGCCATCGATACGGAAGCGTGCATCGGCTGCGGCCTGTGTGAAAAAGTCTGCCTGGCCGAAGCCGTCAAGTACGACGACGAACCCCGTTACACCGAGCTGAAAATCGGCTCGGTCATCCTGGCCACCGGCAACGAAGTGTACAATCCTTCGGATATCGACACCTACAACTACGCTCAACATCCCAACGTCATCACCAGCATGGAGTTTGAGCGTATCCTGAGCGCCTCCGGTCCGTACCGTGGGCACCTCATGCGGCCCTACGACCGCGAAGAACCCAAGAAAGTGGCCTGGCTGCAGTGTGTGGGATCGCGCGACACGCACCACTGTGACAATCCCTACTGCTCCGGTGTGTGCTGCATGTACGCCATCAAGGAAGCGGTCATTGCCAAAGAGCACTCGCACAGCGGCATGGAAGCGACCATTTTCTACATGGACATGCGCACTTACGGCAAGGATTTCGAGCAGTACTACAACAAGGCCAAAGAGGAAGGAGTGAGGTTCGTGCGCTCCCGCGTCCACTCGGTGGAAACGGTGGGTGACGGCGACCTGGAAATCACCTATGCCGACGAAACCGGTCAGATTCGGCAGGAAACGTTCAACCTGGTGATCCTCTCCGTGGGCTTCCAGGTGGGCCGTGAGGGCATCGAACTGGCCGAAAAACTGGGCATCGACCTCAATGAAAACCGCTTCGTGAAGACGGAAAGTTTCAGGCCTGTGGCCACCTCCCGTGAGGGGGTCTACGTCTGCGGGGCCTTCCAGGGTCCCAAGGACATCCCGCAGTCGGTCATGGAGGCTTCGGCGGCCGCATCGGCTTCCAGCCTGCTCCTGAGCGACGCGCGCTGGACCGAGGCCAAGGTGAAGGAAAAACCGACGGAGCGGAACATCCTCGGGGAGCGTCCACGCATCGGTGTTTTTGTCTGCCAGTGCGGCATCAATATCGGCGGCATCGTGAACATCCCTCAGGTGAGGGAATACGCGAAGACACTGCCTTATGTGGTCTATGTGGAAGACAATCTCTACACCTGTTCCCAGGACACCCAGGTCAAGATGGCCCAGGTGATCAAGGAGCAGGGCATCAACCGCGTGGTGGTGGCGGCCTGTACGCCAAGGACGCACGAGCCTCTCTTCCAGGAGACTCTGGCCAATGCTGAATTGAACAAGTACCTTTTTGAAATGGCCAACATCCGCAACCAGGATTCCTGGGTGCACTCGGGAGATCCTCAGAAGGCCACCGAAAAAGCAAAAGACCTGGTTCGCATGGCCGTCTCTAAAGTGGCTCTTCTCGAACCCCTCAAGGAATCGGAACTGGGGGTAACGCGCAAGGCGCTGGTGGTGGGCGGCGGTGTGGCCGGCATGGTGGCGGCCAAGGAACTGGCGGACCAGGGCTACCCGGTGTTTCTGGTGGAAAAGTCGGACCAGCTGGGTGGCCAGGCACGAAAGCTGTTCCAGACCTGGCGGGGGGAAAACATTCCCGCCTATGTGGACGAGCTGGCCGGGGAAGTGGAGAACCACCCGAACATCCGTGTTTATGTGAACAGTGAGTTGAAGCACGTGGATGGATTTGTGGGGAACTTCAAATCCACCATCCAAAACGGCGGAGAGCCTGAACTCGTGGAGCACGGCGTCACCATCATCGCCACGGGCGGCAGGGAATTCCAGCCAGAGGAATATGCCTACAAGAAGCATCCGGCTATTGTGACGCATCAGGAACTGGATCAGCGCTTCAATGCGAAGGATCCCAGTCTCAAGAACGTCAGCAGTGCCGTCTTCATTCAGTGTGTCGGCTCCAGAGAGCCGGATCGTCCTTACTGCAGCCGCGTCTGCTGCACGCACTCGGTCGAGAGCGCCCTCGAATTGAAGAAGCTCAACCCCGAGAGCGACGTGTACGTGCTCTACAGAGACATGAGGACCTACGGGGAACGTGAGCTGATCTATCAGGAAGCCCGCAGAAAGGGAGTGATCTTCATTCGGTACTCCCTGGAGAGCAAGCCTCAGGTTGAAGTGGTGGACGGCAAGGTTCAGGTAACGGTGTTCGATCCCATCCTGCAGCGTGCCATCCGCATGATGCCCGACCTGGTGACCCTGGCGACGGCCATCCTTCCCAATGAATCCGACGCGCTTTCCCAGTTTTTCAAGGTACCGGTCAATGCGGAAGGCTTCTTCATCGAAGCGCACGCCAAGCTGCGTCCCGTGGACTTTGCCACGGACGGAGTATTCCTCTGTGGTTTGGCGCATTATCCCAAGGCCGTGGACGAGAGCATCTCGCAGGCCAAGGCCGCGGCCGCACGTGCCGCCACTCTTCTGGCCCGGGACTCCATCTTCTTCAGCGGGATGGTGGCCTTCACCCGGCCTATGGACTGCAGCAGCTGTGGTGTCTGTGTGAGCGTCTGTCCGTTCAACGCGCCGCGTTTTATCGAAACGGGGCGGGATGCGGGCAAGGCGGAAATCAACCCGGCACTGTGCAAGGGTTGTGGGCTCTGCGTGGCATCGTGCCGCTCGGGAGCCATTGGTTTGAGAGGTTTTGACGACTCGCAGATTTTCGCCATGATCGAAAATGTCTGATCTCGGGGTTGAGCTCATGGCAGAGGGAGGGAAAGTCTTGCTTTCCCTCTCCTGAGCTCGCTTTTAAGAAAGCTGGTGTTTGAGACGGACTTAGGCCCCCCTTCGAGAGCTTGATCGAGTTCGGTGTGCGTGTCGCTTCAGTTTCAGTTTGAATAGGAGAACTTACATGTCCGATTGGGAACCGAAAATCATCGCTTTCCTGTGCAACTGGTGTTCATATGGGGCAGCGGATCTTGCAGGCGTCAGCCGCATGCAGTATCCACCGAATTTTCGTGTCATCAGAGTGCCCTGCACAGGCCGAATCAATCCCAAGTTCATCCTTTCCGCCCTGCGTCACGGAGCGGACGGGGTGTGGGTGTCCGGATGCCACCCCGGAGACTGCCACTACATCGAGGGAAACCTCTATGCACGTCGCAAATTTGCGCTCTTGAAGAATCTCCTGGAGCACACGGGCATCGACCCCCGGCGGCTCCATTTTTCGTGGATTTCTTCCGCCGAGGCGACCAAGTTTGCCGATGTGGCGCGAGAGGTGATCCGTACCGTCAAGTCGGCGGGTCCCGCCCAACATTTCATCAAAAAGCAAGCTGAGGTGGCGTAAATGCAAGCATATACCGAACGGATTCGAGAAGCGGCGAAACGCTTGTTGAGCGACAAAAAGGTGGATGTGGTGGTCGGCTTTCGCAAGGGCACCATTCCCTTCATGAATGAGCCCTACCTGGCCAGGACCCCCGAGCAGGCCAATCAGTTCGTGTGGGATGGAAACTGCGGCATCAACCTGGCCAATTACATCACCAAGAGGACGGATCGCATCGCCATCGTGGCCAAAGGGTGTGATTCGAGAAACATTGTGGAGCACATTGTCGAGAATCAGATCAAACGGGAGCAGCTCCACATCCTGGGGGCTCCCTGCAAAGGAATGATCGACAAACGCCGCGTCACCGGCGAGCTCAAAGGCAAAGAAGCTTCTTCGGTTGAAGAGACCGACAAGGAAATTCGCATCCAGGGCCGGGATCTTAACCTGACGCTGGACCGCGCAGAGTATCTTCAGGAGAACTGCGCCATCTGCGTCCACCGCAACCCCGTGATCTATGACGAGCTGGTGGGGGAGCTGGTGGAGGAGCAGAAGGATGTGGACCGCTACGCCGATGTGCGCAAAGTCGAGGCAATGGGCGCGGAGGAGAAATGGCGATATTTTGACGATCTCATCTCCGGCTGCATCCGGTGCTATGCCTGCCGCAATGCCTGTCCTGCCTGCTACTGTCCCACCTGTTTCGTGGATGAGTCCAAGCCCCAGTGGGTGGGGAAGACCATCGATCCCACGGACACGCGAACCTTTCATTTTCTGAGGGCCTACCATCTGGCGGGGCGCTGCACCGACTGCGGGTCCTGTGAGAGAGCCTGCCCGGTGGGCATCAAGGTGCGACAGTTCACCAAGAAGCTGGAAAAGGACGTCAAGGAGCTCTTTAATTATGAAGCCGGCATCAATCCGGACATGCGGCCGGCCCTCGACTTCTATCGACCCGACGATCCCCAGGAATTCATCAAGTGACCCAATGCCGGTGAGGTGCGGATTTGCCCCGGCGTGAAGCAGGTGGAGAGGCTCCGCGGTGCAGACCCTTTGGAGACCTCAAGCTGCTTTCGCTTCCAACGGTCGATCTCGGGTAGAAGAACTCTGCTGAAAAAGGAATGAATCCATGTCGGAAATTTACATCTCCAAGGAAAAATTTCCAGAAGTCGTTGGACAGCTCATGAGCCATGGCCGTGTCTATGGACCGGTGTTTCAGGGGCAGTATCATGAGTTCGCCCGGCTGGAAAAGCCTCAGGATATTGATCTCGCTTACCAGAACACACGCCTCTCGCCCAAGGGCCTGTTTCACCCCCACAGTGAGCGGATGTTCACCTTTTCCCTCGCCAAAGATGATCCCGAATGCAACATTGTGAAGGAAGTGGCTAAGGATTACTCGCCGCGGGTGATCCTGGGCATCCGCCCCTGCGACGCCAAAGCGTTTCAACTGGATGACTGCAACTTTGACACGGAGACCATCAAAGATCCCTGGTGGGTCGAGCGACGAAAGACCACGACCCTGGTGGGCCTGGCCTGCAATTCCCCCTGCAGCACCTGTTTTTGCACCTCCATGGGCACGGGCCCGTTCGATGCGTCCGGCCTGGATGTCCTCATGGTTGACGTGGGCGAAGGATACGTGGCTCGGGCGGTGACGGAAAAGGGGAAGGACTGTCTTGCCACCCTGACCGGTGTGCAGACGGTGACGAGCCAGGCTGCGCAGAAAGAGAGCGAACTCAAGGCGGCTGCGGAAGAGAGCATGGGCAAAGTGGTGGACATGGCGCCCATCTATGAGAAGAAGACGCTGGATCTCTTCAACGATCCACTGTGGGACGAAGTCCAGTTTTCCTGCATCAACTGCGGGACCTGCACGTTTGTGTGTCCCACCTGCTGGTGTTTCGACATCCAGGACGAAGTCCAGGGAGAATCGGGAGATCGTTTGAGAATGTGGGATTCCTGCATGTTCCCGCTGTTCACTTTTCACGGCTCCGGACACAATCCGAGGGCTCAGAAGCTTCAGAGAGTTCGTCAGCGCTTCATGCACAAGCTCAAATACTACCCTGAAAAGTATGGAAACGGACCCGCGTGCGTGGGTTGCGGCCGTTGCGTGAAGTCCTGCCCGGTCAATATCGACATTCGACATGTAGCGCGCCTCATGTCCACAGCCTGCAGCTGTCCTGCTTAGACCTGCGAGTCCACGAAAGGGAGGAACGAAGGTGAGGAATCCCTATTTGCCTTATCCTGTCCGTATCGAGTCCATCGTGACGGAGACGGAAGACCGCAATCTCAAGACCTTCAAGTTTGTCTTCCTCAACAAGGAAGATGAAGAGAGTTTCAAATACACGCCCGGCCAGTTTTCCGAACTTTCAGTGCCGGGGCAGGGTGAAATCCCCATCGGCATCGCCTCTTCCCCCACCGAAAAGGGTTTCATCATGTTCACGGTGAACAAGGTGGGGAAGGTTTCCAGCTACATGCACAACATGCAGCCGGGGGACATCATGGGAGTGCGCGGTCCCCTGGGGAACTGGTACCCGTGGGAGATGCTGGAGGGGAAAAACATCGTGATCATCGGCGGTGGTTTTGCCTTCACGACCCTGAGATCCTCCATCGTCTACATGCTGCACCCCGACAACCGCTCGCGATTCGGAAAGATCGATGTCGTTTACGGAGCCAGGACCCCCGGTCTTCTGCTCTACAAGGATGAGTTGGCGGCCTGGGAGCAGCGCGACGACATCGACATGCACATCACCGTGGATTCGACCAACGATCCCAACTGGAAGTACAACGTGGGGTTCGTGCCCGCCGTGACCAAGGAAAAAGCGCCCAGTGCCGAGAATTCCTACGCCATCATCTGCGGGCCGCCCATCATGATCAAGTTCACGCTGCCCGTGCTGACCGAATTGGGATTTCCTCCCGAGCGGATCATTTCGAGCCTGGAAATGAGAATGAAGTGCGGCATCGGGATCTGCGGGCGCTGCAACCTGGGAACGGAATACGTTTGCAAGGACGGTCCGGTTTTTACCCTCGAAAAGCTGTCCCAGCTGCCCAACGAGTATTGATTCTTCCTGCGTTTGCCGGGTCGCACGGTGTCCCGGGATGTGGTCCTCCGGGCCATCGGCGGCTCACAGAAAAAAAGCTTCATTTAGGCAGGACCGTGTGCTATAGGTTACGAGTGAAGCCTTCATTAGAAACAATTCAGGGGAGAGAATTATGGAGCCATTGTTGTTGACGAAGCGCGAAAAGCGCAAACTGGCGAGCCAGTATGCCGACCTGTGCCTCACCTGCGGCACTTGTTCCGGCGGCTGCCCGGTCACAGGGGTTGACGGGCTGGACGTGCGGAAAGTCGTGCGTCTGGCTCTCCTTGGGTTGGATCAGGAAGTGATCGACTCGAGGTTCCCCTGGGTTTGCACGCTCTGCGGACGTTGTGAGCATGCATGCCCCATGAACATCGACCTTCTCGCATTGTTGCGGTCCGCCCGCGGAAAGAGGGCCAGGGACAAGGTGCCCGGCGTTCTGCACAAAGGCGTCGAGATGTGTCTGAAGACCGGTAACAATGTGGGTATTCCCAAGGAAGACTTTGTGTTCCTCCTGGAGGATCTGGGTGCGGAGCTGGCGGAAGAACTGCCGGGCTTCGAGGTACCCGTCGACAAAAAGGGGGCCAAGTACCTGTTCACCATCAACTCCAAGGAGCCCTTTGCGGAGCCGGAAGACATGATGTACTGGTGGCGCATCCTGTACGCCGCCAATGAGTCGTGGACCACCACTTCCGAAAACTGGGAAGGGGTCAACTGGGGATTGTTCACCGGTGACGACGAGGCCATGAAGGAAATCGTGGGCCGCATCGTCAAGAACTACAAGGAGCTCGGCTGCGAGTACCTTGTCTTACCTGAATGAGGCCACGCCTACTATGCGACCAGGCTTGGTCTGCAAAAATGGTATGCCAACGAAGGCATCAAGTTCGTCAGCATTCATGATCTCCTCACTTCATATCTCAAAGAAGGTCGGATTAAGGTGGACAAATCCATCCATCACCACCTGACCACCTATCACGACCCCTGCAACTATGCACGCAAGAGCGAACGGGCGTTCGGTCACGGTTACTATGAGGAACCCCGCTGGGTGACGCAGCAGTGCTGTGAAAACTATGTGGAGATGTATCCCAACCGCGCCAACAATTTCTGCTGTGGTGCCGGTGGCGGCGCCTGGGCCAGTCCCTATGTGGAAGAGCGGATCTTCTACGGACGCACCAAGGCCAAACAGATCAAGGACACGGGCGCCAAGCTTCTCATCGCCCCGTGCCACAACTGCCGTGACCAGATCATGAAGAGCCTCCGCAAGGAGTATGATTTTGAGGATGTAGAGATCAAGTACCTCTGGGAACTGGTGGCTGATTCTCTGGTCATCGAACCCCGCGAGGAAACCGAAGAATAAAAATTTTTGGTTGACTCCATGACAGGGAAGCCCCAGAATCGCGCGTCGAGCGTGTGCATGGGGCTTTTTTTTTGGAAGGGCTTGACGAGAGATGAGGGGGTGGTTTCCCTTCAACGTAACTCCGCAGTCGGGAGGAGTGTTCAGGGCCCAGTCGTGATCCCTGGCAGAGATGAGAATGAAAAAGAAGCGAGATTCCAAGAAATCCAAAGTCAGCGAGGTGGCGGCTATCCCCGAGGAGCAGGGGGAGCTGCAGATGATCCTGGACCGTCTCTCGGTCCAGAATCCCGAAGGGGAGAGCTTCCACAATTACCTCGAATCCCTTGGAAGGATGCTCAAGGGGCGGGAGAACTTCACGCTGGCACTGCTGGATCGACTGAGCAGGAAGCCCACGCCGGCGGGTTTCCAGGTCTTCCTCAAGTTCAAGGACATCTTTGAAGAAAGCGGCAACAGGCGAGCCGCCAGGCAGGCTGGATACCGGTTCCAGCAGAAGGGTTTTGGTGTGGACGAAAAGGATCAGCCCAGGAAGAAAGTGGTTCTGGTCCCCAGGGAGGAACGTAGAATCCTCTCACACCTCCTCCCCTTTGAAGGAACTTTCGGGTTCGTAACCGCTCTGATTCCTGCGGAAGGCTATCCCTCCCCCATGGCTCTGACGGTTTTTGCCGAAGATGAATTTCAGACCCTCTACGCGAGAGTGACCGAGAGTTCCTACAACGCCTATCGCGACTATCTTCGAAAGGTTTCCCGAGAAGTGCCCGAGACCAGGATCTGTGAGGTGCCCATCGGTCACGTGGCACGACTTGTATTCGAACTGCAGGAACTTTCCGGGAGGGCTGAATCCTTTCTCGAACTGGAGAAGGCCAAGGAACTGCTGAAACCTTATCATGATCTGAGTAAACCCCCTTACGTTCACGAGCTGCTTCCCAGAGCCGAAGATCCCGTTGCGGCGATCCAGGAGGTGCAGCCCGATGAATTGATGGGCCGGATAGACCTCTCATGGCTCCTGTTTTCCAAAGAGGAGCTGCTTCCCTTCCACGAAGAACTGGCCGCCATGAGGGATAACCTGCTGATCCTCCCGCCGGATATGGAACGCGAGCGCACGCAGTCGTTGTTTGAACGTGCCGCAAACTCTTTGTGCACGGGCAGAATGAGGCGGTTTTATATCCGTTTTTTTGAGGAACAGGCCCTTGTTTTTCAGCTCTCGGGCATGGAAGAGTCAGCGCGGGCTGCGTGGATTGTCGCACAGCACCTTGCATCCGATGTGAATCCCAGTGACAATCCCGTCGTGTTTCGAATGACGGTTCTTTCCCTCCAGGAACACTGGCCCGAGGAAGACATTGCAGAGGACGAAGAGAGGGTGCCCTATCGAAAGACGGAGTCCGGGCTGCTGCTCCTGCGCTGAATGGCGAAACGGAGGTGCAGCCGAAGGGGACTTGCAGCAGAAGCGCTCTGAACTGCGGACCAAAGGGCGGGGCTCATCAGATGGACACAGTTTGAAGGATCGCCATTTGTGAATGAAATCGAGTGCCGAAGGCTTCATTGCCCATGGGACCTATCAGGGAAGCCCAACATTTCAAGCGGAGGTGGATCATGCTGGATACGATTCAGGTCAACACCCCTGATCACAGTGTCATGGTGGACATCACCGACATCGTGTCGCGAAGAGTCAAGGAAAGCGGAGTGGAGACCGGCATCTGCATGGTGTACGTGCCGCACACCACGGCGGCTGTGACCATCAACGAGGGCATCGACCCCGCGGTCACGGAGGACATTCTGGCAACTCTGGAAAAGCTGGTCCCCTGGCGGGATGGGTACAAGCACACGGAAGGCAATGCCGCCGCGCACATCAAGGCCATGCTCACCGGAGGCAGTTGCCACCTCATCATCGAGAACGGCCGATTGATGCTGGGGACCTGGGAACGAATCTTTTTGTGCGAGTATGACGGGCCAAGAACAAGAAAGGTGCGCATCAAGGTCATGGGCGACAGGTGACACTGTTTCCGCCCGGCGACGGTGAGGATGTCAGGACGCAGATGGCTGCGGGCATGGATTGCACCGCGGCCGTCGAGTCCAAGTTTCAGCCGAAACCGATCCGATGCATGAAACGCCTCGCAGCAAATCGTCCGGAGAGGATGTTTCAATCAAAGGAGTCCGCAACCCTATCGAGAATCGCTCATGGTCCGGGTTCAAAAACCTCGATCACATTGGAAAGGGCTGCCTCGGGCATCTCTTCGAAGGGCCGTTGACAAAATGTGAGCCCTAATCGGTATCGGCCCGCCGGAAGGCTGTCCGGCAGAGTCAGGGAGATGAAGCGCGACGCTTTTCGGTCGGGGATGAGGATGCAGTCGGCTGCGTGGGTCTGAGCCACCGGGGCCGTTGCCACCTGCACCGGGTTCTGAGAATCGGTGGAGATGGAAGCGAATGGCCGGATCCCAAAGCCAAAATCGCTCACGGAGGAAAAAGAGAGGCGGATGGAATCGCCGGGCCGGTACCTGTCGAAGTCTGAGGAAAGGTAAATCTTTCGATTGCGTTCGCTTTCGGCCGTGCGGGTTCCCGAGGTCGCGGCTTCCCAAAATCGCGGCCTTCCCGAATCCAGGTGAAGGGTCGCACCCCCGTAATGCCCCACCCCGCAGCAGTCTTTGCTCCTGATGAGCTCCCAGAGCAGCTTTCCGTCCACTCCCTCAATGCTGAAATCAAGAGCCATGCCGTCCAGGTGAAGGCTCGTTCTGGCTACGTTGCCGCCCCCGTCTCTCAAGGCATTGTTGTATTCCGGGCTCCGATAGGCCGACACCATCTGGATCACCTTGCCGGGGGCCACCAGATCGGAAAAGTGGTCCAGCATGAAGAGCAGCCTCGGTGAGATGTTCTCCCCCTTCTCTTCAGTGGGGAAACCGAAGACCTCGTCGATGCGGTTGAAGCCCTCCCAATTCAGGGAATTATCCGGGTTGAGAAGGGAGACGGACGCCTCCAGGCCCGTTTTCATGTTTTTGATGTGGAGCCTCCCGTCACCCATCAGGAAAAAACGATCGGGTTCCATTTTCGTGTCTGCTATGGAGATGGAGGCAAAAAGCAACAGGCTGATGAAGGGCAAGACCGAATGTGATAAACGCTTCACGCTGATCCTTTCTCCGTAAATTCGCTTCGTGAATCGGCCCGTCTCTCAACCGATCCGGTCATGAGACATCATCCAGGTTTGGACGAGGCCGCCCGCAGGGTGTCCCTGGATTCAGGGTGCCATTCGTGCGCGCTCTCGACGGGAGTTCCGAGATAGGGGCAACTGTCAGGAGCTTGCATGGGGCCCCCGACATTCCGGGACCGGCCTGCCCTCATTTGTGCTGCGTTTCGCGTCGCCCATATGACCGCATGATCGGATTTAAAGGGTCGTTTGTTGTCCGCATGACACGTTCGACGGCTTCCATGAAGCCCTGATGCCGAGGTCGCCGGGATGCTTTCCGTCTTCAGCGAAAAAGGCTCCGCCCCAAATCCAGGAGAGGAGATTCGAATCCCGCGCCATCGAGAACACTGTGAAACACGTGGTCATGGGAGATCGAACGATTCGTGCCGGTCTGCAACCGCTTGATTTTTTCGGGTTCATCCGCCTGATACCGTTGTGAGCTCCAGACCAGGAGAGGGACTTGAATCTGCTCCGGAAACCTTTCCTCGTGCCCGTGCAGGAAACGTCCCCCTTCCCCCAGGGATTCCCCGTGATCGCCCACAAAGACCACCAGAGTCCGGAAGGGTTTCACCCGTTCGATGACCTCCCGGATGAAGTGGTCCGTGTAGAGAATCGAGTTGTCATAGGAGTTGAAAAGTTCCTCCTCGGTGCAGTTTCTTGGAACCTTGCTGTTGCAGACCGGGGTGAACACTCGAAACGCATCGGTGTAATGCTGCTCGTAGTTCCAGTGGCTGCCCACCGTGTGGAGCACGATCAGTTTGCGGGGATTGGGGTTTCCAAGCACCTGGTCCAGCAAGGGCAGAAGCTGTTCATCGAGAAGCCGGCTGTAGACGTAATCCCCGCGTCTGTTGCCGAAGTGTGTGAAATGGGCTTCACTCGCAATGGATGTGACCGGTGTGTCGGAGGCTCCGATGACTCTGTGATTGGAAACCCAGGCCGTGAAAAACCCGGCGCCTCTGAACACGGAGACGAGCGAGGTTTCCCGCAGGGCCACATCCGTGTCTTCCAGAGTGGCGCGGGTCAGCAGGCAGGGGACGGACTCCCGGGTTGAAGTCCCGCACGCCTGGACATCCGGAAAGGAAACGACTCCGAGCGATTCCAAATGCGGCGTGGTTTGCCGGTGATAGCCGTTGATGTGGAAGCGATCGGCCCTGACAGACTCTCCAATGATGAGCACCACCACGAGGTCTTCGTTTTTTCCCTCGGGGAGGGTGAACGAAGGTGAAATGTCCTGCTTGTTTTCTTCCAGAGCGTGGAATTTCTGATCTTCCTGCCAATAAACATAGCCGGCCTGAACTATTCCGAACGGCAACGGAAGGGGTGACGGAAATTCCCCGGTCACTCCCAGGACCGTGGAAATGAGAGCAAAAAACAGGGTCAGTTTCATCTTTGTGGACCGTTGAACTTTTCCGAGCTTCTTGTTCAGCAGAACCACCACCATTGAGATAACGAGGGCAATCAGAACCTTTCCGATGAGTTCGATTCCCACATGCCCCATGGCCTCGTCGACGTTCGTCTCCATGGCAAATGCGACGGTCTGGGCGCTGAAGGGCATGATGTTGTACTGTTCCATGAAATGGTAAACGATCGCGCTGACCGCGAAGACGAGGGGCATGACGATGGAAAAAAAGATCCGACTGATGGAAAAAGCGAGGCACATGGAAACGAGCATGAGGACAGCAACGACAGCGTTCTCGGAAACCAGCCAACCTGCATGGCCTGACCAGGCTTCCAGAAAATTGAAATTGTAGATCAGGTTGTACGCTATGGCGACGGCAAACAGAAACGCCAGGTACAGAGCGTTGCGTTTCAAGATTTGAGAAACAGCGATTCTCATCCCGTCTTCCTCAAGGGGTGTACGGAATTCAGCAGAAACCCCAGCCTCCACTCCACCCTGTGCACCTTCCCCTGGGGGCCTCAATCCTCGGGATTCCATGCGTCGGCAGGCAGGAAACTTTCCCGAAGGACAGCGGATCTGCCCAGTGCTCGCAGAGTGAACGCGCTTATATATCATAAACAGAAGAAGTCGACCAAAATCAAACAAGATTCCTCACAATACTGATCTCGCGGGGCTGTCAAACGTCACTCCCTTGAAAAGAGTCGTATGGAAAAATAAGATTCATTGGGGCTGCGTAAAGCTGCAGTGAGCCGGCGGATCCGCACGTCCTCGATTCGTTCTTCCTGGAGAGGCAATTGCGAAGCGGTTTTGGCATCTCACCATGGACGCACGCGACGGTCAGCGGCCTGGGCCGCTACCGCCGACGTTGCGCTTTGGAACAAAAACCATGAGCAGAACTTTTGTCATCGGCGACATCCATGGGATGATCGATCCGTTCAATGAACTTCTGGAAAGGATCGGGCTAACCACGTCCGACACTTTGATCCTGTTGGGCGA
Source organism: uncultured Syntrophobacteraceae bacterium (assembly GCA_964654275.1). Taxonomy (GTDB): domain Bacteria; phylum Desulfobacterota; class Syntrophobacteria; order Syntrophobacterales; family Syntrophobacteraceae; genus SLCH01. The sequence continues at coordinate 22,189 of CAZZHS010000001.1, forward strand.
CTATGTGGATCGGGGCCCCCACTCCCGGCTGGTCGTTGAGAGGGTTCTCGACCTCATCAAAACCGGCCACCACGTCATTGCGCTCAAGGGCAATCATGAAGAGATGCTTCTGCAGGCCGTGGAGAGGGGCTCCCCGGAGGATCGCTTGTTGTGGCTCGGAAACGGCGGTCGGCAGACACTGAAGAGCTATCCTGACGGGCGAATCCCGGGGGAACACCTGGCATTTTTCAGGAGCCTGCGGCTCTGGCACGAAATGGATGGTTATTTCTTTGTCCATGCGGGGGTGGAGCCGGAACTTCCCCCCTCGGCGGCAAGTCCCGAGGCGATGCTCTGGATCCGAAGAGAATTTGTCTTTTCCACGTTTGACTGGGGTAAGAAAATCGTGTTCGGCCACACCCCTTTCAGGGAACCCTTTGTCGGGTCGAACAAGATCGGCATCGACACGGGGTGCGTCTATGGAGGGTCACTCACATCCCTGGAGCTTCCTGGGGAAACATGGATTTCCGTCCATTGAGGGAGAGGTTTCAGGCGGCTTCCCCCAAGTCGTAGGTCCTGATGCGCAGGCCGCTGTGTGCGATGAGAAACAAACTGGTCTGGTCGTAAGGCTGGTACTCCAGAACGACGACCTCCTCGATGCCAGCGTTGATGATTTCGCACAGGCAATTCTTGCAGGGGAGGATGTCACAGGAGAGAAACATGGTGCTTCCCTGGGTGCAGATTCCCTGTCGGGCCGCATTGTTGATGCAGTTCACCTCGGCGTGGCTGGCGATGCAAAAGTTCAGCCCCTCTCCACTGGCATAGCCAAGGAGCCTTCTGGGGCAAAGTGTGGTGTCGAATTCTCGGCTGCCATGGACGTCACGGAGATGCCGGATCAGGTGTGTATCACAGGCGTAGCGCTGAGAACAGTGTGGAACACCCCGCGGAGGTCCATTGTAACCCGTGGAGATGATGGATTTGTCTCGGACCAGGATGGCGCCGATCTGCCTGGACAGACATTTGCTGTTCTCGCCGACGGCCCGGGCGATTTTTAGAAAATAGGCATCCCACTCGTGCTTCTTCAAGGCTGGGTCTCCTCGCATCGGAGCCTGAGACTCCCGCGCAGCCGCAGGGTTAAAAAGAGAAAAGGGAAGGGAATATGTGTTGAAAAACGCCAGGCATGAGAAAAGCGGTTCCCCTCCGCCCATGATCTCCTCGGGTGGTCTCGCTCTCATGCGGCGACCATGGGGGAGGGTGTTTCTCTCTCAAAAAGGGAACAGGGTTCGCAGAACGATTCCTGGTTCGGATAAATCAGCTTTTCCCCTGCTCCGCAAGCTTGGCGGCGATCTCTCTTCCGTAGTCCTGGGCCATTTTGATGCCGCCCCCCAGTGCAGCGGACTTGAGCATGAGCGGCTGGCTGACCATCTGCATCTTGTAGATGTTCTTCATGGTGTCGAAGATGCGTCCCGGAGCCTCTCCACTCCACCCGAACGCTCCGAAAGCGCCCCCCACGCGTCCTTCCAGATTGGACTTTTCCAGGAGAAAGAGCAGCGTTTTCATGCCCTGCATCATTTCGCCATGGTAGGTGGCCGATCCCAACACCAGCGCATCGAAATCCTCGGGCTTGATCCCTTTCTTTTCGCAATCGCTGGCACTGGCCACGGTCACATCCACATTGGAGAACCGCATGCCCTCCGAAATCAGGTCTGCAATTTTTTTGGTCTGGTGGGTCCTGGTGGCGTAGACGACAAGTGCTTTGGCCATGGGAGACTCCTTTTTTTTGATTCAATTGCCGGTTTTTGTGTTACGCCATGCCGCCATGCTTCGCGTCCAAATCGGTCAGGTTTCAAGTCGGTTCGAGATCTGCGCGGTGACCGGTCTCGGGGCCGCAAGCGGGAACCCCGAGTGAGCGGCGATCGTGGAGGGCGGTCCCAGGTTGAAGAGCGCTCATGACGACAAAATAAGCCCCAAGGGCAATGATTCGCCGAAAATCCAGTCCTGTTCCCTCTCTTTGAGTGCCGTGTGCGGGTCTTGGAGAATCTCCACGTAGCGTTCACTGGACGGAACCCTGAGAAGCCACGCCGAAACTTTTTCGCGGACGTTATCGGGGAGATCCCGGTGGCGGTCGCCCGTACGCCGCGCGATTTGAACCAGCGTCTGGGCCAGGGAATCGGCAGGCTCCAGGTCCAGTTCCAGCAGGGACTCGACCCAGACCGCCGCCTCCTGGGCGGGAAGCACCTGGTCCAATGGTCCGTAGAGCGGGACTCTTGCTCCGAATCGGCTCAGGGACCAGAGCTGCTGATTTTTTACGCCGCCCTTTCGAATTTCCTGGAGCATCAGCCGGCCCAGTTCCATTTTCGTGGAGTGAGGCAAGCGTTCGAAATTTGCAAGCGCCATCCAGATTTCCATGGTTTCCTGTGCGGTGAGCGTCTTGAGACCCTTTCGGGAGGATTTCTTCTTGTCGGAAAGCTGAAGGCCGGGCTGGACCTGTTGATAAATGTACCATTGCTGGCCTGCTTTGAGCCCCCCCGCCACTCTTCGCCAGAAAATCCACCATTCGTTGCGGCATTGAGCCTGCCGGGCAAATTGTAGCCCCTGAGGGAATAGCTTCCAAATTTCCTTGATGCGCCAGTCGTCCACAGGATCACCGAAACCGGGCCTCAGACAATAGCCCAAAAGGTTGAACCACCGCGCTTCGTGTTGTGGCGAGATCCCGCGACCCTGCTGCAGTTGCAATATGGTGTCGGCAAGCTTTCGGAGCAAGGGGGTCGGCCACTTTTCCCTGCCGAGGTCGAGGAGACCCGTGAGTTCCTTGATGAGCTTTTCAGGGGGAGCTGGGGGTGCGTCTTTTTTTCTGGAAAATACCGCCCGGATCGACTCCCGGGCCCTCTCGATGAGCTCCGAATCCAGCGTTTCACCCTGCAAGCGCGAGTCCGGAAGTGTTTCCTCTTCCTGCCGCACATCGAACTGAAGCTGCCAGCGATGAGGGCTTTGCTGGGAACGGCACCACAGTTCCAGGGTGCCCACCTCCGTCAGGCGGACGGTCAACTCAATGGGCAGTTCCTGAGCTGTGCTTCTCTTGCCGTAGCGAAGGACCGTCTTGATGGGGGGGAGAACGGTGATTTCATCCGGAGAGATTTTGACCAGATCTCCCTGATGATCGCCCAGTCGGGTGCTGGAACTCAACAGCTGAAAAGAGACGGGCTGATTGGCCAGCACTTTGAATGAGGGTTCGTGCAGTTGCAGTTCGGTCCCCTCCTCCGTCCCGCGGGGAACGAGGCAGACCGCCGTCAGCGAACCGGTGGTTTCCTCCGCCGGGGCATCCGTCGTGCCTCCCACCGCCACGTAATAGGACCGTGCACTGCCCGCCCCCACTCTGACCCCTTCCCCCAGGCGCACAAGACCATAGTAGGCGGCTCCGATGGCCACGGCCAGTTCAGGCCTCCTGTTCTCCAGTTCCAGAGGTTTCCAGCCCGGCCCGGCCTCATCTTCGAACCAGGTCCCCACAACCTCCGTGATCCGCCGTCGAATGCTCGACGGCTTCAACGCTCCGCCGTTGAAGAGCAGGTACTGGGGGTAGAGTTGATCCCGCCCGGTCTCCTGGCGCATCAGGGCACTGTGCCGATTCCAGAATGCGGCCAGATGGCGGGTGATGGAAGGGTCCTGGACGAATGGGAGGCCCCATTCGGCGATGCCCGTTCTGCGTTGAGCGACCGGTGCCGCGCTGCGTTCAACCCGTGGGAAAAAACCCTCCAAAATGATCTCTTCCACCAGGGTTCGTTCAAGACTCGTTTTGAGGGTTCCGGAAATGAGCCTGCTGCCGGTGCCCATGAGGGTGATGTCTACGGCCTGAGGAGAGTCTTGGGGAGAGTTGGCCGCTCCCCCTCTTTCCCGGCTTTCGTCCGCAGAACCCAGCAGTTTTTCCTTGGCCTGGCGACACTGGTGCCACAACTGGTGCCATCGTTTCGTGTCGAGTTGTCCCGGTTTTCCCAGCAGCCTGGTTTCGATGTGACGGGCCAGGGAGAGATCCATATTGTCACCGCCCAGCATCAAATGATCCCCGACCGCGAGACGGTCAAACCGCAAGGCTTGCTCACCCTGGCTGATGGCGACGATGGAAAAGTCCGTGGTTCCGCCCCCCACGTCACAGATGAGGATGACCTGGCCCGGCTCCATCAAGTCCTGCCAGTCGGATTCGTGATGAGACAGCCATGCGTAAAATGCTGCAAGCGGCTCCTCCAGGAGGATGAGCCTGGGGAGACCGGCCTGGTGGGCGGCCTGAACGGTCAGTTCGCGAGCGACTTCGTCGAAGGAAGCCGGAACCGCAATGACGATGAACTGCTCTTCCAGCAGACACCCGTCGCGCCCCCGGGCCATGCCGTGGTTCCAGGCCTCCCGCAGGTGCTGCAGATAACGGCTGGCCGCGGTGACCGGGGAGACCTTCGGGACGGATTCCTCCGCTCCCCATGGGAGAATGTTTCCCGTGCGGTCCACCCCTCCGTGACAGAGCCACGATTTGGCGGACGAGACCATGCGCCCGGGAACGAGAGCCCCCTGTTCCCTCGCGAATTCTCCCACGGCGTAAGTTCTTTTCGGGTCCCAGGGCAGGGCCGTGCTTTCAGGGGGCAGTTCGTAGGGTCCCGGAAGGTACATGAAAGAGGGCAGGACGGGAAGTTTTCCCAGCTCACCCGGACCGGTCAGCTGGGGAATATCGAAAAATTGGATCTGCCTTCCGTGGGGATCTTTCCGGGAAAGATCCACGTAGGCGAGGGCCGAATTGGTGGTGCCAAGGTCAATGCCCACAATGTAGCGGTGTGAGCTGTCTTCAAATTCGAGAGGGTGATCCATCGCTCGGTTCCAAACAATCGTTCACCTCCAGGGCAGTGCGATCACAGGCGAAGGCATTGCCGCCCGTGCCTTGACGCCGCGGCCGCGAGCAAGCTTTGCTCCCGGGGGCGATTGTCCTGCAGGTTTGCGTTGCGTGTTCCACATCGAGGCTCGCATGGCATCCAGGAGCCTGGAACTTGAGGTCAGCTGTCTTCTTTTTCGCGAATGTTGAACTCCAGTTTCCACTTCCGGTCACGGTCCCGGGCGACGCACCACAATTCCAGAGTCCCCAGTTCCGTCATCCTGCTTTCCAGCCACACCGGAATCACTTGCCCACCCTGATCTTCCAGGCCCGACAGCTCCGCTTCCATGGTGGTCACCTCTTCGATCTCCCCGCTCCAGTCCTCCACGACCTCGCCCACCCCATCTTTCTTGCGCACATTGGAGGCGAGAAGATGAAACACCGCGGGCTGTCCCACCACCAGACCAAAATCGCGGTTCCTGATTTCGGCGGCGGTCCCTTCCTCCATGCCGAAGGGCACGACGCAGAGGGCCTTCATGGGGGTGGGCACCCCGGGAACTGCCGGCATGGAGCTCTCGATCCCGATGTAATAGGCCCTCGCAGCGCCACCGCGGATCCGGATGCCCTTGCCTTTCCGAGCCAGTCCGTAATAGGTTGCCCCTCTGGCGACGGCAAAATCCAGATCGACCGCCGTCAGTTCCCTCATGGGAGCTCCATTTCCCCAATGGCCCAGGACCTCCAGGATTCGCTGACGGAGAGGGGCCGCCTTCATGACGCCGCCATTGAAGAGCACGGCGGTGGGATAGGCGCCCTCGGTCTCGTGGTGCCGTGTCTCGCCGTCGATGGCCTGTCTGCCCAGGAATCGTGCCAGGTGGCGTGTGACCGCCGCGTCGTGTTCGTAAGGAAGGCCCATTTCCCGGACGCCGACGCGAGGTTTGCTCTGAGGGTACTCGTTTTTCTCCGCCATGGGGAAGAAACCGTCCACCAGCGTTTGGTGAACTTCTGCCTGCGTGAGTTCCGTTCGAATGGTGGAGCCGATGAGTGAGGAACCGCGCCCCAGAATGACGACCGGTTCCGACTGCAGGTCCGGATTGGCCAGGAGACGCTCCTTGGCCAGGCGGCAGCTGTGCCAGAGGCCGCGGAACTGCCAGGCGTCGAGCTTCGTTCCTTTTTGGGCCAGCTTGGCCTGGACCACATAAGCGAGCGAGAGGTCCATGTTGTCGCCGCCCAGAAGGATGTGGTCGCCCACGGCCACGCGTCTCAGAGACAGCTCGCCGGCCTCCTCGCTCACCTGGATGAGGCTGAAGTCCGTGGTGCCGCCTCCCACGTCGCAGACCAGGATGGAATCATTCACGCGGACCGCCTTGCGCCACTGGTCCCGCATGGCTTCCAGCCAGGCGTAAAAAGCGGCCTGGGGTTCTTCGAGCAGCGTGATGTTTTCAAGCCCGGCACCCTCGGCGGCTTTGACCGTCAGCTCTCGTGCGACGGCATCGAAGGAGGCGGGCACGGTGAGGTAAATTTCCTGTTTTTCGAAGCGAGCCTCGTTTCCGGATGGGGCCATGCGGTGATTCCAGGCGTCCCGGAGGTGTCGGAGAAACAGGGAGGAGGCTTCCACGGGAGAGAGGCGTTGCACATCTTCAGGGCTGTCCCAGGGGAGGATGGGCTGGGTGCGGTCCACTCCCGTATGACTCAGCCAGGATTTTGCGGACGAAATCAGTCGATTGGGGATTTCGGCACCGCGTTTGCGCGCGAATTCTCCCACTGCAAGGCCGGGGGAGTCGTCCCAGGGCAGGGTCAGGCTCCCCTGGGGGACGTCGTGAGGACCGGGCATGAAGATGAAGGAGGGCAGCAGGGGCTGGGTCTGGATCTCGCCGGGGGCGACGATCTGGGGCACCGCGAAGATCTCGATGACGGGTTCGGAGTCCTCCTGCACAGAGGCTTTCGTGTAGGCGACCACACAGTGCGTGGTGCCCAGGTCAATTCCGATGATGTATTGGGAATCACTCAAAATCTGTTTCCTCATTTCGAGTTTTGGACAAATGACCCTCAGCCGCCGATTTCAACTTCTGCCGGCGCGACGATCCAATGATCCCTATCCTTTTGAGAGGTGACCGGCAGTTCCACCTTGACCGTCTGCCAGCCCCGATGCCGCAGCAACCCGGTGAAAGGGGGGTCTCCCGCCACGTTTCCCGTGAGGCGGATGGTGTTGGGGTCAAAGTTCGCCGGAATGGTCACCTCACTGCCCTCTTCCTTGTCGAAAACAGGCTTCAGCTCGATGTGCGATGCGAGGCCCTGCTTGCATCCCTGGTGGATGCTGCGGACGGCGGCTCCAATCTGCGCGTCGTCATAAGCGCTGAGGTCTTCCTGGAGGAAGTCGACGAATCGTCCTTCCCTCTGCAAAATGGCCAGCAGTTGGACGGCGGCCTGAGGGCTGGAGGATTCTTTGGCGACCGGCGGAGGTGGAGCTTCGGCTTCCTTCGGTTTCTTTTCGCGGGGCGACTCGGCATCAGGAGCGGCTCGGTCCCTGTGGGGAACTGCTTCGGCGGCAGCCCTGCGGGCGAGACCCCGCCCATGGAGCAGGAGGAAGAGCCACAGGATGAGGGTGAACAGGCCTCCCGCGCCAAAAATCACGGGAGCCAGGTACTGTTGTGTCTGATCCAGGAGTTGCTTCAGTTCCACAAGGCCCGATTTGATGTTCTCGGGGAGCGCCCCGTCGCCGGAGGCCATCAGCACCTGAACCCATTGCTGATAGCCCTCAAGCATCTGCAGGGAAATGATGAAAAGGAATGCGATGAGCACCCCGTTCCAGATGAAGCAGGACAGAAACGACTGAATGGTCCACAGCTTTTTGGCCTTCATTACCCCCTCCTCCGGCAGCATGGATGTTCGGGACCCTCGCATTGATCCCGACCTGTTTTCGCAAAACTAAAAAACCAGATTAAACCAAAAACCGGCAATGGACAAGTTGATGGGGCCGGTCATGCCGCCACGAATCGATGCAGCACCCAGAAGTACATGCCGGCGGCCAGAGCGAGGGCGAGGGAGGGAAGGTACAAATGGCGGTAGACGTGTGACAGGGGCGTTGAAAAGTATTCATTGGAAAGGAGCAGGCACAGGTGAAGCGGGGAGAGTAGAACGCCTGCAAAGCCGCTGGCCAGCGCGAGCATCATGTAGGCGAGCATGTGGTGGCTTTCTCCTGCCGCGTGCACGAGTTGGATGAGGATCGGCATGGTGGTCCCCACGACGGCGATGGTGATCCCCACGACGCCTCCCACCAGAAAAGGAAGGAGAATGGTGATGGGCACCAGGGGGATGCGCCATGCGAGGAGTTCGCGGCTGATGGCTGCCACCGCATGGCTGTCCTCGAGAACCCCTTTAAAGACGAGAATGGCCGCGACCATGTAGAACAGACTGAGCAGCTGCCGCTGAAAGAGAATGTTCCTGCGGCGCGCATTGGTGATGCCGTTCACGCGCCAGACCCAGAGGATCGACAGGATGAGGGCGGAAATCAGGCCCAGTTCCTTGGAAACGGAAATGTCTGTGAGGCCCGGAAGGGCACTCAACACATTTCCAAGGAGGATGCCCACGACGATGACCAGGAGGATGGGGACCATCTCTTGAAGGAAGGGGCGCAGCGGCGGTTTGGCCGTGTTGTTTTGCATCCGTTCCTCAGGAGATTCGGTGAGGGTGCGCACGGGCCAGTATCCGATGATGACGGCCACCACGGTCAGCGGGAAGAGAAAAACGACAAACAGCCACAGATCCAGACCGGCCAGAGTGGTCGTGAGAAGCACGCCGGGATAGAGGGGCCACCAGTATTCCCAGATGTGGCGAAACCAGTAGTTGACGTAGCTGAGTTGCGCATTGCTCAGTCGCAACGTTTTCCCGAGGCTTTTCACCATGGGCGCCGAAAAGATGGCCCCTCCCGGCATGGGAAGGAGGCCGATGATGGCAGGGAAAACCACGATGTTCAATTTGGGGGTCTTGATGAGTCCCTGAAAGGAATGCAGAAGCCTTTCCATCTGTCCCGCAGCTTCCATGCTGCGACTGAGGACGAGGATGAGCGAAACGATGACGGCAAGGGAAACGGTCTTGGCGTCGGTGAGCGAGTGCACGATGGAGAGCGCCATCTGAGAAGGGGCCAGCCCGAAGAGAAGCCCCATCGCACATGAGCCGAAAAAGAAGGCGTTTCCCAGTGAAAATTTCCGACGGATGGCGAAAACAATCAAAACAAACACGAGGAACACCCTCAGCAGGGCCGGCACCGCATCCAGGACAGGCATGAGAGGATCTTCATCCATTCAGGCTGTTGAGGTTTTGAACCAGACTTTCGGCCATTTCCAGGGCTTTTCGTTCGAGGGATGACCCGATGTTTCCCTGTTGTCCCAGCAGGCTGAGCTTTTTCTGGTCAATGATGACGGGGCGTTCTCCCGCCCGTTTCACCACGTCGACTTCCAGATCGAGGTAGCGAGCGCCATAGGGGTAAAATTCGACCGGGGTGTTGATGTTGTAGTATTCACCGATCAATGCGCCGGATTGATTGAAATAGGTATGTTTGACCGACCACTCCCCCTCCAGGATCTCCGTGATCCCATAGTCTCCCGCCGAAATGGGCAGATCGAGGCCGTCGTAGCGGCCCTTCCTGAAGACCCGTTTGAACACGATACTGGTTTCATCGAGCCGGAGGAGAACCCCTTCCCGAGGGCGCATGGCTTTGCCCGAGGGCCGCATGTGCTCCAGTTTCACCACGCCGCTTTTTTCCAGGGGCAGAAGGATGTTGTCGAAGAAAAGATGCCGTTCCAGATCTTTTTGCTTGTCCGGGGAGTGCACGAGTTGCAGTTCCGCTTTCTCAAGGGCACGGCTGTTGACGATTCGAAGCTGGTGGTGCCGTTTCACCGTGGGAACCACTCGCTGCCGGATTTGATCCAGGACGCTCTTGGTCATGCCCGGGAACTCGACGACTGCCTTGACGAGCACGTCTGAATCGTCCTCCAGTTCATAACCGAGAAGGACCGTATCCACGAGGGTCTCCTGCAAAAACGTGAGGAACTGGCACACATTCTCCGGGTACCCCGAAAGGGTCACCCCCTGTAAATCCTGGCGATCTTGAATACAGATGTCGCAGTCGCGCCCCTCTGCATCCATGCCGAATCGTTCACGAATCTTCGGCGAAGGGTCCGCAATGTGATATCCGGCATCCAGGAGGAGCCTGGTGAGCGCCGTACCGTAAATGCTTCGAATTTTGATGCGTGAGAGCATGGCCGCAACCTCCGAAACGTTAGGGACTCTTCGTGAATCCGATGCCATCTATCCTCAGGAGATTCTCCTCCAAGTGAAAATCGGCGCCCAGCAACTCTTTCACGAGCCATAAATTGGATTGCACATGATCCGTCACCTGGGGAACGATGTACTCGGATCTGCCCGCGGCCAAAGCCGCAAACAGGATGAGCTGATCCGCCAGGTGGCGGTCGGTGGTGGCCTGGGACCGCAGATCTTCCAGAAGGGACCGGATGACGAATTCGCCGATTCTTTCGGATCTCCTTCCAGGTTTTCCAGACTGGTCCGCTCCCATAAGGCACCCCGTTTCCGTTTGGACATAAACCAGCAGTGCCGCCCCTTTTTGGGGGGCGCTGAAATCGTCCTCTATTTCCCACTGCACGTCGAAGCCCTCCTTTCGCAGAATCGCCTCTCCTGCGGAAGCCATGCGCCGGCTCACATTCTCCTCGCGCAGATGGGACGCCAGAGAGACGCCCCGGAATGACCATTCCTTCCCCTGGTGCGTGAGGCGCAGAGGGCGCAGCGAACCTTTAAGAGGGTTCACACGGACCTGCAAATGGCCGCCTCCCTGGGGAACATAACCCGGCCGCAGAATTTCCAGCTCGACCTCCCCGCCCATGCGGCGCAGCAGGGGAATCAGGACCCTCTGCATGTGGTGTGCGCTCGGTGCGAAGTCTTGAAACAAGCCTCCCGTAAGTGAGAAGACGCTGGGGGCGTCGGCGAAAAACGCAACGGGGATCAGGGTGAAGGCGAGCATGGTGGTGGAACCCGCGGTACCGATATCCCAGTGAAACACACCCCCGCGGGTGATTCTGCCGGGGTGAAAGCGGATTTCACGCGAACCGACTTCAGCTCCCTCCAACCGTCCCGAGACCATCTCACTGCAGGCCTGCAGAGCTTTGAGGTGCTGCGGCCTCAAACCCGGTCTGGGTCTCCTGGCTCTGATGTTGTAGATGTGCAGCGGTTGTCTCGTGAGGCAGGACAGGGCGGCAGCATGCCTCAATAACGTCCCGCTTCCCGAGTGTCTGGATCCATCGATGGATATCAAGCCCCCGACTCCTGGTCCGATGTTCATGGGGTAAGCGCCCGCCGCCCGGTTTTCATGCCTCGCTGCAAGACCGGATGTTTCTATATTAACCACTGCGGCTCTCCATTTGCCATCGAAAGGTGAAAGCGAGGGGGGCCAAAAAGCACCTTTCTTTGTGAGGGGGGATGCGCGTTGGATGCAAGCGCGTTTCACCTCGCGATTTCGGGTGTGGTCACACTTGTGGATGAGTTGATCTCTGTGCTTCGATGTTGTATTTTGCCTTCAGTGCTCAAGATGAGACGCTTTCGCCGGAAGTCCGGCGAGAGGTTTCACGGGGTTCCTGAAAGCAGATTTTGCAAACAACGGTCTTTTGAACTCAAAGGGAATGGCGTGATCATGGCCTATGTAGACCAGCTGCCGGCCGACCTGAAGAAGCTGCTCATGGAAAAAGTTGCCGAGGGGGAAAATGCCCGTGAGCAGGCCATCGATGTCATGACCATCCTGCAGAATCATTTCGGATACATGAGCGACGAAGCCATGTTCACCGCCTCGGAACTGCTGGGCATGACCCCTCTGGAGCTGGAAGAGCTGGCGACCTTCTACAATTTCATCTATCGTCGGCCTGTGGGCAAATATGTCATTCATGTGTGCGACAGTGCCGTGTGCTGGATGCATGGCCATGAGCCCCTCCTGGAGCATCTGCTCTCCCGTTTGAAGATCCGACTGGGGCAAACCACCGAGGACGGCCTTTTCACGGTTCTTCCCGTCTGTTGCCTGGGCTATTGCGACCGCGCTCCCGCCATGGTTGTGAACCGTTCCATCTACGGTGAGCTGACAACGGAAAAAGTTGACGAAATCCTCTCCAGACTGGCCGAAGGTGCGCACCAGCCCGCCGGCATGAAATGAGCCGCCTTATGTACCCCCAGGTCCTGTTTGCCAATCGGAAGCCGCGACGCATCGCCACATTGGAAGAGTATCGCGAAAGCGGAGGTTACGAAGCCTTATCCCGCGTGGTGGGCAAGTGGACCCGTGCGGAGGTTTGCGCCGAGGTGCAGAAAGCCAATCTCCGCGGAAGAGGCGGCGCGGGGTTTCCCGCCGCCGTCAAATGGCTGGGGGTCCCCGAGGAGGGTGCTTATCCCCGTTATGTCGTGGCCAACTGTGACGAGATGGAACCGGGCACCTTCAAGGATCGCATCCTCGTGCACACAGATCCCCACATGATCCTGGAAGGGATCACTCTCACGGGCTATGCGGTGGGGGCTTCCAGGGGCTATATTTTTGTCCGCCCCTCCTATGAGAGCAGTGCGCGTATCCTTGAGAAGGAGATTCAGAAAGCGCGCGAAGCGGGCTACCTCGGGAACCATATTCTCGGCACGGATTTTTCCTTCGAGGTTGTGGTGCACCGGAGCGCCGGCAGGTACATCTGCGGCGAAGCGACCGCCCTGCTCAATGCCCTTCAGGGAAAGCGTGCGAACCCCACCAAGCCGCCTCCCTATCCCACGGTCAAGGGGCTTTGGGACCGGCCCACCGTCGTGAACAACATCGAAACCATGGCCAATGTGCCCCACATCCTCAGAAATGGAGCGGAATGGTACCAGGGGCTCTCCAGAAGCACCACCTCCCCCGGAACCAAGCTTTTCTGCGTGAGCGGGCGAGTGAACCGTCCCGGATGCTTCGAGTTTCCCATGGGGATTCCCCTGCGGGAAATCATCGAGGAACATGCCGGGGGACTTCCTTCCGGTCTTGAATTCAAGGCGTGCCTGCCCGGTGGGGCTTCCACCCGCTTTCTGCCCGAAGAACACCTGGATGTGCCCATGGATTTCGAATCGGTTGCGGCCATCGGACACCGCATGGGCACAGCGGCCATCATCGTGTTCGACCGGAAAACGTGCCTGGTGGGAGCGACGCTCAATCTGGTTCAGTTTTTTGCCAGGGAGTCCTGTGGCTGGTGCACCCCCTGCCGCGAAGGGCTGCCCTACCTTCGGGACCTCCTGTGGCGCATCGAAAACGGCCAGGGGGAAGAGGACTTCATCCCCATCATGCGGACCATGTGCGGCCAGCTCTGGAATTCCTACTGCGCTCTGGCTCCCGGAGCCGCCAGCCCCGTGGAGAGCCTGCTCACCTATTTTGAGGACGAGGTGATGGAGCACATTCTTCGAAAGAAATGCCCCTTCCAGTGATGGGGCAGCCGGTTGGTCTGCATGGCCCGGCACATCAGAACGTAAAGAATGCGTCTCCCCCTCTGAAGAGAACGAATATGCCCCGATTGGTCATTGATGGTCTGGAAACGGAAGTGCCCGAGGGAACCAAAGTCATCGATGCAGCGGAACAGCTGGGCATCATGATCCCGCGTTTTTGCTACCTCAAGACCCTGGGTTCCGTTGGGGCCTGCCGCATGTGTGCCGTCAAATTTCTGCAGGGTCCGTTCAAAGGTGTGCAGATGAGCTGCATGGTCGACGCCCAGGACGGCATGGTGGTCTCCACCACCGATGAAGAAGCGGTCGCGTTCCGCAAACAGGTCATCGAGTGGCTCATGTTGAACCACCCCCACGACTGCCCCGTGTGCGACGAAGGCGGGCAATGTCTGCTGCAGGACGAAACCGTTTCGGGAGGCCACGGAATTCGACGCTACAAGGGGAAGAAGCGAACCTACCGGAATCAGTACCTCGGGGTTTTCATCGCCCACGAAATGAACCGCTGCATCCACTGCTACCGGTGTTCGCGCTTTTACCAGGACTATTGCGGCTACCGGGATCTCGGTGTCCTGCAGATCGCCGATCGCGTGTTTTTTGGGCGCTTCCAGGACGGACAGCTGGAGAACCCCTTTTCGGGCAACCTGGTGGATATCTGTCCGACGGGTGTCTACACGGACCTTCCGGCTCGCTTCAAGGTGCGGTCCTGGGACCTGGATCGGGCTCCCTCCCTGTGCATCCATTGTTCTCTGGGGTGCAACACCGTTGCCAATGCGAGGTATCGCACGGTATGGCGCGTGGAGGGCCGTCCCAACGAAAAGCTCGGCAGCGAATTCATCTGTGACCGGGGCCGCTTTGGGTTTGACTACACCAACCAGCCGAGCCGGCCGCGGCAGGCAAGGATCGGCACGCGGCACTGTCGGGGGGAGGAAGGCATTCGAGAAGCGGCACAGAAGCTTGCCCAAATCCAGTCCTTGCATGGTCCTCGTGCCATCGCCGCACTGGGTTCGACCCGCAGCAGTCTGGAGACCCAGGCCATGCTCAAGGGCTTTTGCCGCGTGCTCCAGTGGGCCGGACCTCATTTTTTTATGAATCCCCGGACCGAACAAAAGGTACGAAGCGCCGTCGCCCGCCTCGACGAACGGCTCGCCGTTTCACTGGGTGAGGTGGCTGAAGCCGATTTCATTCTGGCCGTGGGGGTCGATCCTCTCCAGGAAGCCCCCATGCTGGCACTGGCCCTGCGGCAGGCTCATCGGCGGGGCGCGTCCATTCTCCTGGCCGATCCGCGTCCCTGCTCCCTTCCGGCGCCTGTTGTGCACCTCCCGGTCTTACCGGGCGAGTTCGAAGCCTGTCTCAGTGGCTTGTTCAAAGAGGCGCTCACTCCTGTGGAGGAAGACAGCCTCGGCGTGTCCTGTCGCGCTTTTTGGGATTCGCTCCCCGCGGATTTTTCTCTGCCGCCTGCCCTTGAAGAGGCACGCAGGGAGGGGCTCCTCGCACTCCAAGCAAGCCGCAATCCGGTGATTGTCTGTGGAACCGACGCTGTGACGGAGTCCACGCCTTCGTTCTGTTCAGACCTTGCGCTGCTCCTGCGCGAAGCCAGGGGACGGTGCGGCTTGTTTTATGTGATGCCCGGCGCCAATGCGTTTGGCGGCGCGCTCTTTTCACGGTCGAAGTCTTCCACCTTCCTGGATGTTATCCAATCCATCGAGGCGGGAGCGGTCAAAGCCCTGTTGCTCGTTGAAAGCGATCCGTTTTTTTCGTTTCCGGACAGAAAGCGACTGGAGAGCGCCCTGGAGAAGCTGGACCTGCTGATGGTCCTCGATCATCTCCCTTCCGAGTCCGTTCAGAGGGCACAGATTTTTCTGCCCACTTCCACGCTCTTTGAGACGCGTTCGACCTTCATCAATCAGGAGGGGAGGGTCCAGTGCGCGGAAGCGGTTCACCTGGGCGGGATCCCCATGTCCCAGTGGACGGGAGGCACCCATCCGCCGCGAGTGCACACCCAAGAAATTCCCGGAAGCGATCCTCAACCCGCCTGGATGGTCCTCTGGAAAATGGCCGAGGCCATGGATGCACCCGGAATGCCCGCTTCGCCCAGCCCCTGGTCTTTTCTGGACGAAGGTGACCGGCTGTTGCTCCGGCTGGAGAGTCGGCAGCTTCCCTGCGATGGGGAACGGGTCGTTTTCCGGGAGTGTTCCGATAACCCGCCGTCTCCGCCGTCGCTCTCGGAATCCTCTGATGCAGGGGCAGATTCCCTGGAACTCCTTCTGGCGGAGGCCACCTTCGGCACGGAAGAGCTTTCCGCACATTCCGAAGCCATCGGCAGGGTGGAGCCGGAGCCTCACGTCTGGATGCAGGCGCAGGATGCAAAGCGGCTGGGATTGGTGCCGGGAGAGATGGTGGTGCTCCACCTGGATGGCGGGCCGTTGCAGGCTCGTCTGAACGTGGCGGAATCCATGGCGCGGGGAATCCTGGTTCTTCCCCGTCACCACAGACTCCAGTGGCAGAAGCTGAAAGATTTTTCAGTGCGGGTTCCTCTGGATCGCATCGGAAAATCCTGATACCCCGCGCGGGATAGTGGAGGATACATGCAACCCTTGTCGGATGGGGCAATGCTTTCACCCTGGGAGCCGGGCATCTTCTCTCTGGTCCTTTTCGGCCTCCTGGTCCTGGCCTTCATCGGTTCGCAGCTTTTCCTCGCCCACTGGCTGGGAGAAAAGAAGGAAAGCCGCGAAAAATCCAGAGTGTACGAAAGTGGGGTCATTCCCACGGGCACGGCACGCCTCCACTACCCGGTTCCTTTTTATCTGGTGGCCATCTTTTTCCTCTTGTTCGATGTGGAAGGCGTCTTCATTTTCGCCTGGGCCATTGCGTTTCGTGATCTCGGGTGGGCCGGGTGGCTGCAGATGTCTTTCTTCATCGTCGTATTGCTCGTGGGGCTTCTTTACATCTGGCAGAAGGGAGGACTGGACTGGTGGGAAAGACGCAAAACCCATTGAACGAGCGTCTCCTCGATGCAGGGGATATCGTGGTCAACTGGGCTCGCAAGTACAGCCTCTGGCCCATGTTTTTCGGGCTTTCCTGCTGCTTCGTCGAAGAGGCCACGGCTTTTACCTCCCGTTACGATCTGGCCCGTTTCGGTGCGGAGGTGCTGCGTCCCTCTCCCCGTCAGGCGGACCTTTTGATTGTTTCCGGGACCGTCTTCAAAAAGATTGCCCCCGTGGTTCTACGTCTCTACGAACAGATGCCCGAACCCAAGTGGGTCATTTCCATGGGGTCCTGTTCCAACAGCGGCGGCATGTACGATGTTTACAGCGTGGTGCAGGGGGTGAACCAGATCCTCCCCGTGGATGTCTACATTCCCGGCTGCCCGCCGCGTCCCGAAGCCGTTCTGCAGGGGCTGGTCGAGCTCCAGGAAAAGATCGTGGCCACCGAAAGACCCACCCGCAAGATTTTCCATTTGAGCGGGGGAACTCAGGGGACCGTGGCCCCCGTGCTGGTGGATGGAATCACCAAGACGCGGGACTCGCGGGGACCGGGATATCAGGGCACCCCGCTCAGAGGGTCTGCCGCCACTCCTGCAAGTTTTTGGGGGAACCGCTCGGACCTCATGTGGACGCCCCCGGCCCGGCGCATTGAACTCTCCCCGGGGGACCAGTCCCTTGCAGGCGTCCTGCGGGAGCGATTCGGAGACGCGGTGCGCCAGGCGCCTCATTCTTCGGACATGATGACCTTACACGTTCATGAGAGCCGTCTCAGGGAAGTGCTCCAATTTCTGAAGCACGAGGCCAGGCCGAGGTACCGGCGCCTGGACGATCTGACGGCGGTGGATGAGTCGGCGCGTCGCCGGGCCGCGACTGCAGGGGGGGAGAATTTCGGCGAGGATCCGCTCGGGACATCCGGGCGCTCCGAGCCGCAGGAACCGCCCGATTTCACCATGGTCTATCAGCTCCTGTCCTTCGATGTGCCCAGCCGGGTGAGGGTGAAGGTGGGGCTTCGAGGAGACGCTCCCGCAACCCGTTCCATCACCGACATCTGGCCGTCGGCCGACTGGTACGAGCGGGAAGTCTTCGACATGTTCGGCATCCGTTTCGAGGGGCACCCCAATCTGCGAAGGATCATCATGCCCCACGACTGGGAGGGGCATCCTCTTAGAAAGAGCCATCCGGGCCGGGCCACGGAGATGCCGCCCTACGCCCTTGCCGACGCGCAGCGGAGGCAGCCTCTGGATGCGGCGGAGGTGATGCTTCGCGGCCGTGAGCCGGTTGAGTTGGGCGGTGAACGATTCCTCCTCAACCTGGGGCCCCACCACGTGTCCACTCACGGTCTCCTGCGCTGTATCGCGTCCCTCAACGGCGAGGAAATCAAGGACCTGGAGCTGGACATCGGATACCACCACCGGGGCGTGGAAAAAATCGGCGAGCGGCAGACCTGGCACCAGTTCATCCCTTATACGGATCGCGTGGATTATCTGGCCGGAGCGGCCAACAATCTCCCGTATCTGCTTGCTGTGGAGATGCTCGCAGACATTCGCGTTCCGGAGCGGGCTCAGGTGATTCGGGTCATGCTTTCCGAGTTCTTTCGCCTGAGCAATCATCTCGTTTATTTTGCCACCTTTGCCCACGATGTGGGCGCCATGACACCGAACTTTTACACGTTTGCCGAACGGGAGATGATCCTCGACATTGTGGAATCCATCACCGGGGGCAGGCTGCATCCTTCGTGGTTCCGACTGGGGGGCGTCGCGGCCGATTTGCCCGAGGGGTGGAAGGACGCCGTGGATGCTTTCGTCGAAATATTTCCCCGGCGGCTCCAGGAATATGAGAATCTGATCACCAAGAACCCCATTTTCAGGGCCAGGACGGAGGGCATCGGCCGGCTCTCTCTCGACGACGCCATGGAGTGGGGGGTCACGGGGCCCAACCTGAGAGCCTGCGGGCTGGAGTGGGATCTTCGCCGGAAGTTTCCCTATTCAGGCTACGAAAACTTTGAATTCGAGGTTCCCACGGCGACGGGAGGCGACTGCTTCGCACGCTACCTGGTGCGCGTGGAGGAGATGCGGCAGAGCCTCCGGATCATCAAGCAGGCCGCGGCCGACATGCCTTCGGGACGCTACGTGACCGACGATTACCGCTATGCGATCCCCAGGCGGGAGGACATGCTCACCGCCATCGAGAGTCTCATCCATCATTTCATCAACGTGACGCGCGGGCCGAGGATCCCCAAAGGGGAGGCGTATGCCGCGGTGGAAATTCCGAGGGGTGAGCAGGGCTACTACGTGGTGAGCGACGGCCTGGGCCACGCCTACCGCATGCGCATCCGAGGTCCCGGGTTTGCCAATGTGCAGGCCATGCCGCTCATGGCGGAAGGCGAGAGCATTGCGGACCTCATCGCCATCATCGGGTCTCTGGACTACATTTTGCCGGACATCGACCGATGATCTCTGTGAGTTGCTTTCATGACGGATAGAAGAACATGCTGACCTGGACCGCAGGGGTTTTCCTTCTGGTGGCCAAACTGGCCCTTGTGCTGGGTTTCCTGCTTTTTATGGCGGCCTACCTGGTGTGGGTGGAGCGCAAGTTTCTGGCGCGTCTGCAGATCCGCTACGGCCCCAATCGGGCCGGCAAGTACGGGCTTCTGCAGCCCCTCGCGGACGTCGTCAAGATGCTCACCAAAGAGGACACGATTCCGGAAGGGGTCGACCGGCCCGTTTTCATGCTGGCGCCGGCGGTGGTGGCCTTCACGGCATTCATGATGTTTGCGGTGATTCCCTTCGGCCGGGACATCACCCTGTGGGGGAATCCCATTCCCCTCGTGGTGTCCGATCTCAACATCGGTCTTCTTTTCGTGTTCGCCATGTCTTCGCTGGGAGTCTACGGTGTGGCCCTGGGTGGGTGGGCCTCCAATTCCAAGTACGGGCTGCTCGGGGGCATCCGGGGGGCTGCCCAGATGATCAGCTATGAACTCTCCATCGGGCTTTCTCTCGTTCCCATCGTGATGCTGGCGGGGTCTTTCAGTCTCGTGGACATTGTGGAGGCTCAGGCCCGCTACCCCTTCATCCTGGTTCAGCCGCTGGCTTTCTTTATTTTTCTCATCAGCGCCATGGCGGAAATCAAGCGCATTCCCTTCGACCTGCCCGAGGCGGAAAACGAGCTGATCGCCGGCTATCACACCGAATACAGCGGCATGCGCTTCGGGCTTTTTTTCCTGGGCGAATATGTTCATATGCAGGTTTTTGCGGGGCTGCTCGCGGTCCTCTTTTTGGGAGGATGGCACGGGCCCGTGTTGCCGCCTCTGGTTTGGTTCTTCATCAAGATCGTCGGGATCTGCCTGGTCATGATCTGGGTGCGGGGGACATTGCCGCGATTGCGATACGATCAGCTGATGACGCTCGGCTGGAAGGTCCTGCTGCCTTTGTCGCTCGTGAACATCATGGTGACCGGGGCGGTTTTGCTGCTCTAATCGAGAAAGAAAGAGTTCGACGCATGACATCGGCCTGGGAAGCGGTCAAAGCTCTGGCAAACGGTTTTGCCACCACGTTCGTGCACCTGTTTCGAAAGCCCATCACGGAACAGTACCCGGAGTACAAGCGTCCCCTGGCGGCGCGAAGCCGGGCGCGGATCATCCTCACGCGCGACCCCGACGGGGAGGAACGGTGCGTGGCGTGTTTTCTGTGCTCGGCGGTCTGCCCAGTGGTCTGCATCTCCATGGAAGCGGCGGAGCAGGAAGACGGCAGGCGCTACGCGGCCTGGTTCCGTATCAATTTTGCCCGTTGCATCTATTGCGGGCTGTGTGAGGAAGCCTGCCCCACATCGGCCATTCAACTGACACCCGATTTCGAGTTTGTGAAGCGGGACATTCTGAATTTCGTGTATGAAAAAGAAGACCTCCTCGTGGATCATACGGGGAAGGACAAGGACTACAATTTTTACAAGTACGCAGGGGTGGCCACCCGGGTGGGAGACAAGGGGGAACACATCGGAGAAGAAGAACCGGTGGATGTCAAAACCAACCTGCCGTGAATGGCGGATCGACTGCGCACCGAACGCAGGCCGGTCCACGAGGCTACGATCATCGAGTGAGGACCCTGGGTCCCCAGCACACACAGTGGAACTACTATGAATCTCTACGGATCTCTCTTTTACATCCTTGCGGGGGTCGTGACGGCCGCCACCGCCATGGCGATCACGCGCCGCAACATGGTCCATGCGGTGGTCTACCTGCTGTTTTCCTTTTTCGGCACGGCCATGCTCTTCTACCTCCTGGGAGCGCCTCTTCTGGCGGCTCTCTGGGTGATCATCTACGCGGGCGCCATCATGGTCCTCTTTTTGTTCATCGTGATGATGATCAAGACGGATTCGGCCGAGGAAGTGCTGTTTCCCCTGACCCAGTGGTTTCCGGCCGCCGTGTTCGGCGTGATCTACCTGGCGGTGGTGGGAGCCATGGTGTTCACCACACCGGGAACGGAGGCGGGATTGCCCCTGGTTGTGGGTTCGCCCAAAGAATTCGCCCTTTATGTGTTCCAGAAGCATTGGCTTTCCATTGAAATTGTTTCCCTTCTGCTCCTGGTGGCGCTTGTGGGAGCTCTGACGCTGGGAAAAATGCAAAGAACGAGCGACACCGAGGAGGACGTATGATCGTTCCCTTTGGCCATGTTCTCCTGCTCGCCGGGATCTTGTTCCTGATGGGAGCGTTCTGCACCCTGACCCGGCGCAATCTGCTCATGATGGTTCTGGGTGTGGAAATCATGCTCAACGCGGCGGCCCTTGCCTTTGTGGGGGCGGCCCTGCACTGGCAAAGCCTCGAAGGCCAGGCGTTCGTGCTCTTCATCGTGGCCATTGCCGCCACGGAAGTGTCCGTGGGCCTGGCCCTCATCGTTTACGCCTACCGGCGCACCGGTACGTTCGATCCCGGTGCGTACAACCTTTTGAAGTGAAACAGAACGTCATTCACGGGGATAACGATGATCTCTTTTTGGGCTGAAGACACGACGCACCTGGCGGTCATTCTGTCGACGCTGCCGCCCCTGGCTGCCTTCGTGCTGATCCTGCTCGGGACGCGGTCCCAGGCCAAACTCTCCGCCGGGTTGTCCATCGGGGCCATCACCGTTTCTCTGGCCGCATCCCTCTTCCTGCTGGTGCGCCATTGGAAACTGGAGACAGCACTGGAGTATTCGGCCCGCTGGCTGGTTCTGGACACCGTGGAGATTCCCTTCGGGTTTCTCCTGGACCCGTTGAGTCTCCTCATGCTGGCCATCGTCACGGGGATCTGCTTTCTGGTGCAGGTCTATTCCCTGGGGTACATGGCCGGGGACCCCGGCTTTTCGCGATACTACGCCTTCATGTCCCTCTTTGCCTGGGCCATGACCAGCCTGGTGGTCTCACCGACCCTTCTGCAGTTGTTCGTCTTCTGGGAGCTGGTCGGCCTCTCGTCCTATCTCCTCATCGGTTTCTGGTATGAAAAATTCAGCGCCACGCAGGCAGGCAAAAAAGCTTTTGTCATGACCCGCACGGGGGATGTGGCGTTTCTCCTCGGGTTGCTTCTTGTGCTGGCCTACCTGGGGAACCCGGGCATCCTCGAGATGAACCGGCCCGAAACGGCCGCGGTCATGCCGTCCATGATTCTCACCCTTTCAGCTCTCCTCATCTTTGGGGGCATCGTCGGCAAGAGCGCCCAGTTTCCGCTCCTCACCTGGCTTCCCGACGCCATGGAAGGCCCGACCCCCGTGTCGGCTCTGCTCCATTCGGCCACGATGGTTGCGGCGGGGGTCTATCTTTTCGCACGGCTTTTCCCCTTCTTCAGCCTGTCGCCCGCGGCCATGACGTTTTTCCTCGTCATCGGGACGCTCAGCATGCTGCTCGCTTCCACCATGGCGCTGGTCACCCGAGACATCAAGCAGGTTTGGGCCTACTCCACCATCAGCCAGTTGGGCTTCATGATCATGGGACTGGCTGCAGGCGGCTATTTCGCAGGAGTTTTTCACCTGACCACCCACGCGGGGTTCAAGGCCCTGCTGTTCCTTTGCTCCGGCGTCTTCATCCACAGATACCACACCAACGACATCTTTGAGCTCGGGAAGCTCGGCAGCCGGGGTTTGAAGACTCCCATGCTGGCCGTCGCGGTGGCTGCGGGGGCGCTGGCGGGGCTGCCGCCCTTCTCCGGTTTTTTCAGTAAGGAGGCGATTCTGGGGGTGCTGGCCGGTTTGTCCAATCCCATCTGGCTGGCTGCCGGCCTGGTGGGGGCTTTTCTGACCTCCTACTATGCCTTCCGGGTGATCTTCGTGCTTCTCCGGGCAGAGGGAGAGGCTGCGGAAGAAACTGAAGGCCCGGCGTCATCTGTTCCCGCACATGGAGACGATCATCAGGAGAGATCCCTCCGGGTAATGGCCTGGCCGCTCATCGTGCTGGCCGCTCTCACGGTGGCGCTGGGTTTTTTCCAGGGGCCGCTGGATCGATTTCTTACCGGGTCTATGCAGTTGGTCCGGGGAAGTGGAGCCGAACATGCCTCCTGGCTGCCTTTCACCGCTCTGGCCTTTGCTGCGGTGGGTTTGGGGCTTGCCTGGCTGGATTTTGGACGATGCGGGGCCAAAGGAGTGGGCTTTGTCGAACGGATTCCCTCCCTTCACAGGCTTTTTGCCGAACGGTGGTACCTGGATCATTATTACGGCCGATTTATGGAGCGGGTCATCGACCGTGGTCTTTCCACCCTGTTTGCACAAAACGACAACAAGGTCATCGACGGCGGGATCGACGCACTGAGCAGGGGCACGGTGGAAAGCGGCCGGCTGGTGGCTTTTCTGCAGTCAGGGATGATTCAGTACCGGCTGCTGGTCATCTTTGCCGTGGTGGTGCTGCTGTCCCTGCACTTCTTTTTTTAGACTCCGGCGGCTGTTGGGCGCATTCGGTGCCCCGCGGTTGAGTGTGATCCTGTTGGCTCTGAATTGGCTGGAGCGTTGCATTTCCGGGTATTGAAAACAAAGGTGCCGTGTTTATGCAAATAGAACTCGCCGGTTTCCCCTACCTCTCTGCGATCCTGGCTGCGTGCGTGGTGGGCCTGTTGGTCATTATCGCTCTGCCTGAGCGGCGCAAAGCGGAAATCAAATGGGCGAGTGCCGGCTTTTCGGGCATGACCCTCGTCCTGTGCCTGTATCTCTTCCTGGCCTACGACAAGACCAAGGGAGGGCTCCAGTTTGTGGAGAAGATCCTTTGGGTCCCCTCCCTCGGGATTCAATATTTCAACGCCGTGGACGGTTTCAGCCTCCCCAATCTGCTCCTCACGGGCATCGTGTTTTTTACCGGCGTGCTGACCATGTGGCAGTTGGAAGAGCGGGTCAAGGAGTTTTTCGCCCTCTACTTCCTCCTGGTGCTGGGGGTGTTCGGCCTGTTCATGAGCATGGATCTCTTCTTCATTTTCATCTGGTACGACGTCTCGCTCTTCCCCATGTACCTGCTCATCGCCGTCTGGGGCACCACCCGCAAAGAATACGCGGCCATGAAACTCACCCTGTACCTCCTCGCGGGAAGCGCCCTGATCCTGCCGGCCATGATTTACCTGTACGTTCAGTCCGGGCTGCAAACGTTCGACATCACGGCGCTCATGCAGCCGGGAACTTTCAGCGCTTCCCAGCAAAAATTCGCGTTTCCCCTGCTTTATGTGGGATTCGGTATCCTGGCGGGAGTCTGGCCGTTCCACACGTGGTCGCCGGTGGGCCACGCCGCGGCACCGCATTCGGTGAGCATGGTGCACGCAGGGGTGCTCATGAAGATCGGCGCCTTTGGTGTGCTGCGCGTCGGCATTTTTCTGTGTCCGGAAGGATGGCAGTACTGGTCCGGGGTCATGGCCTTTCTGGCGGCTTTCGGCATCATCTACGGGGCCCTCGCGGGCTTGCGCCAGACGGATCTCAAGTACGTGATCGGCTACTCCAGCGTGTCCCACATGGGCATTGTGGGACTCGGCCTCGCAACGGTTTCCGTGGATGGGCTCAACGGCGCCGTGTTCCAGATGTTCGCCCACGGCATCATGACCGCGCTGCTCTTTTCCGCAGTCGGATACATCTATGACCGGACGCACACCAAGGAGATTGAGGAACTGGGGGGGCTGAGCCGTGTCATGCCCGTGGCTTCGTCTTATTTCATCGTGGCGGCACTGGCCGGCATCGGGGTTCCCGGGCTGGCCTGTTTTTGGGGGGAACTGGCGGTCTTCATCGCCGCCTTCAAGGTCTACCCGCTGCGAACGGTGATGGCCGTTTCAGCCCTTGTGGTCAGCGCTCTCTTCATGCTGCGGGTCGTGCAGCGGACCTTCTACGGCCCTCCACGGGAGCGGTTCGCTCAGCTGGCCGATGTGTCGCTCACCCTGGGGATTCCCAGGATGATTCTGGCGGCGGCCCTGGTCCTCTTTGGACTGTATCCCGCTTTGCTCTTTGACGTCATCGAGACCGCATCGATTCCCTTCATGAACGGATTGCCCAAATGAAATGGATGCTGTTTGGCCCCGAGATCTATACGTTTGCGGCAGCTTTCTGGTTCCTGATCTGGTCCATGACCGGGCGGCCCGCCCCCGGAAAAGACCACCTGGCAGCACTCATCCTTTCGGCGCTGGGAGTGGGGGTTGCTCTCGGAGCCGTTGGGTCGGAAGGCCTTGTCTTTGAGGAAACCTACCGGGTGGACCTGCTCTCCCAGGTATTCAAGGTGCTGCTTTCCGTGGGGCTTTTCCTGGTGGTGTGCCTGTGCGGCGACCTTCACGACATCAAGGAACGTTATCGCCGAGAATTCTACTTTCTGCTCTTTGTGGCGACCCTCGCCATGATGCTCCTGGTGAGTGCTCACCACCTGCTCACCCTGTTTGTATCCCTTGAACTCTCCAGCTATTCGCTCTACATCCTGGTCACACTGCGGCGCAACGAGGCTTTGGGGCTCGAAGCCGGCATCAAGTATTTTCTCACGGGCATCTTTGCCTCGTCGGTCATGCTTTTTGGAATGGCCCTCCTTTACGGTGCGACCCAGGCCGTGTACCTGCACGACATGGCTCAGGCCCTGCCGGGCGTTCTGGCCAGTCCCGCGGCCGTCATCGGTTTGATCCTGACCCTGGGAGGCTTCTTTTTCAAGCTGGCGGTCTATCCCTTTCACTACTGGGTTGCGGACACGTACCAGGGAGCATCCAACGCATTGACCGCCTACATCGCCACGGCCTCCAAGGTGGCGGTGATCGCCGTTTTTATCCGCATGATGGCGGCCTGGAGCGGGGACACCACCTACCTGGTGCACACCCTGGTGATCCTGTCCATCACCTCCATGACCGTCGGGAACCTGGCGGCCATCGTTCAAAAGGATCTGAAGCGGCTGCTGGGGTATTCCACGATCGCCCATTCGGGCTATGTGCTCATCGGCATCCTGAGTGTCGGGACCACTGGGTATGCGGGGGCCGTGTTTTATGCCATGGCTCTTCTGGTGATGAAATTCACGGCATTCCTCGTTGTGGTCTCCCTCGCGCCTGACGGGCGGAACGTAAGTATCGACGACCTGGCCGGCCTGCACCGCCGGTCCCCTCTGCTGGCCCTGGCGCTCATGGTGTCCATTTTCAGCCTGGCGGGAATTCCGCCCACCATCGGTTTCACGGGAAAATTTCTGGTTTTCATGGCGGCCATGGACAAGGGGCTTTTCATGCTTGTCCTCATAGCCATGATCAACGTGGTGGTTTCCCTCTATTACTACCTCCTGGTCATCAAGGCGGCCTACCTGGCTCCGCCCGCGGAAGCCCTGCCCGATGTCCACCTGTCGCGTCCCATGAAGTGCCTGACCGTTACGCTCATCGCCGTGATGATCGTCGCGGGCTTTTACCCCTATCACCTCATCCGGCTCTCCGAGGCCGTTGCCCGCGTTCTCCTGTGACCTAGGCAGTGTATCTGAGCGAGCTCGCCGGATAGGGTCCCCAACTCGCCAACCTTTAATGCCCGCAACGTCCGATAGTATCGGTCGTGCCAATGCGCCGCAAAATAGAGTGCTCAACTCGCCAACCTTTCATGCCCCCGTCTTTCCAAATTTCGGTTTCCAGCCTGCGGTGTGGGAACGAGGGATGTTGGATGGCCTCCACGCTGCCGGTTTTTCTGTTGCAGGGACGTTCAGCCTCGTAGTACTCCCGGGCGCAAGTCCTATACCACTTGCTGGTTTCCAGGCAAGAGCCTGAAAACCAGCCGATCCGGGCAATCATTTCTGCCCGGCTGTACCAGGGTGTCGTAAAAAACACCTCGGTAAAGAAATGCGGCTTTGTGCTGAGGGCTCTCATTGAATCGACCGTCTTCCGAACTTGCCATTTGGCTTTCACGTGAGTGAAACAGAGGCCATCTTAAGAGGACGAAGTCCAGAAGGTTGGATTGTTGCGCCAGATCGAGTGTCAAACCTGCGCGATGGGGATAAGCTTTGAGAGAGATTTTGGGATTTCCTGATGTGTCGATGACAACCAGGGATGTCGGAGGGGGCTATGAAGATGCGATGGATAGAGGTAAGAGGGACAACCGTGCTGAGGATGTTGCTTTGCGTATTCCTTTGCCTGGTCCCTGGCGGTCTCAAATCGTTTGCCAAATCAACCGGCTGCAAAACGGAAAGGGATTTTCCGGAAATTGTGCCCTACCGGATCTGCCAAAGCGAAAAGAGACATGTGGCGAAGCCCGATTGCGAGACCAACGCAGATTGTGCAAAAGGGAAAGTCTGCCGGTCCGGCTCGTGTGTCACGGTTGAGAAGCCGGATGGGGGCGGAGGAATCAAGCTGTCGGCTGCGACCGTGGTGCTCAACGCGGCTTGGGGCGCGGGCGCCGACCAGCTTGGACTCAGCAAGCCCCAGGAGGCCAACCCCGAAGGTCCCATGAGTTTCGCCGTCTCCGACGACGGCAGCATCTACATCCTCGACCAGCTGAATAAGAGAATCCAGGTATTCGATCCTGCCGGCAACCGGACCAGCACAATACCAATCCCTGGAACGACTTTCTCTGACATCGATCTGGGCCGGTCCGGCAAAATAATTCTCCTGGATCAGTGGCGCGATAAAGCGGTTGTTTTCCTCGACCCTACTGGTCGCCGGCTCGGTAGCGCTGCGCTCATCGGCCGCCACATCCCTGATGCGGGTGGGGTCAGCGGTCTTTTCAGCCGCAGCGACGGCGTGTGGATTGAGTACGAAAACACTCTGGTGCGCGTGTGCGACGTGGACGGGAAGGCGGATCCTGATCGGCGCGTGGTCAGTGGGCGGTTTTCTCGCGATGGGAAATACCTGCTTGGCGTAGCCAAGTTGGGTGACATAACCGCTTCCTTGTCCCGAAAACGAGAAGGGGAGGCCGAAGTCGAAAACTTTAGCGTTCTTTTCGATATCCCCATCCTTTACTTCACTCTGCTGAACACCGACGCTGGTGGAAAGATCTACCTGGGTGTCAACTTGTTGGAAGAAGGGGGCGAACCGCCCTACAAACTGGAGCAGGCCCGCGAGGAAGTGGTTGTCTTCAGCGCGGCGGGCTCCGAGTTGAGGCGCCTGATCATGCCGGTTTCCACTGAAGCTGCGGAGGTAACCCGGTCGTTGCGGCTGGCCGCCGATGGGACCGTCTACCAGCTGGTGGTCGGCGAGTCCGGCGCACAGTTGAGGAGATACGACCCGTGAAACGCTTAATCCAACCGGCCAAGGCATTCTACGCACTCGGCGGCTGGGACTGACTTACAGCAACAATTCAGGGGGGAGTGCGGGGGACGGAAACAACGATTTGGAAGGTTTTCCCACCGGCACACGAGCATGCTTCATGATCGAAAGTCTGTAAACCGAGAAGGATTGCCATGCTCTAAATCACCCTGTGCCTGATTTTACTGTGGATTGTCTTTCTCGGAGAGAATGTATTGAGTCCACAGGCAACTTGCCAACGCAATGTCGGTACTTTCATCCGTGTTCCTCCCGGAGAATCTTCATGAAATATCACACGAGCCTTTCAGCGCGTTTTCACGAGCCGGGAGTTTGGAGGGGGCCTTTGTTACTGGAGTGCCCCATCAGGAAAGAGATCATAGGGATGGAAGCTTCATCGCACGCCTCTGCTTGGGCCCCGCCGGCCTGCCTCGATTTCACTTTCCATCGGTGCGTGGAGGAGGGAAATTGCGTTCAGGTCTTCCTGATTTCGCAGGGGCTGGAGTGTTCCGTTATCTTGTTTTGTTTTGCAGAATGATGTGCTGCTGTGGCATAAGTTTATTTTTTCAAAAATCATCTCTGTCCATGGGCTGCTTTGTGGACACCCATGAACGGGAAAGATGTTTTCAAATGTTGTGATGCTTCTGCTCCTGGCAGGAATTCCCCCTGTGACGGTGCCTTTTGGGGTGCCTTCAGCCGGTTCTGAAGGGTGATTCGATCTGGCCGGGCCGGCTTGCAGAAATCTTTGATGGAGAATACATGCGTAAACTTTCGGCGTCGATCCTTTCGGCGGATTTTGGAAAATTGGCCGAGGAAGTGAAAGCGGTGGAGCAGGCGGGGACAGACTGGATCCACGTGGATGTCATGGACGGGCATTTTGTGCCCAACATCACCATCGGGCCCGACGTGGTTCGAGCCCTGCGCAGGGCGACGTCGCTGCCGCTAGACGTGCACCTCATGATCGAAAAGCCCGAAAGGTACGTGAGGGATTTCATTGAAGCGGGAGCAGACTGGCTGGGAGTCCACGTGGAAGCGTCCCCGCATCTGCACCGGACCCTTCAAAACATCAGGGAACTGGGCGCCAGGGCCGTGGTCACGGTGAACCCCGCCACCCCCCTGTCTCTCATCGAGAACATTCTGGATGAAGTGGACATGGTCCTGCTCATGACCGTCAACCCCGGCTTTGGAGGCCAGAAGTTCATAGCTTCCACCCTGCCCAAGATCCGAGCCTGTCGAAAGATGATCGATGCCGCGGCGCATCCGGTGCTTCTGGAAGTGGACGGAGGCGTCAACCGCTCCACCATCGACACACTGGTGGAAGCCGGCGTGGACGTCTTCGTGGCAGGTTCCGCAGTGTTCGGCGGTGGTGACTACGCCGGCAATATCCGCGCTCTCAAGGAACGCATGAATCGTTGAAGCAGGGCGGGATCAATCCCTCACTCGTGCCCGCCGTGTCCTCGATGTGTCCCCAGAGTGGATCGTTCCCTCACGGTACTGGAGCTCCCGGGGCCCAGTCCTTAATCGCTTGCTGGTTTCCAGGCCTGCTGGTTCCCGGATTTCCTGGCGCCCCGATTTCCGCCCGGCTGTGCCAGGCGGGAATAGGGATGTCCAGCGGGATTGGCGGGATCGCTCGTGAGCTCTGCGAAAATGACGTTCCTGCCGCCCGGGGCCTCAGCTCAGGTAGAGGCCCTGCAGCTTGTGCATGAACGCATGAAATGCTTCATGTTTTCCGGGTCCGATTCGCTCTTCTTCGAGCTGTTCGTAGGCTGCAAAGAGCTCCGAGTCTTTGGCGGCATCCAGTTTGGATTCGGCAATGACGAAGAGGATGTTGTTTTCCTTGTGGATGTGCTGCCGGAGCAGCGTGATGTAAGTGTCGGCACTCTCCCGGAAGGATCCTGATCCTGCGGGATCGGCCGTCCGGAGCAGATTCAGCGCGTCTCTCATCCGTGCCACCCGCTCGCGCCCCTGCACGTGCTCGCTCAGCAGGACCCCGATGGGTCCACCCTCGCGAGGGATGCCGGCGGCTTCGAGGGCCGGAAAAAGAAATTCCTCTTCCTTTCCATGGTGGCATTTGTCGACAAACACGGTGAAAAATTCCATCATGCCCTCCAGGTGCTCCAGGTCGACCGAGGCGCCGGCTCTGAGCCGATCGGAGATGACCTGCAGGATGTTCAACATGAGCTCGATCCCCTGATGCTCGTTCTTGAGCTCTTCTGTCGCCTTCATCGTGTCCTCCCTGTCTTCGTCGGATCCTGGTTCATCATGGCGTTCTCACGCCTGAAAGCCATTCTCCCTGTGCTTTTGAGCGATGGTGTCCGCCAGTCGGTCCAGTGCCTCAAATTCGGCCGCTGAAGGGAGGCCCCTGCATAAAACCGGGTCCAGCACCTCGACCTTCAGATTGGGGATCATTCCCGCGAGCGTCTCGACGGTCTTGCCCCCCCATCCATAGGAGCCGACGATGGACAGAAAGCGAGCCTTGGGGCGGAGCGCATTGGCCAGGAAGGCACAGTAAGCCGCAAGTGGATGAGGGCCCGCCAGGACGGTGGGGGTTCCCAGCAGGATGGTGCCTGCATCCACGAGTGCCATGGCCAGCTTCCCGATATCCGTGACTGCAAGGTTGAAGAGTTCGACGCGCACACCCCGCTCCGCCAGGGCATCGACCAGGTGGTCGACCATCTGCCGCGTGCTGCCGTGCATCGAAACGAACGGAAATGCCACCAGGTTGTGGGGCACATCCATCACCCAATCGCGATAGGCGTCCAGGATCCAGGAGGGTTTGTCGTAGATCTGTCCGTGGCTCGGGGCAATCATCCGGATTTCGTAGGGCGCGAGTTTCTCGAGATTCTTTGAGATCACGCTGCGGAACGGCATCATGATTTCCGCAAAGTAGCGTTTTGCCGCCTCATGGACACGTCCCTCGTCGACCACGTAGAGGTCGCTGCTCGCGATGTGTGATCCGAAAAAATCGCAGCTGAAAAGAATCCGGTCCTCTTCGAGGTAGCTCACCATGGTTTCGGGCCAGTGCACCCAGGGGGTGTGGATGAATTTCAAGGTTTTGTCGCCCAGGGAGAAGGATTCACCATCGTCCACGGTGATGAATTTGTTCTCGGGGATGCGGAGCAAATCCATGAGCATGGTTTTGGCCCTGGCGGTCACTACGACCTGGGCTTCAGGAAAGCGCCCGAGCACCTGGAGGATGGATCCGGAATGGTCCTGCTCGGCATGGTGGGAAACGATGAAGTCGATCCGGGGCGTGTTCTCCAGTTGGGCCATCAACACATCCAGCATGGGAGGGTCGACGGTATCCAGGAGTGCCGTTTTCTCGCTTCCCTCGATGAGGTAGGCGTTGTAGGTCGTTCCATCGGGAAGGGGAATCAACGAATCGAAGAGGCGCCTGTCCCAGTCGACAGCCCCCAGCCAATGGATCCGGTCTTTGACCTTCCTTTTTTGCATGTGATTCTCTCCTTCTCTTCGTGATGAACATTTCGCCTGCAATTAAAGCATATGCCGAATAAAGCGTTTCGGCACGTCAAAAAGTTCTCATCGTGAATGGAAGCGCCTTCTAAGGCTCCTTAAAGATAACGTTCGAAAACGCATGGTCGTCCGGACCGGGACGCCGTGTGTAGCGTCTCGAAGTCGGAACCCGGCACGGCCTTTAAGAAAGTGTGTCCCCACGGAATCGCACAAGTAATGATGGAAGGACCGGCCACACGGATTCTGTGTGCAGCCGGGGGGTGAGGACGCGGGGCTACCGGAGCTTGCTGAGCACCCCCAGCAGGCCGATGCCCTTCAACTCCAGGGAGGCATCGAAAGAAAAGCCGCAGGCTTTGAGGGCGTTGCGAAAATCATGGCTTTGGAAACGGTCGTGGGTGGGGTGCACCAGGAGGTGTTTGGTGATGAAGTTCTGGTAGAGGGTGGGATAGAGTTCTTCCACGTAAAAGGTTCCGCCCGCCTTGAGGATTCGGGCGATTTCGGCCAGGGCTCTGCGCCAGTCGGGCACGTGGTGGAGGGCACCGAAATCGAAAACGGCGTCGAAGGAGAAGTCCCGGTAAGGAAGGGCCGTCGCATCGGCCACATAGGCATGGATGCGCTGTTTCTGTTCGCCTGAGAGGTAAGTTTTCGCAAGACGGATCATCTTCAGGTCCAGGTCTGTGGCGTGGATAACAGCCGGGTCCATTTCGCGCAGAATCAGATCGGATCCGGCACCCCGCCCGCAACCGATTTCCAGGACTCGCGCGTCGCGTGGCAGGGCTTTGGCCTTCTTCATCCAGCGGATCTGAAACCGCTGTTCCACCACCCTAAGGGGATTGTTCACCACCAGCCTTTCGACCCAGTTCAGTTTCATTGGCGCCCCTCAGGATTTGGTGCCCACGTGAACCACGGAGATGCCCCGTGACAGCCGTTTGTAGAAAACCTTTCGAAAGCCCATGGCTTCGAGGATGGACTTGAGCTCGTCCGGGCCGGGAAAAAGCCGGATGGATTCGGGAAGATAGGTGTAGGCGTGTTTGGACCCGGCGAGCAGCTTTCCCACAGCGGGCATGATGTGAAAAGAGTAGAAGTCGTAGAGGGCCTTGAACCACAGGGGCGACGGTTCGGAAAACTCGAGGCACATGAGCTTCCCGCCCGGCTTCAAAACCCGGTGCATTTCCCGGAATCCCTGTTCCATGTGGGTCAGGTTGCGGATGCCGAATCCGACCATGGCGCCATCGAAGGAATTGTCCGCGAAGGAGATCTTCTCCGCGTCGCCTTGAACATAGACGATATTCTCTGCATGAGGGGAAGCCTGAACTTTGGGCCTCCCTGTGGCCATCATGGCCCAGTTGATGTCATAGAGCACAATTCTGCCTGAAGGCCCTGTGACCTTCGCCGCGTTGAGAGCCAGGTCCGCCGTCCCGCCGCACACGTCGATGACCTTGTCGCCCGGCTTCAACTCCATCAGGTCCACCGCGATCTGCTTCCACACATAGTGGATGCCGAAGCTCAGGAGGGTGTTCATGAAGTCGTATTTGTAGGCCACCGTGTTGAAGTGCCGCCGAACCAGGTTCACTTTCTGGTCCACGGGCACATGAAGAAAACCGAAATGCGTGGTTGCGGAGGCGTCGCTTACGGATTCCGAACCCGTGTCTCCGGCTGGAAAATGTTCCTGATTCATGATTTTTCCTAATGGGCGGCGGAGCGCGGTCCTGCAATGACTTCAAAGGGTGCGGCCGGCCCGCAGATGAACGTGCTGCATCGCCGGGGTCCGATGGCCAGGATCGAGAGCGGCTTTGGCGAAGGGCTTCTGAGCGGGGTACCGGGGTCCGGGCTTTGAGGTCAAAACCCGGACTCTCCGGCTGGTCGTACTAGGCGGGTTTCACCACCAGACCTGTGCGGATGCAGCGCGTGCAGACCTTGACTTTGCTCACCGTGCCGTCCTTGCCCACGTGACGCACAGACTGCAGGTTGGGCAGCCAGACCCGCTTGGTCTTGTTGTTGGCGTGGCTGACATTGTTGCCCACGTGAGGCGTTTTCCCGCAGAACTCACATTTCCTGCTCATGACGAATTTCCTTTCTCCGCGATGCGATTTATTCACGCGACCCGTGACGCTGGGTGCTTGTCCGGTTCTCGATCCCAATGGGCTGCAAACGAGGACTTTTAGCACAGGGTTGCCGGAAGAGCAAGGCTTTTGATCGCTCATCGACCTGGAGGAGGCCGAGGGGAGTCGGCGGGTGGCACATAAGCAACGCCTCAGCCCGAATCCTCCCGAACCTCTCCCGGTTATCAACGAATCTGCGAGGTCGCGTGCTGGAACACGGTTCAAATCCGAGGGGCAAAGTTACATTGTTATGCGTTCCATAAGGGAGTATAGTGGCTTCAGGCCTTTGAAATCATTCTCACTCTGCGGGTTCTCTGCATTTCGGAACACCCGGAATGCCGGTGCAGAGGCAAGAGTGAACCTGAGGGCCGCGTGCAGACTTCTTTTGTTTTCTCTGCTGGGCAGCCGGTCCTGGAATGTGTTTCGGACACAGCACAAAGGAGGAGAAGATGTTCAAGGAATTCAAAGAATTCGCAATGCGCGGCAATGTGGTGGACATGGCGGTGGGCATCGTCATTGGAGGCGCATTCGGCACCATCGTCAAGAGCCTCGTGGACGACGTCTTGATGCCGCCCATCGGTTTGCTCCTGGGAGGTGTCGACTTTTCGAACTTCTTCCTTACCCTGAGAGACGGCGCCACTGCGGGACCCTACCTGACCCTTGCCGATGCCAGTGCCGCGGGAGCGGTCACTCTCAATTTTGGACTCTTCATCAATGCCGTCATTAGTTTTCTCATCGTGGCGTTTGCTCTGTTCATGGTCATCAAGAGCATGAACCGGCTGCGGCGAGAGAAAGAAGCGCCTGCTGCCGAGCCCACCACCAAGGAGTGTCCTCACTGTTTTTCGACGATTCCCATCAAGGCCACTCGTTGCCCCCAGTGCACGTCGGCCTTATGAACGACGCGCGCCGACCGTCCTGCGCCCTGTGCTGACCCCGGACGACCGGGGTCATTCGAGACTTGAAGGCACTTCGGTTTCTTTTTTATGGTCTTCCTTTTCCAGGCGGTCTTCCAGTTCACCGATGTAGGCCGCCAGTGTATTGCCCGCCTGTTCCACCGATGCTTTCAGATCCTGATCCATCTGGTCCATGCGCGCCTCCAGCTCCTGCTGCCACTGGCTGATGCGATCCTGTAAGTTTGCGAGGCGTTCCTCGAGAAACGTCCGCAGTTCGGTGAAGCGGGAAGTTTCGGCCTGCTCGGCCAGTTCCCGCTGAGACCTCGCCTCGCGTGCGTAGCGCCGCGTCTCGAGGATCACCGATGTCTGCAGGTAGACGACGAAAGTGAGGAACATGACCGTGAGGACTCCGGCCAAAACGAGCATGACGAATCCCAGGGGCGCTTCCACGGTCGTGAACACCAGTGAAAGAGGCGTCACGGTCATGAACTGATTCCAGTTGACCACCGCGAAGGTGGCCAGTGCCCCCATGAAAAGCAGCAAAAAGAGTGTGCGCAGATACATTCCTTCCCCCCCCAATCAAGAGCCCTTTGCCAATCCCTCAAATTCGTCGGGTATAACTTTCCGAGAACAGTCTAAAATCAAACGGCCCGGCTTTGAGGCACCCCCGGGCATCCGAGACAATTTCTGAGCCCGGCCGGGTGCGGAAAGCACGTGCTCTGGACGCTCCGAAGGCGCACCCCCCGGGGAGGCAGCCAACAGCTGTGCTCAAAGGCTTCCGGAAGTCTCGTGGGCATTGCTGCGCCGCCCTGAAAACGCTTGGGCACATCGCTGCAGGTGATGGTATGATGACCCGAACTGGAAAATTTGATACGAAAGGAAAAAACCGCACCCCATTCTAGTTCATGGGACGGGCGTGTAGCAAGACCCGACCTCAGGCGGTCCGGCTGCATCCCTTGAGAAACAAAAGAGGATTTCGAGAATCCATCCGGGAGTGAAACCCTATGAACGATGTGAACAAGGACGCCATCCTCCAGGAGGCGCTCGCCCTCGCTGAAAACTGGCAGACTCACGCCAACCGCCTTTTGACCTCGGAAGACAAAAAAGCCCAGAAAAAACTGGCTCGCCTCCTGACCCATCCGACGGACAAGGTTTTGCTCACCCGCATGATCGATCAGAGTTTTCGGTCTTCGCGCAACCATCGTGTGGCGGACCAGATCACCCATCTGCTGAAGACCTACGGCATCCCCCGCTTCTTTTCCATTTGGGAGAAGCTCCTCGCCAACCTCTTTTTGCAGGTGGGGAGACACTTTCCGAACATCACCGTCCCTCGCATGATCGATCGCATTCGCCAGGAAAGCCGGCGCACCATCATCCCCGGGGAGCGGGAGATGCTCCAGGCACACCTCCGGCAGCGGTTCAAGGAGGGGGTGGTCATGAACATCAACCACCTTGGGGAAATGGTGCTGGGAGAAGAGGAGGCGCAGAGGCGGCTCGCGCAGTATGTGGAAACGCTGGAGTCTCCGGACATCGAATACATTTCTGTCAAGATTTCGACGATTTATTCCCAGATTCAACCCCTGGCCATGGAACAGACCGTGAACACTCTGGTGGAGAGGCTGGTTCAGCTCTACAGGGCCGCGAGCCGCAACCACTTTGAGCGGCCCGACGGCTCGCACACGCCCAAGTTTGTGAACCTGGACATGGAGGAATACCGAGACCTCACCATCACCCAGCGAGCATTCATGCAAGCCCTGGATCTGGAGGAATTCCGCGGCCATTCCGCCGGCATCGTCCTTCAGGCCTACCTGCCCGACTCCCACGCGATCCAGAAGGAACTCACCGAGTGGGCCCGCCGCCGAGTTGCCGAGGGCGGAGCTCCCATCAAGCTGCGTCTCGTCAAAGGGGCGAATATGGAAATGGAGCTGGTGGAGGCTTCCCTGAACAATTGGCCCCTTGCTCCGTATGACAACAAGCTTGATGTGGATGCCAACTACAAGATAATGGTGGACTACGGGATGATTCCGGAAAATATCCGTGCGGTTCACCTGGGCATTGCCTCTCACAATCTTTTTGAGCTCGCCTATGCGTACAAACTGGCGCAGGCCTATGGAGTCACGGCTCATTTCAGCTTCGAAATGCTTGAAGGCATGGCCGATCACGTGCGCAGGGCCATCCAGGAGACGGGCGGACAGGTGGTCCTCTACGCGCCCGTGGCCTCTCGCCGTGACTTCATCAACGCCATCGGGTACCTCATCCGGAGGCTGGACGAAAACACAGGGGAAGAGAATTTTCTGCGGTATTCCAGCCGATTGAGAACCACCGGCAGGGAATGGACGTTTCTAAAAGATCAGTTCACGGCGTCCTGCCATCACCGCGAAAGGATGGAACAAACACCTCACCGCACCCAAAACCGATTGACGGAAGTCTTTCCCGAGAAGATGGGAACGTACTACGAGAAGGAGTTCAACAACGAGCCCGACACCGACTGGTCGCTGAAAGGCAACCGAGAGTGGGCGCGGCAGATTCGGGATCGGTGGAAAAAAGGGCCTGGCAACGTGCCTCTGGAAATCCCGCTGGTCATCGCGGGCGAGGAAATTTTCCAGGGCCGGCGGACAGGGGACTGCCATGACCCCTCTCAGCATCCGGAGAAGGTTTGTGTCGCCCGCTACGCACTGGGGGCCGATGAGGATGTGGAACGGGCTGTGGCCGCGGCCAAGGCGGATCCAGACGGCTGGCGGTCCAAATCTCCGGACGATCGGCACCGGATTCTGTCACGGGTGGCCATGGAATTGCGGAAGGCACGCGGGGACCTCATCGGTGCCGCAGCCGCCAACACGGGAAAAGTGTTCACGGAAGCCGACCCAGAGGTTTCCGAAGCCGTGGATTTCGCGGAGTTTTATCCCTATTCGGTGCGGGCGTTTGAAAAACTTGCCGGGGTGACCTGCCATGGAAAGGGGGTGGGTGTCGTCGTTTCCCCCTGGAATTTTCCCATTGCCATCCCCTGCGGCGGCATTGTGGCCTCTCTGGCTGCCGGAAACACGGTCATCTTCAAACCCTCCTCGGATGCCGTCCTCGTGGCCTGGGTGCTCTGCCAGTGTTTCTGGAATGCGGGCGTCTCCAGAAACGTGCTGCAGTTCCTGCCCTGTTCCGGTTCTTCCATCGGCAGCCGGCTGATTGGACACCCCCATGTGTCCTACGTCATTCTCACCGGAGGCACGGAAACGGGACTCCGGATGCTCGAGAAACGACCGGATCTCCCACTTTTTGCGGAGACGGGCGGCAAGAACGCCACCATCGTCACGGCCATGTCCGATCGGGATCAGGCCGTCAAAAACGTGCTCCATTCCGCTTTCAGCAACGCAGGCCAGAAATGTTCGGCC
Source organism: uncultured Syntrophobacteraceae bacterium (assembly GCA_964654275.1). GTDB lineage: Bacteria > Desulfobacterota > Syntrophobacteria > Syntrophobacterales > Syntrophobacteraceae > SLCH01. The sequence continues at coordinate 60,014 of CAZZHS010000001.1, forward strand.
ACGTCGCTTTTGATTCTGGAAAGGGAAGTCTACGAAGATGTGGAGTTCCGAAGACAACTGGTGGATGCGTCCAAAAGCTTCAAAACCGGTTCTGCCTGGAATTTTGAAAACAAGATGGGACCTCTCGTCCGTCCAGCCGCCGGCGACCTGAAGAAGGCCCTCACAGAACTGGAGCCGGGCGAATCCTGGGCTCTGAAGCCGGAACCGCTGGAAGGGAATCCTCACCTCTGGTCACCAGGAATCAAGTGGGGCGTGCGTCCCGATTCCTACACGCACCAGACGGAGTTTTTCGGCCCCCTGCTGGGCGTGATGCGCGCGGACAATCTCGATCACGCCATTCAGCTGACCAACCAGACGGGATATGGGTTGACTTCGGGGCTGGAAAGTCTGGACAGCCGCGAGCAGGAAAAATGGAAGGCGGGGGTCCGTGCGGGAAATCTTTATATCAACCGGGGCACGACGGGTGCCATCGTCCTGCGGCAACCGTTTGGCGGCATGGGAAAATCCGCCCTGGGACCCGGAATGAAGGCGGGGGGGCCCGACTACGTCAGCCAGTTCATGGATTTCGAGGAAACGGATTTTCCAGAAGGGGGAGCCGTTTTGCAGGACCATGGCCTCCTCCGTCTAGCTCTGGAATGGAGGCGGAAACTCCTTTGGGGCCGGTTGGAAGCATACCGGGAGGACCTGGAAAGAACGGTTCGCGCCGTCAAGAGCTACCTTTACCGCTACGAAACCCATTTCAAAGAAGCCAGGGATTTTTTCCACCTGAGAGGCCAGGACAATCTTTTCCGGTATCTGCCGGTGGGTTGGGTGGTTGTCCGTGTGCACGCGGAAGACAGCCTCTTTGAAACGCTCGCCCGCATCGCCGCCGCAAGGATCACCGGGTGCAAAGTCACCGTGAGCCTGCCCCCGGACCTCGAGAACCGCGCCACACAGTTTCTGCAGGGTCACCATGGACGGCGCGTTCTTGGAGGGGCACCTTTGCTCACGCATTCGGACCAGGATCTGGCGGCCATGCTGCCTCAAATCCATCGGATCCGCTACGCGGCCCCTGAGCGAGTTCCCAAAGCGGTCTATGAGGCTGCCGCGAAAACGGGCTTCTACATCGCTCGCACGCCGGTGCACATGGAAGGGCGCATCGAATTGCTTCAATACCTCCAGCAGCAGAGCATCTGTTACAATTATCATCGCTACGGCAATCTGGGGGAGCGTGCGGTGCTTTAGGGGTCTCTCGGCTTTGTTTCACCGGCCTGTGCATTGCCCGGGTGCCTTCGGCACGAAATTGCACCAAGATGCAGCCGACAAGCGTGCAGGTCGGGTTGAGAGGTCTCCTCCCGGCCTCGGGCGCCCCTCTAGAGATCGCGGAGGAGTCTCTTCATGTGTGCGATCCGCTCTCTGCCGGCGGGCTCATCCCGGTAGAAGATCCTCTCCAGTTCCTCCACAAAAACCCTGCTTTTTTCTCTGATTTCAACTTCTTCGATGCGGGCGATGAACTCCTCCAACCCCTCATGGGGAGATCTCTCGTAGCCATGGGCAGCGAGCTGTTTGACGAATCTTGTGACGAGCCGCTTTTCCAGAGGCTGTCGTTTTCCCAGGAAGACGAGCAGGACGACAGCGGAGAACCCAAGCAGGGCAAGAGACAGAGCTGTCCAGGTTCTTTGGGGCACCTGCACAAGCCGGCCCGGCGTGGGGCTTCGGAACAGGTCTCTCGCAACCTCCACCAGAACCTTCTGTTTTGAAAAATCGTAATTGATGACAAGCCGCGTCCAGTAAAAGTTGAAGGTGTCGAGAGCCAGCCTGAGCTGCATCGCAAACGTGGAACCGCCGCTTTTCAAGGCACCTTCGGGCACAGAAGGGGTCGGATCCAGGCGCAGCCACCCTTTGGATGGGAGGTGGGCCTCCACCCACACATGTGCATGACTCTGGAGAACCAGGTAATAACCTGCGGCCGCGTTGTAGTTTCCTCCCCGGTACCCCCCGACGATCCGCGAGGGAATGCCGGCCATCCGCAGAAGGACTGCAAGCGCTGAGGCAAAGTATTCGCAGTTGCCCCGTCTGGTGACCAGGAGGAAATCTTCGAGGGGGTTTTCGGTCCTGGGGAGTTCCTCCAGCGTATAGATATAGCGTCCCTCAAGAAGGAAGCGCTGCAGCCGATCCAGCGTGTCCTGCTGAGTTCCCGAATCTTCAAGGAGGCGCTCCAGAAGTTCGCGAATCCTTGGTCCGAAGCCTTCGGGCAGTTGAAGGAAGGGGTGGTCGGAGGGCAGAATCTCGGGAAGGATCTCCGAGGGCACGGAGATGACCGTGTAATGGAATTTTTGATGGGGAATGCCCTGCAGTGAAAAGGTGAAACCCGGAAGTTTGCGGAGACCCTCGGCGGCAACGGACACGGGTTTGTCCAATGCGAAAAGGTAATGCCCCCCATAGGGGTCGAGGTAGATGGTTTGGCGGATTTCCTTTCCCGGGGGGGCTCCGGGCTGTTCTTCCCGCTTTTGAAAGCTTCGCTTCCAGCTGACACCTGTGAACTCGTCCAACACGATCCCGCGCCAGTAGAGGAGGTGCGCTTCCACGGGGTTCATGACCGCGCGGAAGACTGCCCGGCTGTCCAGCTGAATGGCGGAAACCTCGCCCAGTGAGACTTTGTCGCTGAAGCCCGACCGGGATTCAACCCGGTGGCTCAAGAGGCTCAAAAAAGGGTGGGGAGTTCGGGGGAGAAGTACAAAAAAAACAGTGCTCAGCAGCAGCGCCGCGGCACAGAGTGTGGCGGCCGATTTCTGGATCCTCAGAAAATGCCGGGGCGGCAGCACCAAGCCCTCGAGATGGGATTGGTGTGTCAAAGTCATGAGGGATGTGGTGAGGAGGAGGTTGAGCAGCACGAAGTGGACAAGGAAGACCGCACTGACGGACAGGAGGCTGGATCCCACGAGAAGGAAAACACAGAGCAGGCAGATCTGCAGGTGATCCCTGGTTTTCTTCTCCTCAAGCAGTTTCAGGCCCAGAAGCAGCAGCAACCCTTCCAGGATGGGCTCCAGCAGCCGTTCGGGTCCCAGGCCTGCCAGCGCAGGCAGGAGCACCAGCACGGAAAGCCCGTTCACCACCCAGCGCGGCACCGTGAACGTTTTCGCCTGGTCCCGGTAGAGAGCCAGGCAGAACATCAGCACAAAGGTCCAGGCACAGTACCCCCGCAGGTGCTGCCACACGGAGGTGAAGGCCACCGCCGCGGCAGCATGGGCGAGGAGATTCAGTGCCGTTTCAATCCTCATCGTAAAGCGCCAGTTTCCTGAGCACCTGGTTTTTGTGAGACATGAAAAGGCCTGGCTGAAGTCTCACACCGTCCACGATCATGACCACCGGAATCTTGAGTCGCACAATGGTGAGCAGGGTATGCGTCAACCGCGAAAGCTCATTTTCGAGGTCCTCTTCGTCGAGATGATCCAGATCGATCACCTGGTTTTGATAGTGCAGCACAGAAAGTTCTTTGGTCTTCAGGGTATCCGTTTTCGCCGTGGCTTTCCAGTTGATGGTTTTGATCGGGTCGCCGGGGACGTAATTGCGGATCGACAAAATGTCGCCGTCGTGGCCGGGAAAGGTGGAAGAGGGATCACCCGGCTGAGGGCTGCTCAGCGTCCTGCAAATTGAAGAGGGGTCCGGCAGGGGCTTGGGATAGACGATCACGTCGAGTTCAAGAGGCAAATCCCGGTGGCGTGTGAAAAGATTGAAAGGAAAGGGGGAAGAAAGGTGAACTGAAGGGATGGAGTGGCGGCCGCGTCGATTGAAGTGAAGCGGCACGATTCGCTCTTCCTGCGTGCCTCCGGTCACATAGGGAAACCAGGCGTCGCAGCCCATGACGGATGCGCGGAGGAGAAAGCAGGCTCTGCGGCTGCCGGCGGTGCGTACGGTCAGTGTGGCGGGACATTCGATGCCCGCAAAGATGTCCTCGGGCAGTTTCAAGGAGACACGGGCATTGCGAAGATTCAGGGAGCCGAAAACGCCGGAGACGATCATGTAACTCAAGAGCGCGGAGGTGATGAGAAAAACGAGATTGTTTCCCGTGTTGACCGCAGAAAACCCGATGGCAATGGTCACCAGGATGTATGTGTAACCCGCCTTGTTGATCTGGATCACAAAGGAACGGCGACGCCGGAAAGAATGGATTTCAGGATCTCCTTCTTATCGGTCCCGTTGAACTCTTCCTTGAAGAGCACTCGGTGGGGAACCACAAACTCCGAGACCTCCTTGATGTTTTCAGGCACAAGGAAGTCCCGTCCCTGCATGTAGGCGGACGCTTTAGCCGTGGTGAGCAGCGCAAGCGCCCCTCTCGTGGAAAGGCCTGCCTCCAGGTATTTGTTTGACCGGGTGGCTTCGATGAGGTCCTGGAGGTAGTCGAGGATTCGGTCGGAGACATGGATCCTCGTTTTGACAATGTCCTGAATCTGCAGCACATCATCGAGGTGCAGGAAAGGCTCGATGGAATAGAGTTCCCGACGCCGGCTGCCCCCTTTGAGGATCTCCCGCTCGGCGTTTCTTGGCGGGTAGCCGATGCTGATCTTCATCATGAAGCGGTCCATCTGCGACTCGGGGAGCGGAAAGGTGCCGAACTGTTCGCCGGGGTTTTGAGTCGCGATGACAAAAAAGGGACGGGGCAACTGGATCGTCTTGCCCTCGATGGTCACCTGTTTTTCGCCCATGGCTTCCAGCAGGGCACTCTGCGTCTTCGGGGTTGCACGATTGATCTCGTCCACGAGGACTATGTGATTGAAAATGGGGCCCGGATGAAACTCAAAGGCATTTTTTTCCTTGTTGAAGACCGAAAGGCCCGTGATGTCCGAGGGGAGGAGGTCGCTGGTGAACTGAATGCGGCCGAAGGTGAGTCCCAGGATTTTGGCGATGGCAATGGCCAGAGTCGTTTTCCCCAGTCCCGGCAGATCTTCGATCAGGAGATGGCCACGGGAGAAGACGCACATGAGCGCGAGCTTCAGGGCCCTCTCTTTCCCATGGACATAATTGGCCAGGAAGCGGATCGCATTGTCAATCTTTGCGCTCTCGCGGAACAAATCGGCGGTAGAGGAGATCGGGCTCTTCACTGGGGACCGCGCTGGGATGAGGATTAGATGATTCGCACAGGTGGTGCGTCCTTGTCTCTGGGAATAATTTCCCCGATGACATAGGCTTTAAAGTTCATGGCATTGAGATATTCAATGATTTCCTGGGTCTCATGGGGCTCCGTGACCAGGATGTATCCAATGCCGTTGTTAAAAACCTGATACATTTCCTGTTCTTCGATGGCGGCCCGCTCCTGGAGGAATCGGAATATGGGGGGAATGTCCCAGGTCCCGCTGCGGATGAGGGCCTGGCAGGCATTGGGCAAAATTCTGGGCAGGTTGTCGATGAAGCCACCCCCCGTGATGTGCACCATTCCGGGGATCTGAAATCGGCGGATGATCTTCAGGACGGGTTCGACGTAAATGCGCGTGGGTTCGAGAAGTTCGTCCGCAACGGTTCTTTGGCACTCTTCCAGGTAGGCATTGGGGGGCAGGTTGAGCTGGTCGAAAATCACACGACGGACCAGGCTGTAGCCGTTGGAATGAAGGCCGCTCGAAGAAATCCCGACGATCTGGTTCCCCACGTGAATGGTGGAGCCGTCTATGATCCGGCTGTTGTCCACGATGCCCACGGCAAAACCCGCCATGTCGTATTCCTGGTCTCGGTAAAAATCCGGCATTTCCGCGGTTTCCCCGCCGATGAGCGCGCAGTTTGCCTCGCGGCACCCGGCCACGATGCCGCTGATCACCTGTTCCACGAGGTCCAGGTCGATGCGGCCCATGGCAAGATAATCCAGAAAAAAGAGGGGACGGGCACCCTGGACGATGATGTCGTTCACACACATGGCCACGAGATCGATGCCGACCGTGTTGTGCCGGTTGGCCCAGAAGGCGATCTTCAGCTTGGTGCCCACACCGTCGGTGGAGGAGACGAGCACCGGTTTTTTCAAATCCCGATCATTGATCGAGTAGAGTCCTCCAAACCCTCCGATGTCCGTGATGACGCCGCTGTTGAAGGTGGTGCGCACCAAAGGCTTGATGCGATGCACAAGTTCATTGGCTTTGTCCAAATCGACGCCGGCTTTTCGATAGAGTTCACTGCTCATAGGACCTGCCACTACCCCCCTTGCTTCAGGATTACAACCTCCATGCCATGATTTCCAGGAAATATAGCATGTAAGGGAACCCCCACGAAAGCGCCGATGTGAGTCCTGGATCATTTTTATGACCATCGACTTTCCCGGGTCTTCCAGAGGACAAGAACAGCCGCTCAGCAGGGGCAGGGAGGCGTTGGGGCGCCCCCGACTCTCTGCCGCACACGCAAGACGCCGAAACCACAACGCCTTGCCGCGATGATTCAAGTGTGCTATGGGAGATTACCTTGCAGCCGGACATACCACTCTGAAAGGGCATGCCATGCAGAAGAGACACGGAACGCTGTGGGCTTACGTTTTCCTCTCCCTTTTGGGCCTGGGCGTCTTCTCCCTTGGCCTCTCGGGATTTACAATCTGGCGCTACTCGATGCTTCCGGCAGGTTCCGGCACGCAGTCGAAGATTGTAGAAATTCCCCAGGGAACAAGCAGTCTGGAAATTGCCCGCCTGCTCCGGGAACGCGGGGTTCTTGAAAACGACAGACTCTTTTACCTGCTTTGCAGAATCCACCGCGCCTCAGCGCGTCTCCAGGCCGGAGAATATGAATTTTCAGCCCTGTCCACGCCCCGCAGCATCATGGACCAGCTGGCTTCGGGTCGCGTTTATGTGCGAAGAATCACTTTTCCGGAAGGGCTTACCCTCAACGAAGTGGCACGGGTCTTTGAAGAACAGGGTCTTGCCTCCAAGGATGAGTTCCTAAGACTGTCCGCCGATCCCGAGGTGATCAAGTCCCTGGGCGTTGAAGCGGACAGCCTGGAGGGCTATCTTTTCCCCGAAACCTACTTTTTCACACGAGATATGACCGAGCTCTCCCTTTTGCGCGCGATGGTCAGACAGTTCCGAAGTCAGCTGCCCTCCCAGTGGGAGAGCAGGGCTGAAGCGCTGGGATTTTCCCTCCATGAACTGGTGATTCTGGCTTCACTGGTGGAAAAAGAGGCAGCCGTGGAGGCCGAGCGGCCCCGCGTCGCCGCCGTCTTCCACAATCGGCTCAAGCTGGGCATGCCGCTCCAGAGCGACCCGACGGCCGTCTATGACCTGGAGGGCTTCTCAGGGCCGGTTCGCGCGGAGCACCTGCGGCGTCCGAGCCCTTACAACACCTACCTGATCAGGGGACTTCCCGCCGGCCCCATCTGCAATCCCGGACGGCGCTCCATCGAAGCGGCACTAAATCCCGAGGATGTGAATTACCTTTACTTTGTGAGCAACAACGACGGGACCCATTATTTTTCCAGGACGCTGGAAGAACATTCCCGTGCGGTCGCTCGCTACCGTGTTCTGCGATCTCAGGAGAAGGACGCTGCGTCACCCTGAGGGACTGTTTCCTATGAGCCAAGTAAGCTCTGCCATGGCCATGGCAAGTTGATCGACAAGGA
>CAZZHS010000001.1:67677-193938 GCA_964654275.1 uncultured Syntrophobacteraceae bacterium
CGTTTCTTACAAGATCCTGGAGGATCACCAACCCACAAAAGCTACGTTCGCCCTGGGCCAAGTAAGCTCTACCATGGCCATGGCAAGTTGATCGACAAGGAACGGTCGTTTCTTACAAGATCCTGGAGGACCACCAACCGACAAAAGCTACGTTCGCCCTGAGGTATCGAAGGGCGGCATGGAGTACCAAGAGAAAGCTGTTTCTTGAGAGACATCCTAGGAGTTGTCCATTGCAGTTCCGTGTGCCGCTGTCCCGACGTTGCCAGGCTTTCTGCTTTGCTGCCGCGAAGGATATTCCGTTGGCGGCCATGACCGGGGGGCGCAACAAAACATAAAAATCTGATGTTTGGTCAGTACAGCTCCACATTATAAAACATCTGTTACGACACTCGTCATGCCGGCAGTTTTTCAGCCGAAATCCAGTTTTTTTTGGGGATTCAGGTTCAAAGAATGCCGATAATGACGACTCGCGTGGCGGACACTCGATTGCATTGCGTTGTGCTGAGAGAATAACCTGAGGGGGGAGGACATCGATGAGGGGTGTGGCCAGCGTGGTGTTGGCGGCGGGCAGAGGGAGCCGGATGGTGGGCTACGAGGGGAACAAGACTTTGCTGCCCCTGAAGCCGGGTGCCTCTCTCTATGAAGGGGAGAGATCCCTGCTGCTCGAAGTGCTGGGCAATCTGCCTCAAGGTCCGAAAGGCATCGTGGTCCACCACCGCGCCGACGAGGTGCAGCGGGCCACGGAGCACCTGCCGGATATTTCCTACCTCTACCAACCCGTCACCAATGGAACAGGGGGGGCGCTGCTGGCTTCACGGCCTTTTCTGGAAGCGGCCGCACAGGATCACGTGATCATCACCATGGGCGACGTCCCCCTCATCCGCGCCGGCACTTACGAGAAACTGGTGGGTCAACTCTCCCGGCATGCCCTCTCGCTCCTCGTCTTCACACCCCGGGACCGAGGTCAGTACGGCATGCTGGAAATGGACGGAGACCGCCCTTTGCGGATCGTGGAATGGAAGTATTGGAAGGATTGGCCGCCGGAGCGTCAGGAGCGGCTGAAGAGTTCCAACGCCGGTGTATACGCAGTGAGAAGAAAAATCCTGCTTCCCTATCTGGACCGCCTCGCCGCACAGCCTCATCTGGTGAGAAAGCAGAGGGGAGAGGAGTGGGTGACCATCGAGGAGTACTTTCTCACAGACCTCGTGGAATGGATGAGTGAAGATCATCTTTCCATCGGCGTTGTCCCTGCCGCGGAAGAAGAGGTCATGGGAGTGGATTCCCCAGAAGCCCTGCAGCTTGCCCAAAAGCTTTACGCCGCCCGTCAGGAACCGCTGGATCGTTAGTACTCCCGGGCGCAAGTTCTAAACCACTGCCTGATTTCCAGGCAAGAGCCTGGAAATCAGCCGATCTGGGCAATCATTTCTGCCCGGCCATACTAGCGCCTCATGGGAACCGGACCCGGTTCCAGTAGCGCCCCTTCTCCTCTCCGATTTCCAAAGGAATGTCGAAAGTCCTGCTCAGGAGATCTCCCGTCAGGAGGGAGTGTTTCTCTCCCTGGGCCACGCACCTGCCCTCTTTGAGGAGAAAGACGTGAGAGAAGACGGGCATGATCTCCTGGACGTGGTGGGTCACGAAGATCATGGTGGGTGCGTTCGGGCCGCTTCCCAGATCCTGGAGGGTCTGAAGGAGTTGCTCTCGCGCCTTCAAGTCCAGTCCTGCGCACGGTTCGTCCAATATGAGGAGTTGGGGCTGGGGCATGAGCGCCCGGGCGATGAGGAGTCTTTGCTTCTCGCCCTGCGACAGGACGCCGTAAGGGAAGTCGATGAGGTGTCCGCACCGCAGACGTTCCACCCATGCTTTTGCGTCCGAGTAGTCCGCTTCGGTGGGGGATTGGAAAATACCGATGCTGGCGAATTTGCCGCTCACCACAAGATCCAGCGGCCGCTGAGACGCGGGAATCTGAGCTTGCAGGAAGGATCCCACCCAGCCGATTTTCTTGCGCAGCTCACGCAGGTCTGTGTGCCCGAATTTTTCACCCAGGACGGTGATTTCTCCGCGGGTCGGCCAGAGATATCCTGCCAGGAGCTGAAGGAGGGTCGTTTTGCCGGAGCCGTTGGCGCCGAGAAGCGTCCAGTGAGCTCCTGGTGAAATTTCCCAGTCGATTTGATCCAGGATCACTTTTTTACTTCGAATGAAGCTCACCCCCCTCAGGGCGATCCAATCTTTCACCGGCCTCACTCTCTCATGAATTTCCGCACTTCATGCGGCAACACTCTCCTGCCACGAGAGGACAACCTTACCGAATTGTTTTCCCTCGCGCAGGTAGGCATGGGCTTCTTCCACCTCAGCCATGGGGAAGACGCGGTCCACAACAGGATGGATCTTCTTTTCCTGGAACAGCGGCAACACCTGCTCCTGAAAGGCTCGGGTGATGGCGGCCTTTTCCTCCAGGGACTGGCTGCGGAGCACGGAGCCCAGGATGCGAAGCCTTTTGGTGAGCACGGGGGCCAGAGGGATCTCACCCTGCGCGCCTCCCATGAGTCCGATGAGGATCAGTCTTCCTCTGGGGCGAAGCAGTTCGATGTGTCTTGACAGATAGGGAGCTCCAATCCAGTCGAGAATGACGTCGACGCCACGTCCGTCCGTCAGTGCGGTCACTCTGGCGGCGAAATCTTCCTCACGGTAATTGACGGCGTGGTCCGCGCCCAGTTGGAGACAGCGCTTCACCTTTTCGGCAGACCCTGCCGTGGTGATCACCGAGGCGTTCATGACCTTTGCCAGTTGAATGGCCGAAGTCCCCACGCCGCTGCCGCCGCCGTGGACCAGCAGGGTCTCCTGGGGCTGAAGCCCTCCAAGGAGGCACACGTTGTAGAAGGCGGTGAAAAACACTTCCGCTGCCGCTGCCGCTTCCACGAAACTGAGGTTTTCGGGGATGCGGACCAGGTGGGAGGCCGGCACCGCCACATAGCGTCCATAACCGCCACCCGCGACGATCCCGAAGACCCTGTCGGTGATTTCCCAACCCTCCACATTGTCGCTTTTCTGAACGACGAATCCGGCGAAATCGAGCCCAAGGATTTCCGTGCTTCCAGGGGGGGGAGGGTAGAGGCCCCTCCTCTGAAGAAGATCGGCGCGGTTGACGGAACACGCTTCCACCTGGACCAGCACCTCACCCTCTTTCATGGGAGGGCGCGGGACTTCCCCAAGGGTCAGACGGTTCCATTCCCCCCGCACGGCCGGTTCCTGGATCAGGACCGCCTGCATCAGGTCTTTTTTCATGCAAGTCCTCCATTTTCGGCGAATGAAAAATAATGGGGCCCCGCGATGATGATGTGATCATGGACGAGGATATCGAGTTCGCCGAGAAGCTTCTTGAGTTTGGCGGTGATCTGACGGTCTGCACTCGAAGGCTGCGGGTCTCCGCTCGGGTGGTTGTGGGCGAGGATCACGGCTGTGGCGCGATGTTTCACGCTTGCCTCCACCACAAGTCGCGGGAAAACGGCGGTTCGATTGACACTGCCCCTCTGGATTTCTTCTGCGGCGATGAGGTGGTTGCGGCTGTTCAGTGCCAGAAGGCAGAAGACTTCATTGCGCTGCGCCCCGAGTTTGGCTGAGAGAAAGGAGACAGCCGCACGGGTGGAATCGATGGTGAGTCCATGACGCCACCGGTCCTGCTGATAGCGTTCGACCAGTCGAGGAATGATGCTCAGGAGGAGCGCCGCGTGGGGGCCGACTCCACGAATGAGTCTGAGGTCTTCCGGAGGCGCATCCAGAACGGCCGCCAGACCCCCGAAATGCGAGAGAAGCTCCTTGGCCAGAGGTTTTACATCGCGCCTGGGAATGGCATAGGTGAGAAGCAGTTCCAGCACTTCATGATCGTGGAATCCATCCAGGTTTGCCTTTTCAAAACGCTCTCGCAATCGCAGGCGGTGCCCGACTGCGCCCTCGCTCATTGCTTCTCTCCCTGACCCCGGCCGTGAAAAGGCCAGGGCCCGAAAATTGAGGTGACCCCTATCTTTGGACTCTTTGCCGGAGAATGTCGAGGAGCTGGTCAAAAGTTCTGTTGGCGAGGATGGAACCGAACTGGCTGCGATAGTTGTTCACCAGGCTGATTCCCTCTACGATGATGTCGTAGACACGCCACTTGCCATCGTCGAGGCGCAGAAGATAATCCACTTCAACCGTGGTGTTTCGGTACTCGAGGATTCTCGTCTTCACCAGAGCGTGTCGGCCTCGAATTTCCTCACTGTCGTAGACCACTCTTTCGTTGCCCATGGTGTAGTTTTCCACCCGGTCCACGTAGGTGTTGAAAAGAAGCTGTTTGAACAGCCTCACGAATTCTTCCCGGTTGGAAAGGGACTGGTCCCGCCAGGGACGCCCGACGGACCTCATGGCCATTTCATGGAAATCGAAGTACTCGTCCACGATGGCGAGAATCTCGCCCCTTTGCTCCCGCAGTGTGGGGCCTTTTCCCGTATGAAGGCTTCGAAGGATCTCTATGGCGCGATCCGTTCCCGATTGAATGACTTCCAGGGGGCCTGGTTGTGCAGCAGCCCATGAAGTCGATGCAAAGAGGAGGAGGACGGAGAGGACCGCCGCTTTTAGACATCTCCAAGGAAATCGGCCTGGCATCATGTATTTCGCTCCCGGTGGCAATTGCGGAGAAAGTCATTCACTGAAACTTCAAGATCAAATGGGCACTTCAATGTCGAGCATCTTACTGACTTATGGCGAACAATGCGACCATTTTTGTCCTGCGGCTTCCAGGTCGATGCAAGATCCCCAGCAGGGACTTTTCAAAGCCCTTCTTCAAACCTGAACTTGCCAAGGCGCATCAAAAACGTAGGGAGTTACAGGTCTCGGGACAACGTTTGCGGAAAAGACCCGGTGGAATTGACGGTCTGCTCAAATGCCGCTTTTTTGTGCGAGGCTGTGACACGCCAAACCGCATCCTCTTAATCGGTCTTCAGGATAGCTTTCACAAGTTTTTTCCATTCGACCCGGGATATGAGGGTCGCCCAGTCGCCCCGTGCCGAGATGTCTTCAGCCGGCGCCCCCTGGGAGACTTCTTCCAGAAATCGTCGGAATGCCGCGCATTCGTTGCAGAGCCACTCATGTCCTTCCTCGCCGAAATGAAGGTTCTCGAGATCTCTTTTCAACTTGTCGGGCTCGAGCAGCAGGAGCCATCCTTCCTGAAAGGGAGCCGCTTGTGCGAGCGAGGGGTCTTCGAGCACATCGAGGTTGACGGCAATTACCGTGCCTTCCACAGGCGCCGGAGCCCCCGCAGCGTCCACGCCTCGAACCAGGGACAGCGCCGGTTCGCCCACGGAAATTTTCCGGCCTGGAGCTGGAAGGTTCCAACCGGTGGGAGTCCCCAGCCATTTCATGGCGAAATGGTCTACTCCGATCCTCACCCGGCCTCCATACTCCACTCGTGCCCACGTGTGTCCGGGGTGATAATAGTAGTTTTCGGCGTACAGGAAATTTTCCACCACCGAGAGGTTCACGGCCCCTCCAGGTCTCAGAGCGTCGGTGTCCTCCAGGAACTGATCGAATTCGCAGAGGTCGCATCGAAAATCGTTGGGACACCTTTTCACGGCCACCCGCCCTGTCAACATATGACGGCAACGTCGCTCCAGGCAGCTTTGTGCTTTTGACCTCTCCCTGAAGGTGGGCTTGAGGTCGGAACCTTTTTTACGGGACTGCGTGGCGGCCTGCATGGCCTTGTCAAACTGGCAGCTGTTGCAGTCGTAAACATTCTCGCAGCGCTTGAAAGTCACAATGTCGGCTTTGGTCCAAATGCAGTCGTTTTCGCGGATGTCAAAGCCCCTGATTCTGCTTCCACGCTGTTCTTTTGCGCTCATCTTCGCTTTTCCTTCCCTAACCAGTCAAAAAGTAGCCCGTACACCTCATTTTCCTTGTCCATTGAGGCAAAGTCAATGCCACCCCGGCCGGATTCCGGAAATCGGAGCGCCATGACGCTGCGGAGTTTCTGCTCACGCGGAAGATAAAAATTTCCACGGTCCAACCCGGCGGCATGCACACCTTCAGGCTGCCAGGGCTCCTGGGGCCTGAAAATCCGAATCGGACGCTTCAGATGGCTCCCAAGAAGCCTTCACGGTGGCAACCCCCTGAGAACTCACCCACATATGAGCCGGTAAGCCGGGTTCGACCTTTCACCTCCCGTGGAAAAAATGTCGAGAGTGTGCTCTCCCCGAGCTCGACACGCTGCAGGACGGTCCAGAGAGATTCAGCAGGCAGTGAGCTGTCTGCAGCCGAAGCGTCGGCCTCCTGCACCCGCTTCACTATCGCATTGACAAGTATTCTCAATGTTTATAAAAAAGCGAGCATTGCACCCGCGGATCCCTCCGGTGGGAGCGCTCCGAAGTTTGGTGCTGGAAAGGAGCAAAACAATGACCGAATGGGTGTTTCTCTTTCCCGGCCAAGGTTCCCAGTATGTGGGAATGGGACGGGACTTTTTCGAAAACTACAGTGAGGTTCGTGAACTCTTTTCACAAGCGAGCGACATTCTGCACATGGACATGGCCAGACTGTGTTTCGAGGGGCCTGAAGAGGTGCTCGTGCTCACCGAAAACGTTCAGCCCGCCATCACGGTGGTCAACCTGGCCTGCCACATCGTCCTTCAATTGCATGAAATCTACCCGGTCGCCGCGGCGGGTCACAGTCTGGGGGAATACAGCGCCCTGTATGTTGCCGGAGTGATGGATCTCAAAGACCTGCTCCAGCTGGTCTACTGGAGGGGGCGCTTCATGCACGAGGCGGCCCTGGAATCCCCGGGGGCGATGGCGGCCATCATGGATCTGGACGAAGGGAAGATCGAGGAAATCTGCCGCACCTGCGGAGCTGAAATCGCCAACATCAACTGCGCCGAACAGGTCATCATCACCGGTCCCTCGGAAAGTGTGGCCCAAGCCGTGGCGCTCAGCGATGAATCCGGGGCCAAAAAGTGCGTGATGCTCAATGTGAGCGGTCCCTGGCACAGCAGCTGTATGGAGGCGGCGCGGGAGAAGTTTGAACCCCGGGTTCTGGCTTGCAAATTCCACGATCCCCAGATTCCCGTGATCAACAATGTGGACGCCCAAGTCCTTCAACGGGCGGACGAAGTGCCCCGAAAGCTCCTCGATCAGATTTGCGGTTCCGTGCTGTGGCGACAGTCCATGGAAGCATTCGTCGCCCAGGGGCGCACCCACTTTGTGGAAGTGGGGCCCAAGAAAGTCCTTCGAGGTCTCATGCGCCGAATCGATCGCAGCGCGAAAGTGCTCAATGTTGAGGATACGGAAAGCCTGGCCAATTTTTTGCGCGCAAACCAATGAACAGCCACCCAGGGGCTTGGCGGGTCTCAGTGGAAGCGTCTCGCGTTGGGAGCCAACGTGGATTCGAGAGGAAGCCGGGTACCGGTTTGCGTCATCGGCCGCCGAATTGAGAGACGCCCTCCCCCCGGGACTTCTTATGCGGGTTTCACGAACCGCGCGGCGCTCTGTTCCCGCGCACAAGCTGAACAGAACTCTCTCTCCACCCGCATGCCTGTGACGTTGTCACTCCGGTTGACGACATATTGCAGATAGCGCTGAGGCGGAAGGGGCTTCTTGCACCGGGCGCAGTGTCCGGCTTCCAGGCGGTTGAGCACGGTTCCGCAAAGAAGGACTTCGCGGGCGTCGTCGGATTCAAGACATTCGATGGCGCCGGTGGGGCACGCAATGGCACAGGCGCCGCAAGCGATGCATGTTCGCGAAGGACGGTCATAATCGCTGAGAATGCGCTCGGTGGAACCGATCTGCTTGAATTCCAGGGCATTCACCTTCATGTGGTCGCGGCACACCCGTTCGCAGGCCCCACACCGAATGCAGACATCACACCTCAAGCAGCGAACGGCTTCACGCACAGCCATGCTTTCCTCGTAGCCCAGTTCCACCAGGCTGAATTTCCGCCTCCTGGTTTCCAGATCTTCCTGGAGTTCCGGCACCCGATGCGAATCGATCTTTTCCTGGGCGCTCACGCGAAAGAAATCAATTTTACGGCGTTTGCGGGCTCGGAATATGGGAGCGGGATCCGCCGATCCGGAAAGGAAGTGGTCGATATCGAGTGCGGCCTGCTTGCCCGCCGCAACGGCCTCGACCACCGTGCCGAGCCCGGTCACCACGTCCCCTCCTGCAAAGATGTCTCGGGCGGAAGTGTGGGTGGAGAAAGGCCGGGTCACGACGGTGTTTCGCGGCGAAAGGGCGCAAAAGGGTGTGGCAGTGAAACTTTCGAGGTTCGGCCGCTTTCCCACGGCAGCGATGACCGCCTCCACACTCAGAAGGAAGTTGCTGTCGGCCTGAGGGAGGGGACGGCGGCGGCCACTGGCGTCTGCTTTGCCCAGTCCCATTTTCAAGCATTCCAGGTGGGCAATCCTGCCCTGTTCCCCCCGCACCCGCA
This sequence comes from uncultured Syntrophobacteraceae bacterium, assembly GCA_964654275.1. Lineage (GTDB taxonomy): Bacteria > Desulfobacterota > Syntrophobacteria > Syntrophobacterales > Syntrophobacteraceae > SLCH01. Next base: position 76,117 of record CAZZHS010000001.1, read on the forward strand.
GGGGCATGGAGAGGAAGTGGCACTGAACGCCCTCCTCCCGGGCCTCCCTCAACTGCTGTGCGGGCACAGGCATCTGCTCTTCGGAGCGTTTCACCACCAGATGGACATCGGTGCAGCCAAGGCGCACGCAGGCACGAGCCGTGTCCAATGCCACGGACGTTCCTCCCACCACGGCGACCCTTTCTGCGGGCTTCGCACGAATCCCCTCACTGATGTTCCTGAGAAATCTCATGGCATCGAGGATCTGAGGAAATTCTTTGCGTCCTTCGATTTCCAGCTTCAGCCCCTCCTGAGCTCCCGTTCCGATAAAGAACGCTGCATAACCTCGGGATCTCAACTGGTCGAGCGTCACGTCCCTTCCGACGGTCACGCCCGTGCGCATGTCGACGCCAAGACTCTGGATCGACTCGATTTCCGCCTGCACGATGTGGCGGGGAAGCCGGAATTCGGGGATGCCCCACCTGAGCAGCCCCCCAGGCTCCGGGAGGGATTCGAAAATGGTGACGCGGTACTTTTTGAGTGCCAGGTAGTGAGCTGCCGTGAGACCGGCAGGGCCGGAGCCGATGACCGCCACCTGGGGGCCGTCGAGAACCGGGGGTGAGGACGCGGGGTATCCCCGGCGTCTGGTGGTCCACTCGGCCACGAAAGCCTTGAGATAGCGGATGTTGATGGGGTCATCCAGATGGGCCCGCACACAGGCCTTCTCGCACGGGTGCGGGCAGATGAGCCCGCAGACCCAGGGAAAAGGATTGTCTTCCCGAATGACCTCGAGGGCTTCCGCAAAACGCCTCTGGGCGACCAGAGCGAGATAGCTCGGGATGTCGATCCCGGCCGGGCAGGCCATGTGGCAGGGTGCCGGCAATGCTTCGGCTTTTTCAGGCGTCACGGATTCCTCCCTTCTCACCTTTCAGGACTTTCTCAGCGTGCGCTGACAATGGTATCCAGCTCGAACGCGACTGTTTTTGCGAATCGTTGGCGACGCGTGTCGTCCAAGTTCTCAGCCTTTCCAAAGTGGAGGCAGTGGGTCACACACTTGGTGACGCAGGCGGGTTTGAGCCCCTGATCGATGCGATCCATGCAATAGTTGCATTTCACCACTTTTCCGGTCTCCGGGTTCCACTGGGGAGCTCCCCAGGGGCAGGCTGTGATGCAGCTCTTGCACCCGACGCAAAGTGACGGCTCCACGTAGACGATGCCGTCCGAAGGCCGTTTACGCATGGCACCGGTGGGACAGACGGGCACACACCAGGGTTCTTCACAATGAAAACAGGGCATGAAGATGAAAGACATTCTCGGCGCGGCGCCTATCATCTTGGGACCCACGGGAATGATCTGGCCCAGTCGCGGACCCGGCGGCAGATGGTGGTGGCTCTTGCAGTGGACCTCACAGCTGAGGCAGCCGATGCACTTCTTCTGGTCCTGGATGAGATAATATTGGCTCATGAGAAAATCCCCTTCCATGAGAATCGGGCTCGTTGATGCGAGTGATCTTGCCGAGGTCGCAGCGGTTCATGCGCGCACTCATCCCTTTGCGGGAACGACCTTGACGAGTGTACTGTCCAGAGCGGGACTGCCGCCGATGTGGTCCGAGACATTCTCCTGCAGCATGGCATCGCTCGCCCCTTTGCCGCAGGCTCTCGTCTGGGCCGGAACCGTTCTTCCAAAGCCGTGGAGCATGAACACCGCATGGGGATGGATGAAGTCGGTGACCTTGGCTTTCAGTTTCACACTGGACGTGGAAGAGGTGACCTCCACCAGACCTCCATCGAGGATTCCCAGGCGCGACGCGGCGGCAGAGTGGATCCACAGGTGATTCTCTGGAACGAGTTCATTGAGATAAAGGTTGTTTTGTGTGGACAGGTGCGTGTGCACGGCACATCGACCGACCATGAGCTGAAAATGGTCCGCAGGCGGCGGCTGAACGGGTTTGTAGGGGGGAAAGGAAGGGAACCCTGCATCTTCCAGGAGGGAACTCACAAATTCCAGCTTGCCCGAGGGAGTCTTGAACTGGATCCCGTTTTCCCGGTCCCAGAGGATGGGCTCGGAGGCAAGGGACACGAACCCCTTGGACTCGAAGTCCTCGATCTTGACGCCCATGTCTTTGAGCTGAAAGTTCCAGATGTCCTCGATGGTTTCGTAGGGGAAATACTGGCCGATGTTGAGCCGCTGGGCCAGTTCCTTGAGAATGAGCCATCCCGGTTTGGTGTCGTAGCGCGGTGTCACGGCCTGGCGCCGCATGTAGACCTGGGGTTTGAGGCCTGCTACGGGCTGCAGAGAATCGGACCGCTCCAGGAAGGTGGATTCGGGAAGGATCACGTCCGAATGCCAGGCGATCTCGCTGAAGTTCACGTCGATGGTCACGATCAGGTCCAGCTTGTCCAGAGCTTTTTTAGTGGCGCCGGTGTCCGGGATCGACATGAGGGGTTCGAACCGGTTGGCGATGAGGGCCTTGATGGGATAGGGGTCTTCATGAAGAATGGCGTGGGCGAGCCGTTGCGGATTGCCGTGGGAGGCGTCGGCAATGGGGAAGACATCGCGTCCCGAGCCGTCAAAACGCGGTGCGCTGACCTTGGGGAGATCCTGGTCCACGTACTTCCCGATGTCTCCTCTTCCCGCAGCTTTGGGGCCCTTCTTGAAGAAAAGTCCGCCTTTGGTTTCAATGCTTCCCATCAGGGCGTTCAAAATGACCAGTGACCTTCTGAAATAAATTTCGTGGGGATGGTGAGCCCCGCGATACCCGTAATGAAACACCACCGAGGGCTTCTCCCGTGAAATTTCCCTCGCGAAACGAACGATCTCGTCCGCCGCAATGCCCGTCTCCTGCTCCGCCCACCCGGGCGTGAAGGGCTCCACGAAAGATCTCAGTTCATTGAGGCCGAGGACCCATCGGTTCACATAGGGAATATCATACAGGTTTTCTTTGAGGATCACGTGAATGAGCGCGTAATTCAAAGCCAGGTCTGTACCCGGGCGGATCATCCAGTAGCGGTCCGCCTTGGTGGCGGTGATGCTCACGCGGGGATCGATGCAGGTGAGCCTGGCCCCGCGGTCCATGGCTGCCAAAAGGTTGTTGATGGCTTTGATTTCCAAGGATTCAAAAAGATTGCGGCCGTACATGACGATGTGGCGTGTGTTGGCATAATCGATTCCCACCTGGGCATCCGTGTACCCCGTGAGGGTTCGGAAGGCCGTGTTGACCGACCCCTTGCAGAGGGCATCGTGGGTGAAGTGGTTGGGGGAACCGAGAGCCTTCATGAACGTCTTGCTGATGTGCGTATTCAAATTGGCGCGCTCTCCAAACAGCACACTCTGGGGGCCGTATTTGTCCATCACCTCCCTCAGCCGGTCGGCAACGTGGTCGTAGGCCTCCTCCCACGTCGCTCGCCGCCACTGCCCCGAACCTCTGGGCCCCGTTCGAATCATGGGGTATTGAGGCCGTTCGTGATCGTTGAGGAGTGCGGGACCCGCGGAACCCTTGGCGCACAGCGCTCCGTCGATGCCCGGAACGTGCGGGTTGCCCTGCACCCATGCGACCTGGTCATTTTCCACGGTCACCTGAATGGGGCACCTCACGGTGCACATGAAGCAAAGACTGTACACTTGTTTTGTCATGCCTCCGTCCTTTCAGCGATAAGGTTTGCCTTGATATTTGGCACAAGTCTCCTATAAAATCAATCTCAATGCCCGATTGACGTGTTCCTCCAAATCCTCGATCTCAAGGGGTTTGACCAGATACTCCCGAATGCCGTACCGCATGACGCTCTTGTCGGTTTCGCTGGAGGGTTGCCCGGTGACCAGGATGACCTTCGTCGGGAAATTCCTCTTCTGCAGGTGTTTCAGCACCCTGATTCCATCCATGCTTATGGGTTTGACATCCAGGATCGCCACGTCCGGCACATGAGTTTTCAGCCACCGGATGGCTTCGTCACCGTGGATGAAAGTCTGAACGTGGTGCCCGGAGGCGCGAAAGATCCTCTCCATCAGCTGGCAGGCATCTTCTTCATCGTCGACCACCAGAATGAGTGCCATCGTGAACCCCGTGTCTCCTCTCGAGTTGGTGTGTGCCTGCTTCACCATGGGGCAAATTTCATACCAGGAGCTGGAAAGGATGCCGGACTGCGAAAACACTCACTTTCCGGGATGCTTTCAGAATCGGCCGCCGGATGGCCGAGTCTGACCGTAGACTTTCCTGACCAAGGCTTCCCATGGATCCAGGGGAGATTCAAGATGGCTCCTGCTGGTGCCATAAATTTTTTGCAGTGCAAGAATGCATTGCACACAGGACATTTCGGTGAGTTCAACGGCAATACCGCCCTTCAGGCACCGGTCAGGTGCAATATTTTTGTTGCAGAAAGCCTTGTCATGGAGAGTTTCGCTCAAGGTTTCACGGATGGGCCGGGTCCCTCCCCGGCCCCCCTCCTTGCTGATCAGGGCGCATTGAGCGCACCGGGCGTTGAGGAACTCCGGCTCTCCACAGATATTCCGGCTCCTGGCACAGGCCTTGCTCTGGTTTTCCGGTGAACTCCGACCCGTCTCTCTGGGCGGCATCAGGAGGGCAGAGGATGCCGTCTCTGACGTTCTGATCCCGAATGGGTCAGGTCCTCTCAGCCCAGCGGGTGTTTTTGAGTTTTTCAGCAGGAAGCACTCCTTTCAACCATTTCAATTTCAATCGAGGAGAATCATCATGACGAAGAATTTCAGAACGCTGGTTTTTGCGGTCCTGGGGCTTCTGGCGGTCAGCCTCTGGCTGGAGCCCGCCTGGGCTCAGAGGCTTCAGGATGCTATCGCTTCGGTGCCTCAAGGCACCGGCCCGGGTGAGATCGACCCCAACGCGCCGCGCGGATTTCTGGGGATTCCGGGCGGTCCACAGGTGAACCTCATCGTGGCTTTCCTGTGGGCCGTGTGGGTGGGCTGGATCTTTTCCACCGTTGGTGCCTTCGGCGGCATCATGGCCGGTGTGGGCCACATGACCGTCTTTGGGCTGGGCGCCTATGCCAAGACCTTCCGGGACACGGCCCCCACGCTGAACAAGTACATCACCGACTCCATTCGCGGCTCCAACCAGTACCTGGTCGGTTTTTCCGCACTCATCTCGTCCTTCAACTACTACCGCATGGGGCGGCTCGTGGTGCCCCTGGCCATCAGCCTCGGCATCGGCTCCATCATCGGCGCCTGGGGTTCCGTGACCCTCACGGCCGGCAAGATCTCCTTTTCCCAGTACCAGGGCTACTTCGGACTCTTTGTCCTGCTCCTCGGCTGCTACCTCTTCTATGAAACATCCCCCAAGGGGCAGGCCAGCAAGAAGAAGGCAAAGGCCGCGGCCCAGGCTTTCGAAGAGAGCGTCAAGAAGCAGAAGAGCGGGGAGAAGGTGGACACGGCGGCTTTGGGTGTGAAAGTGACCCGTTTTTCCGTAACGGAAGTGGTCTTCACCTTCTATGGAGTTGAGTTCAAATTCAACCCGCTTCTCCCCCTTTTCGGCGGCATCGCCATCTCTGCTGTGGCTGCCTTCCTGGGTGTGGGCGGAGGCTTCCTCCTCGTTCCCTTTCTCACCAGCGTCTCTCAGCTGCCCATGTACCTGGCCGCGGGCACCTCGGCTCTGGCCGTTCTCATCAGCATGATCACGAGCATCGTGACCCTGATCACCAAAGGCATCCAGTTCGACTGGGGCCTCATCGGCATCGAGCTGGTGGGCATCGCGGTGGGTTCCGTCGTGGGACCTCGGACGTCCAAGTACTTTTCAGACATCTGGCTCAAGCGCCTTTTCATTGTCCTTGCCCTTTATGTCGGCATCGACTATGTCTTGAGAGGCTTCTTCAACATCAAGATCTTCGGCTAGATTCCACGGGGGCCTCGAGCCTTCCAAAAGGCTCCAGGCCCTGGCCCTGGAGCCTTTTTTTATGGATTCCATCACCTGGGTTCTCCTGCTTCTCGATCCCTGGCTCATTGCCCCCTACCGGTGGCCCGCGTCCGCGACCCTCGGCTATGTCCTGGGGACCAGCCTCCTGTGCCTGCAGTGCGCTGTTCTCGGGGATCTCTCCTCCATGGGGGTCATGGCCCTGAACCGGAAAAGGCTGCGGGAGATTCACGGCGACATGGACAAACACCACGCCCTGTCGGAAAAGGCCCTCCAGATGGGGGACAAGGAGAGCTACAAGGCCCTGAATCGACAGGCCCTGGACGCTTTCGGCCATTCCTTCTCCCTCGGGGCCGCCATCTTCTGTGTCACTCTCTGGCCCGTGCCCTTCGCCCTGGCCTGGATGGACCTGAGATTTTCACATGTGGACCTGGATCTACCGGTGAACCTCCCGCTCCTGGGCGATTCCCTGAGCACTTTCCCGTTTTTCCTGTTGCTTTACATCGCGGTCCGGGTGGTCTACTCGAAATTCATGAGACGCTTTCAAGGGTATCGCTCGTTGAAGGCGCGGCTGACCGGACAGAACGTTTGATATTTCGAAGTTGCACCGCAGAGGCGGGTTGCACCGACGGTTTCAGCTGATGGTCATGGTCATGGAGAGAACATATCATGGCGGAAATCATGGTTTTGGACGATGTCCTGGACGCAGTGGTCCTCATGCGCAAGATCCTGGAGCGGGAGGGGCATCATGTGTCCGTATTCACCGAGGAAGAAGATGCCATCCAGTTTGTGAGAACTCATCCGGTGGATCTCGCCATCCTGGACATCAAACTCAAGAAGATGAGCGGCGTGGAGGTGCTCGAGGAACTCAAGAAGATCGACGCGAACATTTCCGTCATGATGCTTTCGGGGTATCCTACCCTTGAGACGGCTCGAAAGTCCATCGATCTGGGGGCCGATGAGTACTGTGTGAAGCCCATCGAAAAGAGTGAACTGGAGGAGAAGGTGGCGGCCATTCTCGCCAGGAGGGCCGCGAAAGGCTTCTGATGGCCAGGCTGCGACAACTGCGAAGACTCATCCAACAGACGTTTTTCCCTGGGACAATCATTCGGCGCAAATATGAAGCCTTCAGGGCCCTGTTGGAGTGTGACCGCGTCTGTCATGAAAGAATGGCCAGGCTGGAAGAGCTCTATTATCTTGGAAAGCCTTCGGATTTCCTTTGTATTCGGCGCCATTATGAGCGGCTTTCGAGAGCTCTCGGCGGCATGGTGGATCAGCTCCTGGAAATGAATCCCGAGGCCTATGTTCAACTGCCCGATGTCCTGGAGCAAATTGACCACGCGATCCGTGACACCGTCCTGGCTGAGGATTCCCCCGACATCTCCCCCCCCTATGTCCTCCACCTGGATGATCCTCTCGCAATGGAAACGCAGCGTGTGGGCGGAAAGGCCTCAAACCTGGCCCGCATCGGGAAGCATCTGCCCCTGGCGATTCCCTCCGGGTTCGCGGTAACCACCTCTGCCTTCCGGCGTTTTCTCTCGCACAACGACCTTCCATCGCGAATCGCAGAGGTGCTTTCTCGCCTGGATATCCTGTCTCAGACCTCCCTCCGGGAATCCTCCGCTGCTCTCCAGACCTTCATTCTGCAGGGGGAAATTCCCCCCGATTTGTCCGAAGCCATTGGGGAGGCCCTTGAAGCCGTCTTTCCCGATGCGCCTGAAGACATTTCCCTTGCGGTGCGGAGCAGTGCCGTGGGGGAAGATGCGAGCCTCTCCTTTGCGGGTCAGTACGCCTCCATCCTCCGCGTGCCGCCGTCGGGTGTGCTGAGCGCTTATCGGGAGGTTGCGGCCAGCAAGTATTCGCCGGAAGCGCTCGCTTACCGCATCGGGCATGGTTTGCTCGAAACCGAGACGCCCATGGGGGTTCTTGTTCTCGAAATGATCGAGGCTCGAAGCAGCGGCGTCCTCTACACTCGAGACCCCATGTCCCGGGATTCCGGGACGATGGTGCTCTACTGTGTTCGGGGAGAGGGCGAACAGCTCGTGTCCGGAGCCTTGGCGCCCGAGAGGCTGGTGTTTTCCCGGGAGGGTGGCAGACCTGTGCTCAAACGTATCGAACGTTCCGAGGACTCGCTGAGCGCCGGGGCGGAGAGACCTGAAGGACTTGAGGTTATGGACAGGGGCTCCGTGGCTGCCTTGGACCTGCCGTTGGCTCCATCCGAAGCGGAGGAGGTCGCTTCCTGGGGCCTGGAACTGGAAAACTTCTTTCAGCAGCCTCAGGACATCGAGTGGTGCCTGGACGCCGGGGACAGGCTCTTTGTGCTTCAGTCCCGTCCGCTTGGGCAAATCGAAAAAGAGGATCGACCCGACGCCGTCCAGCTTCCGAAATCGGGTGAGGCCCAGGGTGGGCCTGATCTCGCGGACTCTGTGGAGACGTCCGCCCCGGTTCCGTCTGAAGTGTTGCTGTCGGGGGGCGAAACCGCATCCCCGGGTGTTGCAGCGGGCAGGGTGTTGAAGCAGGCGGATTCCCTGGAAGATACTGAAATTTACGAGGGGTCTGTGCTGGTGCTTGAGACTTCCTCGCCGGCTTTTGCGCGGCTCCTGCCCCAAGTCAAGGCCGTGGTGGCGCGGGTGGGCTCCGTGGCCGGGCATTTGGCGTCTGTGGCTCGGGAACGGGGGGTTCCCATGCTGGTGAATGTCACCGAAGACTTCGAAAAGCTCCAGCCGGGCAGGGAGATCACGGTGGACGCCGATGAGAGGAAGGTCTACGTGGGGCTGGCCGCAGAGGTGCTCTTCAAGCGTCGCAGAGAGGAGGGTCCGAGGGATTCGCCGTTCCGATCCCGCTTGAAAGCGCTCCTGGAGCACGTTTCCGCTCTCAATCTCACCGATCCCGCTTCGCCCCGGTTCCTGCCCCAAAACTGCCGGACGCTGCACGATGTGATCCGCTTCACACATGAGAAGGCGGTGGAGGAGATGTTCGTCCTGGCGGGCGAGGGGGCAGGCCGGGTCCGCGGAGCCAAGAAGCTTGTGAGCGAGGTGCCCATCAGTCTGTATGTTTTGGATCTTGACGGGGGTCTCGATGCGGCTGTGGGTGACAGCAAGGACGTCGAGTTACACCAGATTCACTGCGAACTCGTTAAACGTTTGTGGAAAGGTTTGACCCATTCCAGTGTGGAGTGGTCTACCGATCGCCACCACGTGGACTGGCAGGAACTGGACCGCATCAGCGCCGGGATTTTTTCGAAGGATTCTCAGCTGCTCTCGAGCTTCGCTCTCGTCTCCAGGGACTATCTCAATGTGAACATCCGCTTCGGCTACCATTTTGTGCTGTTGGACTGTTACTGCGCGGACGAACCTCGGGAGAATCGCCTTGCGCTCCAGTTTGAAGGGGGAGGGGGCACCTATGAGGGGCGCCGTCTTCGAATCAGATTCCTTGAACTCATCCTCCGGCATCACGGCTTTGAAGTGAGAATTCAAGGGGACATGCTCCATGCGGGTCTCAGGCACTTGCCGCCGGAGACACTCTGGGAGAAGATGGAAATGGTGGGACGCCTGCTGGGTGTCACACGGCTGATGGATGTTCGGCTCGATGATGAAGCCGAGGTGAAAAGACTGGCCGATGAGTTTCTCGAAAGCTGATCGGAGTGAACCGGAGCGGCGCTGAGGCGCTCCGGGAACGGGATAATCGATCATGTACCACCTGACCTGGGTCACGGATCATCTGGCAGTCGGACATGCGCCCATGTCCTACGCAGAACTGGACTCCCTGCGTTCCCAGGGAATCGATGCCATCGTCAACCTTTGCGGTGAGTATTGCGACCTGCATCAGATCGAGAGGGATTATGGGTTCGAGGTCTTCTATCTCCCCGTGGACGACGACCAGGCCCCGGAACTGGCTGCTCTCGAGAAGGCCCTGGACTGGCTCGATGAAGCCATATACCTCGGCAAGAAGGTTTTGGTCCATTGCCGCCTCGGGATCGGGCGCACAGGGACCTTCATCACCTCCTACCTGCTGCGGAGGGGGTTCGGCCTGAGACTCGCCGAAAAGCGGCTCAAGAAGCTCCGTTCCAGCCCAAGCAGCTTTTCCCAGTGGTGGTTCCTGTTCAAGTATGGGAAGCGTTCGGGAAAGCTGGCCATTCGGGAACCTTCCTTGGAGGGCGCCAGGCTCGTGGATCTGAGCACTTATTTTGGTGAGTATGAAGCGCTGGCCCGAAGAGCGGACCGACTCTTCGAGTCTGCCGCCTCAAAAGATCCAGCGCTCTTGAGCTGCGGACTGGGCACGGATGCCTGCTGCGTGAGACACTTGAGTCTTCAGTTCATCGAAGCGGCCTACCTGAACCATCACCTCAATCGGACTCTGCCCAGCGAGGAGCGGCAAAGCGCCATTGAGCGCGCTGTGGAAATGGGGCGGCGGATGCGGGGTATGACGCAGGTTGCCACGGATGAGCTCACCGAATCCACGGAAGGAAGGGGCCTGCTGCAGGGGCGGGCCCAGGGGGTTGCGGGCGGGGGGGACGCCTACCGGTGTCCGCTGAATGTGGACAAAAAATGCATCCTCTACCAGCGCCGTCCGATCGCCTGCCGGGTTTTCGGTCTGCCGGGCGGGGCTGCCGGTCTCCCGGGGGAAATCCATGCGGGTTCCCCGGAGGGGGTTCCATCGCACCGTGAGGAGACCAACCTCGCTTTGTATGAGATTTCCCGCCGACTCTTTTTTGCGCTCAATGGGGCCTTTCTCGAGGGGCGAAGCCTCATTTTTCCTCTCTCCCACGTCATTTCCGGCCGTTTCATCCAGGATTACTTCAGCGTCCTCATGGAGATGACCCCTCCCAAAGGAGTTGAGATCCCGAACTGATCCAGCAGCGCTCAGGAGAAAGCCGTTTTGAAGAGTTCCTCAAAATCGGTCTCCCGGCGGTCCCGGCTTCCCGTTTCGTCAGAATCCCTTCGAGCGGCAATGTCCATTCGAGCCTTGCCGACAAAGGGATGTGTCCGCATGATATCCCTTCACTTCCTGAGGTCTCGGAGCGGCCCCGCTACGATTTCGTGTCCCCGAGACCTGCACGGGCCTTCACCCGCAGCAACCCGGGGCTCTTGTGAAAATACATGAAGGGTGTTTCCACGCCGCGATGCAGGAAGTGTTTTTCCAGAAGATCAAAAAGCACTTCCTTGTCCGGCCAGGTGAATTCCTTTTCCCATGCCTGGAATCTTTCCCACTCCTCCTGCAACGCGGCTGAATCATGGATGAGGGTGTTTTTCACCTCGTCACAGAAAAACATGGTGCACGAGATGGGCCGAATTTTCCAGAGGCATCCCCGGGACCCGAGGTAGACACACCGCCGGGTTTTGTTGGGTTTCTGCAGGACATCCAGCAGGGTGGCGATTTCCTCTTCCCTGGAGAAGAGAAGTGTGACGACCTGATCGGCGAAAAAGGTGAAGATGCTCTCGAAACCGCAGCAGGCGCTGACCCCGGTTTCATAGCAGGTCCGCACGCAAAGAGGTTCCAGGTACAGACGTTGAAAAGCCTCCAGTGCCTCTCGAAAACGAAGATAAGGCTGCGAGAGCTCCCTGAGGAACTCGATTTCGGTCCGGTCCATTTTCTCCAGGGCCCTCAGAATGGCCGTGAAGCCATCCCATTGATCGAGGTTGTACCGGCTCACTCCCGGCGGCTGCACCATGTGCCTCCTTAAACGTCTTCATTTCACAAAAGTCTTCGGACCTTGTCAGGCCAGGAAAGGAAAATCCACGTCGAACACAAAAAGGTAAAAGTGGCCGGGGTCCATGAGTGCAAACACTTTGGGCTCCGTGGCGTCGATAATCTGCTGGTCGGCGGTCACCAGCAGAGCGCTGCGGTCTTTTCTTTTTCCGATGATCTGGATGAGCTGGTTGTCGGCGTCCATGCCTCGAAATTTGTCCGTGTAGATGATTTCGACGTTCTGAATGCGGTCGCGTGAATCTTCCACGCCATCGAAAACCAGGACCACCCGCTTGAAAAAACGACTCTTTTCAACCACTCTGCGGATGAATTCCTCCCGCAGTTCGGTCAAAGAACCCTGGCCCGCAGCGGCTCCCGAGCTTTGGGCGCTGAGCAGGATGTTGTAGCCGTCCACATACAGATCGTGGCTTCTGCTCCGGCCGCTGTTTACGAAGTCTTCAAAATCGGGGAGGACTTTCCGAGAGACCCGTTCACTGCGAGGCGGTTCGAATCGGGCATAGATCGGGGCAAAGATCTGATACTTTTTCACCTGAATGGCTTCGCGCAAGGGCTCCGCGTCGGGCAGAAAGCCCACGGATTCCAGCCGGTCCACCACTTCCGCCAGCTTCGAGAGACGGGGGAGGGATTCCAGGGAGGCATCCAAGAGGCGAATGTGCTGTTCGAGAGTTTCGGAAGAAACGGTGGCGGGCAGACCCCGAAGCACCTTTTCGATTCCCGGCGATTCCAGGAGACGCTTCTTCTCCCTCTGAAGTTCCCCTTTGGACTTCATCACCTCCGTGTGCACGACCAGCGACTGGTCCTGGATCTTTTCCATCTCCTCCAGGATTCGGTTCACGTCCAGGAGTTTCTGGCGAACCGCAGCCACGAGACCGTATCGATCGTCTGCTTCCCGCTGCAGCTCCATGGCACGCCTTGCACGTCGAAGGACCCGTTCCAGGCGGTCTTCCGCTTCTTCGAGGGCCGGAAGGTCCGTCCCTTCAAAGCGACGATACCAGGCCCGATGTTGTGCACGCAGAGCCTCATCCAGTCTGCTTTGAAAGTTTTCCTGGAGCTGGGTCAGATTCATCTGGAGTGCTGCCGCTTCCTTCTTGTGCCTTGCTTCCCGTTCCCGCAGGGCCTGAATCTCCTCCTGCGCCTGAGCCAATTTTTTTTCCAGGCGCCTGCGCTGCTCGTCCTCGCGGTGAACCTTCGGCTCCGGGCCCCGGCCGCTCTCCGAAACCGGCTTCACCTTCTCACCGCTCGCGGTCCATGGCCCCGTCAACTCCTCCATCCATCGGGACAGCTCGGGCTTCTCAACGATGAGGTCCCTCCAGAGGTCAAAGACGGGAATGAGGGGCTCCAGCACTTCCAGGTCGAGTTTCCTTTCCCAATACCCCGGCTCCGCCAGGTGGGGATGTATTTCCATGCGGTCGAAACCCAGTAGGTGGAGACCTGCCAGCAGTCGTTCGGGTCCCAAAAGGTTTTTCAGGTGGAGAAAGTTTTCTTGAACAAACTCTTCGTGAAGCATTTCCAGGAACGCCATGAAGGCCAGCTTTTCCTGGCCCCAGACCTTCAGGACTTCCTCCAGAAAATCGGTGTCCTGCTGCAGAAGTCTTCGAAGACGGGCGGTGAGCTGGGGCTGCCGAATCAGCCTGGGAAGCCGATCGGCACGTGCGGAAAACCCTTCCAAAACCCGGGCTCTTAAGCTAGGGTTGTGCTGGATGAGGCGCGACCATGTGGCGGCGGAGACGTCCTGAATGAGGACGTCGAAGAAGGAGGCGGGCAGTTGAATCTTCGGATCATGGAGGATCGAATCCTTCTCCATGAGTGACTCCCTTAGGGAGAAAGAGGCCGGGCTGGGTGCAGTTCAATCGTTTTTGCATGGGCTGCGGGCCGGGTGGCGCTTTTTCCCGTGTCTTGTGAACAGGAGCCGGCGAAAAAGCCGGTGACGTCGATCGAGGAGGAGGGTGGAAGCATGAGCGAAGTGTCAGTGGTTTTCGTGACGGTGGGCAACGAAGAAGAGGCTGCAAGCATTGCCGGGGCTCTGGTGGCTGAGAAGCTCGTGGCCTGTGTCAACATCGTCCCTCGAATTCGCTCCGTCTATTGGTGGAAAGGGGAAGTTTGCGACGAGCCCGAGGTTCTCATGATCATGAAAACCCGCACGTCCCTTTTCTTGGACCTCCAAAGCAGAGTTCGGGAGCTCCACAGCTATGAAGTCCCGGAAATCATCGCCTTCCCGGTTTCCGACGGGCTTCCCGCCTACCTGGACTGGGTGGTGGAGAGCACGCGCGGCCCCGCCTCCCGGTGATGCCTCTGCTTCCTGGAATCCCAGGTAAGGTCATCCCTTTCCCCCGAGCCGGATTCCGACCGAGGCCGCGTGGGCATCGAGGCCCTCGAGGCGGGCCAGCTGCATGATGGCTTCTCCATCACGTTCCAATGCGGCACGGGAATAAGAAATGACACTCGTTCGCTTGAGAAAGCACTCCACGCTCAGCGCCGATGCGAATCTGGCCGTGCCCGCCGTCGGCAGCACATGGTTGGGACCCGCGAAATAATCCCCCACCGCCTCAGGCGTCCAATCTCCCAGAAAGACAGCGCCGGCGTTCTCCACTCTGCCCAGGGACGACCAGGGGTCTTCGACCTGCAATTCCAGGTGTTCCGGGGCGATGCCATTGGAGAGTTCGAAAGCCGCTTCGAGGTTTTGCACGAGGAAAACGGCCCCGAAGTCTCGGAGCGCTTCTCGCGCGATCTCGCGGCGCGGCAGGCTTTCCAGCTGTTTTTCGAGCTCGGCGACGGTTTTTTGGGCCACGTCCCTGTCCGGGGTCACCAGCACCGCGCTCGCCGTGGCATCGTGCTCGGCCTGGCTCAGCAGATCCGCTGCAATGTGGGCGGGCGTGGCGGTTCCGTCTGCGATGATCAGGATTTCACTGGGTCCCGCCAGAAGATCGATGCCCACTTCTCCTGAGACGAGCTTTTTCGCGAGCGCCACATAGATGTTTCCGGGACCGACCACCACGTCGACGCGTTTCACGGATTCCGTTCCGTAGGCGAGCGCGCCGATACCCCACGCGCTCCCGATTTTGTGAATGCGGGTCGCGCCCACCTCCCGGGCGGCGACGAGCAGGTAGGGATTGATGGATCCGTCTCTGCGCGGGGGAGTGATGAGGGCCAGGTCTTTCACACCGGCCAGTTTCGCGGGGATTCCGTTCATGAGCACCGACGATATGAGAGGGGTCTCTCCACCCCGGCCTCCAGGGATGTAGAGACCTGCAGCCCCCACGGGGCGCACCATCTGCCCCAGGAAGGTGCCGTCGCTGTGCGTGACGAAATGGGAGGGGTGCAACTGCTGGCGGTGGAAAGACTCGATGTTGTGAACGGCACGACGCAGAGTTGAGAGAAAGGACCCGTCCACCTGCTCGTAGGCCGCCTGGATTTCATGCTCCCGGACCTGAAGGTCCTCACGCCGGAGCTCCGGGGCGTCGAACTGCCGGGTGTAGCGGATGAGGGCCGCATCACCGTTATTTCGGACGTCCGTGAGGATCTCATGCACCCGGCTTTCCATCTCGGGGTCTGCACCCATCTTCCGCGTGGCAATTCGGGCGAGCATGGCGTCGGCTTCCGGGGAGGGGTGGGCAAAGGTTTTCAACACGTCATCGGTCCTCCATGGCCACCACAAAGGCATCTTGAAAACCCGAACTGCGCAGACGCTGCAGTTCCTGTTCGGCCAGCACGATGTCTCTGAACTTTCCCACCTGGACGCGGAAAATGGACCCGTCGTCAGCGAGGGCCGGCTGCACGTGGACGACCTCATAACCCGGCCGCATCCGGTCCTTCAACCGGTTGGCGTTGTTCTGGTCCTTGAACGACCCGATCTGGATGGTGAAGTTGCCGTAGCGAAAAGACGGGACATTTTCCACACGCCAGTAGGTGTTGGCTCCCTGGTGCTCTTCCCGTGCCAGTTGCACCGCTTCCACGCGCACTCGCGCCAGTCCCCGCTGCTTGGAGTCCAGTTCTTTGGATGCGGCGAGCGAGAGATCGATGATGCGGCCATCCACAAATGGGCCGCGGTCGTTGACCCGCAGGATGGCGGATTTTCCGTTTTCAAGATTGGTGACTTTGACGTGGGTGCCCATGGGGAGGGTCTTGTGCGCTGCGGTCATGGCATGCATGTCGTAGCGTTCTCCCGTGGAAGTGGGCTTTCCGTGGAACCCCGGCCCGTACCAGCTGGCAAGGCCCTCCTCCACATAGCCTTGAGCCGTCGGCATGGGATAGTACCAGATGCCGTTGATCTGATAAGGGCGCTGGGTGCGGACGGTGCCCTCCATGACGGGGAAAGGCGGTTCGGTTGGAGTGGGCCGCTGAGCGCAACCGGCAAAGAATAAGGTCAAAATGATTCCCATGGCCAAATCTCTGCGTAAGGATCCTTTCACGTCACACTCCGATGTTGGGGGTTCAGGATGAAAATCCGGACCTCAGGAGCCTTCATCTTCCTCCATTTTCGCCAGGTCTTCGAAGCGGATGTCAATGCCGAGTATGCCCACGATTTCATCGTAGACATTGGTGATGGGCGCGGAAACAGTGATGCAGAGCGCCCCGGTGTAACGGGAAGTGTAGAAATCGGTCACATGAACCTTGCCGTTGCGCATGGGTTCGATGAACCAGGGACGGTCCGCGAGTTCGTCCCCCACACGTGCCGACTCGTATTTGGCCTTGTCCACAATGTGGGTGATGTTGCGCGTGATTTTCCGCCCCTCCGCGTCCACCACGTAAATGTACTGAATGAAAGGATTGAGGTCCAGCAGGGTCTGCATGATGGGTTCCTGACGCCCCGGTTCCATGCTCTTGATCGCCTCGTTTTCCACGACCTCTGCCACCAGGTGGGCGGCCAGGGCGCGGGCGCGCTGCTTCAACCGATCGAATTCGCTGACAAAGTATTCGGGGAGGTAGCGTCGTGCCCATCGTTCCAGTTCCTCGGTGGAGATGGAGGTGTTGCGTCCCTCGTCATACTCCTGCATGATGCGCTTGTAGATCTTGACGATGCCCGGGTGGCGCTTATCGAGGCGCCGCTCTCCCTCGAGCCGCAATCGGGTGTTCACCCAATAGGCCACGCCGGCGATGCCGGACTTGTCGGTGACGATGATGCTGATCGGCCGGTTGAGCAACCGCTGCGTGTCAAAAACGTTGTAAATCTCTTCGTGTTTCACCAGTCCGTCTGCATGGATGCCGGCACGTGTCGCATTGAATTCTTCACCCACGAAGGGGTAATTGGGCGGGATGCGGTATCCCAGTTCCTTTTGAAAATATTCGGCCATTTCCGTAATGGCTGCCGTATCAATGCCGTACAGGTCGCCTCGAAGGCCTGCGTATTCGATGAGAAGTCCCTCGATGGGCGCATTGCCGGTGCGCTCCCCAAAGCCCAGGAGCGTGCCGTTGACGCCGGAGCATCCGTAGAGCCACGCCGTACTGGCGTTCACCAGTACCTTGTGAAAATCGTTGTGCCCGTGCCACTCCAGGAGGTGCCCGGGGATGCCCGCGTCATCGATGAACGCGCGAACGAGCTTGGGGACGCTCCGGGGGAGCGCCGCACCCGGGTAGGTGATCCCGAAGCCCAGGGTGTCGCACAGGCGCACCTTGATGTCCACGCCGCTCTCTTCCCGCAGTTTCATGAGTTCCATGGCGAACGGCACGCAAAATCCGAAGATGTCCGCGCGGGTGATGTCTTCGAAGTGGCAACGGGGAATGATGCCCTTGTCCAGGGCCGCCCGAACAATGTTGAGGTATTTGTTGAGGGCCGTTTTGCGGTTGAGCTGAAGTTTGAGAAAGATGTGGTAGTCGGACACGGAGGTCAGGATGCCCGTTTCCTCGATGCCCATTTCGGCAATGAGATCCAGGTCCGCTTCGACGGCTCGAATCCATCCCGTGATGGCGGGGAACTTGTAATCCTTGGAACGGCACAGGTCCAGTGCTTCACGGTCCTTGGCGGTGTAGAGGAAAAATTCCGCCTGGCGGATGACGCCGTTAGGGCCGGAGAGGCGGTGGAGCAGGTCGAAGATCTTTCCGATCTGGGCGACCGTGTAAGGGGGACGCGCCTGCTGGCCGTCACGGAAGGTCGTGTCCGTGATGAACATGTCCTCCGCGGGATCGATGGGGAGGATCCTGTTGTCGAAGTCTATGCGGGGGACCTCTTCATAGGGAAAAATCTCCCGCATGAGATTCGGTTCCGCCGTGTCGATGAGCTGGGGCTTCCAGAAGATGGAATGCTCGTGCTCAAGCAACCGCTTTTTGCTGTTCCAACGGGCCATGGGGTCAGCTCCTCTTTTCTGACTCCACCCTCACGCAGAGTTCCAGAAGTTGTCGAATGTCGGGCTCGGAAGGTGCCCCGCTCATGAGGCAGGTGGCCTTTTGGGTCTTGGGGAAAGCGATGACGTCCCGAATGGAGCTGCTGCCGCACAACAGCATGACCAGCCGGTCGAAGCCGAAAGCAATGCCTCCATGAGGAGGAGCGCCATGCTGCAGCGCCTCCAGCAGGAAGCCGAATTTCTCCTCCGCTTCCTGGGCTCCGATGCCAAGAGCCTTGAAGATCCGGGCCTGTATGTCCTGGCGATGGATGCGAATGGATCCCCCGCCGATTTCCGTGCCGTTGAGAACCAGGTCATAGGCACGGCTGCGCACCCGGTCCGGCTGCTCTTCCAGGAAATGCAGATCTTCTTCGAAGGGTGCCGTGAAGGGGTGGTGCACCGAAGTGAAGCGCTTCTCCTCATGGTCCCATTCGAGCAGCGGAAAGTGGGTGACCCAGACCAGATTATAATGTCCGGGCTGGACCATGTTCAACTGCTGTGCAAGACGCACGCGCAGATTGCCCAGCGAATCGTGAACGACCTTGCCCTGATCGGCCAGGAAGAAAATGATATCCCCGGTTTCCAGTCCTGCCTGTTGAGTCAGCCTCTCGCGGATGCCCTCCGAGAGAAACTTGGCAATGGGCGACTGCCAGCCGTCGGGAAGAATTTTGATCCAGGCCATGCCCTGCGCGCCGAAGATCTTCACATACTCGATGAGATCATCCAGGTCTTTGCGGGAGAGGGTGGCTCCCCGAGGCAGCCGCAGAGCCTTCACCATGCCTCCTCGTTCCACGGCCTGCTTGAAAACACGGGCTTCCGAGGCCCCCATCAGGTCCGTCACGTTCATCAGCTGCAGCCCGAAACGGGTATCGGGCCGATCCGTTCCGTAGCGCTCCATGGCTTCGGCATAGGTCATGCGGGGGAAGGGAGTATTCAGCTCCACGCCGACGGTTTCGAGGAAGAGCTTGCGCAGCCATCCTTCCATCAGCGCACAGAGGGTCTCCTCGTCGGCAAAGGACATTTCCAGGTCCAGCTGGGTGAACTCGGGCTGGCGGTCTGCCCGCAGGTCTTCGTCCCGGAAGCATTTCACAATCTGAAAGTATTTTTCGAAGCCGGCCACCATGAGGAGTTGCTTGAAGATCTGCGGGGATTGCGGGAGAGCGTAAAACTTTCCAGGGTTCACGCGGCTCGGCACCAGGTAGTCGCGGGCCCCTTCGGGCGTGCTCTTGGTGAGCACCGGGGTCTCCACTTCCACGAAGCCCTGATTTGAAAAGTAGTTTCGTGTGATCTGCGCGGCTTTGTGTCGCAGGAAGAGGTTCTGAAACATGGCCGGGCGGCGCAGATCCAGGTAGCGGTAGCGAAGCCGGATGTTCTCGTTGGCGTCCAAATCGTCTTCAATGGGGAAGGGCGGGGTCTTGGAGGTGTTGAGGATTCTCAGTTCCACCACGGCCACTTCGATTTCGCCCGTTTTGAGCTTGGGATTGGTCATGCCTTCGGGCCGCGAACGCACCTTTCCTTTGACTGCCAGGACATACTCGCTGCGCAGCACATGGGCTCTGGAATGCGACTCGGCATCGATCTGAGGGTCAAAAACGACCTGGGTGATGCCCTCACGGTCTCTCAGGTCGACAAAGATCAGGCCGCCGTGATCGCGGCGGCGCTGAACCCATCCGATGAGGGTCACTTCCTGGTCCAGGTGATCGCGGCCGAGAAGGTTGCAGTGGTGGGTTTTGGTCCAACCCTCGAGGGAATCCAGGGACAGCGCCCCTGAGGCCATGCCTTCCTGTGATGTTTCCGGATACTGTTCCACGTGTTGCTCTCCCGTTTCCTCATGGATGCCGCGTGCGGCGCTCAAATCAAAACTCAAACGAATCAGACGGCCTTCAAGGTTGCCAGGATGTTCTCCAGGGGAATGTCGCGCTGGGATTTGTCGGCCATATTGCGAAGTTGTGCAACCCCCTGCGCCATCTCGGCCTCCCCGAGAATGAGGACTTGAGCTGCCCCAAGTTTATCCGCGCGGCGCATCTGGCTTTTCAGACTCTTGCCCTCGTAGTCCATTTCCGTCTCCAGACCTGCCGCACGCAACTGCTGCGTCAGCAGGAACGCATGAGCGCGGGCCTTCTCACCGAGGGCCGCCAGGAAGATGCCCGGACTCCGTCGGGTTTCCCCCTGTTGCTGCTGGAGAAGCAGGATGAGCCGTTCCATCCCGATGGCAAAGCCAATGCCGGGAATGTCCGGTCCTCCCAGGTCCCGGACAAGTCCGTTGTAACGCCCCCCGCCCCCCACGGCGTTTTGTGCCCCCAGCTGGTCTGTGATCACCTCGAAGGTGGTGCGGGAGTAATAGTCGAGTCCGCGGACCATGCGCGGGTTGATCACGAAGTGCATTTCCAGTTGCCCGAGGTGGCTCTTGACCTGCTCGAAATGACGCCCACAGGGTTCACAGATGGAGTCCAGGAGCAGGGGGGCCTCCACCACCACAGCCTGGCAGCGGTCCACTTTGCAGTCAAAGGTTCTCAGGGGATTGGTGTGGCGACGTCGCTGGCAGTCGGGGCAGAGGGACTCGGCATGCGCTTCGAGGAAGCTCTGAAGCACCCGGCGATAGTCCTGCCGACAGTCGGGACAGCCGAGCGAATTGAGGTGAAGGACGACACCGGTGAGCCCGAGTTTTTCGAGATAGAGGCGCAGCAGGTACATGATTTCGGCGTCGAGCATGGGGTCGTCTACCCCGAAGGCTTCCACGTCGATTTGATGAAACTGGCGGTAGCGGCCCTTCTGGGGCCGTTCGCGGCGGAACATGGGGCCCAGGGTGTAGAATTTCTGGGTGATGGGCTGGGCCTGAAGGTTGTGCTGAATGTAGGCACGCACGACGGAAGCCGTGGCTTCGGGCCGCAGGGCGAGCCAGTCGCCCGATCGGTCTTCGAACGCATACATTTCCTTTTCGACAATGTCGGTGGTTTCGCCGATTCCCCGCGCGAAGAGATCGAGCCTTTCCACCAGGGGCGTTCGAATTTCCCGGTATCCAAAGTTTTCAAGCACTTCCCGGGCCACTGCTTCCACCCGCTGCCACCACTCCACCTGCCCCGGCAGAATATCGTTCATGCCCTTGACGGCCTGAATGCTCTCCATGTCACCTGTCCCCTGTAATCTTTCCTTAAAATGTTCAATGCCTTGAAGTGAACAGAAACTTGTAGAAAACGCCTGTTCAAAAGTCAAGGAAAAGATCTTTCGACTCAACCGGGACGCGGGAGGCATGAGCAAAGAAACCCTCCGTGCTGTGTCAGGGTCTTCCCGGGACCTGGCCGGAACTGCCATTGCCAGGGGTATCGGTTCCCTGGTGGTGTTATTGGAAATATCAATTTGATAGATGGGAAAAGTTCCAATATCTTTTTGCCTGGCGGCTTCATCGAAAAGTCTTTCACTATCTTCTTTTCAGGAGTGCGACATGCATGCTCCCACGGGTTTCACCTGACTTCGCTCATGGAAGACTACCCGTGTTCGGTAGGCATTGGGGCCGGGCCTGCATGCATCTCCTGTGGCTTTCTTGAATCCATTCCTTCAAGCCATCTTTCCTTCTTCACGATGCAACTCCGTCCAACGCGATACGCCCAAGTCCCTCCCCAACCCGGAGCACCGTGGAATTTTTTCCCGTGCTTCCTCGATTGATCGGGGTTGCGGTTCTTGGAGGTTCCTGTCCTCTGCCGTCTACATCCGGCGTTAAACCTTGAGACCTTATTGTGGAGGAAGAAAGATGGAGAATGAAAATTTTGAGCCGATGATCGTTTGCTACTGCTGCCACTGGTGTTCGTACGCTGCGGCGGACCTGGCCGGCTCCATGCGGCTGCAATATCCCCCCAACGTGCGGATCATCAAAATTCCCTGCACGGGTCGGGTGAGTGTGCTGCACCTGCTCCATGCCCTTGAGAAGGGCGCCGACGGGGTGTTTGTCTCTGGTTGCCTGATTGGAGATTGCCACTATCTCACGGGAAATCATCGGGCGATCAAACGGGTGGATCGGGCCAGGGGGATTCTGGCATCCATCGGCATCGAGCCGGAGAGAATCGAAATGTATATGAACTCGGCGGCCATGGGGCCTCAGTTTGCTCAGACCTGCAGGGATTTCACGGAGAGGATCCGTCAACTGGGGCCTGGGCTCGCCAGGTTTTCCAAATCTCCGGGGCAGGTCTCCGCTTGACGGGTGTCCCTGACAAACCCGGTGCCCCCGGGCAGCACGCACGACTCCGGCGTTCCGGGTAACCCCCAACAACGTGGGAGGATGCCGAGGGTGCGAGCTCTACGGGCCTCGCACCCCTGAAGGGGTGACGGCTCATGGTGCTCCCTGAGTGGGGGTTTCAGATCGAAGAAAGGCGTAAAAGAGATGGCCCGCATCATTGACATGGAATGCATTCGCGCCAAGAAAGCGGCTCAGAGAGGTTTTAAAGAGTGGGGGCGGGTTTTTCAAACTTTCGCAGAGTTCAATGAGAAAACCCGCTGGTGTGATCTCCCGGATTGGGTGATCCTGGCCCTGTGTGAGGAGAGCGAAGGGAAGACCCGGCAATTCTATGACCTCATCATGAGGACGCATCGCCTGGGAACCGGACATGATTTCGAGTCTCTGCCCGCAGGAAAACTGGTGGATCTTCTCAATGTCTACTTTTTCATCACCGATCAGGCCCGCTTTGAATGCATGCGTCGATTGGGTTGGATCCTGTCCATTCCCCGCGGGGATGAATCTCTCATCGAGGTGGTCCTCGATCCGAGGACCCTGGAATACGGCGGCCTGTATGAAACACCCGCTCCGACTTCCCAGCATCCTGCCTTCGAGGAGGACGCCAGGGGCAGGGGAGTGGACCGTGCCCTGTTGGTACGAAAGCATATCCCCGAGGCCATCGAAGCATTCAGGGATAGACTTCGGGCGGGAGAATCCGAAACCACCTGAAGGAGACAGACTGAGAAGACTTTGTTCAACCACCGGATGTCATGACTAAAATCCCTCTAACCATCCTGCCGGCTTCTGTGGTAAACGGCGGTTGTATCAATGGGTGGAATCGACGACAGCCTTCTCAAACCACCGAAGAATCGAGGTGCAAGGATGACTCAAGAAACGATCGACTGCCGAGGTCTGGCGTGCCCGCAACCTGTCCTCAAGGCCAAGGAAGCGGCGGAGAAAACCGACGTGACCAGCCTGCAGGTCGTGGTGGACAATCTCGCTGCCAAAGAAAATGTGAGCCGCTTCCTGGAGCGCATGGGATTTCAAGTCACCGTCACCTCCAAAGAGGGAATTTTTGAGGTCAAGGGGATTCGAGGGGAAGAGGGTCAGGCGTGTGAAGTGATGGAGCTTGGGGGCGGTGACGCCCACCCGAAGAAAATCGCCGTGCTTGTGGCAACAGATCGCATGGGTCGCGGGGATGACGAACTCGGCGCGAAGCTCATGTTCAATTTTGTGGGCACCCTCAAGGAGATGGGCACGGAGCTCTGGCGTCTCATCTTCCTCAATGCGGGCGTGAAACTGGCGGTGGAAGGCGCGGAAACGCTGGAGGCGCTCAAAGGGCTCGAAGGGGAGGGGACCACCATCCTGGTTTGCGGAACCTGCCTCAACCATTTTGGTCTCCTGGAAAAAAAACAGGTGGGAGAGACCACCAACATGTTGGACATTGTCACGGCGCTGCAGCTGGCCGACAAGGTCATCAGCATTCCATGAACCGGTGGACAACCGGATGCATTTTGACCCTCTCCAGGCCCGGCGAGGGTGACTTCTGCTCCTTTCCCGCTGTGGTTGAACGAGCGTCAATCCGCTAAAAAGCTATTAAAAACAATTTGTTATGCATGATTCGTCCCTTTGGCACAGGAGTCGCACAATGCTTGGGACAATGGTTTCTTGTTACAATTCAACACAATAGAGTGTCCGCCACTCGAATCGTCATTCCGGCAGTTGTTCAGCCGGAATCCACAAAAGAGAACCGGATGCCGGTTTACAAACCGCCGGCAGGACGAGTGTCGAGAGAGGCACACTATGCCTTTGAGTTGTATCCGGGGCCGGAGTGGGTTCCTGGAAAGAAGCCGGTTTCGATGACTCTGCGTGAGGGAGGAATGTGACATGCCTGCAAGAGATGGAACGGGACCATGGGGAAGAGGCCCGATGTCCGGCCGAGGAATGGGGTTTTGTTCGACGGGCGCCACAGGGCGGTTCATGGGAGGATTTGGTGGAAGAGGCCGTTGCTTCGGACTTCGGCCTGGTCTGGGCTTTGGGCCCGGTGCCGGGTGGCGACGGATGGGCTCGTGGGGGGGAGCGTACCCCGTTTCCACGCCCGAAGAAAACCTAGAGGACATGAAACTGGCAGAACGTCAGCTGGAGAGGGAACTGGAGGCCCTCCGGTCGCGCATGAATGCGCTGCAGAGGGAATGAGCCAACGGCAAAACCGGGAAGGGGAGATGGACTTCTTCCCGGGTTGCACGCCTGCCGAGCCATGCCCTTTTCCCACTGTTGTGAGGCTCAGGGGTTCCCTCCGAGCCTCTTCCTTTGAATGTCCATTCTTTTTGCCTATTCAATCCACCGAAACCATTTGAATTAGCGATTTGAAGCTGCCTGATTAAGGGTTTATATGGGAAGGCGTAGGTCTTTGACTGTCACACGACCTCTCAAAACTCGAATCCCGAAGGCGGATGGAATGCGACCCAAGCTGGCCCTTTGCAATTTTATCCAGGACGTGGATTCCCTGAAGGACGTCGCTTTCCGCAATGGGTTCGACGGGGTGGACTGGACCTTCACCCTGGAGGACCTCCCACGCACGCCCCTCCAGGAATCCAGGCTCTACGAGCATATCACCCGACTGCAACCTCTGGAGGTGCGCTATCACTGCGCTTTCAAGGAAGTGGACCTGGGAGACACAAACGCGTCCAGGGCTGCGGAGGCTCGAAAGCTCCTGTGGAACACCTGCCGGCTCGTTTCCAAGCTGCGTGGAAAATACATGACCATTCACATGGGGCTGGGAAGGGATTCCATGGAAGATCTCCATTGGGATCGGACGCTGGAATGCCTGGGCAACCTCGTGGAATACGGGCGAGGTCTGGGGGTTCGTGTGTGCCTGGAAAATCTGGCCTCCGGATGGTCGAGCCGGCCCGAACTGTTTGAGCGCCTCATTCGCAAATCCGGCGCAGGGGTGACTCTCGATATCGGCCACGCCCGGGTCTGCCCCTCGGTGGAATGCCAGCACTACACTTTTGAAGATTTTATTTTTCCTCACGAGGACCGGGTGTTCAACGCCCACATCTACCATGAGGAGAGAGACGAAACCCACATTCCCCCGACCGGGGTTCAGGATCTGGCGGAGCGCCTGGAACTCCTGCTGGGGCTTCCCTGCGACTGGTGGGTTTTGGAATTGCGAGAAGAGGAACCCCTGCTGGCCACCCGCAGAGTGATTGAGGATTTCTTCGACGCTCGCCTCTCCTCTGCATCTCCCGAGAAAACGGCGGACGGTGGTCCCCCCTCCTGGGCCGCATCGGCTCAAAACTCACAGGACTTCTATTCCGGGCTTTGAACGTTCCACGGCCTCTCCAATGATGACGGCGCTTCCCACGGATGCGGCGTGCAGTTCCCTCACCAGGGTGCCGGCTGCTTCCCGAGGGACGCACAGGAGAAGCCCGCCCGAAGTCTGGGGATCGAAGAGGATTTCCTCCTGCTCCCGGCTCAGCCTGGCGGTGAGTTCGAGGTGAGCCTCCACAAGCTGTCGATTGGCCTTGTTGCTTCCGGTGGTTTCCCCGCGTCGATACATGTCGAGGGCATGATCATAGAAGGGCAAGGCCTGGTATTCCAGCCGGATTCCCACACCGCTCCCCTGAGCGACCTCCAGGCTGTGTCCCAGAATCCCGAAACCGGTGATGTCGGTGCAGGCGTGCACCTCGTAGCGGAGGGCGATTTCCAGCGCCTTGCCGTTGAGAGATGCCACCTGCGGCAGGATGGCTTCCAGGTCGGGCCAGGGCAATTTCCCCGCACGGCAGGCATTGAAGAGCACGCCGGTGCCCAGAGGCTTGGTGAGGATCAATAGATCCCCCGGCCTGGCGCCTGTGTTGGTGAGCACTCGATCGGGGTGAACGACACCGGTGACGGCCAGGCCGTATTTGGGTTCCTCGTCATCGACCGAATGGCCTCCCGCAAGAGATGCCCCAGCTTCAGCGACCTTTTCCTGGCCTCCCTGAAGGATGCCGCGGAGAATGTCCAGGTCCAGCTTCTTGGAGGGGAACATGACCAGGTTGAGCGCCGTTATCGGGCGGCCTCCCATGGCGTAGATGTCCGAGAGGGAATTGGCCGCGCCGATCCGTCCAAACCAGACGGCGTCGTCCACAGGCGGCGTGATGAAGTCCACGGTGGAAATCACCGCGATGTCCGGGCTTACCCGGTAAACGGCGGCGTCGTCACTGGATTCGAAACCCACGAGGAGGTTGGGGTCCTCCGGTTTCGGAAAACCCCTGAGTACGTCCGACAGAACCGTCGGGCCGATTTTGGCGGCTCAACCGCACGTTCGCGCAAGGCTGGTGAGTGTATTTTTTCGAGAGAACAATCGCATGGTTGATCTCCTTTGACAGATTGGCCGAGAAACTCGCGGCTTTTTTAAGATCCTTGACAGTGCCCTGCACATGCACGCAGACTGCACCCGCCGTGTGGAATCCAGGGCAGGCCTTGCCCCGGGCGCTTGACCGGGAGACTTGCATAGAGAACCGAAAGAACCGGTGCTCCGTCAAACAGGTAATTTCCATACTTTTGGCAAATTGAAAAGGTTTTCGGTCTTCCTGGTGCTCGCACCACGGATTTTGACGATGCCAATTCTTGTTCGGATAGGAAGTTCCAATTTAACTTGGGCCGTTGGTTTTCATAGAATTTTTCATGTGGAAGAGCCCGGAGTGCGAAGGGCATCAGGTGACTCCCTGATTTGCCACAGGTGGTTGCAGGATGGGGGAAAGCTTTGCAGAACCCGATTTCCGAGGTGGCCGAGGGGTGTGTTGAATGCGGGTTGTGCCGGGAAGAGTGCCCCTTCCTCCAAAAGCACGGGCTCCCCAAAGGGATCGCCGAAGCCTGCAGAGCTGACGGGGGGCCAACTTGGGACATTGCGTTTGAGTGCAGCCTGTGCGGTCTCTGCACCGCCCTGTGCCCCTTGAAGTTGGATCCCGGAGGCATGTGCCTCCAAATGCGACGGGAGGCCACTCGTGCCGGAACCGGGGAACACCCTCAGCACGGGGTGCTCGTCGATTATGAAAAAAGGGGGGTCGCTCCTCGCTACAGCCGGCATATTTTTCCCCCGGGCTGCCACACGGTCTTTTTTCCGGGATGCACACTGCCGGGAACACGTCCCGGGCGGGTCCTTCAAACACTCGAGCACCTGCAGCGAACTCTCCCCAGCATGGGGATCGTTCTGGATTGCTGTGCCAAGCCATCCCATGATCTCGGCCGTGAGGAACGCTTCGCGTTCCTTTTCGACGAACTAAAGTCCGGCTTGATCGCACAGGGAATCCGGACGGTCGTGACGGCCTGCCCGAGCTGTCACAGAGTGTTCCGTGACTACGGGGGGGAACTCTCCGTCACCACGGTGTATGAGTTCATGCGGGAACATGGGCTTCCGCCTCGCGGAAAGACTGAGGGGTCTGTGAGCGTTCACGATCCCTGCGCGGTGCGCTTCGAGACCGGTCTGCATGAGGATGTGCGGCATCTGATCCGGGCGGTGGGGCTGACAGTCTGCGAGATGGAACATCACTGTGAAAACACGGTGTGTTGTGGGGAGGGGGGAGCCGTGGGGTTCCTGGCTCCGGAGTTTTCCCGTCACTGGCAGGCCGTCCGAAAAAAGGAGGCCGAGAGCCGCAGAATCATCACGTATTGTGCCGGTTGCATTCAGGCGCTTCAGTCGAGGGTCCCCGTGAGCCATCTGCTGGACCTGCTTTTCGAGCCCCGCGCGGCCATGGAAGGAAGGGTGAGAGTCTCCCGGGCTCCCTTCACCTACTGGAACCGAATTCGCCTGAAGAGCCGCTTGAAGAAGCAAATGCGGGGTGCGGCGCTGGGGCGGCGAGGCATCACTCCAGGGGGCTGAGCGAGTGCCCGCTAGTTCAATGTTGATTCTGAAGCCGCGCTGAATCCGTGGCCGCTCTGCCGGGAACGCGAGGCGCTCCCCGGCGAAGGGCACGGGCGAATTCTTGAGACCTTCTCTCTTGGAATGGATTCAAGTCAAAAAGCTTGGGAACTATCCATGTGGCTGGTCCGTCCTGGCAGGGTTTTCTGGAGACAGGGCCCCGTGGAGGGCTTTCACGGCGACCCGGCGTGTGAGGAATGATAAGAATGGCGATGGAACCTGATCACAAGGTGAGCCCGGCGAAGGTGCAACTGGCTGCGACGGTTCGGGCCGCCGGCTGAGCGGCGAAGATAGGTCCGGGGGACCTGGCCGACATTCTGAAAGAACTGCCTCTGGAAGAGGACCCCAACCTCCTTGTGGGCCGGGAAACCTCCGATGATGCCGGAGTCTATCGTCTCACGGGGGAGATGGCCCTGGTGCAAACCATCGATTTCATCACGCCGGTGGTGAATGACCCCTACGATTTTGGGCGCATTGCCGCAGCCAATGCTCTCAGCGATGTGTACGCCATGGGAGGGCGCCCGCTCACCGCCATGAATGTGGTTTGCTTCCCTGTGCGGACCATGGACAAGGCCATCCTGAAAGAGATCCTCCGGGGAGGGCTCGAAAAGGTCCATGAAGCGGGAGCCGTCCTCGTGGGGGGGCACAGCGTGGAGGATCCCGAAATCAAGTTCGGCCTCTCGGTCACCGGGATTGTGCATCCGGACAGGGTCTTGACCAATGCCGGCGTCAGGCCTCAAGATGCACTGGTGCTCACCAAGCCCCTCGGCACGGGTATTCTGGCCACGGCGATCAAGGCTGGACTCATCTCTCCCGATGCAGAGCGTCTGGCCATCGAATCGATGGCTTCGCTCAACCGCCGGCCCGCTGAGGTGATGGCGTCTTATCCCGTCAGTGCCTGCACGGATGTGACGGGCTTCGGCCTCCTGGGTCATGCCCTGGAGATGGCCCAGGCCAGTCGCGTTCTCATCACCATCGAGATGGAAAGGGTGCCTCTCCTGCCGCAGGTGATGGATGCCTTGCAGACGGGCATGATGCCTGCCGGGAGCTTTTCCAACAGGAATTTTTGCTCGCACCACGTGCGGACAGCCCCTTCGGTCGATCCCCTGGTTCTGGATGTTTTGGCGGACGCACAGACCTCCGGCGGGCTGCTCATTGCCCTTCCTGCCCGGGAGGCGTCCAAACTGGTGGAGGCGCTGAAGATCAGGGGAATCACGGAAGCGGCGGTGATCGGAGAGGCACGAGAGGCAGAAAAAGGCGCCATCGAGATCGTTTGATGGAGGCGGCCGCTCTGCCCGACGGACCATTGAGGGCGACCTTTCCCCCAGAGGGACATTCATGCAGAAGGATTCTTCCTGGCAGACCAAGCCCACAGACCGCTTTGTTCTCAAGTGGATCAAAGTTCATCTCTCCGCGCGCGTCACCCCCCGCCTTCTTGGAGTGAAGGGGCTGAAGCCTTGGATGATCACCCTTTTCTCTGCGGGACTGGGTACGATGGCTGGACTGGTCTGGGCTTCCGGTCTGCCGTTCACAGCCGGATGCATGGCGGCGGCGGCCCAGGTGATGGATGGTGTGGACGGGCAGTTTGCCCGGTTGACGGGGACCGAGACCAAAGGCGGGGCTTTCTGGGATTCCGTCCTGGATCGCTACGCCGACGGCGCCATGGCGATGGGCATGATTGTCTACCTTTACAACCTCCCCGCACCTTTGCCTCCGTGGCTGCTTGTCCTCACCGGCATGTTTGCGGTCATCGGAGGCAATCTCATCAGTTACAGTTCGGCTCGCGGTGAAGCTCTCGGGATTGACCTCGGCCCTCCCACGCTGGCCAGCAAGGGAACGCGCACGTCGGTCATGATTCTCTCGGCGTGGGCGGCTGTGCTGTGGCCCGCTGCGCCTTTGATTGCTCTTTTTTATCTGGTGGCGCACACGAATCTGGCGGTAGCGCACAGGCTCCGGCTGGCCTTGAAGCATTCGACGGGATCCTGAAAACCCGCAATGACCCTGGAGGCGTCCGGCAGGTTCTTCAAACTCCGGGAGCATCGAACGAATGCACACAACGCCGGGGAGCCCAATTTGCCCCGGAGTTTTTTCGCGTCAACGTTTCGGAGATTGCGCTTTGTTTCTAAGGTTCTGCAGGAGCGCACGGGGATTGCCCGTTCGTCGCAGGCATTCGACGGTGAATGGAAAACACGAGTCCGGACAAACATCATTCTTTTCGCGGGAGATGAACCGTATCCATGGTGGAACTTGGAGTCATTCACGGGCGTTTTCAGGTGCTGCACAAGGATCACCTCACCTACATCCTGGCGGGGAAGGCTCGATGTCGCCACGTGGTGGTGGCTATTACCAACCCCGATCCTTTCCTCACCCAGGAAGACTCCTCGGACCCTCACAGAAGCGATCCGCTTCAAAACCCTCTCACTTACTTCGAACGCTACACGATGGTGCGTGCCGTGCTGCATGAAGCCGGATTGGGGTATGAGGAGTTTTCCGTGGTCCCTCTGCCCATCAATCTGCCCCAGCTCTACGCGCACTACGTTCCCATGGATGCAGTCTTTTATCTGACCATTTACGACCAGTGGGGCAGGAGAAAGCTGCAGCACTTTCGGAGCCTGGGCCTGAGGACCGAGATCTTGTGGGAAAGGACGCCCGAAACCAAAGGCTTGAGCGGTACGGACATTCGTCTGGCCATGTCGCGGGACGAACCCTGGGAGCACCTGGTGCCCGGAGCTGCGGCCACACTCATGCACCGCTGGAACATTCCCGAGCGTGTGAAAAAATTGATTGCTTCAGACGGGAAACCTGTGTGAGCGACAGGAAAGTTCTATTTGTAAAGATCGATGAGCCTGGTTATACCGATTTGACTTCTGATCCTGCAACAACCTGAAAGCGTCCCTGACTCAGCGGGTCAACGGATCATTTTGGTGAACCTGCACGCAGCGTTGAGGCACCTGTCGATTCAGGCCGGGTCTTCCAGCCGCCGTGCCCCACCCCACCCTGGGAGCCGAAAGACCCGGTCTGCGGCTGCAAAGTGCATCGCAGCCTGTTTCGACGTGTCTCGTGAATCCCCGTATCGGAAAGGTGCAGGAGAGAAAAGGAGCGAAGCAGGAATCCCGGCCACTCTCCCTCTGCAGCGGTGACAGTTTGCACTCCACCTGCCCGTTGTTCGAAAGGTGCAGGAAATTTGCAGAGTGAATTCAGACCTTTCGTTGACCGACCAACCGTGCAAAGTGTTCGAAGGATCGGTCGTAGGTCCTCTCTGCATCGGCAGGAAAGCAGCAGGCCGGAAGCTGGCGGCTCTTGAGGTGATAACTCAGGCAGTCGCAGCACACGCCTTTTCGGGAACACCCGCCATAGCTGCAGTTGCACTTGTCCAGGTTTGTGTCCTTTTTGCACTCCACAGTGAACCTCCTTGATTCTGAGTCCAACGACTGCAACCATTCTCCATCGTGGTTTGAAACGGGCGACAATCGCCATGCGGCACGGTGAGACTCGGACTTGTCTTGCCTTTGGTCGCGCGATGGGGAACCCGGATGTGAATGGGCCTGCCGGACCTGAATCGGCTCAGCGGTTTTTGTCCGAAACAGGAAAACCGGCCGTGCGCCGGGAAGGAGGGAGTCCCCCTTCGGCACTCTCCAGTACGGCCGGGCAGAAATAATTGCCCAGATCGGCCGGATTCCGGGCTCTTGCCTGGAAACCAGCCAGTGGTTTAGGACTTGCGCCCGGCAGTATTAGTGAGACGAGGCTTCTTCCTTGCCACCTTTCACGATGAGGTAGCCCATGACGGCCAGGAGAAGGATTTCATAGATGATCACCGGCGTCCACTTTTCCCAGAGGAACCAGACGATGCCGCCCCCTATGATGGCGGGTGCTCCCGTCAGAATGATCATGCCGAGTCGCCAGGACCAGTTCATGGGTTCTCCTCCCTTACCTGAAACCCTTTCATGAAGTTGCCGCATACGGCTCTGCGGAGCCTCGAAAACATCCCCTGAAACGGCGATCCCGTTCCGTGCGTCCGGCACGGCCGACCTGAAGGCGAAGTCTTTGTCGCTGGGCAACGCTCCCCGTTGGAATGCGTGGCCTTGAACTGCCCCTGGGCCGGTTTTCGCCGAGTTTTCCCTTCCGCTCATGCGATTATTTCGTACCACACGGTCCCCGGTCTTTCAACAGGGGAAAATTCAGGCGTCGACCACCGATCTTCATCAAAGATTATGGAGGCCGGCGAGAAAAACATGCTACATAAACAGCTGGAGAATTTTTCGACTCTTTATCTGTCTCTCACCTCAACGTGCAAAGGAACGCGATTTCATGCTCATCCTGGCCCTGGAAAGTTCCTGTGATGAAACGGCTGCTGCAGTGGTGGAAGACGGAGTGCGGGTGCTTTCCGATGTGGTTTCGAGCCAGGTGGCTTTGCACAGCCCCTATGGGGGGGTGGTTCCCGAATTGGCTTCCCGGAAGCATGTGGAGATGATCCTGCCCGTCATCGACGCGGCGCTCCGAAACGCTGCCGTGACCCTCGAGTCCGTGGACGCGTTGGCGGTGACACAGGGCCCCGGTCTAGTGGGCGCTCTCCTGGTGGGGATGAGCGCGGGAAAGGCCATCGCTCATGCCCTGCGAAAGCCGCTCATCGCCGTCAATCACCTGGAGGGCCACATGCACGCAGCCTTTCTGGGCGGCGTCCCAATCGAGGAACCCTTTGTCTGTCTCGTGGTCTCAGGGGGCCACACCGCCCTTTACCGGGCAGAACCCGATGGAACCAGCCGCCTCCTGGGGGCCACCCGGGATGATGCGGCAGGGGAGGCCTTCGACAAAGTTGCGAAGCTGCTGGAACTGGGCTACCCTGGCGGAGTGCTGATCGACCGTCTTTCCAGGCAGGGGGACCCTCACGCCGTCACGTTTCCACGTCCGCTGCTCGACCGGGACTCCCTGGACTTCAGCTTCAGCGGGTTGAAAACTGCCGTGGTCCATCACGTGCGGGGAGAAGGGATGTCTTTCCGCAGAAATGCGGCGCAAGCCGAGTGTTCGATCGAGGATCTGGTGGCGAGCTTCCAGGAAGCGGTGGTGGATGTGCTGGTGACCAAGGCGTTTCGCGCTCTTGAAAGAACAGGTTTGCAGCATCTGGCTGTGGTGGGGGGCGTGGCCGCCAACGGGAGGCTGCGGGCAAAGGTCCGGGACAAGTCCGAAGCCGGCGGTGTCACACTTCATCTGCCGCCCCTTCAATTCTGCACGGACAATGCGGGCATGATCGGTGCCGCCGCCTATTCCATCTGGAAGCGGTCGGGCTTCTGTCTCAATCCCTTGGAACTCGATGCAAAATCCCGCTGGCTGTCGACTTGACGGATCCCTGCAGCAAGGGTCTTTCATGTGAGAGAGGCACCGCGTTCGATGCGCTGCAATCGGAATCCGGACCTGCCCCTCAAGATCCGGATTCCCTCCTGAATGATGAAAAATGAGGCGCAGGTGTCCGGCTGCGGAGGTCTGCACTCAAAAAGTTCGCAAAGATCCAAGGGCGCGGGACTCTCTGTTCGTTACTGTCTCGCGGTGGGGACGCTTGCGGGAATCAGGGTGTTGACCTTCATCCGAAGAACCGGATCTCATGAACCATTTCTTGACCCCTCGTGAATATTTCAGGCTCCATGGAGGCCGTCCACGCAAAAGATTCGGTCAGAACTTTCTGGTGCAAACCCGCACTGCGGAGCGGATCGTCGCGTCGGCCTCTCTGGAACCTTCCCTGGTGGCTGTGGAAATTGGGCCGGGCCTCGGAGCGCTCACGCGGCACCTCCTGACGAAAGTGCATCGGCTGCACCTCATCGAAGTAGACCGGGACCTGGCTTTTTATTTGAGGCGGGTTGTCGAAGGCGGGGCGGCAGTGGGGCTGTCGGAGGAAGGGAGGGAAGCTGAAGCGAGGGAGGGGGGCCAAGAACAGGGCGGCGCTGGTGAGGAAGGTGAGGCCCGGAGCACGGCGCGGAATCTTGGAGAAGACCCGGAGACGGCCGTTCGCGCTGCCGTTCAGATCCATGTGCAGGATGTCTTGGAATTCGACTTTCTGGCTCTGAGTCGTTCCGAGGGCAAGCCCCTGGTGCTTCTCGGCAATCTTCCCTATAACATCACATCGCCTCTCATGTTCCACCTGATTGAATCCCGCGATGCCGTCTCGCATGGGGTTTTCATGGTCCAGAGGGAAGTGGGCGACCGGCTGACGGCATCTCCCGGCACACGCGAATACGGGGTTCTCTCCGTTCTGCTGTCCCTCTTCGCAAGGGTCGTTCCTTTGTTTGTGGTGGGGCCCGGTCAATTTTATCCCCCCCCGCGGGTGGACTCCCTGGTCTTGCGGCTCGATATGCCCGAAATGCCTCCGGAGGAGGTTCTCCTTTTTCCCTTCCTGCGCCGACTGGTCAGCATGGCTTTCCAGAAAAGACGCAAAACCCTCCACAACGCCCTCAAAGATTTTGAGCAGGAGGGGGGAGCCACTCTTCGTCAAGCATTTCAACAGGCCGCGATAGATCCTCAAAGGCGGCCGGAAACGTTGACCCCGGACGAATACCTTGCGTTGGCGAAAGTGTTGCGAGAGGGTTGCGGGAACTGTCAAACAGCAATTCAAAAGGGGGAGAAAGCACGACATGAGTGAGAAGTGGCTGCGCACACATTGCGCGAGATTCGACCATGGGGGCTGCGGCTTGAAAATCCTGTTTCGTGACGGCGAGCCCGTTAAAGTCCTGCCGGATCCGGATGATCTCTTTTCCCGTGGGTACGCCTGTCCCAAGGGGCTGGCATCCCTTGAGCGCATCCAGCATCCCCGGCGACTCACCGAGCCGTTGAAACGGCTCGGTGCAAGAGGAAAGGGCCGTTGGGAGACCATCACCTGGGATGAAGCCCTGGACTTGCTTGCTGAAAGTTTCGGCAACCTGAAAAGCCGCTTTGGGCCGGAAAGCCTTGCCTTCATACAGGGCGCCCCCAAGGGAATCGAGTTTTTTATGCTGACACGCCTGGCCAATCTCCTGGGCTGTCCCAATGTGGGTTCATCGCAGCACGTCTGCCACATGCCAAGAGAACAGCTCGCGATGGTGACGTGCGGCTTTTTCCCCGTGGCCGATCTGCGCTCTCCCACCCGCTGCGTGGTGCTGTGGGGCAGCAACCCTCTCCGTACCAACGAAGAAGGGGTGCTCGGCATCCACCTTCAGGAGTGTTTGAAAAACAACCCGCGGCTCATCGTCATCGACCCCGTGAAGAATTCGCTGGCCGACCGCGCGGATCTTCACCTGCAGATCAAGCCTGGGAGCGATGGGCTTCTGGCGTTGGGGCTTCTGCATGTTCTGATCGAAGAACAACTGTATGATGAAGCCTTTGTTCGCGATTGGACCACGGGATTTGATGCGTTGAGGGAAGCCGTTAGACCCTACACCCCGGCCGCCGTGGCCCGGGGGACCTGGGTCGAGCGTGATCAGATCGTGGAGGCCGCGCGTTGTTACGGGAGCGCGAAGCCGGCGCTCATGCAATGGGGAAATGCCGTCGAGCACACCGTGAACAGCGCCCAGTGCTGCCGCAGCCTGGTGCTGCTCATGGCTCTCACCGGCAATCTCGAAGTTCCGGGGGGCAACATTCGGGTTTCCGCACCTCCTTTGAAACGCCTGGCCGAATTCCTGTGTCTCGACCAATTTCCCGATCGCGCCCCCAAGCTCCTGAACCGGCAGTATGGCCTGATCCCAAGGCTTCTCACTACGCCCAACTGGCTCATCTTCCGATCCATTCTCGATCAGCAGCCCTATCCCATTCGGGCGGTCTACGTGCAGGGGGCGAATCCCATGGTGAGTGGAGCTGAGGCGGGCCTGGTGAAGGAGGCCCTCACACAGCTCGATTTTCTTGCTGTGGCCGACCAGGTGATGACTCCCACCGCGGCTTTGGCCGACCTGGTTTTGCCGGTGGCGACCAATTTCGAATTCAACGACATCGGCCATTACGGGCTGCCCCACGGGTATGTGCTGGCCAGACCCAAACTGCTGGAACCGAGGGGGGGATGCCGCCCGGATTATCGAATCGTGAACGATTGGGGACGGCGCATGGGATTTCGGGAGCACTTCCGGGACAATCCCGATGCGATCCTGGAGGAAATCCTGGCTCCTTCCGGGCTCACCTACCAGGAGTTTGCAGAAAAAGGGATCCTGGAAGGCAAAAAGAGGTACCGAACCTACAAAGAAAAAGGTTTTTCAACGCCGTCCCGGAAAGTGGAGCTTGCTTCGAGTCTCCTGCAGCAGTGGGGCTATGAATCCGTGCCCACCTATCGGGAGGAATTCCAGACGAGTGAAGCCTTTCCGCTTCTTCTCACCAGTGCCAAGCCCCGAGAATACTTTCACTCCGCCTACAGGCATTTGGACAGCCTGCGTTCGCGACACCCCCACCCGTGCGTTCACGTCCATCCTTCAACGGCGGAGAAGTTGAACATGGCCGAGGGGGAGGCCGTGCGGGTCGTCTCGGACGCTGGTGCCATGATCCAGCAGGTTCGATTGAGTGAGAAGATCGACCCCAGGGTCGTGGTGGCCGATTACGGCTGGTGGTTTCCTGAAAGTCCGGAAGAGGAACTGTTTGGGTGGGAGCGGGCGAATATCAACTGCCTCACCAGGACAGGTGAACCCTTCGACCCCGTCATGGGGACGAACCAGCTGCGGGGCATCCCGTGCAGGCTGGAAAAGACGGGGATTGACTGAAAAAGCCTTTGAATCCTGCTCCGGCCGCGTGGGCGTGAGTTGAGGCGGTTCAAGTCGGGGAACTTGGCCTCGGGACGGTGCGTTCCCCGGCTCAGCCCTCTCATTGCTCCCGGCTTCGCAGAATCATTGGAACCTCTCCAACCGGCATGCCGGGCGAGCAGCTTGCACCCTTCAGGGCGGGGGGAGTCCCTTCCGTGTGCTCCCGGCGGGATTTCAGGACCTGCTTGGATCTCCGGCTCATGATTGCGGATCACCGGCTTTCCTGGGAGAGCCGCCTGGGAGTGACTTCAGGTAAGAAAAGTGCAACTATTCAAACGTTTTGTGTTCATGCCTCGCCCTTCAGGTGCCTGAGAAAGGCATTGCAGAGGGGAGAAATCTGGCGGCTTTTTCTCCGGGCCAGATAGAAGGATCGCTTGAATTCCATTCCCTGGAGCGCCACGGTCACGAGAGCCCCTCGCTCCACATCCTCGGCCACGGCCCTCGCCGAGAGGATGGAGATTCCGATTCGAGCCTTGATCCCCTGGCGAACGGCCTCGGTGCTCCCCATTTCGGCCACGACGGAAAGTCTGGCAGGGGGAAAACCGCTCTTCTCGAGGGCCAGGTTCATGACCATGCGGGTCCCGGACCCTCTTTCGCGCAAAATGAAGGGTTCTCCCACAAGGGATTCCAGGGGAACCGCCCCTTCCAGAGCAAAGGGATGTTCCGGGAAAACGGCCAGAACGAGTTCGTCTGAAAAAGCCTCTTCCAGGAGGATTCTTCGGTCGTCCCATTTGGCTCCGATCATCCCCATTTCCAGTTTGCCTTCCAGGATTCCCTGGACCACATCGGCGCTGCTCGAAATCTTCAGCGTGATCTGGATGTCCGGGTGCGTGAGCTTGAAGGAGCCGATCAGGGACGGCAATATGTAGGTGCCGGGAATGGTACTGGCTCCCAGAAGCAGGTGGCCCGCCAGTTTGCCCTTGTACTTTTCTATGGCCTGAACGGCGTCGTTGCGCAGCTGAATGATGTCCTTGGCGTAGCGATAGAGAATACGCCCCGCCTGCGTGGGAAGGACCTCCCTGCCGAGCCGGTCCACCAGTCTCTCCCCGAGGGATTCCTCCAGGGTCCGAATGTGTTCGCTCACGGTGGGCTGAGTCAGGCAGACAGCCTCCGCCGCCTTGGTGAAGCTCTGAAGCTCCAGCACTCTGCAGAAGACCTCCAGACGATGAATGTCCATGCCGTTGTCCCGTGCCGCGTGGGCACTTTGAAAGTCTCATTGATGGATGCGCCCGCTTTGAAAGTGCGGGAGTGGAGGAAACATCGTTTTCAATGCGGTGTGTTGCCGCCGCCGAGCCCTGGTGCGGGCTTCCCGAGGTTCTCTTATTGAACGATCACAGGTCATTCCCTTTTGCAGGGAGGCCACGCCTTCATCCACCCTTCACGGCTCCATCCCGAAAATTTTTTTCGAGTTCCTCCAGTTCCAGGGCCAGGGTTTCCCATTGTTCCGTAGCCTGCTGCACCCTCCGGCGCCATCTCTGGTAATCCAGCTGAATCTTCTGCACCAGGCTGCCGTCCTGATAAGTGCTGGGGTCTGCCAGCTGAGCCGCCAATTCATCGACCTGCTTCTGGGCAGACTCCGCTTCCTTTTCCACCTTTTCCAATTCTTCCTGAAGAGGCTTCCTGAGCCGGTACAGCTGGTTTCTCTGCTCTGCTTCCAGCCGCTTCCTCTCCTGGGTTTTTCCCAGGGGGGCGGGCATTCCGGTCTGAAGGGTGTCTGCAGTCTTCTCCTCTTCCTTCGTCGGTTCCCCCACTTGCAGCCTACTCTTCCAGATGTTTTCAAAATCGGAGTAGTTCCCTGGAAAGGAGTGGAGGATGCCGTCCTTCACCAGAAGAATCCGGGTGGCGATGGCGTTGATGAAATGGCGGTCGTGGCTGATGAAGCAGATGGTGCCGGTGTAGTTTCTGAGGGCCTGCTCCAGGACGTCCCTCGACGGAATGTCCAAATGGTTGGTGGGTTCATCCAGGAGCAGAACATTGGGCCGTTGCAGGAGCAGCTTGCAGAGGGTCAGTCGCGCCTTTTCACCGCCGCTGAGCACGCTCACCTTTTTCAGCACATCCTCTCCCCGAAAGAGGAAGGCCCCAAGGAGCCCTCGAATCTGAGTCTGGGACATGTCTCCCGCAAGAGAAGATGCTTCCTCCAGGACGGTCCAGCCTGTGTGGAGCTGGTCCCACTGGTATTGAGCGTAGTAACCCACCTGGGTCTGGTGTCCTTCGACGCGCCGGCCTTCCGAAAGCGGCTCGACTCCGGCCAGAATCTTGAGAAGTGTGGTCTTTCCGGCTCCGTTTTCCCCCACCAGGGCGATGTGCTCTCCGCGCTCGATGGTGAGATCCAACCCTTCGTAGAGAGTCAGGTCTCCAAAGGATTTCTTGGCACCGCAAAGTTGAAGCACGCATTTGCCCGAGCGCAGGGGTTCCGGGAAGGAGAAATGGATGGTGGCCGTGTCGGAATCGGGCAGCTCGATGCGCTCCAGCTTTTCAAGAGCCTTGAGGCGGCTCTGAGCCTGTCTTGCGCTGGAAGCCCGGACGCGGTTGCGCTCGATGAAACGCTCCATCTGACGGATCTGGTCCTGCTGGTTTCTGAAGGCGGCCTGAAGTGTCTCCAGGCGCTGTGCTTTCTGAACCAGGTAGTCGTCGTAGGTGCCGGTGTACTCCTGCAGCCTGCCGCCCTCCAACTCCAGGATGCGGCGCACCGTGGTGTTGAGAAAGGTGCGATCGTGGGAGATCAGGAGCATGGCTGAAGGAGTGTTCACCAGATATTGCTCCAGCCACAGGAGTGAACTCAAATCGAGATGGTTGGTCGGTTCGTCCAGGAGGAGAAGGTCTGGTTCCGACAGGAGCAGCCGGGCCAGTTCCAGCCGCATGATCCAGCCGCCGCTCAAAGATGACACGGGTGAAGTGATCTTTTCCGGGCGAAACCCGAGTCCGGCGAGAACTTTCTGTGCACGGGCCTCCAGGTCGTAACCCCCCATGTGTTCGATGGCTTCCAGAAGTTGACTCTGACGAACAGCCAGAGAATTGGTGCGTTCAGGATCTTTCTCTTCGGGAAGGGCCTCCCGGTCAAGCGCCCGCTGGATGGATCTCAGTTCCTCCTGCACCTGGTGCAGCTCAACATGAACATCCATGGCATGAGCCAGGACCGATTTGTCCTCGCGCGGCACCCACTGTTGGGGCAGATATCCCATTCGAAGATTCTTGCTGTGGGAAACCGTCCCTGTGTCCGGTTCCGTCTCCTTGAGGAGCACATGGAATAGGGTGGTCTTGCCGGCTCCGTTGTGGCCGATGAGCCCAATCTTCTCCCCCGCATGGATGTGGAAGGAGACTCCCTGAAACAGGTCTTTTTTCCCGAGGGTCTTGCTCACCCCTTGAACTGTGATCACCCGCTGCGACTCCCCTTTGACCAAAAGCTGATGGAAACTTCGAGGGGCCTCGTGACTCGAAGTTGGAGACCTTTGTCATAATGGCTTGCGCGGCTGGATTCAAGTAGAGTTTGCATGAAAATGAGCCGGCGCAGACCTCTGGGGGGTCCACGCGCCGGCGGCTCCCGGAGGGAACCGGATGCCCATGGCGAACCCCTGGCTCTTCAAGGTTTTCAACGACGGTCCAAGATTCCAGGGTGGTGCCCTCCTTCCGGGGGGCGCTCTTTGGAGGGCGCAGGCCCCACTGTTCCGGCCTGGCCCACAAGGCATGCGGGTGTCATTTCCGAAAAGGCCAAGACGTGGTATATGCAAAACCTCGAGGTGAGAGATATTCGGAAAGCGGGCCCACGCCAGGTGTTTTTCTGCGCTCCGACTCTCGGTTTCCCTTCCAGTTTCCTGAAACAGGAGGCAATGGGGAGAGAAGGGGTTGTCCCGCACAGCAGCGGGGACTTGACCCCGAACGCTGAACCCGGTCCATGGCTAAAAGGACAAAGTTTCAGGCCTGCGCCTCGCCTGACGCACTGGTGAACTTCCCGCCAAACTCAAAGGAGTGGAGGAAAACTTGAACCTTCCGAAACGCTTTTCCCAAATCCTTCAGGCTGTCATCTTCGACTGTGACGGTGTTTTGGTGAACACCGAGCCCATCCACTACCGTGCCTTTCAGGAAGTGCTTCGCCCGTTCGGCATGGGATTCGACTGGGAACATTACATGGACGTTTACATCGGCTTCGATGACCGCGATGCTTTTGCGGAGGCTTTCCGCGAAAGAGGAAAAATTTTGGGCGACGCCGAACTGGCCCGCCTCATTGAGGAGAAAAACCGCTTCCTCCAATCCATTGTGGCCGAGGGCATCGCCGGCTTCCCCGGCGTGGTGGAACTCATCCAGGAACTTCTCAGCCACCAGGTGCCTCTCGCCGTGGCCTCGGGAGCTTTGCGCAAGGAGGTTGAAGCATTCACGGCGGCCTTGAGCATCCGAGATGCCTTCCGCGTGATCATCGCCGCCGATGATGTGGCTCGAAGCAAACCGGATCCGGAAACCTACCTCGCTGCACTGGCCCAAATGCGGACTGTGTTCGGACTCAGGGAGCTCAACTCCTCGCGGTGCATCGCCATCGAGGACACGCCGGCGGGCATCGCTTCGGCCAAAGCCGCCGGGCTCTGTGTGGTGGCGGTGACCAATTCCTTCGGACCAGAGAGTCTTCGAGAAGCCGATCACGTTCTCTCCAGCCTTGCCGACCTGAATGTGCGTCGAATGGCGGAACTTGTCGAGCAGTTCAGTGCCGGGGGGTCTTCCGGTGGTGCGTGAGGCGGCTGCGGCAGCGAGTCCGGGTAAGGGCTGGGGATAGCGAATGTTTAAGAACCACTCTCGACAATGGAGGTATCTCAAGGAGAAACAGCATGATGAAGGTGCCCATGAGCGAGCTTGCGGCCCGCCTCGTCGCTTTCCAGACCCTGCTCTCGAAACATGAGGTGGACGTGGCCATCATCCGCCAGAACGCCGACCTTTATTATTTTACCGGCACCGTTCAGGATGGTCATCTGGTGGTGCCCGCATCGGGGAACCCGCTTTTTCTCGTTCGCAGAGACCTGGCACGGGCTGAAGCCCAGTCACCCCTGCGCCCCATCCGGCCCATCAAAAGCGTCAGGGAATTGTCGGCTGCGGTGCTGGAAGCTGCGGAGCACTCGAAGGTCCGGCGACTGGGATTGGAACTCGATGTGCTGCCCACCAACCAGTTCTTTTTCTATGACGAAAAAATCTTTCCCAGGCAGCAGCTGGTGGACATCAGCATGCTGGTGCGCCAGGTTCGCATGGTCAAGTCCCCCTGGGAGATTCAAATGATGCGGGGAGCAGCGGCCATATCAAAGGCTGTTGCGGACGCCGTGCCCGAGAAATTGCACGAGGGGATGACCGAACTGGAGCTCAATATCGAGCTGGAAGGAGTGGCCCGGCGGGCCGGGCACCTGGGTCTCATCCGGTTGAGAACGTTCAACATGGACATGTATTTCGGTCACATTTTGTCGGGAGAAGATGCTGCTGTTCCGGCCTACGGGGATTCCCCCACCGGCGGCGTCGGGGTGAGCCCCTCTTTTGGACAGGGGGCTTCGGAACAC
Organism: uncultured Syntrophobacteraceae bacterium; assembly: GCA_964654275.1. Classification (GTDB taxonomy): domain Bacteria; phylum Desulfobacterota; class Syntrophobacteria; order Syntrophobacterales; family Syntrophobacteraceae; genus SLCH01. The sequence continues at coordinate 118,378 of CAZZHS010000001.1, forward strand.
GTGATTTGCCGGGATGAGCTGGTGAGTGTCGACACCATGTTGAGCTTTCATGGCTACCTGAACGATCAGACGCGCAATTTTTGCATCGGAACGCCCGATCCCAGGCTCCGGGAGGGCTACGCCCTGTCCCGGGAAATTCATGAGCGCCTCCGCAAAGAGGCGAAGCCGGGCGCGGTGACCGGGGATCTTTATGAGCGGGTTTGCCGTTGGGTGGACGAGGCAGGCTGGTCGGATAACTTCATGGGAGTGGGGGCGAATCGGGTTTCATTCGTGGGACATGGCCTGGGAATCGAAGTGGATGAATGGCCCTTCATTGCCGCCGGGCAGAACTTGGCGCTGCGGGAGGGGATGACGTTTGCCTTCGAGCCCAAATTCATCGTACCGGGTCTCGGCATCACCGGACTCGAAAACACCTATCTGGTGACCGACGCGGGTCTTGTTTCCTTGAACACGGCCTCGGAGGACCTGGTGTGTTTATGAACCGCAGCATCCTGCCAGGCCTCTCGATCCATTGCGATGGGCCGTGGCAGGATTTCATGTCGAATCCCCTGGGATTTGAAGAATCCCAGGGGATTTCTTGACGTGTTTCCACTCAAACTTTTTGGAGGGTCTGTGCTATTGGAGAGAACTCACTGAGTCACCGGCGTGTAGCCGACTCCAAAAAGTCCCCCCCCGAGGTTCAAGCGGAGGCCATAGAGGATTGCCTCGATCCGATCCGTCTCCACGAAGAGCACATCGCGATCCTTCACTTCCAAAGCTCTGCTGGTGCCCTTGCGCAGTTCATTCATGCCGACCTGGATCACCTCCCTTTCGCCGCCGTCCACCAGGCGAACCAGCTTGATGTTGTTTTCATTGGCCGTGGACAGAAACCCTCCCGCTGCTGCGATGGCTTCGGCGATGGTCATGGATGCCCTGATGGGATAATTGCCGGGTCTGCGCACCGCACCGTCCACATAAATCGTGCCGGCATCGGGTACATAGATCACATCTCCCCCCCGGATTTCCATGTTCATTTCTTCATGACCCTCCTGGATGATTTCATCGAGATCGATCATGAAGGTCGAGGGCTTTGCCTGGCCTTCTTCGGTGCGCCGCACCTGGATCGTTCGCCCGGCTTTGTCCGAAAGCCCCTCGGCCATGGCGAGAACATCCAGAACCCGTTGTCGCGACAGAAGGCCGTAGGTGCCCGGCTTGTTGACCGCTCCCAGGAGCGTGATTTTTCCCGAAACCTGTTCTTTGACAAAAACCGTCACGTTGGGATTTTGAAGGTATTTTACGCGGTAGAGTTGCTCGATCTTCTCCTCGGCTTCGCGGATGGTCAGCCCCTTGAGGTCCACCGCACCCAGCAGAGGCAGCGAAACGGTGCCTCGCGCCCCCATGCGAGTTTCCGTGCTCAATTCGGGAACCTCGAAAACCGTCACCTGAATGAGGTCTCCTTCTCCGAGAACGTAGTCCTGCATCTGTGGGGCGCTGCTGACGGTGGCGAAAAGTTGCTGGTTGATGGCCTTGATTTCCTGGTTGGCTCCCCCCTCGCGTGCGAGGACTGCCTCGAGGTTTGTCGTAGGGGTAGGGCCGGTTCCCCTGGGGGCACAACCCGGCAGAAGAAAAAGAATTGCAAGGCAAATCAAGAAAAACATGGGCCTGTGGGATGTTGCGTGTCTTCTTTCTCCAGCTTTCATGGAAACCCCGCTCCCTGTGGTGAAAATGAAGTGGAGATGGGCAAAAGAGGCAACGGTTGGGGCATGTGAGGCGTAGAGGGCTGCATCCCCTGAGCCATTTTCCGTTCTTTTGACCATCCACATGACTGTTTTGACCCGCAGGTCACGACGACGACCGGTACACAATGATCGCTCACACAAACTTGAAACAAGCGCGGCGGATCCGTCCAAGGCGCGGCGGCGGCCAAGCTCAAATCGATGGGCACTTCGAATGTATCCCACCGCATTGAGATGCTCAGAATCTCCGGCCCCTGAAAGCTGCTGAGCGCATGGGACGTTCCTGGAGGAAATTCACGCATTATTTATGACATGTGAACAAGATGAGGTCAATCGGCACTGGTTTTGTGCTCGCCGCCATGAGCCGTCGGAAAAATCGATTGTCCTGTCACTCAACGCCCAGACTGCTTGATACCGCCTTGCCGGCCTCTCTTCTGCGTCTCACTCCTTTCTCGTAGGATCTTCGGTTTTCGAGTCCACGACCGCCTGGCGTCGCGATCGGCAAAGGGTCTCGGACACATCGAACCGGCACACACGGGCCGAAGCAAGAACCCCTCCCATTCAGGCTCAGGACTTCCTGCGATTGGGGGTCCTCCTGAAAGACCATGTGTGCCTCACTCTTTTAGCAAATTTCATGCCCTTAGGTATTGATGTTGGCAAAGCCAAACGCCGGGATCGCCTCCAAGTGCACGGGTCTTATCCGTGCTCTTCTTGTGTCGGCAAAGCCTTTTTTCCACCGAAACACTATGTTTCCCGAAACATCGGGCCGATTTGAAATCTGCCAGCCATTGGTCTTAAATTCTGTAAGGTGACGATTGGCTTTCCTGCATGGGATCAGCAAGCGGTCGAAGAATAGCTTCCGGAGTCTGTTCGAATAGGCTGAGCCGGTTCCGAGGGGTCTTGTCGGGGCACTGTGCTCCCAGCCGCAACAGATGCTGTCTCATGACACCATCTTTCAGCCGGTCAGCCGGTCAGCCGGTCAATCATTTCAAGAGCCCCTCTCCTGCTTTTTCAAGCCCGCCCGTATTGGTCTTCGAGCCGCAGGATATCGTCCTCCCCAAGGTAACTTCCCGTTTGCACTTCGATGAGCTCCAGAGGAATTCGCCCTGGATTTTCCAGGCGATGCAGGGTTCCGAGAGGGACATAGGTGGACTGGTCCTCCGTGAGCAGGATTTCCTCGTCTCCTTTGGTGATGCGTGCCGTGCCCCTGACCACAATCCAGTGTTCGGCCCGGTGGTGGTGCTTCTGCAAAGAGAGGGCGGAACCGGGATTGACGATGATACGTTTCACCTGGAACCGTTCGCCCACATCCACACTTTCGTAAGAACCCCACGGACGATAAACTTTCGTGTGACTGTAAGCTTCATGACGTTTTGCAGTCTTCAGACGTGCCACCACGGCCTGTACCTCCTGGGCCCGTTCGATGTGAGCCACAAGGACCGCGTCTTTGGTTTCCACCACCACATGATCCCGGAGTCCGACTGCCGCAATCAGACGATTGGACGCGTGCAGATAACAGTTTTTGACATCCTCGGTGATGACATCGCCGATGAGGACGTTTTCCGTGTCATCTTTTTGACTGGCTTCGTGGAGAGCAGACCAGGATCCGACATCGCTCCAGACGGTCTCCAGCTGGATCACCGCGGCCCGGTCGGTTCTTTCCATGATGGCGTAGTCGATGGAGTCGCTCGGGCACTCAAGGAAGGAGGAATCGAGCCGCAGGAAATCCAGGTCGCGCCGGGCGAGGCTGTGAGCCCGCGAGCAGCATTGAATCATGGAGGGTGAAAACTTCTCCAACTCCTCGAGATAGGTCGATGCTTTGAAAAGAAATATTCCACTGTTCCACAGGTAGCGGCCACTTTGGAGGTAGGTGATAGCAATGTCGCGTTCAGGTTTTTCCACGAAGGCAGCCACATGATAACTGAGCACGTCCTTGATCTGCTCGGTGGGATGAACCTGCAGGGGTTCTCCTTTGAGAATGTAGCCATAGGCTGTTTGAGGTCTGGACGGACTGATCCCAAAGGTGACCAGGTTTCCCTTCTTTGCCAGATCGACCCCGCAGTGGACCGCGGCGGCAAAAGCGATGGCGTCTTTGATGAGATGGTCTGCCGGAAGGACAAGGAGCACGGGGTCCTCCCCGTCCGACATGGCTTCCAGGGCTCCGATGGCCACAGCCGGCGCCGTGTTTCTTCCTTCAGGTTCCAGAATGATGGACCGTGGCTCAATGCCTGCAGCCTGGAGCTGTGCCGCCACCATGAAGCGATGATGTTCATTGCACACAACAATGGGTGCGAGGGATCCAGACAAGGCTGCAGCTCTCTGTGCCGTTTGCTGAAGAAGGGTCAGCGGCTCCCCGGTCATGGGAAGAAGCTGCTTGGGGTAAAGCTCCCGGGAAAGGGGCCACAAGCGCTTTCCCGAGCCACCACTCAAAATGACGGGAACAACCACGATAGTTTCTCCTTGTGTTTTGTCACTTCAGGGAACGCTGGCGGGGCCGTTGCTTTTTCAAAGAATATTAAGAAATTCAGATCTGTCGCGTGCCGATCGTCAGGATCGGCATTCCATCGCCACGTTGTCGATTCTGTGGCCTCAGAATCCAAATGCTCAGAACGCCGGTCGGTTTTTCCTTCCGACTGCGCGTTCGCTGTGGAGTCCTCAGGTCGGGATGGCCTGCCGTGATCCTGCGAAATTCCTGCGCTCGTTATTTCTTCTCCCGCACTTCATCTTTGATGCGCTTGATGTGGCCTCTGCCGAGGCCTTTCACCTCACAGCCCAGCTCAAAAAAACGGCGAATTTTGCTGTCGTCCAGAATTCCGAAGCAGTCGATGACGGCTGCGGGGCGACCAATGGCTTCCACGACCGAGTCGGGGGTGAGGGCCAGGTAGGGCTGGTGACGCACGGCAAGAACCAGCGCGTCCGCTCCCTTGAGGGCTTCCTGAATGTTTTTTTGAATGCGCAGCTCGCTCAGCTTATCCTGATTGCGGAAAAAACGTGCCCAGGAATGACCGGGAGCGGGATAGGTCTCCTGCTTTTCGAATTCCCACCAGTGCTTCACGTAAGGATCGTGAACAGTGACTTCCCCACCCATCTCTGTGATTTTACGAACGATAAGTTCCGAACCACTGTAGCGGGTGTCCCCCACATCCTCTCGATAAGACGCTCCCAGGACCGCAATCTTGGAGGCTGCGACGATCTTTCCCATGTTGCGGAGAGCGTCCCGCACGAGCTGAGCCACGTGGAGGGCTCGCGTGTCGTTGATGTCGATGGCCTGGGGTGTGATCCTGAAGATGTCGTCCTCGAAACCCATGAGCGTCTGATATGCCCAGACGCCGAGGCCGCCGTCCTTGGGGAGACAATACCCGCCGATCCCCGGTCCGGGAAAGATCATGTTGGAATGGGTGGGGCGCACCCGGATGGCTTCGATGACCTTGATGAGATCCACCCCGTTTCGCTCGGCGTACAGACTCCATTCATGCAGAAACGCAAGGATCGTGGCCCTGTAGGAGTTTTCGATGATCTTGCAGCTCTCGCTTTCAATGGGACGATCGAGCACTGTGAGCGGGAACTGCTCCACGTTGAGCACATCTGAAAGAAATTCCTCCACCCTTTTGCGTGCTTGTGGGTTGATGCCGCTGCAAACCCTCCAGAAGTCACGGATGGAGGCCACATAGTTCCGTCCGGGCATCACTCGCTCGAATGAGTGAGCCAGGAGGGGCTCCACCTGGGTGAGACCTCTTTTTTCAAAGGCGTTCTTGATGATCGGATAGGCAATGTATTCCGTGGTGCCGGGAGGGACAGTGGTCTCGATCAAAACAAGGCAGTCGGGCTTGATGTGCTCACCGATGGTTCGAAGGCTCGATTCCAAAGCTGCAATGTCCGCCTTGCCCTGTCTCACGTTTCCCAATGCTTCCTTGAGGTAGTCGCACTGAACATCCACCACCACCACGTCCGCAAGGGAGAGCGCGTCGTAGGTGAATGTGGCGACCAGGGTCTGCTTTTCCAGGACGCAGCGACGAATGAGCGGAGCGACCTCAGGGTCTTCGGCCTGAACGGGGGCGATCCCTCGGTTGAGGTAAGGGATTTTCCAGAACGAACGAGGGGATGGCCGCTGCATGCCGATCACGAATTTGTTGGGCCGGCCCGTTGCCTTATCCACGGAATCGGCGACCACACCGGCCATGACGGCGCCCACAAAACCGACTCCCATGACCACGACGATTTCGCGCCCCAAAAGACGCTGTTCGTTCACGATTTTCCGGAGGCGTTCGAATTCTTTTTCATAATCGGCTTCTTTTGGCAAAGGGAAGGCTTCGCCTGTGGGACAGATGGAGACGGAGTTTTCTGCTGGCGTGCTGAAACACGGCGGATTCGATTCTTTTGGCTGCATGGAAGTTCCTTCTTTTTGATTGCCACGGGATGCGAGGGAGACTCAATCCAAAACGTCGTATCTTGAAATCTGCTCGGGAGATTCACCCTGTTTTCAGATGCGTCTTATACCACCCGAGTGCTTCCCGCAACCCTTCTTCCAGGGTGTGAGTGGGTTGATAGCCGAGGAGCTTTTGAGCTCTGGAGATATCCGCCTGGGAATGAAGCACATCGCCCGGGCGGAATTCCCGATGGATGGGCTTGAAATCGGCCAGATGGGGGTGGTCGGGAAGGAGGCCGAGGCGCAAAATTTCAAAGAGTTCGTTCAGGCTCTTGCGGCTGTTCAGGGCCACGTTGTAGGTCTGGTTGAGGGATTCGGGCTGCTCCGAGGTGGCGGCCAGAAGGTTGATCTGGATCACGTTTTCCACGAAACAGAAGTCCCGGCTGGTTTCCCCCGTTCCGTTGATGTAGACGGGTTCATTGGAGATCATGGACTGCACCCATTTGGGAATGACGGCGGCGTAGGGGCCATCGGGGTCCTGGCGGGGGCCGAACACGTTGAAGTAGCGCAGCCCCATGGTTTCGAGTCCGTAGGTGCGGGAAAAATTCATGGCGTAAAGTTCGTTGGCCAGCTTGGAAACGGCGTAGGGTGAAAGCGGATTCCCGATCTTCTCTTCGACCTTGGGCAGATCAGGGTGGTCGCCGTAGATGGCACTGCTGGATGCGTAGACGAAGCGCTTCACTTTCGCATCCCGTGCGGCGAGAAGCATGTTCACCGTTCCGGTGACATTGAAAGCATGGGTGGTGAGAGGGTCTTCGATGGAGCGGGGAACGGAACCCAGTGCCGCCTGGTGTAAAACAAAGTCGACACCCTCGCAGGCATCACAGCACACGCTCAAGTCGCAGATGTCTCCCCGGGTGAGAGTGAACCGCTCCCGCTGGGATGTTGTGACCTTGGAGAGAGCGTCCGAGAGGTTGCGTTCGTGGCCGGTGCAGAAATTGTCAAGCCCCACAACGTTCTGATCGATTTTGAGCAAGGCCTCCAGAAGGTTGGAACCGATGAAGCCGGCCACTCCGGTGATGAGCCAGGTTTTGGGATGGTCTCGCAGGGCTTGGACGGTTCGTTCATACTGCGTCATGACAGTCTTCTCTTTCTTAAGGGTTCACGACTGGTGAAGTCTTCTTTCCGGGTGATCACGCTCCCGCACAGCATTTGACCTGGATGAAGTCGAAAATTTTCAAGAATCGAGCTTCCCTATGTGCGAATCCAGGCGACCATGTCAAAGGCTTCAATTCCCGGCAGGAACACCAGGAAGAGGGTGCGGCCCTGCAGATCCCAAACGTGCAGGTCCCCGGTTTCCTTCCCATGCACCCCGCTCTGGGCTGTGAATTTTGTGGGTCGCTCCTGCACTCGAGTTCAGACCGGGCGAACCGGAGGCCAGGCGGGTACCGGGAGGTGGAATGCTGGGGCCCTCACTGGGCTTTAGCAATAACTAAGCCATGTCGGGGCTGCTCGATCTGCAACGGTGCGCGCTGCGTCGGAACCATATCACTTATCGGGATTCCCTCAAAAGGGAAAGAGGTTTTCTTCATCTGAAACATCCCCTCAGTGAAGTCGAAAATTCAGGGGTGAGGAACCTCCCCCCGTCCCTGCGCTGGGGGAGGGTTGACAGCGCTTGGATTCTGGGCTAGGAGAGCCGGAAGGATCTTTCGGGCGACTTGGTAGAACGGGGCGGAAATGCTTACCCGGATTCCCTGTTTACCGGGTTTCGGTCCTGGAACCGGCAAGCGGTCAAGGACTTGCGCTGAGTCGTTGGCGGGAGAACGTATAAAGCCCGTAAAACCCGATTCGCGAGTTTGCAACAAGCCTTTGGGGGCAGGGGAGGTGCCATGGACAAAGAGGCTTTACAGGTGATGACGGAGTGGAAAGCCGAGCTGGAACAGGCCTGGCGCGACATTCCCAAGCCTTTCCGCCAGGAGAGGACCGTCCGGCGCACGCTTCAGTGCCGACTTTTTGGGAGAGCGGTCTCGCTGGGTTTCAGGGTTTTTGCGGACTACCTTCCCCCCCGCATTGCAGACCGCGCAGTGGACCTCATCGTCCTGGACCAGAGCGGCAGGATACTTTTTGCCGTCTGTCTGGAAGGCGTCATCACTCTGGCTACGGTGAAGAGTCTGAGCAGCTTTGAGGCGGATCACAAGATCATTTATACGCTGAGCCCTTTGGAAAAGAAGGTGCAGGAGAGTCGTTTCTTTCTCAAGCCGGATATCGAACACATGCACGTGCAGACAGATATGAGCTACCAATAGAGCGACTTCGCTCTGGGGAGCCTCCGGAGAGGCAGTCCGTAATGTCGTGGCACGAGCCCCCCGGATCAAGGCCGTGATGCTCTGCCGCGGGAGAGCTTCTGGTGTGCGGGAAGTCTTATTGTGCATTTCATAACAAGTTAAAAGGAAAGGCCTTTTGCCTTGACAGCCCTGGGTCGGTGTGCCATAAAGGGTTCAAAGCAAAGACGGACCGGATGCTGTTTCAAGTGGTCGAATCATCAATAAATCCAAATGGGTAAGTTTGTTATGGACCGGGGGAATGGACGGTCCGCCGTGGAGACGTGGATATACCTACGCTGTGGGTTTCACCCGTGGCAGATGCAGCGCGGTTTCATGCGAGTCGGTGTTGAGACGTCAGGGGGTATTCTCTCCAATCAGCAGTTCCCTGAGAGGTTTCAAGATCTCTTCGGATATAAGGACCATGCGAATTTATAAAGCTGTTGACAATGCCGGGCTTTCTATATTAGGAACTTGGCATTGAAGTAATCGGTCGGGGTGAGTCTTCGTATGTAGCACAAACCAGTCACATGTCTGCATGGCTTGCAGATAGAAAGGAGGTGGAGCCCAAGAGGACGCTTTTCAGGTCATGGATCATTGAGAGTGTTTTTTTGTTTTTTATCAAGTCCAACTCGTGAGTATGCTGTCCTTCCTGTGCTTATTGATATTATTGTTCTGATAGATCTAGAGTTTGCTGCGCATACTGCCTCTGTATTGCTCCAGAGTTGGCATTTTCCTTTCTGTATAGATTTCTAAAAAAATCATAATCAAAGTCTTACATTTTCACGGCAACCTAAAGGGAGGACTGCTCCCTGCCGGGCTGATCTTCAGGGGCGTGCTCTCCGGACATGGGAGGCCCAAAGCTCCAGGTTGTGACACGACCATCGGTAGTCCCAAAAAGGATGGAGCGGGTTCCGGGAAGATCGGGTGATCTCAGAGAGCTGAGAGCCATCTGCGCGGATTCATGGATGTGCCGCAATTTCTTCTAACGCAGAACTACTAGGACAGTGAGGATTACAAGATGACGAACGCTCAAACGACGACATTTCCTCGTTGGATCCCCCTACTGGGTGGGGTGCTCGGGAGCACCACCTGCGGTCTTTTGCTCTACGCATGGAGTGTTTTTATTGCACCACTCTCCAAAGAATTTGGCTGGACTCGTGCCGAGATCGCTCTGGCCTTTGCCATCTGCTGTCTCGTCTTCGGCCTGGTGACCATTCCTGCCGGTCGCCTCAGTGACAAAATCGGGCCCCGCAAAGTCGTTCTGGCCGGTGGTGTTCTCATGACCATCGGCTTCATCCTTTCCGGTTACATTCAGTCCAAATTTCAGCTTTACATCACCTATGGTGTGATCGCCGGTCTGGGTGGCGGCACCGTTTACCTGCCACCCATTGCAACCGGTCCTAAATGGTGGCCGGACCGGAGGGCCCTGGCCACCGGTTTTGCCGTCGTGGGTCTGGGTCTCGGCTCCTTCATCATGGCACCTTTGGCCACCTGGATCATCGCGGAGCACGGCTGGCGTTATGTGTTCATCTGGGTCGGCATCGCCATGGGCATCATGGTGTTCATCTCTGCCATGTGTCTCCAGAATCCTCCCGCAGGCTACAAACCCGCCGGCTGGAACCCTCCGCCTCCACCTCCCGGTGCCTCCGCCAAGAGCCGGGAAGATTATACTCATGATGAAGCCAAGGCCACCCCGCAATTCTGGATGCTCTACCTGGCCTATTTCTGCGGCTCCTTCGCAGGCCTCATGGTGATCGGACACATTGCCGCTCACGGCCGGGATCAGGGTCTGGAGCCCATGGTCGCCTCCTACGCCGTCAGCGCGCTGGCCATCGCCAACGCGGCGGTGCGTGTTCTCATCGGTGGGATTGCAGACAAGATTGGAACCAAGAAGTGCTTCATCGGCGTCATGGGCTTGCAGGTTGTGGCCATGCTCGCTCTTTATCCATTTGGTTCCAACGGCTTCCTTCTGGCCCTGACCGCCATGGTCATCGGCTGGAACTACGGGTCCATGTTCACCCTGTTCCCCGCCACCTGCCTCCAGTACTACGGCCCCACCGCTCAGGGAGCCAATTACGGTCTGCTCTTCAGCGCCTGGGGTCTGGCCGGCTTCGCAGGTCCGTGGGTCGGCGGCTGGCTGTATGCCTGGGGACAGAACTACCTCGTTCCGTTCATCGTTGGGGCCGTCGTGGTCGGCATTGCCTTCCTCCTCGTTCTCACCATGAAACCGCCTGCAGCGCGTTGATCGTGTTCCTCTGAGGCGTGACGTTCGCTCATGCCTGACCCGGGAAACCCTGAGGGTTTCCCGGGTTTTTTTATGAGGTGACCCACATGGATGCCCGGCACGGTGCGCGAGGGGCTTGTGTAAACGGTAACAATCTAAAAATAATGAGAATTTTCATTGACAGGGTCTTCGGCTGTGTGACATAAGAGGGGTCATCGTGTTCAAGTTTCTGAGGCGTGGTTCTAAACCGTCTGCTGCAGTGAAAGGGGGTGATGGGCCGGGTTCATCGCTTTTAAGTTTTGTCATGTTTTGCTTTGAGTGCCACTTGCCTTCCCGCTTGTTTCCTGTGCCTAATTTGGATGGCTGAGAAAAATTAACTGCCGCACGTTTTTCCAACCTGGAAATTCCTCAACCTCGACTCCACCGGGCTGATCCCGTGATGGGTTCGTCTCGATTCAATTCGAGACCCTTTTCTTTCGGTCGGGTTCCTTCGGATCGACACATCATTAATTATTTTTTCGCTTTTTTCTTAATTTTTTGGCTTGGCAGCGCCAGGGCCGACCCGAGCTCTCCGTTCCGCAGGCGTTCGCATTTCTGCGTGGGACCGTGCTTTCAGCTCGCTGAATCCAACGGCAGCAGGACCTCTCGCGTCGAGGTGCCACCTGTCTCGAGAAATGGAAACGGGTCGTCGCAGCTTTATGTATTGCTGCGGGATTCCGCCCTTGGAGCTCACCGAATGGATGGAATCAAAGAGAGAAGGAGTCTTTGACATGACGGGTCAACTGGACAGAGTGCCGACAAAGGCATGGGTCGTCACCTTTGCGGGTACGGCCATCAATCTTTGCCTTGGAATTCTTTACGCCTGGAGTGTCTGGAAGGCGGCCCTGCTCGGGTCCGCGCAAAATCCTCCGGGCACCGTCATGACCGGCATCAATGAGGGATGGGTGTACCTCACGGATGCTCAGGCCACCTGGGCTTATGCCATCTGCGGGGTCATGTTCGCCCTTTTTATGATTCCCGGCGGTCGCATTCAGGACAAATACGGGGCGAAAGTGGGTGCAACCCTGGGCGGGCTCTGCCTGGCTGTCGGTTGCATCATCGCCGGGCTGATGAAAAGCTATACGGGGCTCATTCTTGGCTTCGGCATCCTCGGGGGCATCGGCATGGGCATCGGCTATGCTGCTCCGACCCCCGCCGCCGTCAAATGGTTTGGTCCTCACAAGCGAGGGCTCATTGTGGGGCTTGTGGTGGGAGGTTACGGAGGTGCCGCGATTTACATCGCACCCCTTGCCAAGTGGCTCATCAGCAACTACGGCATTTCCAACAGTTTCATCTTTCTGGGCATCGCTTTTGCCGTGGTGGTCATCGTGGCGGGGCAGCTTCTCGCCTGGCCGCCAGCGGGATATGTGCCCCCGGGAATGCCCGCGGGCGCGACCGTATCGGCCAAGACCAGCATGACCACGGTGGACTGGAAGGCCTCGGACATGGTCAGGACCGTGCAGTTCTATGCATTGGTCTTCATGTTTTTGGGTGCTGCCCAATCCGGTCTTCTCGTCATCGCCAACGCGGCGCCCATGCTCAACAAGACGGCGGCGACTGTGGCCTTTTTTGCGGCCAATGCCTGGCTCCTGGCGGCCTACGGCGGTCTGGTGAACGCGACGGGCCGCATTGGAACAGGGCTGTACTCGGATAAGATCGGCCGCGCCAATGCTTACATGATCAATGGGATTGTCTCGGCAGGCTGTCTTTTCCTCATGCCCACCATCATGAAGTCGGGCAGCATATTTCTTCTGTTCCTGGCCGTCGGCGTGGCATACTGGCAGTACGGCGGTGGTCTCTCTCTGATGCCGGCCTTCACGGCGGACTTTTTCGGGGCCAAGAATCTTGGATTCAATTACGGCCTGGTCTTCATCGGCTGGGGGCTGGCCTTCTTCGTGCCCCAGATCGCGGGTTACATCAAGGACCGAACGGGAAGCCTCGACATGGCGTTCTACCTCTCGGGTGTCATCCTCGTGGCGGCTGTTGTAGTGAGCCGATTGACTCAACGGCCTGTGACGGAAAGTGAGAGGGGCCAGATACTTCAGACGGCGGAAAAGAGGGGTGCATGAGGGGGCGGAACAGCACTGAAACGGCTTGACATTCCCCACCAGACCCTCGGTGACAGTTGAACAAGCCTCCCTATCCTCTACGATCTCAACAACGGGGATCCGGAACTCTCGAAAGTTCCGGATTCCCGATCGCGCCAACTCCTCAAAGGGCAGGGTGGCCGGGGCCTTCGGGGCGCACGCTCCCGGCCCCGGCTTTTCCCTTACTGGAGATAACGGAAATATGACTTTGACGGTCATTCTGATCGGTCTCAGCGAATCTGAAACGGTGCAGATCGAATCCTGGATCCATGCGATCGACCCCGAAATCGGATTTCATCATGCCGACAGATGCTCGCACCTGGAACCGTTGAGCGAAGGGAAGGAAGTTTGCCTCGGGGTGTTGAAAATTCAGAAGCACGACCCAAAGCCCTGGCGTGACGTCTCCCGCTTCAAACGTTTCCTTCCCCGCTCGGCTCCCCTCCTGGTGCTCATCCCCACAGGTCAGTCCAGTTTGATCCGGCATTGCGTCAAATCGGGAGCGGACGATTACTGGATCCTCCCTTTCAATGAGGAGGCGTTTTTGCCTCGCCTGCAGGTGTTGCTGGAGTGGGCCGCTGCAGCCGAAACGGCCCGGGAAGCTCAGGAGGTCCATGGTCCTGAGCCTGAGAGCCAGACGCAGCGCTCCCGGCTCATGAGCCTTCTGGGAGGTTTGTTTCAGCTCAAGACCGCAGACACGGGGATCCCGGCCGGCGACACGCGGCTCATAGGCAACAAGTGGAAAATAGTGCGCAACCTGGGAGGAGGAAGCTACGGGGAGGTCTGGGAGGTGGAGAATGTCGAAACGGGGGAGCGCGCCGTGGCCAAAATTCCGCACTCCGTCAAGATGAACCGCCGATTCATGCAGGAGGCGGGCATTTTGAAACGTTTCCGTAATCATCCCCATGCGGTGCACATGCGGGAAATTGCTCAGGAGGGCGGAAAAGTCGTCCTGATTCAAGAGTTTGTAGAAGGCAAAACGCTCCAGCAACTGCTGGAAGAGGGCATGGAGGGGAAGGAAAAGGAGAAAGGCTATCGCCAGTTGGTGGAGGTGGTGGCTTATGCCCACGATCAGAACATCATGCACCGGGACATCAAACCGGAAAACATCATCATCCAGTCCTCCGGGGATCTCAAATTGCTGGATTTTGGAACGGGCAAGCACCTGATAGGAGAGAGTGTCAGCAGCACCATCATCGGCTCGAGACCGTACATGTCTCCGGAGCAGATCAAGGGGCAGAGCTGCCTCGCCAGTGACGTGTGGGCCCTGGGAGTGATCCTCTACGCCCTGGCAACCGGACTCATCCCCTTCTATTACGACAACGACAAGGCTTTGATGGACGCCATTCTGGAGTGCGAACCCGAGAAACCCACGAGTCTGGAACCCGGTCTTTCTCCGGAGCTGGAACGGATCATTCTCCGGTGTCTCGAAAAAGAGCCCGAAAACCGCTATCCCAGTGCGCGGGAGCTGCTGGAGGATCTGTTGAAAACGTTTCCCTCGTTCGGTGACGGACAAATCCTGAATTCATGAGGACCGCTCGTCGGTTTGACTCCATTTGCGGTCAAAGTAAGTCGAAACATTGCAAACCATGATGAGCACATCGATCTGTCGATCCTGCGCATCTTTGAACATCCCCTCAATGACCGCTTTGCATGAGAACCCCGCGTTTCTGCAGGCCTTGATCGCCCCCGTCGAATCCAGGGGGATTTCTGCCCAGAGTTTTTCCAAACCCAGTTCATGGGCCAGCATGATGAGCTCATTGAGCATGAGGGTGGCCAGCCCACGGTTCTGGTATTCGGGGGCAATCACCACGCGGACACGCCCGATGTGGTGTTTCCAGCCGTGCTGCACCCGGTGGAGGGTCATATTGCCCACGATGCTCCCCTCGGCAAAGGCGAGTAGAGGCAGGACTCGGTCATAATTCAAGTTTTCAGCCCATTCATGTACAATTTTTCGGTCCTTCACGTCGTGACGCAAATATATGAGCAGTTCATCCGGGAGTCTCTTGAAAAACTCATAGAGAGCTTTTTCGTCCTCCTTCACCATGGCCTTGAGCAACACGAGACTTCCGTCCTTCAATTTTCCCTGCTTCTGTCCAAACATCATGTTCGTCTCTCCCCTCCAGAGTGTTCGTCTCAGCTCCATCCAGACTCGAAGTGTCGGCCATGGCCTCTCAGGATGGTTGATCCCATGCGGCTCTGCGGCGCTGCAAGCTTTTCGCGTCCATAAATTTCGAGCGAGTGTTCTAAATGCCATCACCAAGGCGGACTGCCAGATATTTTGGAAGTCCCGCGCGAATGATTTTGTTCTGGGCTTTGGAAATGTCGTAGGGCACTGCTTTGAAGGTGATGATCTGCCGGGTGGTGTCGAAAATCAAATACCTTGCCCTGTTGTCCTCCTGCCGGGGCTGTCCGACACTCCCGGGGTTGATGAGATACCGATTGTCCGGGTTCAACAGAACGGAACTGTAGGCGCCGGGGATGGCAGAAACCTTGCCTTGAGGATTCTGTACCCAGGCCTTCTGCAGGTGCGTGTGGCCGAAGAAGCAGACTTTGATGGAGGGATGCTGTTTGAAGAGGAGGTTGAAGACTCGTTTTGCTTGAAAAACGTCCAGGATGTAACTGAAGAGACTTTCGGGTGTGCCGTGACAAAAAAAGAGAGTTTCGAGCAGAGAATGTGTTGGGTGAAAGGTTCGAAGGAAATTTAAAGATTCTCCATGGAGCTGGCGCCTTGCATAGAGCAGGGCCTCATGAGCGAGAACGTTGAAATTCCTGGTTGCCCTGGGCTGCAGCACACCCAGGTCGTGATTTCCCATGATGCAGACCGATCCGATTTGCCGCGCCAGTTCCACGCACTCCAGCGGGTTGGCGTTGTAGCCGACCAGGTCGCCCAGGTGCACGGTCAGATCCACCCCATCTTCCGTCATTCCTTGGAGGACGGCTTCGAAGGCTTCCAGGTTTCCGTGGATGTCCGAGAAAATTCCCAGACGCATGGGTTTGAATCCTGTGGAACGGTTGCGCACTCCTGCAGATATTGACTCGACGCCCTGCGAGGGCTTCGCTGCATCCTCTGAAAGGAATTGTAGCTCACCGGAAGTTTATCGGTTCCGGGTCTGGAAAAGTCAAAAACAATTCTTTAGGCGCCACCTCAAGGGCACCTGCGGACTGCCGGCGCCGGGCAGCTCTCTTGAAGCCGCAGGGTCCCCCACGCCCTCCCGCATTCGGTCTCCCGCTCCCGGTCGAGCACGCTGCCCTGAAACGGTCGCAGTGCATGGACCTGCCCGTCCGTTGCCGCACAGGTTCCTGGAGAGTTTTTGAAACCTGGAAACCGTCAATCCACCAGGACCGGCTCGCGCAGGATCATTTCGATGGCGGCACGGGCCGACTTTGCCAGCTGCGGATGGGTGTCGCCGAGGGACTCGATCTGCCGCAAGTGGTCAGCCGTGCGAAGGATCACCATGGCCAGATCGCCTTCGTCAACGCCGAAGAGACTTCTCACCTCTTCCCACGCGGCACCGTTCGCCCACAGGTGGACGGTGACCAGCGCCCAGAAAGGAAGGGTGGGAAGGTGAAACCCTTCGGCTTCCAACCGGCGGCGCAGGGGTTGGAGACTGTTGAGCATCGTGAAAAATGGTCTGGCCAGTTCAGGAAATTTCCAGACAAGTCTCGAGAGCTGCATTTCACCCGGACGCTCCCGGTCCATGACAAAGGGCGCAATCAGACCTGCGAGAAGAGCAGGATCTTTGTCGGGAAAGACTCCTTTGCGAATACAGTCCGAAATGAGCAGCGGCTGATCCAGGCGAAGCTCGCAGACCCACATGCCGTCGTGGGTGAGGCGCCCTTCTGCATCCACGTAGCCTTCGTCCTGGAGGATGCGGAAGTGTTGCAGGAAGGACTGCCAGAGTCTCTCCTGAATGGTCTGAACCTGTGAATGAAGCCACAGGTAACGGTTCAGGGCCGCACTGAAGGGGTGTGAAGCGGATTTGATGCAGGGTCCGTAAAGCTCACAGTGGGTGCAGGGGAGA
This sequence comes from uncultured Syntrophobacteraceae bacterium, assembly GCA_964654275.1. GTDB lineage: Bacteria > Desulfobacterota > Syntrophobacteria > Syntrophobacterales > Syntrophobacteraceae > SLCH01. The sequence continues at coordinate 135,155 of CAZZHS010000001.1, forward strand.
GAAGCTTTCTGAAGGATCAGGTTTTTCATCTCACCGGCTGCCGCTTCCAGTGCCGGTGCGCCCTTGACGGTCTCCTCACGTCCCAGTTTCTTGAAGGGTTGTTGCGAAAGGCTCTCGGCGATCTCTTCCCATGCTTCCAGGGCGGTCAAAGGCGGCAGGTCTTCCAGCATTTCTCCCAAATGCCGCAGACGGTGGAACCCCACGTGATAGGTCCTCAGTCGGCCTCTTTTGAATCGAAGGGGTAACCCCAGCCGCACGGCCTCCACCCTTCTCCGATCCGGATCGGGATGGTGAAGGACCACGTAGGGTGTCCCCCGCTGGGTAAGGAAGACGCGCCCGGGGGCCAGGAGGTTCGCTGCGGGCTCCTCGGAAGCCTGCCGCTTCCAGGCCTTTCTCGCCTTGCGCAGCTGTTCGTCCAGCAGGGCAAAGTGCGGCCGGATTTCCTGAAGTTTCTCCAGGGATCCACAGGCCATTTCCGGTGTCCAATCCTCCAGATCGTGCTGCGCCCGTTCCAGTTCCGATGCGACGTGGCTCTCACGGCTTACATTCTGGTGGGTGGCCAGGGAAAAGGAGAAAAGCGTGCGGATCTCCTCAGGAGTGTGAGAAAGGAGCAGATTGAGCACCATGGAGAAGTTGACACGGATCCGGCTCTCGATGGCATCGGGAGGCGAGAGGAGCTGAGCATGGATGAGCTGCGGGTCTTGAAAGGGTCCGGGAATCACCAGGACAAACCCAATCTCGTCCATTCCTCTTCGCCCGGCGCGCCCCGTCATCTGCAACAGATCCGTGGCGGTGAGATCCGAAAATTCCTTGCCGTTGAACCGGTCGCTTTGGAAGATGACCACGGTGCGAGCCGGAAAATTGACGCCGGCGGCCACGGTCGATGTGGAGAAAATGGCGTGCAGGTGGCCTTCCTGCATGAGCTTTTCCAGCAGCAGCTTCCAGTGGGGGAGTTGGCCTCCGTGGTGGGCTCCGACGCGGGCGGTCCTGAGGATGGACAGATGCTGATGGGTTTTCAGGAAGGGGTATTCATCGAGGAGTTCCTCCAGACGCTTGGAGAATGCGCGCTTTTTCTGGGATTTTCGATCTCCCGCCAGGGGTTGGCACAGGGAAACCGCCTTCTCACAGTCGGCACGGGATTTGAGAAAAAAGATGGCCGGTAGAAGATTCGCCTCCTGAAGCACCTTCATGATGCCGGAAACATTCGGAAACTGATGACGGGGAAAGCTTCCGGCGTTCAGGGCGCGAATGCGTGGAAAGAGGCCTCTGCGGGTGCCGAGCGGAGTGAGTTCCCCCGTGGGAAACAGGAACAGTGGATAAAGCGGCACAGGGCGCTCAGATGCACATACCCAACGGCAGGGTGTTTTTCTTAACCATTTCAACCAGTCGCAGATTTCTTCCGCATTGCGAATGGTCGCGGAGAGCAAAAGGAGCCTCACCCTCGAAGGAAGGTAGATGAGCACCTCCTCCCACACGACACCCCGGTCTTCATCCCCCAGGTAATGAGCTTCGTCGAGGACGACCAAATCCTCTTCGAGATCCTCGCCGCGGTGCATGATGTCGTAGAGTTGATTGCGCAGGATCTCGGTGGTGCCCACGATGATGGGGGCCTGAGGATTTTCCTTGCGGTCACCCGTCAGGATTCCCACATTGTCGCTGCCGAAAAGCTCGCAGAATTCACTGAATTTGGCGTTGGAAAGGGCCTTCAGAGGAGAGGCGTACCAGCTTCTTCCGCCTCTGTTGAAAATCTTGCGTATGGCCTCGATGGCAATGTAAGTCTTGCCGGCTCCGGTTGGGGCCGTCACCAGAACATCTGCCGATTCCAGGGCTTCCAAGGCCTCAGTTTGAAAGGGATCGGGAATGAAAGGTCTCTGCTCGGGAACCTTGATTCGATCGAGAACGGGGATGATACTTCGGTGAATCTTGAGCTTCATGGGCGCAGGAGCATCCTGACCGGCGTGAGATGCTCCCGCGTCCCTGTGGTTTGAGATTTTCTTCCTCCGGGGATACCGGCGTTTCATGATCGTTGTCAAAGAGTCCACCTCAAATTCAGGAAAGGAAGGATTGCCGCTGCCTGCAGATCTCTGCGGGAGGAGAACCACGCTTGTCCGATGCTGCAGAGGCGAGGGCGACGATTTGCGGACCCATCCAAGCATAAACATTTGTTGTCCCGGAGCAAATGAAAATTGATTCTGAGGAGATTGATCTGTTCCCCGCCATGGCGGCCTCTGTTCCACGGCACAGGACAAAAGGCCCGCCATTCAAGGGGTGTGGCTTTTCGATTCCCACTGTGCCGGGGAGAAAAAGGCATCGGCTCATGGCCGTTCGAAGGCTGACGGTGCTTCGGGGAAGTTGCTCCGGGGAGCCTGAACACCGGAAAAGCTCAGGGGCTCACGCTTTGATGATTTTCTCACGAATGGCAAGGCGTGTGAGTTCCGCGACTTTGGACACGCCCAGTTTGCTCATGATGTTGTACTTGTGCGTTTCAACGGTCTTGGGGCTGATGATCAGCTTTTCCGCAATCCTCTTGATCGTGTGCCCTTCAGCCAATAGCTGCAGGACCTCCCGTTCCCGAATGCTCAATTGCCCAAGAGGTTTCTTGCTCTGCTTCAGCTGTTCCAGGGAGTGAAGACAATTCAGGAGGATCTGAGCGGCAGATTTGCTGAAAAACGTTCTGCCGCAGGCTGCGGCCTCAACGGCATCGAGGAGTTCGGGCATGGGGTCCTCCTTGAGGACATAAGCGGAAATGTCGGCTTTGAGCAGATCCATCACGTACTCTTTGTCCGAGTGCATCGAAAAAATGACCACGCGGATTTCACGATTGAGCTTCTTGATCTGGAGGGTCGCATCGATGCCGTTCAGGTCGGGCATGGTGATGTCCATGATGACGACATCGGGTTTCAGGGTTTGAGCCAGCCGCACGGCCTCCCGTCCGTTCAGCGCCTCGCCGACCACCAGAAATTCGGGACGCTCACCGAGCGCGCTCCTGATGCCGCCTACCACCACCTGGTGATCGTCCACGATGAGAATTCTTGTCTGCTTCGCCTGCACAGCATCCTCACTCTGATTCGTGGAAGGTTTCGACCCATCCCGTTCAGACGGGTATTTCCACAAGGAGATGGGTGCCTCTCCCCTCACCGGATTCCCACGAAAGTTCTCCACCCACTTGAACAACTCGCTCCTGAATGATGCGCAATCCCATCTTTCCCTTGGTTTCCAGATCACCCGCCGTTGCGTGAGGATCAAAACCCGTTCCATCGTCTTCGATGCTCAGGGAGAGCGTCTTGTCGCGCAGGACCAGGCTGATGAAGATGTCTTTTGCACCTGAATGTTTCAGAGCATTCCAGATGGCCTCCTGGGCCACGCGGTAGAGCGCTGTCACTTTCTCGGCATCCAGCTTCTGAGGGACGTTGGCGGAGTGGAAATGAAGGTTCACGGCAAAGGCCTTTTGATAGCCGTGGATCAGGTTTTCCAGGGACGCCACGAGGCCCAGGTTGTCGAGCATGCTTGGCCTGAGTGTGTAGGCGATTTCCCGGACTTCCTGCATGGCCTCGATGGTCCGGGTATGTGCCGAGGAGATCCGTGCCTGGAACTCGCCGTTGGAACCCTCGTGATGGGTTTGGGCCCACTCCAGGTCCATCTTCAATGCGGTGAGAATCTGGCCGATATGGTCATGCAGTTCCATGGCGATCCTCCGCCGCTCATTTTCGAGCAGCCCTATGAGCTCTCTGGACAGACGTTTTCTGCTCTCGTGTTCCTGAGTCAATTGAAGGTGCAGGGCCCTGGATTCTTCTTCAGCCGCTTTGCGTGCCGTGATGTCCTGGAAAAAGCCTTCCAGGAAAAATTCGCCGTCTTTGCCCGTGGGCACCGCACGAGCATCGATGGTCACCCAAATGATTCGGCCATCCCGGGTGCGCATCCGAAGCTGGTAATCGGCTGCATGACCCTGCGAGCGGAGCTGCTCGAGCAGCTCCCGGCGGCGCTCCGGCTCCAGATAGAAGTCGTTGATGTTCCAGCCTTCCATCAGCTCCGCCGGGTTGTCAAATCCCAGGAGCCTGGCGGTTGCCGGGTTTGCCGTCATGATGCGTCCCTCAACACTCGTCTGCAAGATGCCGTTGACGGCGTTTTCAAAAATGCTGCGGTACCGCTCCTCGGCTCTCCGCAGCTGTTCCTGCGCCTGCACCCTGCTTTCCATTTCGATGAGCAATTGTTCATTCCTGGTCTGCAGGTGAGAGTTCGTTTTTTCCAGGCGATCGACCATGCTTTGCACGCGATCGGCCATGGCGTTGAAATCCGCGGCCAGTTGTCCCACCTCGTCGCGACTCGTGACGGTGACCCGTTGGGCGAGATCCCCCTGCGCCATGCTTCGGGTGACACCAATCATGGTCCGAATGGGCGCGGCAATTTTTTCAACCAGCGCGAGTCCCACAAACAGGGAAAGAACAAAAAGGCAAACGGCCCACAGAGAGAGCCTTTTCAAGGCCTTTTCCGCTGTTTCTGTCACCGCTGCCGACAGTTGGTGGGAGGCGGAGGTGGCTATGGAAACCGGCATGACGAAGCCGAATCGCCAGTCGATGCTTCGAAGCGGATGATAGCCAAAATATTTGAGAGTCCCCTTGATGGGAACCTCATCCAGGGCCGCATGTCCCATGGCCATATTGCTCAGGGCCAGGCTGAGTGCCGGATTTCCGGGGTCGTCCAGTTTTATGCGTTGTGAAAGAAGATGCCGATCGAGAGGGGCCAGGTCGACCCGAGCGTGAGGAGGCGCGAACACGAGCACCTGCTGCGAGTCGATGAGAAAAGAGTAGCTGCCTCGAATAGGCTGCAACTGATGGAACTGGGCGATGAGCTGGGGCACCGACAGACATATGCCAACGAATCCCTGGACTTCACCGTCCTTTACTACCGGGGAAACGGCATCGACGAGGAGTTCCGAAGGCAGCGAAAAGGGACTGAGGTGGGCACGGCTCAATTTGACCGCCCCCAGTCGGATCTCTTGACTGGAAAAAACCGGGAAATGCGGCTTCGAGATGAGATCGGCTCCCCCTGTGGCGTACCGGCTGGATTGGCTGGCCGGGTAAACGATGACGTTGCCGTGTATCGGGGCGAAGTAGGCGGCAATCACGTTGGAACCCGGTTCGACGAGAGTCTGAAGCATTTCGAGGCTGACATTGTTCGTTTTCGGCTGCGCCTCGAGTGTCTCGCTCACTCGGAGAGCCACATGTATGGCGATGGCCTTGGCCTTCTCGATGCCCATGTCGATGAAAGCGGCCTGGCCTTTGATGATTTTCTCAAGGAAACTCCTTGTCTGAAAGGCCAGGATGGTCTCTCCGGATTTTTCAATCTCTCCGCTCACGTGCTGCAGAGAGTACCATGCCACCCCGGCCATGCCCAGAAACATGGCGGCGATGATACTCCCCAGCAGGAGCAGAATCTTGTGCCACAGCAGAACCTGTCTTTTCTTCATCGGATTCGGCTGCCCCTGCTGGATGCTGGATGAAATGATGCGGTAAGCGGGGCGATGCCTCCGTTCGGCCTTTGCATGACTTCACGTTCCTCGACCCAGCTCGAAGCCCCGTCGAATCTTCATAAGAGCACCTCGGGTGGTCCATCATAAAGTGCCCATCACCGGGGGCGTGACTCCCACACGCTCGACGCGGAAGTATGGGAGCGTCTGAAGGTCCGCCAAAACCCTGCGGGAGCCGCCGATTGACATGCGGCCACTGATTGTGTATGCCGAATTGCCCGGGAGTGCGGCATCCTGAGCGATCGATTTCGGTTCGATACAAAATAAACCATTTAACGTTTCAAAACGAGAGGGTTCCCGGTACCTCGTTCATCTACCCAGGACCTGCTCCCATTGTTTCTGGGTGGTTTCCAGGGCTTCCCGGGGGGAGAGACGACCCTCCAGTGCATGGAGAAGATTCTCTGCGAGATGGTTCAGCAATTCGGTGGCCTGGGGGATTCGGGGCCATGGGGTTGCCTCTTGGATCACCTGTTCGATCACGGTGCTCACCCGGGGGGTAAAAGCGCGGTAAGTGTCCGAATGGAGAACCGAGGTGCGGGTGGGATCGATCCCCACATTGGACAGACACAGACGTTTTGCGATGTCCGGTCTGGACGCGAAGAGCAGGAACGCCTCAGCCGCTTCACGGTTTGGTGACTTTTTGGAGATGGCAAGGCTGAATCCCGAATTCAGCGGCGCGGGATGTCTGCCCCCCGGGCCGGTTCCTCTCGGGAGGGGCACAACGTCCCAGTCTCCGGCAATGAGAGACTGGCTCGGGTCTTCAGCCATGATGCCGATGTCCGTCCACTGTTCGACCATAGCGACCTTGCCCGATAAGAACGCTTCCCGGGAGACGTCCCAGTCGGTTTCCTGAGGGGTCGGCAGCGCATGCCGGGCCTCTTCCAGGAGGGCCGTGAGTGCAGCGACACCTTCCGGGGAATTTACTGTGGGATTTTCCATGTCGTCGAAGAGCCTGCCTCCGCGGGAAGTGAGGCGGTTCATGTAGGAGGAGACGCTGAACATGATGAAGGGGTGCATCATGATGGCCGAGCCGTACATCCCGTTGTTTCGCTCTTTTTCCGTGATGGTTTGCAGGGCTTGCAGGTATTCCTCCCAGGTGCGTGGTGCTGTAAGACTGTGGCGTGCAAAAACCGATTTGCGATAAAAAAGGAGATGGGTGTCCCCGTCGAAGGGCAATGCAAAGAACTTCCCATCATAAACCGAATAGGGAGCATAAAGGGAGGGGATGAAGTCATCCGGTCGCAGGAGGGACTCATGCCTGCGGATAAGGTCCGTCAGGTCCACGAGCATGTCCTTTTCCCGCAGGATGCCCAGGTGGTGATAGCGGATCATGATGACATCCAGTTGCGGGTTCTGAGACAAAAAATCCTGCTCAGGATAGGAAAGCATTTCCTGAGAGGGAACCACGATGTTTTGAACGGCGGCTCCCGTTTCCTCGAGGAACCAGGCCGCCAGCACTTCAAATGCACGCGCATGGGCCGGGTTGGTGAGGCAGACCACCTTGTGGCCCAGGAGAGGCGCCCGGCTTTTGGGCCCTGCGTTGATGCCTGAATTCGTCGGGAAAAACCGTTGCAGGTCGAGGGAGGAGACCAGCAGGGCTCCCACGGTGAAGAGAAACAAGACGAAGAGCAGTGCTTTTTTTATGAAACCCGAATGAAGCCATTTGGGATCGGTTGACATTGTATTCCTTTGAATACACTTTTCCCTCCAAGCCTGCACACCACAATGTGCAGGCTCGGAGGGTTTGTCATTGTTGAAGCCTCTTTAGTTTTCGAGGGAAGATTGAGCCGGGAAAAGACTCTCAATGGGGGAAGCAAGATAGGTGCCGTTCGAGTTGCTGTGGAGGTTCCGAACCATGTCCCGGGGAAAAGATCGACTCCCTCGAAGTGATATTTTCCCCGCTATTGTGAGCCTCTCGGGTTTGCCTGCCCCATGGGAAACACGGCCGGTACAACCGGGCGCAAGTCCTCAAACACTTTCCGGTTTCCAGGCTGGAGGCTGGGAACCGGCCGGTCTGAGCGGTCATTTTCGCAAGCGCACACTACTGCTTCGAATTTTTTTGTGCCATTTCCCTGAGAACCTTCGGCAGGATGCCGCCATGCCGGAAGTATTCGACCTCGATGGGCGTGTCCAGACGGCACAGCGCTTCGAAGGAATGGACTTTTCCGTTGTTTTTCTCGGCCTTCACGAGGACCTTGCGACCCCGAGCGATGGTGGTTTCCAATTCAGGAAAGTGGAAGATTTCATCGCCCGCCAGTCCCAGATTCTTTGCCGATTCCCCCTCACAAAACTGCAGGGGCAGCACGCCCATCCCAATCAGATTGCTCCGGTGAATGCGCTCATAACTCTCCGCGATGACCGCCTTGATTCCCAGCAGCGCCGTGCCCTTGGCAGCCCAATCCCGGCTGCTTCCCGTACCGTATTCCTTACCCGCGAGCACGATCAGCGGGGTGGATTCTTTTCTGTAACGCTCCGATGCTTCCCACACGGTCACCTGCTCGCCTGTGGGAAAGTGTCGGGTGAATCCTCCCGAAACTTTCTCCAGGAGAAGGTTGCGGATTCGAATGTTGGCGAAGGTGCCCCGGATCATGACCTCGTGATTTCCGCGTCTGGAACCGTACGAGTTGAATTCGTGGGCCGGGACGCCAAGCGAGAGAAGATATTTCCCTGCAGGGCTTGATGCAGGAATGGCACCCGCCGGCGAGATGTGGTCCGTGGTCACCGTGTCTCCGAGGAAGAGCAGGACTCTGGCCTGGGTGATGTCTGCAATGGGAGGGGCATCCAGAGCCAGCCCGTCGAAGAAGGGCGCTTTGCGAATATAAGTCGAGCGAGGGTCCCAGGCATAAATGCGGCTCTCGGGGACGTTGAGTTCCTGCCAGGCCTTCTTGCCCGTAAAGATGTCCCGGTAGGCGTCCTCGAAATACTCCTTTTGGACATTACGGGCCATGAGCTGATCGATTTCGTCATCGGCCGGCCAGAGATCGCGGAGAAACACGTGTCTCCCGCTGCGGTCCTTTCCGAGCGACTCCTTTTCGAAGTCGAAATCCATGCGGCCTGCCAGAGCGTAGGCGACCACCAGGAGCGGGGAAGCGAGAAAGTTAGCCCGAACAGACCCGTGGATTCGGCCTTCGAAGTTGCGATTGCCGCTCAGCACGGCTGCAGCCACCAGGTCTCCCTTTTCGATGGCTGATTGAACGGGGGCAGGGAGAGGACCGCTGTTCCCGATACAGGTCGTGCAGCCATATCCTGCCAGGTAGAAGCCCTGCTGCTCCAGTGCATGAAGCAGACCCGATTCTTCCAGATACTGTGTGACGACGCGGGAGCCAGGTGCCAGGCTGGTCTTGACCCAGGGCTTTGAAAGGATTCCTCTTTCGAGGGCGTTTCTTGCCAAAAGCCCCGCAGCGATCATCACGGCGGGGTTGGAGGTGTTGGTGCAGCTGGTGATGGCCGCGATGACGACGGAGCCGTGCTGCAGGTGGTGGTTCCCCTCCGGGGGCTCCAGAGGGATTCGAGTCGAAAGCCGGCTCGGCTCCAGGCCGAAGCCCCACTGAGCGACGGGTTTTGTCAGACTTTGATTGAACTGGGAGGGCACCTGCGAAAAGGGAATGCGGTCCTGAGGTCTTTTGGGCCCCGCGAGACTTGGCTCAACGCTTCCGAGATCCAGGCTCAGTCTCTCTGTGAAGAGGATATCGCTCTCCCGAGGAGACGCGAAAAGTCCCTGCTCGAGTGCGTAGGCTTCCACCAGCTGAACCAGTTCTTCTTTTCGCCCTGTGAGCCGCAAGTATTCGAGGGTCTGGGAGTCGATGGGGAAAAACCCCATGGTCGCGCCGTATTCGGGTGCCATGTTGGCAAGGGTGGCGCGATCCGGAAGGGACAGGGCGGTCAGTCCCGGACCGTGAAACTCCACAAATTTACCCACCACATTCCGTTCCCTGAGAAGCTGCGTCACACGAAGCACCAAGTCTGTGGCGGAGACGTGCGGTGCGAGGCTGTTTTCCAGCCGCACGCCCACCACATCCGGGATGGGGAAGTAGTACGGCTGCCCCAGCATCACGGCTTCGGCCTCGATGCCTCCGACCCCCCAGCCCACGACACCGAGGCCGTTGATCATGGTGGTGTGGGAATCGGTGCCCACCAAAGTGTCCGGGAAGACCGAGAGGTGACCCTGATCTTCTGAAGTGAGCACCACGGAGGCCAAATGTTCGAGATTCACCTGATGCACGATTCCCCGTCCCGGCGGCACCACTGTGAAGCCGTTGAAAGCCTTTTGCGCCCACTTCAGGAGACTGTAGCGCTCCCGGTTTCTCTCGAACTCTCTTTCCTCGTTGTGCTCGAGAGAATCCGGAGTTCCGTATTCGTCCACCTGGACCGAATGGTCAATGACCAGATCGGCGCGCACCAGGGGATTGATCCGGTCCGGGTCGCCGCCGAGCTCTCTCATGGCGTCGCGCATGGTCGCCAGATCGACCACGGCGGGCACTCCGGTGAAATCCTGCAGGACCACTCGAGAGGGCATGAAGGGAATTTCGATCTTTCGGGTGGAGCCGGAATGGAAATGGTGCAGCACGGCTTCGATGTGCGAACGGTTGACCACCTGTCCGTCTTCATGACGCAGCAGGTTTTCGAGCAGAATTTTGATAGAGACGGGGAGGGCAGCCACCTGTCCCCCTGTCCTGCGATCCAGTTCCTGGAGCCGAAAATACCGGTAGGACCCGGATCCGACTTGGAGGATGGATTCCGTACCAAAGCTGTTTTTGCGGGTTTGATTCAAGAAGGACTCCTTGAGCCTGAGCTTCCATCTGACCGGAGAGATGAGGCAGCGCTGCCATGAGTCCCGATAAGTTTCCAGGAATCGACGCGCGGTGTCTTGCTCCGGAAGATTTATTATAAAGAAGGGTGCAGCTGTCCGGTCCTGGAAAACGAGATGATGGAACAACGCCCCGCGGGACCTGCCGGGTGAAGAAGATGAGGCCGCTCTGCTGTCCACTGGATCGGCAAGGGCATGAGCCGGTGAATCTGGGGCGCACTTTGAAAATCTATCTTTACCGGGAGCTGGGGAGCCATTAAAATCCCACTTTCAACCGCGGAACCGGTTTGTCCGATCCAAAATAAGGTCTAAGGGAAATATTTTCAAGGGAATGCGGGGCGTTTGACTTTGAGACACTGCCCGGAAATCCATTCCGGCCGGCACACAGGAAAGTGAAAGGGAAAAATGAGAATCGCCATCATTGGTACGGGGTATGTGGGATTGGTGAGCGGGGCATGTTTCGCTGAGTTCGGTCATGAGGTCACCTGCATTGACAAGGACCAGGGCAAGATCGCGCGGTTGCAGAGTGGGGAAATCCCCATTTACGAGCCGGGGCTGGACACCATGGTGGAAAAGAACATTCAGGCAGGTCGACTCATTTTCACCACTGAATTCAGTCCGGGAGTGCCCGAAGCCCAGGTCGTCTTCATCGCGGTGGGGACGCCCGCTTCGAGGCGCGGCGACGGATATGCGGACCTGTCCTACGTCTATGACGCCGTTCGCCAGATCGCCCATCATCTCAAGGATTATACGGTGATTGTCAACAAGAGCACCGTGCCCGTCGGAACTGCCCGGCAGGTGGCGCGGCTCATCCGGGAGGAAAATCCCGCCGCGGATTTTGACGTGGCGAGCAATCCTGAGTTTCTGCGCGAGGGTGCTGCGATTCGGGACTTCACACACCCCGACCGAGTGGTGATCGGCGTGGATTCCCCACGGGCCGAGGAAGTGCTCAAGGCCATTTACCGGCCTCTCTACCTTCTCGAAACCCCGTTCGTCATCACAGGGATCGAAACCTCCGAATTGATCAAATATGCCGCCAATGCATTCCTGGCCACCAAAATCAGTTTCATCAATGAAATCGCCAATATTTGTGAAGAGATCGGAGCCGATGTGCAGGATGTGGCCCGAGGCATCGGCCTGGACGGCCGCATTGGCAAGAAATTCCTTCACGCGGGTCCCGGTTACGGAGGGTCCTGTTTCCCCAAGGACACGCAGGCGCTCATGCGGATTGCTCAGGAATACGGTGTGGCCTGCCGCGTGGTGGAATCGGTGGTGGAGGTGAATTCCGCGCAAAAAGCCCGCATGGCGCGAAAAATCCGCAAAGCTCTGGGAGGCTCCGAGGGCGGCAAAACGATCGCGGTGCTGGGCCTTTCGTTCAAGCCGGAAACCGACGACATTCGCGACGCGCCCTCGCTCACCATCCTTTCGATCCTTCTGGAACATGGGGCGCACATTCGCGCCTACGATCCGCAGGCCATGCGCGAGGCGGCCAAAGTCATGCCCGATGTGACTTACTGCAGTAATCCCTACGAAGCCTGCGAAGGCGCCGACGCCCTGGTGCTCATGACCGAGTGGAACGAATTTCGAGCTCTGGACTTCGAACGGATCAAGACACTTCTCAAACAGCCCATCTTCATCGATCTGCGCAACGTCTATCGGCCCCAGACTCTTACGGACCTGGGTTTTGTCTACCACAGTGTGGGACGTTCGCCTTCCAGTCCGTCCGAGAGCTGAACGTTCATGGATTCCATGCATTTCCCCTTCAGGGAACCGTCGCTTCCATGAACGCCAGGCATTGTGTCCTCAACTTTTTTTTGCTGGTTTTATGCGGCATTCCACTGCCGTTGCAGGCCGGTTCCGGTGTCGGTTGCGCGGCGGAGGCCGGGGTCTCCGCACATTCCGGCTATGTTTCGTCCAGGCTGCAGACTGTACCGGGGACCTCCCGCGTGCCCCGGGAAGGCTCTCGAGGACATGCCCCTTTTTACGGGTACCGGGTGGTGAATGTCTATCCCCACGACCCGGAGGCATTCACCCAGGGACTCCTCTACGTGGATGGTGCTCTCTACGAGAGCACGGGCCTGGAGGGCCGGTCCACCCTTCGCCGCGTGAAACTGGAAACGGGCGAGGTTTTGAAAAGCCTCTCCCTGGCTCCCGTTCATTTTGGCGAAGGGCTTACCCATTGGGGCGAACGATTGATTCAGCTCACCTGGCGTTCCCGCCTTGGATTCGTTTATGACCGGGCCGATTTCAAACTTCTGGATCAGTTCCATGTCCGGGGCGAGGGCTGGGGGATCACCCAGGACGGGACCCGCTTGATCCTGAGCGACGGCACAGACCGGCTTCAGTTTTTGGACCCCGTCAGTTTTGCCCCCATGGGCACCCTGCGGGTCCATGACCGAGGGACGCCCATCCGCAACCTCAACGAGCTCGAATTTGTCAAAGGGGAAATTTTCGCCAACATCTGGCAGCAGGATCTGGTGGCAAGGATTTCTCCGCGAACGGGCGAGGTCACAGGATGGTTGGATCTCGGCCCGCTGCGCAATCTGCTCGGCCATGAGGCGTCTGCTGCAGAATGTTTGAACGGCATCGCCCATGATTCCGAAAAAGACCGGTTGTTCGTGACCGGAAAGTTTTGGCCCAAACTTTTCGAGATCGAACTCCAGAGCCGGCCCCTGCCCGCCCACGCCGCCCCATGACGGATCTTTTCATGGGGATGTCCTTCTCTGCCTGCCGCCTTGCCTCCAGCGTGCCCGCTCGACGTCGCTCTGTGAGGCCTGCCCGGTTCAGACTTCGATGTAATGCTTGAGGGCGTCCAAAACCTCACACAAGTGTTTCCCGTCAAATCGTATGCCCACGGCTCCGATGACGGAATGTCTCCTGTAGGGATCGACCTCGAATTGCCAGGGTCGGACCTGGAGTGAACTGCCCCGTTCTTTGATGAACGTTGCGAAATTGGCCACGTGAGAGTTCAGCATCTCATAGTCGTCCTTTCCGAAGAGGGTGCCGTCAAACTCCCCGAAGGAACACCTTCCAAATATGAGGCTGCACTCCTGGTTGTCCTCCTGCTGGTGGGCCTCGCGCCTGACCTCCATTTGAGGGTGCGGTGCGAAATAGGGATCCAGTTGGTAGAGGGGGATGAAAGCGCTTTCGGGAATGCGGCTCAGAAGATCCAGGGTGCATCCGTGCAGGCACTGGTTGAGAAAGGTCCGCAGGTAGCGGCACACCAGAGCGAAATCTTCGTGGGGGATGTAAAGCCCGATGCTGATGATCCTGGCATGTCCCTGGCCAAGAGGCGGCTCCCCTTTGATGATGCGGACCCGCTGGTGGAGGCGGCTGTTGGTCTGTTGAAGAAAGCTCAAGAACTGCTGGGCGAGGATTTCCTTTTCCTTGTAGTTGAGAATGTCGGGCCCGATCTGGACCTTGTCCAGATCCTCGGTGTATTCAAAATTACTGGCCAGCACGAGGTGATAGAAGTGAGGGACTTTCATGACGTGAAAGCCCTCTTCTTCAAATTCTTTCACGAGACTCATGGTGCTGTTTTTCAAAAAAATGTCCCGGATGACGTCGTTTTCTGTTTCACCGCGGCTGCGGGCAATGTCGACCATCAACTCATGAACCCAGTGGGTTCGCCAGGTGGTGCAGAGCATGAGCGTCTTCGCAATGAGAAGGAACTCACGGCCGAGTTGATTCCCATGGTAGGTCAGGGGGGGACCGAAACGGAAATCCTCGACCGAAACATCCTTTAAACGAAGAATGCGCTCCCGGTCCCGGGCGGGAATGTAGTGAAGGTAGGTCTCCATTGCCTGAAGCATCGCTTCCTCTTCAACCTCCCGGGCCCCATCCCGCAGGTTTTTTTCCAGTGTCTGGTAGTGTTCCAGTTCCAGTTCCCACTGATGGTGGAGATCCAGCAGGGCTTCGTAATCCCACCGGTCATAGCCCGATGCATTGAAATGCTCTCGAAGGTACTCCCAGTCGACATAGAGCTTCTTTCGACCCTTGCGGTCTTCCAGGAGGTTTGCCTCCGGGCTGACCCCGAGGATGCCCCGTTCCCCGTCGACAAAAACCCGTTTTCCCAAATAGGGTGTGACCAGACTCCGTGGGTTGAGCACCATGTCGTCTCCCTGAACCACCACGAGAGGATGACCCGCCGCATCGACCATGTTGATCACATAAGGTTTGGAGTAGGCCAGGGCCGACACCGCTTCGTGGCCGGTGGCGTTGCCGTCGTATCGGATGATCGCTCGCACGTTGGGGTGGTTGACCGCCACATCGTTTTCTCCGTAGGGTCGCTTGCGGAGTAGAACGACCTCCATTCCTGCCTGGGCTTTCTGAAGGGCTTCGTCGGTGCCGAATACCAGGATTCCCGTGTCGGCCGTGTCCGTGATGGGTTCACCCCGGCCCAGCAGGGTCATTTCTTGCAAGTCGCTGCGCAGGACCTTCTCCCGCTGCTCCAGGGCATTGTTGATGACCATGGAGGCCAGCTGGATGTTCGTTTTGCCCTCGTCCACAAAGTCCCACATGGCCCTCACCGTGGCTGCGGAGGTCATGCGAAGGGGCCGCCTCTGAAGCAGGTGGACCTTGCCCCCTTCCACGCTGAATTCAATGTCCAGGGGGCGCTTGGCCCGTGTTTCCAGAACGTCCTTGAGTTCCATGAGGGTTTGAAAGACGGCGGGAAACCTCTCCTGGAGATCTTCCGACCGGCGGAGTTGCTTCCTGAGTTTTCCCGAGACGATCTTGTCGCACTGGACTTTAGGCGCCCACTCAATGACCGGATGGTTTGCCCCCGTGCGTTGATTCCGAGTGAAAAAAACGCCGCTCAGAGATTCCTCGTCACTGTTTCCGAAGGCCATTTCCTGAATGATCACCGCCGTGCCCATGTTCTCCGGGATGCCCCCATCCTGAGCATTCCTGCTTCGCCGCGCTTCCCGTGCGGTGGGAGACATCCAGGACGAAAGAACGCTTTCCACTGCGTTGCGCAACTGTCTGCCGAGGTCGGGTTCAAAACGAGCCGGATAGCGGGGGTGCGGGTGGCTTTCGAGGACGTCCTGAAAATCGTCAATCAGTTGACGTAAAAGCGGCTCGGAGAGGGTCCCTTCATCGCCTGCCTGATGGCGCTGGAGGCATTTGAAAAAGTGCTCGTACTGAATGTCGAGAACCCCCTCCCCATACATGCGAATGGCGGTCAGAAAGGTGGTCAGGACAAAGCGCCGGTCTTCTCCCGCAGCCATGAGCGCTGAGACCACGTCGAAGTTGAGCCCCACGTTGAGCAAAGTTCCCAGGGCTCCCGGCAGGGAAACCGGCGCTCCGCCCCGCACCGCCACAATGAGGGGCCTCCTGCCGCTGGTGTCGCCAAATTTTTTTCCGGTCCTTTCTTCCAGGGCCTTCAATTCCTCAAGAATCTGCTCAAAAAGCTCGTCGGTCAGCCGATCCCCCAGAGCGTGGTAGCGGCGCCACAGCGCGGTCGTGAGGATGAATCCGTCAGGAACTGCCACAGGGGCTGCGGTCCTGACGGGAAGACTCTGGATGTGCTGAAAATCCTCAACCAGCTTGGCACCCTTGGCACCCAGCTTATTGATCTGAGAGGGGTCGGCCCTGCCGAAGGAAAACATCAATTGATCCACCGACATGTTGTTCCTCCTTCTCTGGTGAGCGCATCCGGAAATTCAAAACCTCAATTTTGTAATTTTTAGGCGAGGCACGATCACGGGGTTGGGCTCGATCCATGCGCCGCACCCTGGAACATCGAGCGATTTTAGTGCCGCCGGGGGGTTCCGGAAGATGCCGGATCGGCGAGGGGGAGTTGGAAGTCGGCGAGATCGGGCGAAAGATGGGGTGAGCTTTGGAGTCGTTTGGATTCTCTGGTCCGGCGATCGAAACGCAACCTGGAGGCAAACAGGCTCCCAACGAGAGAATACTACATCCACTCCTGTCGGCGCGACAACCCTTCTTTTTTGACTCACGATGGCCTCCCCATTGGAAAAGCCTGAAGATCGCACTGGATGCCTGGCAATTTTCTTGCATAAATCAGATCATCACCGGATGGCGTAACAGAGCCAAGGAACGCGCTGCAGGATCCTTCCTCCAGGAGAACCGTAATGATCAGGGAGATGAGCGGGTACGAAGTCAAGGCCCTCCACTATGAACTGCTGCTCAAGGACATTCTGACGGCTGCAGAAAAGCTGCCGCCCTTTCCTGACGTGGTCTGGAAGGTGATGTCTCTCATTCGGAAAATGGCCCCCCTGAAGCAGATCGAAGAGGTCATCAAGTATGATCCCATCATCGCCGCGAGGGTCCTGAGACTCAGCCAGTCGGCGTATTACAGTCGTCGGAACAAGGTCGCTTCCCTGCGAGATGCGATCCTGGTTCTGGGCAATCAAAAACTTGTTCAGGTGGTGATGGCGGCCTGCACCTGCCAATATTTTCAGAACAAGGTCTCAGGATATGACATGGACGAACGGGAGTTGTGGCGCCATTCCGTGGCCACCGCCTTCATGGGTGAAACCCTCGCCAAACATCTCAACAGCAAGCAGAGCCTGACCATCTACACGGCCTGCCTGCTGCACGATATCGGCAAGATAGTCCTCGATCTCTATGCCCGCATGTATCTGCGCATCGATCTGGACCAGATCCGTAAGGCGGGGGCACAGTTCATCGAGGCCGAGCGGAGGGCTTTGGGGATCGATCACCAGGAGCTGGGAAAAATTATCGCCCGGCGGTGGCAGTTTCCCAAGGAGGTGGCGGCGGGCATCCAGTTTCATCACACACCCGAGCGCGCTGAATCCCACCGTGAAATCGCCGAACACGTCTACGCGGCCAATCGCATTGTCAATGCCGGCAACGGCGACGGCGTCCCCTTCGAGGAACTGGAGCAGGACCCGTTTCTCCAAAGCATGGGGTTGACAAAGGAGACGATCCTGGAGTTCCAGAAGTTGCTCTCTCATTCCCTGGAGGGTGTCGAATTGTACCTGAAAAAAGGGGCATGATTGGACGTGAAAAAAGGGGGCTCGTTTCGAAGGATGGCCGCGATCGTTCGGTCTTTCCTAAGAACCCGTTCCAGAAAGTGCCGCACCCTGCCCCGATCCCAGCCCTTGGGATGGGAAAACCCCGTGTAGAGGGAGAGGTCTCCTTCGTAGTGAGCGTGCCGGACAAGGCCGTCCGCGCGGGGCCCTTGAAGGGGCATGTTGAAGAGGGCCACGTTCATGAAGTCGATACAGTTTCCATGTTCCACAACAAAATTCAGTGTTTGGATCGCTTCCCGTTCCGTCTCGGAGGGTGTTCCGAAGAGAAGATAGGCGTAGGTGGCGATGCCGGCACTCTTGAGATTTCTCAGGACTTGGGATGCCAGTGCCACACTGGTGCCTTTTCGTTCCCCCTCCATCACCTTCTGATCTCCTGATTCCAGACCGAGTTTCAGCATCACACAGCCCGATCTTTTCAGGGCCTGACAAAAGTGCGGGTCGCCCAGATTTGCATCCATGCGAGCGAAGCCGTACCAGGGCACCCCGGGTGGATCCTCCGCCAGGGCTTTCAAAAGCGAGGGGCTCAGGGCATTGTCGAGGAAATGCACCAGCCCCGGTTTCAGTTCCCGGCTCAATTCCCGAAGGTCCTCGATCACCCGGGTCGGGGGCACGGGGACATAAGGGTTTCCCTCGGCCCTCTCTGGACAAAAAGCACATTGGCTCCAGTA
Organism: uncultured Syntrophobacteraceae bacterium; assembly: GCA_964654275.1. Classification (GTDB taxonomy): domain Bacteria; phylum Desulfobacterota; class Syntrophobacteria; order Syntrophobacterales; family Syntrophobacteraceae; genus SLCH01. The sequence goes on from CAZZHS010000001.1 coordinate 153,176, forward strand.
ACACCCGCTTGAGGCGCTGTAAGGAAGCACCACGGATGGAGAGAGGTAATCCCGCACAGGAAGCCCATTGTAATCGGGGGTTCGATGCGAAGCGTCCGCAGAGGGGCAGCCCAGGAAAGTGAGGAGGGAGGCTTCTCCGGGCCCCCGCACCACATGGTCCGCCAGGGGATGGAAGGGGTTGTGTCCTGGAGAGTGGCTCAACCAGGAGGTGATCAGTCCTCCGCCCAGCACCACTCTGAGGCGGGGGAACTCGCGACGCAAAAAGCCAAGAATCGCAAAGACGTTCAGGGCCTGATGGAGAAAGTTGAGCGAAATGCCCACGGTGTCACTGCCCGTTTCTTCCAGGAGCGAACTGATCCGGGCACTGAAAAAGGGGTAAAAGGGATTGGCTTCCGGATGTTCTGCCGCTTTGAAAAGGTCGGCACTCCGAAGGGGAGACAAAACATCGTGTTGATAATTGCTCAGGTTGAGCCTCGCCCCACTTGCTGTTCCGCTCAACTGAAGGACGCGAGACAGATCGAACACTGCGCGCTTGTAGCGGTCCAGGTTGCGGTAGAGGTCCCAGCTCTTCAGGGAGGAGAGATGAAAAGCGGTTTGACGGACTGCTCGCCGGGACCAGCGGTCCTCTGCCGCGGGGGGGTGGTGCAGCAACCAGGAGATGCCCTCCAGGTTCAGATCCACGCTTGTGCAGTTGATTCCGTGCGCAATCAGGGCGGCGCGAAGCTTCGCGATACCCGCCGGGGGCTCGCAGGGCTTGGACACGGGTGGATGAAGGAGGAGGATGGACATGAATTGGGGAAGGGTTTGCACGTATGGACGGGACGCGCACCGAGCGACGTGCGGCCCGTGCGCCGTCCCGTCTATCTGCCGTTTGGGAGCCATGGTTTCGAGACAAAAGACCGGAGGGGGAATTTGATGTCCACATCAGGATCGATCCCTGTGCTCGACGCCTGCCGCTCTCAGCCTGTCCCGTTTTTTCCGAAAGACCTCAGCGGCCTGAGAGGTCAATCTTCCAGTTCAATGACTTTTTCGTCCCCCAGATCGAACGTTTTGTAGTCCATGTAGCCCTGGTCCAGAGCGACTGTAATGGGGATTTGTTTGCTTGCGGGTCCCCAGTGCTGAATGGGGCCCGGGCTGCTGAACAGGTCGTTCAGGGCCCATCTCTCACGACTTTTTTCATAAGCCTTGAAAGAGGGGGAGGAGGTCTTCACCAGCGATTTCTCGATGACCATCTCTTCCTGCCCCTTTCGCAATTCACAGGTGATGAGGCCCGTCAGCGGCAGGGCCAGGATGGTGCCTCCCTTGTCGAAGTCTGTGACAGCCGCCATGTAGCCCGTCTTGCCGGCCAAAACGAGGGAACCGGCCGTCAGTCCGAGAGCGAACGTGAACGCTGCGTCAAAAGCGGTTGGTTTTCCGCTGCGTCCCTCATAACCGAGAAAGTGGGATTGGGTCGAAAGCGTGGTGGCCTGAAGCTGCTGGAGCTGCTCCGGTGTCGCCGGAATCTTTCCCTCCCCCTCCCCAAAGTACTTCTCCGGGTGCCGTTTGACCTCCGAGGCCTTGTAGCGAATCTTCTCGATGAGGAGCCGCTCTGTCTCAATCTGGGACACTTTCACATTGCCGTGGTCGTCCCGGTCGAGAATCAGCATTTCCTCGATGTCTTCGGGAAGGGACGCCATGAGCTGAGCCGAGTGAGGCGTCAGACGGGGATAGATGAACTCCTGCTTGTTCTTCAGGGTGGGAAGGTCCTTGATGTCCCGCTCATATTCCGCCAGAACTTTGTTCAGCTCTTGGATGAGCGTTCTCATTTCCGGGATGAACTCGATGAGACCCTCGGGGACCAGGATGACACCATGATTGATCCCTTTCAGCCGTCGCAAGGTGATGATGCGGACGATTTCGTCAACGAGCTGGTTGAGGCTGATGTTTTTTTCGGCGATTTCCTCGGAGATGAGGGCAATGGCCGGCTTGGTCTGCAGTGCCACTTCAAGGGTGATTTTGCTGGCCGTGCGTCCCATGAGCTTCACAAAATGCCAGTACTTGACTGCGGAGGCTGCATCCTCGGCGAGATTGCCGACCAGCTCCGAGTAGATTTTCGTGGCGGTGTCATAGCCGAAGGAGATGGGAAGGTATTTCCCTGCGGCCATATCCCCGTCGATGGTCTTGGGGATGCCGATCACACTGCACGGGATGGACGCCTGCTCAAGAAATTCGGCAATGAACGCCGCGTTGGTGTTGGAGTCGTCCCCTCCCACGATGATGAGACCGTCGAGCCTGTTCTTGAGAACCGTCTCTTTGACCTTTTCAAACTGTTCGGGAGTCTTGATTTTTGTCCGGTCGGTTCCGAGAAACCCAAAACCCCCCGTGTTGATGATTTCCATGAGGCTGGAGCTCTTGACCTCGAAGACATCTCCCTTGATGAGCCCCTTGGGACCTTTGCGAATCCCCAGAAGCGTGTTGTCTTTTCCCAGCACGGCCTTGAGTCCGACGAGAACATTGTGTCCCCCCGCAGCCGGACCTCCCGAAAACAGGACCGCCACCCGCTTGCCCTTGACGGGAGTGTGGGTCGTCTGTTTCAGTCCCCGCAACACAATGTTTCGAGTTTTCGCCATGGTCCGGGGAAAGGTTTTTTCCGTCAGATCGTGTTCGCTGCACATGAAAAGGGATTCCGTCTCCTCAAAAGCTGCCGGGACGATCTTTCCATCTTCGGACAAAAAAACTGAACTGACGGGTATGGGCAATTTCCTGACGGCATTTTCAAACAGGGAATGCTTGCCTTCCGTGCACAGAACCTCTGATGCGAGATCCGCGCTCTTTTCCTTTCGGGCTGTCATTGGGCGACCCCTCCTCTCATGACCGAATCACGGGCTTTCCCCCGGGATAAAACTTCCAGCGTCACCACTGGGGACGAGCAGGAACCCTCCGAGTTGCCTGCTGCACCCCCCTTGCTCCAGGGCGGTGATTCTGCTTGCTGCTGCACCCAGACTTTTCGTGAGGCGCGCTATGCCCCCGGCCCGTCAAGGGCCGGGGCATCGCACGTGTCTGTCTTTATCTTTCATTATGATCTGCGGGTCAAGGGGCTTGGCAGGGCGGAGGCACTGCCGAAACAAGGTTTGCGCTGTGGTGGACGGCTGTTGGGTGAACCTCGCAATGTGCCGGTGAACTTTGGTCATTGAGATAGGGTCATTCCGTTTCAATCGAATGGACACACCGAATTCGTCCTGGACCACAAAACTTTTGCGCGGTCACGATAAGGCCGTGAAGGATCGAAACTGGTCTGCACATCGGGAATCCCTGCGCGAAGCCCGATCACCGACTGCCGGGTGTGGATTTCCACTCCACCATCGGTTGTGGGTGCAGAGATGAATTCAAGACTCTTCGGTGCCCGCCCCCACTAGAGGGAGCGTCTTGTCCACCCTGAAGAAAACCAGGAAAAGAGGCCCCCTTGCCTCGGGAGGTTCCTGGTATTCCCTGCGGCGCAGCGAATAGAGCAGGTCCGTGTCCTGCTCCTCTCTCAACTTGGTCAGGAAGAGCCTCATCCCCTTGTAACCCGGCCCTTCTTCCATAAAGATATACGCGGCGTGAGGGTTCGACTTCAGGTTGTGGTGCGTGAGGCGATCCCGCATGATGAAGGCCACGCTGCCATCGTCCATCAGGTGCGGCGTTGCGTAAATGGCCCCGTCCACCTTGCCTTGAGCATCTGCTGTGGCCAGAACCCCCCGTCCTTTAACGTTCTTAAAATAATCTTGATAATTCATGTGCTTTCTCCTCTTGCTTTCTGCACAAAGGTCCATGTGGTGATTGCTGTGCGGTCAGTCTGCCGATTCAAACGCGAAAGGGGCCGGACTGTCTCCTGATTGAGCGGGAGACTCCAACTCACATTTTCCGATAGCATCGGAAAGTCCGGATTAGGTCGCAGTGTGACGCGATTGAGTCCGAGACTCCAACTTCACGCCGCTCAGGATCAAGGAAGGTCGATCCGACAGGCGTGCTGTAATTTGGAGGTGAAGCGTTCCGGTCCGTGCACGACCTCCATTCCTGATTTTTGAGCAATGGTTCGAAGCATGCCCCCAAAGATCCAGGCATGGAAGGGATAGAGCGAATACCAGTAGAGAATCCCCATCAGTCCCCTGGGAAGAAAACGCGACAAAAGGATGAGTTCAGCCCTGTTGCTGCCTCTGGGGGAGATTCGAAACTCCAGAACTGCTTCTCCGGGAGTTTTCATTTCCGCCAGCAGCATCAATCGAGAGGGTTCCTCGACCTCCAGAACGCGCCAGAAGTCCAGCGCGTCCCCAACACGAATTTCCCTCGGATGGCGCCGCCCACGGCCCAGTCCCGCCCCCCCCACGAGGCGGTCCATCCAGCCCCGCAGAATCCACAGGGGATTTCCAAAATACCACCCGGTCGCGCCTCCAATGGAGACGATGTGCTGCCAGACTTCCGAAGGACTCCCCTTGAGAAGGATCCGATAGCCGCATTTGAGCAGCGTGCCCCCGGCATATTCCGCGTCGCCGCAGTGGGTCCACTCCGGCGGCAGCAATTGTCCTGCGTCGGTCCAGCAGGTTTCGACACTCTGCTGCCGAATTCTTTCCATGGCGGTGGCAATGGTGTCCCGCGAACTGTGCAGCGGGATCGGGAGAATATCGCGGATGCTGTTCTCACTGCAGATGACCTCATTGCGGAGCCCCTCCGCCAGCGGGCGTGCGATGGAAGCCGGTACGGGCGTCACCAGGTGAATCCACAGGGAGCTGAGTCTCGGAGTCAGGACGGGCACGGGGATGATTTTTCTTTTTGGAAGGCCGGCCAGTTCCGCATAGATATGGATGAGGTCCCGGTAGGTGAGGATCTCAGGCCCTCCGATATCGAAGGCTTTGCCCTTGGCCGCCTCGAGGCCCAGGCAGCCTTCCAAATACTCGAGTACGTTCACGATGGAGATGGGTTGCACGGGCGTTTGCACCCAACGGGGAGTGATCATCACGGGGAGACGGTCAACCAGGTAGCGCAGCATCTCAAAGGAGGCACTGCCCGATCCGAGGATCATGGCGGCTTTCAATACCGTGGCGGGAACAGGTCCCTGCAGGAGGATTCTGCCCACTTCGTGGCGTGAATGAAGGTGCTCGCTGAGCTTCGGATCGTCTTCAGCCCCGAGCCCCCCCAGGTAAATGATCTGTTCCATCTGCGCTTCGGCTGCCGCTTTCACCATGTTTTCAGCCGAGCGGCGGTCTGCTTCTGCGAAATCCTTTTGGGCCGAGAGCATGGAATGAACGAGATAATAAGCGGCACGGCAACCCTTAGCGGCAGCAACCATGGAGGGGAGATCGAGCACATCGCCTTGCACGATCTCAACATGAGCATGGTTCGCCCAGGGACGGCAGGCGGCTTTTTTGACCGACCTCACCAGGATGCGAACTTTGTGACCCGATTTCAAAAGCCTCGGGACCAGGCGACCGCCGATATAGCCCGTTGCCCCTATGACCAACACTGGTCGGGAATCCATCAACGTCATCTCCTGCTGTGTGAGGTGTATTGGGCAAGCCTGAAAGTTTGCAGAATAGAGTAGTGACGATGACGAAAATTACAAGGGGCGGCGTTACGGAGTTCGGGTTCGATTCCAGCGGATTCGAATCTCACCGAAGGAGCTGCAGCAAATCGCTGGGCTTGCGGATCAGCACCTGAGCGCCGCTCGCCAGAAGTTCCTCGGCCCCTCGGAACCCCCAGAGCACGCCCACAGCGAACATGCCCGCGGCCTGGGCCGTCTGCATGTCCGTGTCGGTGTCTCCCAGGTAGAGAAACTCATCGGGAGGGATCCGGAGTTTTTCAGCAATCTCAAAGGCTGAGCCCGGGTGCGGCTTCCTGGGAATGCCGGGCCGTTCGCCGAGGACGATTTCGAAGGTCCCCGAGGGAAAGAACAGGTCGACCATCCTGCACGTGAAATCGTGGGGTTTGTTAGACAAAACGGCCATTTGGATGCCCCGGCCCCTCAGGGATTCGAGAAGCTCCGGGATGCCTTCGTAAGGGTGAGTCGCTTCGTGCCACCGCGCGGCGTACTCCTCACGCATGGCGGCGGTGCAAGGTCTGAGGACTGCGGGGTCCGCGCTCACTTCAGCCGGCAGAGCACGCCTCACCAGGTTTTCCATCCCGTCTCCCACAAAGCGGCGATAGGCGTCCACTTCGTGAGCAGGAAATCTCCAGCGTTGAAGCACGCGGTTCATGCACCGGGCGAGGTCCTGCAGCGTGTCGAGGAGTGTTCCGTCAAGGTCCCAGAGAATCGCGCGAATGCTCATTTTGGAATCAGCCACCTCGTTGATGGATTTGGAAGGGAGCCGCCGTGCCGATGGGGATGGTCCATCGAGCCTGCGCCCTGACACTCATGAAAATGCACAAAAATAAAGAAAAAGCACGCACAAATTGCAGCGGGTTGAAGAGGATGTCTTTGGCGCATGCATCGAACAGGCGCAGCAGGAGGTGCAGGTCGCCGGGTGCTGGAAAGTCGAACCGGCGAAGCGGGAGGTCAGGGGAAATGGAGCGGAGATCCCGGGAGGGCAGAGGAATCCTGGAGCCGTATGGCTGAAGACCCCCGGCAAGGGTGCCGCTTTTTGCCCTCTCCTTGAGGAAACGGGAACGGAGAGGGCAAAGGGGCAGAAAACGGACCTAGAAGCGCCGGGCTCCTCTGGTCTCGAGGTAAGCGGTGTAGCCCTTGAGCATCCTGTGAATGTTGTCCTGTTTCAACGCAGAGGCGTGGGTCATGGCGTCGAGATTTCCCACATCCCGAGCGTAAACATTGGCGCCGGCGATGATGAGCATGCGCACCGCATCCCTGCTGCCGTGCATAGTGGCCACGATGAGGGCTGTTCTCCCGTACTGGTCTCGGGCTTCCACATTCGCGCCCTCAGAAATGAGATAATGGGCAATGTCCGTGAACCCGCCTCTCACGGCATACATGAGAGCTGTCTTGCCTTCGCTGTCTCTCTGATCGAGGTTCGCATTCCCGCGCACCAGAAGAGCGACCATGCCCGTGTCGCCCTGCATGCAGGCCGCCATGAGTGCTGTGACGCCCTTGTGCTGAACCCTCGACAGTTCTTCAGAACTTCTCAGGTTCACGTCTGCGCCCTGGTTCAGGAGGAATTCGGCCAGTTCGGCCTGGCCATGCCAGACGGCATGCATGAGAGGGGTCGCGCCGAACATATCCTTTGCATTGATGTTGGCACCGTGCTCGAGGAGAAACTCCGCCAGTTCCCTGTCGCCTCTGAGTGCTGCAAACATCAGGGGGGTCGTTCCCTCCGGGTCCATAACATCCGGCGTTGCGCCCTTTTCAATGGCCTCTCTGATTCCCGAAACATCATTGTTGGCAGCGGCCGCAATCAATCCGGCATTGAGCTGGTCCACGCTGACTTTCCGGGACGGTGCGGCTTGTGAAACTGCCGCAGCTGCCCACAAGAGCGACAGGGCTGTGAGCAGGGCACAAAATGACTTGTAACGTTGAATGGGCCGCGACATGTGGGATGCTCCTTTCGTGAAGCCATGGCGTAAGGTTTTGTTCTGCCAGGCGACTCTGGACTTCTTCATTCCTTTCCGCCAGAAGAGAACAGTTCTCCTGGTCTTTCAATCTTCCAACCCTTAAGCAATTTTCATGCAGTTCCGCTCCAAGGGGCTGCTGCGCCGGTTTGCAGGATGCTCGAACGCTTTCCCCGTCCCATCATCGAGCCTGCAACCGCGCCCCTTTCAGCGACACCACTCCCGCCATGCGGGTGTTCGGAAATCCCACCCCCATTTGACTCTCGCGCGATGGCGTCTGATTTTTGACAAGGTGGACACTTTTGTGGCGACCGAGTCTTCCTCGCCTTTGAGAAAAACCTATGTCTCCGGTGTGCCATGATTCTTAAGGAAAGCGGCCACTTCCCCCCGGTTTGGAATCCCGGGCCGGGCCCCAAGCTTCAGACAGCAGAGCGCCGCCGCTGCGCCGGCGATTTTCAACGCAGCTTTGAAGTCGCAGCCCCTGGCCAGGCTCAAGGCGAATGCGCCATGAAACGTGTCTCCGGCTCCTGTTGTGTCCACAGGCTTGACGGGAAATGCGCGCATGCGGCCTGCTTCAGCCCCTTTTCTCCAGAGAAGTCCACGTTCTCCCTGCGTGATGACCACACAGGGAGCATGGTCCTGCAGGGAGGCCATGGCCTGTTCGACACTCGTTGCCTTAGAAAAAGCCAGAGCAAACGGGGTCGAAACGACTGCGTGATCGACCAGGGGCAGCAGAGCAATCGTGCCCTCATGGAGCGACCCTGCATCGAGGACGGTGGTGATGCCGAGGTGACGGCACTGATGAGCCAGTGGAACGGACATTTCCGGCTGGTGGCCGTCGAAAAGCACGGTTTTGGGGCGCACAGCCAGGTATCGGGCGGGATCCCATGGAAGGAGCGGTGTGTTGACCTTATGGCTCACCACCGTGCGCCGGCCGTCAGGCTTTACGAGGATGACGGAAAGGGGTGTGGGTGCGTCTCCCCGGAGCACTCTCTCCGTGTCGACGCCCTCCTGTCTCAATTCCTGATGATGCAATTCTCCGTGGACATCCTTCCCGAGGTAGCCGACGAAACCGCTTCTTCCTTCGAGGCGGGCGATCGCTACGGCTGCATTGGCTGCAGGTCCCCCTCCACAGGCCAAAAGATGGGATGCGAAACATTTTTCATCCGCCCCGGGATGGTGATCGACCTCCAGAACGATGTCGAATGTGGCGAGCCCCACGCAAAGAACGTCCAGATTGTTTGACAGCAGAAGGCCTCCCTGACTCTCCCCCACAATAGAGATTGCGGGGTGAAAGGTCTTTGGTGGTCTAATGAGAATTTCAGGAATGTATAGCGAAAATCTTATTTGGAATGCAGCAAAATTAATGAGTGTGGGCGATGCCGCTGGACTGCTTCGTCAAGGGAGGGGGCGTTCAAATAATTTTTCATGAGGGCTCTTGATCGACTTAGAAAGGGACCTTATATGGTTTCTAACAATCAACGATTCTAGTTGAGCGAGAGGTTAGGGTTCCATCAAGAACTACTTCACATCCCGAAGGAGGGAACCATGAGCGACGTTACGACACCAAAGGGACGCACTCAATTTGTATAGGTCAAGGACAAGGCGGGCAACGAATTCGTATGTGAACTGGGTGCTCTGAAAGATCCCAAAAACGTTTCCGAAGCCGATCTCAAGAACTGTGTGGACGATGCAAAGAGTCCCCAGCCTTTTGCTGGTGGTTGATCCCTGGCTTTGAACTGTGCGAAAATGGCTCCTGCGGGAGCCATTTTTTTTGACCCGCCGGTATCTTTCCTTGACCCTGACCTTCCTCTGGGCAAATCTATGTCCCGGAAACGCTCAATGGAGCTTTCCTCAGGGCACCGCAACACACAGCGCAATCAATTCCCTGCGTGATTTCCGGGCAAGTGAATGGAAAATCCACCCATGCTGTCGGAACAATGGATTTCCGCAACACAGGGCAGGCGTTGCCTGGCTCCGGTGAAGTGTGCACAGAGGCGAAATTCGTGGTCGATCTTGAATTTTCCGGGTCGCCGGTCCAGCGCCACGCAATCAAGTGGCCGTTTGTCGTGTTCATTCTGTGGTAGATGGTGGAAAAGGTTGTAAGTAAATAGAACAACCTCCTTGGCCCCCTTCAGGGAGGGAATCGCTGGCGAGCGGCAGCAGTTCGATTTGGTTCACTTTAATTTGCGAGCGTGTCTTTAGACTTTGCGTGCCCTCGGCGTATCCCGGCCGAACAGGATGTGCACGATTGGAGCAGGGATGAGAGAGCAATCGGGTTCAAAGGGAATCATGGGCACGTTGGATTTTTTTGTGGATCTTCTGAAAGAGACGAGGCGCATCAGCTTTTATCTCTTCAAAATCATGATCCCCGTGGTCATCGCCGTCAAAGTCCTTCAGGAAATGGGGGCAGTGGAATTCCTGGGCACCCTGCTCAGCCCCGTCATGGCAGCGGTGGGACTTCCGGGCGCCATGGGGCTGGTGTGGGCGACCACCCTGCTCACCAACCTGTATGGCGGTGTCGCGGTCTTTGTCAATCTCATTGCATTCACGCCGCTCACGGTGGCTCAGACGACGGTCCTGGCTTCCATGATGCTGGTTGCTCACGGTCTGCCCGTGGAGCTTCGAATTGCCCAGGCGGCAGGCATCCGGCTTTTGACCATGGGAACATTGCGCATGGGAGGGGCACTCCTCTACGGCTGGATGCTGCACCGGGTGTACGAATCTATGGACTGGCTTCAGCGCGAGAACACCCTCACCTGGGTCGTCCCTGCCCGTGACGATTCGCTGCCGGCCTGGGGGCTGGGCCAAATAAAGAGCCTGTTCGTCATCTTCCTTGTGATCTTCGGGCTCCTTCTGGTCATGAAAATTCTGACGAGAATCCGCTTTACGGAAATGCTCAATCGGGCAATGCATCCCGCCCTCAGGCTTCTGGGCATCGGGCATGCAGCCTCGACGCTCACGCTCATCGGCATGACCCTCGGGCTGGCCTATGGCGGAGGTTTGATCATCCAGGAAGCGAGGTCGGGGCGCCTGGAACGGCGCGACGTTTTTTTCTCGCTGGCTCTCATGGGGCTGTGCCACAGCCTCATCGAGGATACGCTGCTGGCGGCTTTTCTGGGAGGCCATGTTTCAGGGATTCTCTGGGGACGCATCATCTTCTCTCTGCTTGTGGTGTTGCTGCTGGTGCGGTTCTATGCCGGTCTCTCTCCAAGCCTGAGAGAAAGGCTGATTTTCACGGGACGAAAAGAGCTGCGTGTCGGTTCGTGAGCTCCTGTGATCGGTTGCGACGCTGAAAAACGCGATTTAGTGGGTCTCATCGAAACAAGAACATTCCACCGTATGGCCCCGCGTGCAGCGACACGCGACGAGAAGAGGGGCGAGGTGAAAGGAGGGAACCGGGATATGGAAAATCTGAAGCGAGATGCACTGATTTTGTTGGAAAAACTTGCGGTGGCTCATGGCGCCCCCGGTGCTGAGGACAGAGTGCGGCAGATTTTCTCCGAGCAGCTTTCCGGCAGCGTGTCAGCCGATCGGACCGGGAATGTGTTCTGCATCAGGAGGGGAACGAGCGAAAGCCCACGAGTCATGTTGACGGCGCACATGGATGAGGTGGGCTTTGCCGTGCAGAACATCACCCGAAGTGGACTCATCAGGTTCATTCCCCTCGGCAGCTGGTGGGCTCACACTCTTCTGGCCCAGCGTGTCCGCATCCTCACCCGGTCCGGACGCGAGATCGTGGGAGTCATCGGCGCCAAGCCCGTTCACTTCCTGAGCGATGCAGAACGCGACAAGGTGATGAGGATTGAAGACATGTTCATCGATGTGGGTGCCGCGGACGCTGAGGAGGTGAAAAACAGGCTGGGCATCCAACTGGGAGATCCCGTGGTTCCCCACAGTCCTTTTATGCCGATGGCGCAACCCGACCTGATCATGTGCAAGGCTTTTGACAACCGGGTGGGCATGGCCCTGCTCATCCAAACCCTGAAGCTCCTCGAAATGGAATCGCACCCGAATACGGTTTTCGGCGTCGGGACCGTTCAGGAGGAGGTGGGGGTTCGGGGGGCCACAACGGCGGGTCACAGTGTGGCACCGGACGTTGCCGTTGTTTTGGAGGGTGCCCCTGCAGACGACCTTCCCGGCACTCCCGAGGATGAATGCCAGGGAAAGCTGGGGAGTGGAATCCAGATCCGTTTGATGGACCCTTCGGCCATTATGAATCGAGGTTTGGTGGAGAAGGCACTGGCGGTGGCCGAAGCGCACGGCATTGCCTTTCAGAAGGCGGTGCGTCGGAGTGGAGGGACCGATGCCAAGGCCATTCACCTTCACGGGAAGGGGGTTCCCACCCTTGTGCTCGGCGTGCCCGCGAGATACATCCACACGCACAACAGCATCCTCCACCTGGAAGACTATCTGAGCGGCTTGAGACTTGTGCTGGAACTGATCCGCACCTTGGACGAGGAGACCGTGAGGGGATTCACGGCTTTTGGGGTGGGGCCAGTGGATCGGGGCCTGTCTTGAGGCATTCCGAGGATGCAGTTCTCCCGAAGCGGCGTCCTGTGAAGTCAAAGTAAAGAGAGCTGGCAAGGATGAGGCTCACGCCGACAGCCAGATAGATGACCGCTGGAATCACGCGGGGCAGGGGTGAGTGGCGCAGCACATGCCCAAAGGACATCATCAGGAAGATGAGAAGGTAACTGCGCCAGGTCTGAAAGGCAAAAAAGCAGTTTCGATCAGGCTTCCGGAGTATTCGCGCGATGTTTTTCCTGGCGGTTCTCAAGAATGCCAGACGGCATCCCAGGAGACCCAGGGCCAAGCCGGTCAGCGCCCCCAGCAGATTTTGGGGCCAATCCAGATGGTAGAGGCGGTAAGAGGCGACCGTGGTGAGGACTGTCCCCACGAAGGTCCACATGAGCCCCGCCGACCGAAGCAGGCAGGAACGTGACACGGCGGGGGTGAACCTGATGCGGGACGTTGCCTTCAACACATCCAATCTCCAGATCGTGACCGCGAAGCCATGTGGGGGTTGTGGGTCGGCCGTCTTCTCCCCAGCCAGAGCCCATCACTGCGCCCATCGCAATGCGTGCAACCTTGGTCCCGACACTCTAAATGATGTCCCGGCACCTGTCGACAATATAATCGGCGATGGCCAGAGACGATGTGGCGGCGGGGGATGGGGCGTTGAGCACATGCACGAGGTTGCCGTGACGAAGAATGACAAAATCATCCAGGAGTTTGCCCTCTCTGTCGAGTGCCTGGGCCCGTACGCCGGCCCCGCCGGGCACCAGATCCGATTCCTGGATCGCGGGAACCAGTTTTTGCAATGTCAGGGCGAACAGTCTCCTGGAAAAAGATCGACGGAGTTCTCCCATGGCCGCAGCCCAATGGCGCGAAATCAGCCGCCAAAGTCCTGGGTAAGCCATCATTTCCGCAAGGTCTCCCGGTGAGATGCAGCTCCTGGTGTAGCCCTCCCGGGCAAAGGCCAGCACCGCGTTGGGACCTGCCTCCACCGCCCCGTTCACCATGCGTGTGAAGTGAACTCCCAGGAAGGGATAACGTGGGTCCGGAACGGGATAAATGAGGTTTTTCACGAGGTGCGACCTCTCGGGCGATATTTTGTAGTACTCTCCTCGAAACGGCACGATCTGGCAGGGGGGAGCAGCGCCCGCAAGCCTGGCAATCCGGTCGGAGTGAAGTCCGGCGCAGTTGATCGCCGCCCTGGATCGGAAAGATCCCTGCCGAGTGTCCAGCCTGACCTCGCCACCCTGAGAACGGATCCCGGTCACTCCACGCCCGGGAATCACCGTGCCCCCCATTTCGGTCACGGCTCTGGAAAAGGCCCGGGCCACCTCCTTGAAATCCACGATGCCGGTGGTGGGGACGTGCATCCCCTGCACCGCCTGGACGTTGGGTTCGATCTCTTTCACTTCCTCAGGCGTCAGCATGCGAAGTCCCTGGACGCCATTGGCCTGCCCTTTGCGGTGCAATTCCTCGAGACCCGGAATTTCCTCCGGAGATGTGGCCACCACGATCTTGCCGCAGGTCTCGAAAGGAATGTTTTTCTCCTCACAAAAGCGACGGAGCTGATTTGCTCCATCCACGCAGAGCCGTGCCTTGAGGGATCCGGGACGGTAATAAATTCCAGAGTGAATCACGCCGCTGTTGTGCCCCGTCTGATGGCAGGCCACGTCATTTTCCTTTTCCAGGACCGCAATCCGTCTTCCGGGAAAGATCATGCCCAGCTTCACCGCCGTAGCCAGACCAAGAATACCGGCTCCGACCACGATCACATCATAATCTTCTCTCATGGCTTCCTCGCGCGCTTATCGTTATGAAGTCTCAGTAAAGGTCCGCAGTATGAGGTGTCCATTTCGAAACGCGTCCTGCCGGCATGTTTTGAGCCGACATCCAGTTCTGTTCTGAGGATTCCGGCTGAAAGACTGCCGGAATGACGACTCGAGTGGTGGACACTGTATGGTGTTGCATTGTGCACAGTCAAGTACTGCCAAGTACCGCCCACGGCAGGGATTGAGGGGACTCATGCAGTCCCTGAGTTTGCGGACCTAGAAGAGGGTGTTTCAGACCCCACCCCCGCGCGGATTCCCGATGGCCCGGGACACTGTCCGTCTGGACCCGCGTGGCCTGCGACCCTGAAGCTGAGCGTCGGATGGCCCCGGGAGAGGGCTTGCCTTTCTCGAAATGGGTGGACACGTGGACTTTCGGAGCAAATCTTTGCATTCATAAGAACTTTAAACGCTCGGGGCTTCAACGGGGAACTTCAGGCTTCGGGGTCCAGACAGGGATTGAAGTAGCCGAACCTGACGGAAGGAAAGCGCTCCTTGATTTCCCGCATGAGTCTTCGAATTCCCATGGCATTTGAGCCCCCTGCCGGGGCGAGTTCCGTGAGGTACCACTCGGGGTCGATGTTGAGGTTGCGCATCTGGATCAAGTCGATGCCGGTATCCTCCAGGAACTGGCACAGCGCTTGAAATTCATCTTCCGTATCCGTGAAGCCCGGTAAGACAAAGTAATTGATGGAGGCGAACCCTCCGGCGTCTTTGACCGTTTTGAGCGATCGACGCACCTCGTCGAATGTGTAGCCCCTGGGATTGAAGTAGGCCCGATACAAGTCGGCGCGGGCGCTGTTCATGCTGACCCGGATGCTGTCCAGCCCGGCTCGGCAAAGCTTCGCCACATTGTGAGGAAGGCTCCCGTTGGTGTTGAGGTTGATCGTGCCGCGCCCGGTCGATTCCCGCATCATCCGGATGGCGCGGGCGAGGGTTTCGACCTGCAGGAGCGGTTCCCCCTCACAACCCTGGCCGAAACTCACCACTGCTCCGGGAGCCCTTGCCAGGTGGGGCAAGGCTACGCCGCAGATTTCCTCGGGTGTGGGAACAAAACCGATGCGGTCCTGTGTCGCACAAAGATCTTCTCTCTCCTGCAGGCTGATGCACCCCAGGCAGGCTGCGTTGCAGACCGGCGAGGTCGGCAAGGGAGCTTCCCAGCGGTCCAGGAAAAGATTCCGGGCGGCGGGGCACCCATAAGAAAGGGCGCATTTTCCCAGGTGGAGAATCAGCCGGTTCCAGGACTCTTCCCGCATTCTGCGCCGGGCATTCTGCTCGATCGTCCCGGGATCGAAGTTACGGAAGTCTTGACGTTCGTCGGGGTCCACACGCAGACAAGCCGCCACGAATCCGCCATCTTTCCAGCCAACGGCGGTGTAGGCAAATAGAGGCAGAAGCGGTGCGCTCTTTTGACGCTGGTATGCGGCGGAGTAGATCTGGGTGTGCGCGGGGGCGATGAAGGCCGCAACGGCCCGTACGGACTTTCGGGAATTGTAGGGATCACGGGTGAGGGTCTCAAAGCGCCTGGCCTGAGGATTGTAGCCCACGGGCAGGCGGCCGGGGAGCAGAAACAGCTCGCTTCCGGGAGGCAGGGGGATCCAGTCCTGAGGTTTGAGCCGCTCCCATTTCCAGCCGCTCCTTCCCACCATCTCGAGCTTTGGCCAGTCGATGATGTTCCCCGCTTCGTCGGCAAAAAGGAGAGCGGGCCTAGGCATCCTCGTCCTTCTCAAGGATTTCCCTGAAGCTCAAGAATTTCGCGCCAACCTGGTGCTTCATGAGCGTGAGCAGTTCCCTCAAGAACTCAAATGCAAATCCATTCATGCGCTGGTGATGGATCATGATGCCCACGGGCTCTCTTCGGCCGATCGAGGAACTGAGTTCCCGGCAAAGCAGGCGAAAATCTTCTTCACCATCTTTGCCCTTGCGGGTGTGCAGATCGATCTGCATCCTCAGGTTTTTGAGATCGTTGCCGGACTTGACGCCCCTCGGAAAGGGGCCCATCATGGAAACACCCTTGAAGTTCAGATCGCGTATCACCTTGATGGTGCTGGCAGAAAGGCGATTCCAGGGAGGTGTGAACACCTGGACCAGGTGTTTGCCGAAGATGCCGGACAATTTATTCCTCCCCTGAGAAATGTCCCGGAATTGCTTCTCATAGGAACGTTCGTCGCCAAACTCCGACTTTTTTCCCGTGTGCTGCCAATCCACGTGGCGCCAGCCGTGCTGATGCCAGTTCCAGAGAGGTTCATCCACCGGCGCGACTTGAAAGAGCCGACGGCATCGTGAGTCGCTCAACCAGGCAGGGACCACGGCCATTGCCAGGGGAACTCCATGATCCCTGAAAAGCTCACACAAAGCTTCGAATGGCCTTCCGCCCGCACCGATATCGTCGGCTCGAAAGTAAACCCGGGGCACGTGACTTTCAACGCCTTGATGTAGGGCATCGGCCAGTTCATGCTTCCAGTTCTTCGGGTGGGGCGACTGCCAGACCCTGGAGCATTGGCGCGGGCGGAACCTTTCGCTCGAATCCGGAGTGGATGTTATGTCGGGAGTCCTGGAAGCCAATGCCGCTTCTTTCAATGTTCACTCCATGGGGAAATTTGAGGGGTTCTGATCGCTCGCCACGGCGGGAGGGTCAGGGACCGAGGACTTCCCGACATCCTCGGAGAAAAACCTTTAACTGCTGCACGCCGGTCATCTTCCGGACCGAGGCTCTCCTGCCTGCGCTCTGAGTTCGTATCCAAGGCTTCTGAGGGGATCCTGAATACAGCTCCGCAATGTAAGGGTCCATTTCGACACTCGTCATGCCGGCCGTTTTCAAACCGGCATCTAGTTCTCTCCGGTGGATTCCGACCAAAAGACCGCCGGAATGACGACTCGAATGGTGGACACTCCATGGCGTTGCGTTGTGCCACCGGTGCCCGCGGGACTTGACGCCGATCTGAGGCCGGAAGACAGTGAAGTGCTCCCCGCGCTGAAGCAGAGTAATCAAAGACCTCCCGGTTCGTCAAGGAAGACGGTGCTCGGAGTGACGAACGGATTGTTGTCCGTTGAAGCGTCTCCCGGGTGCCGTTGGTCTCGAATTTCGGTTATCCTGTGCTGCGTGGAACGGGCGTTCAAGACCGGACGGTGTGTCGGATCATCCGGCGCCCGCTTGAATCCTGGCGCGGCCTGCCGCGAAACGGAAGATTCAAAAGCAGGAGACGACTGATGGAACCACTTCAGGGAGAGACACCTCCCCCGATGAACGATGCTGCACGACAGGCGGCGGCTTTTCGTCGCAGGATGCAGCGGCATGTGACAGGGCCGGCTCATCGTTTTCTTGCTGTGGTGCCCCCCCAGCTCGCGCCTCTCTGCCGCGACGAACTCCTTCAGCTCGGCATGAAGGGAACGAAAATCACGGAGGCGGGTGTCGAGTTTGAAGGGAAACTCCGGGATGCCTACGCCGCCAATCTCTGGTTGAGAACCGCCGGCCGTGTTGTGTGCCTCATGGATTCATTTCGGGCAGGCACCGAAGAGGAATTGCTGCACAAAACAGCGGCCCGGCCCTGGGAACTCTGGCTGAATCCCCTCATTCCCTTGAAGGTGTCGGCTTTTGTGGAAAAATCCAGGGTCAGCCATGAGGGGCTTGTGAAAGAGCTGGTGGTGAACGGCATCCACAAACGCATGAGAGACCTGGGCTTTCCTCTGAGCCGTCCGGCGGGCGATACGGACCCGAAAAGCGTCCAGCGCCTGTGGGTTCATCTCCGAAATAACCATTGCCTCATCTCATTGGACACCTCGGGGCCTCACCTGCACGAAAGAGGATACCGGAAAGTTCACGGAGGAGCTCCGCTGAGAGAGACACTGGCCGCAGCGATTCTCCTCCGATCCGGATGGTCCGGGGAGATGCCGCTGCTGGACGGTATGTGTGGTGCGGGGACCTTTGTCATCGAGGCGGCTTGCATTTCAAGGCGGATTCCCCCGGGGCTGGGCAGACGTTTTCTTTTCGAGATGTGGCCTTCCTTCCAGGAAAAGACGTGGAATTACTTGAAACGCAGCGCCTCTGGGGCCGAACGGGATGCACCCGTGGGCCCGCTGATGGCTCTCGATGTGGATTCCACGGCCATCGAACTGGCGATCCAGAATGCGAGAGAGGCCGGCGTGTCGGATCACATCCGCTTCGAGTCTCTGGATTTTTTCCGTTTCGAGCCCGCCCGCTTCAATCTGAATCCAGGCCTGGTGGTGCTCAATCCCCCCTATGGCAAAAGATTGAAGGTGAATTCCCAAAAATTCTACTCACGAATCGGCACGCACCTGAGGGAACACTTCAAGGGCTGGCGTGCTGCGGTTCTGGCGCCCGACAGGACCGCGGCAGCGCGACTGAACCTGCCGTCGGCCGAAACGTGGCCCGTCATGCATGGGGGGCTCAAGGTCATGGTGGTGCTGGGCGTTGTCTGAGCATGTGCCGGGCCTTGCAGCCCGGCACCCGCGGGTGCAAGTCCTTCATCGCTCCCTGGTTCGCAGGCTGGAGCCCGGGAACCAGAAAATCTGAGCAATCATTTCCGCCCGGCTGTACGATCACATCACTGGCGCGGGCTCATGAATTCAGGGCCGACGGGTGTCTTGATGTTTCGAGCCAGAATCTCCTCCACCTTACGCAGATCGGATGCGGAGATTTCCCAGCCGGCCACCCCGGCATTGTCTTCGACCTGCGAGGCGGTGCGCGCACCCGCGATGATCGTGGTCAATCCGGGCTGCTGAAGGGCCCATCGCAGGGCGAACTGAGCCACGGTCTTGCCGTAGCCTGCGGCAAGTTTTTTCAGATCGTCCACGGCCTTCACGTACTGCTTGAAACGGTCGGGTTTGAATTTGGGATCGACCCGGCGCAGATCCCCCTTGGGAAAAGTTTCTTCTCCCGTGAATTTTCCCGTCAGGAGCCCTCTGCAGAGTCCTCCATACCCGAGGGTGGCAATGTTCCGGGTCCTGCAAAATGGAAGCAGCTCGTTCTCCGCTCCCCGTTCAAAGAGGTTGTACGGAGGCTGGAGGCTGTGCACATCTCCCGTGGTCAGGCACTCCTGAATTTGTTCCCGGCTGAAATTACTCAGGCCGATGTAGCGTATTTTTCCTGCCTCTCTGAGTCGCAGCAACGTTTCCATGGATTCCTGGAAGGGGGTCTTGGGGTCGGGCCAATGGAGCTGGTAAAGATCGATGCAGTCCACACCCAGTCGCTGGAGACTCGCGTCGATCTCGGAACGGATTCTCTCCGGGCTGCAATTTCGCCGGACGTTTTCCTTCTCGTCCCATTCGAGACCGCATTTGGTGGCGATGACGGTTTTCTTCTCGCGTCCCCACTCCTTGAGAGCCTGGCCGACGATGGACTCGGAACGTCCGAAACCGTAGACCGGAGCAGTATCGATGAAGTTGATCCCCAGCTCCAGGGCGCGGAGGATGGCGCGAATGGATTCCTTGTCTTCGGCACCCCCCCAGAGCCATCCGCCTGTGACCCACGTGCCCAGCACAATGGGGGAGACCTCAAGATCGGTCTTACCAAACTTCCTTCTTTCCATGTGCTCCACTCCCTCCTTTCAGGTTGTCGGGATGTGCCCGCCCCCGGGGATTTCCCAGAGCCGGGCTTTCCGGGTGCGAAGCCGGAGTTTAGGCAGAAAAGGTGACTTTGACAAGCATCAATCCCTCATTCGGGGAAGAGGAGAGGGGTAACTGCCAGGAAAGGCGGGATTTGCGCAGACCCTCCCCTGAGGCTTTTCTCCCTGTTCATACGCTTGCCGTTGCGGCAGGAAAGAACGCATGTCTGGGATTTTGACGAACACATTCCAAATTTTACATTGTCAAGAATACTTCCAAACCTGTATTTTGAGCGGACAAGCCGTGCTGTCAAGGATTCTGGAAGATCTTAAAGGGGAACCATTCGTGAAAGTGAGCTGTCCAGGCTGCCAGGCCGCCTTTTCCATTCAGGACCAAAAGATTCCAGCGGGAAAGGGGGTGAAGATCCTCTGCCCCCGGTGCAAGGTCACCATCGAACTGAAGGGGCCGAAGGACCCCCCCCCGACACCTGAAGAACTTTCGCCGCCAGGCAAATGGGATGTGGATTCGGACCCGCCCGAACCGGAAGTCTATGAGGCGGACCGGGCGGAAGAAGGCCTGAAAGCGGCCTTGCTCTGCATGTCCGATGCAGGTCGGATTGAATTCCTCCAATGCACTCTCCGACCCTTCGGTTTCCAGGTTTTTGTCGCTCCTTCCTCCGCCGTCGCTTTGAATAAGCTGCAGCACAGTCAGTACGAGTTCATTCTCGTGGACGAAGATTTGGGGGAAGGCGGGGCGGGCCATGCCCTGCTCCGACATTTTCAACTGCTGCCGATGCATTTGCGACGCAGGTTCTTTCTCTGTTATCTGACGCGCAAACTGCCCTCTCTTGATCGTTTTGCGGCATTTCGGGTCGGGGCGGACGTGATTTTGAACGTTGCCGACTTGAAGCAGTCCGGAGCCCTCCTGGGACGGGCCATGAGCGAACGCGACGCGTTTTACCGGGTGTTCAGGACCGAGTTGCAGAAAAGGGGGCAATTCTGAGATGAAACCCATAAAATTCCTGCTGGGCCGGCTGGGCCGGAGAAGGGATTCCAGGCACCTCAGGGCACGACTGGAAAGCTGCGTGGAAACGGTTCTGCTCCTTCGGCAGGAGGTGGGCGAAGAGCAGATGGGGCGCGAAGTGGTCGAGCAGTTTGAGCGCTTGCGTCAAACCCTGCCCCACATCAAAGAGGGTTCGGTGAACGAGCAAGACATCTGCCGTATCGAAAAAATCACGAACGACGTGCTCGAAGGGATGCGCGAGAGTTTGTCCGCAAGGGGATTCGCCGGCATACATGACGGCAAGACCCACTGAACGGCGGCCACCGCCATGAACAGGGCCCGGTGGGATGGCCCGCCGCGGTGTGGGTTTGAAGGGAGTGATTCCACCAAATCAAAAAGAAAGGGAGTGATGGGGTGAATGTGTTCACATTTTCCAAGCGAGGCGACCATGGCGAGACGAGCTTGCTGACCGGAGAGAGGGTCTCCAAGGCCGGCCTGCGACCTGAGGCCTACGGCACCCTGGATGAAGCCAGCTCCGCGCTGGGGTTGGCAAAAGTATTCACTCAGAATGAAACGATACAGGAGATGGTCACCCGGATTCAGGAGGACCTTGTGATTTTGGGGGCGGAACTTTCCTGCGAAGGGCCCACCAAGGAGGGGTACCAGATCCTGGACACCCATGTCGAAAGGCTCGAGGAGTGGATCGTGCGGCTCCAGGAGGAGGTCCCCATTCCACGACAGTTCATTTTGCCCGGATCGAATCCCACCAGCGCCACGCTGGACCTGGCCCGCACGATCGTCCGGCGGGCTGAGCGGCGCGCCATGAGGATTCACGAGGCCGGCTTTGCTGTGCGGAGCGAAATGCAGGCCTACCTGAATCGCCTGGCAGATTTCCTGTTCACTCTGGCCCGCTACGCGGAGAAGATGGCTTGATCCGGCGGCAGGCCCCGGGAACTCACGGCAGTTCGCCTGAGATCGTGCTCACCTCGGCCTGATTTTGGTTGCCGTCCGGCCTTAAGGAGTGTAGAAGCAACGATTCACTCCGAGGCGTCAAAAACATTTTG
Organism: uncultured Syntrophobacteraceae bacterium; assembly: GCA_964654275.1. Lineage (GTDB taxonomy): Bacteria > Desulfobacterota > Syntrophobacteria > Syntrophobacterales > Syntrophobacteraceae > SLCH01. The sequence continues at coordinate 174,663 of CAZZHS010000001.1, forward strand.
GTGATTTGGTGCGGAGGGGAACTCCCTCCGATTCTTTTTTTGAAAGGGCTGTGGCTGCGAAAACCTTGCGGAGACGAAGGGATCGGTTCTGAATCTGGGCCTTGATTTTGCATAAGCTCATGGCCTCCGCGAGGAGAATGATTTGCGAAGAGGAGACAAGAATGGCCCGTGTGACCATTGAGGATTGTTTGAGGAAGGTTGACAGCCGTTTTCAGCTGGTGCATCTGGCTGTGCGGCGGGTGCTCCAGTTGAGAAGCGGGGCGGCACCCCTTGTGGATGCGCCTAAAAATAAGGATGTTGTGGTGGCACTGCGCGAAATTGCCGCCGGCAAAGTCACATTGGAAAATATCCGCCAGATCGAGGAGACTCGAAAAATTGAAACGTCCATGGAAAAGGAGGAGCGCACACGTGCCGAGGTGCTCGACATCATGGAGGAGGCCTCTCACATGGAAGGAGCTTCAGACCTGGACGCAGCGGAAGAGTCCATTGACGAGGAGGAGGATTGAAGTTTGGAAGACAACGAGCGGTGATTCGACTCCCGCTGGTTCCCTCGCCTGAGCCAGGCAGGGTGCATGATTCGGACTGAGGGACACCTCGGTTGTCCGAATGTGCAGGGAGTGCTTTCGGCCAATCGCCAGGCCGGCCTCAGGGGGTTGTTGGAGACAGGTTCATGGGCAGGAAAGACGCACTGGGTTGTATTGAAAAGAGGGAGATCCTCAATCAGCCCGCCGCCTCGACGGAAACGCTGAAATACTGGGGCGACTGGTTTTTTGAGAAGGCTCATTTCAGCGATGCCATCGATTTCTACGCCAAAATCAATGATCGTCCGTCCCTCGAAAAGATCCTTCAAGTTGCCGTGGAAGAAGGGGATCTTTTCTTGTTCAATCGCGTGAACCGCGTGATGGGTGCTGAACCCGATGTAGAAACAGTGAAAAAGCTGGCCGAGCAGGCGAAGCGGCTTGGAAAAGAGCGATTCGCTGCAGAAGCGCTGAAACAGGCGGGAGTGGAAGAGACCGACTCGGCAGAGAAATGATCGCGGCGCTTTTCACCTGTCGTCCGTTTCCCAGGGCCGTCTGCAGATGGAAAGGCCCCGTGAGGGAACATCTCCAAGTGAATCCCTTTTCTCTTCGCTATGCACGCAACGCAGGGTCATTCGGAACGGAAAAGGCGGAAAAGGGTTGACAAGAACGAGTGCGGTGTTTACGAGACACTTTGCTTACGGCGCACAGGGGTGGATGCCACCGAAACTTCAATTCGAGTCAAAAAACTGAAGGCACGGAAACAACTAAATGGGCAAAAGAGACTACTACGAAGTTTTGGACGTTTCGCGGCAGGTTGACGGCGAAGAACTTAAGAAGGCTTACCGCAAACTGGCTCTGAAATATCATCCCGACCGAAATCCGGGTGACAAGAATGCAGAGGAACTGTTCAAGGAGGCTGCCGAAGCCTACGAAGTGCTGCGTGATCCCAAGAAGCGACAGATTTATGACGCCTACGGGCATGAAGGGCTTCGGGGAACGGGCTTCAGCGGCTTCAGTGGCGGTTTCGAGGATATTTTCAGTTCTTTTGGCGACATATTTCAGGATCTTTTCGGCTTCGGCTTTGGGGGTGCCTCCCGTTCCCGGACCGCATCCCGCCCCGGTGATGACCTGCTCTACGATCTCTCCCTGACTTTTGAAGAGGCGGTATTCGGTGCAGAAAAAGAGGTGCAGGTGGAAACACTGGCCCCATGTGAGCGCTGCGAGGGCAGGGGAGCCGAACCCGGAACGGATGAGAGCACTTGCCCCATGTGCAACGGATCCGGCCAGGTGGTTCAGTCCCAGGGATTTTTCCGCATCAGCACCACATGCGTGCGCTGTCAGGGAACGGGGCGGGTGCTCGTGTCTCCCTGCGGCGAGTGCAACGGACAGGGGCGTGTGCGCAAGTCGAGACGGATTCAGGTCAAGGTCCCACCCGGAGTCGATGCGGGCATGCGGTTGAGGTTACGCGGCGAAGGGGAAGCGGGGTACCGGGGAGGTCCACCGGGTGACTTTTTTGTGCGGATCGACGTTCAGCCTCATGAATCGTATGAACGGGATGGTGACAACCTGTTCCGAAGGGTGCCCATTTCTTTTGTGCAGGCCATTCTGGGCGGGGAGGTCGTCTTCCCGCTGCTGGACGGGTCCGAAAAGACCCTTCAAATCGAACCAGGCACTCAGCCCGGGAAAATCGTACGTTTTCCCGATGAGGGCGTGCCCAGATTGAAAGGTTACGGCAAGGGCGACCTGTTCGTGCAGCTTGAGGTTCAGATTCCAACGCATGTGACGAAGCGCCAGGAGGAACTCCTGCAGGAGTTCGATGAAATCGAGAAATCCAAGGAAGACAAGAAAGTCAAAAAATGGCCCTGGCACCGGCGCAAGAGCCATGACAAAAATCCCCGTCACAAAGCATCGCATGAGGCCCGCCCTTAAAGATCAGGATTCTCTTCAGCAACAAGCCTCGGAGATCACCCATGCAGCGCGACACCATCCAAAGACAATTTGAGGATTTTGCCGCGACGGAGTTGTACTGCCCCAATTGCAGGCGGGCCATGCCCGTCCGCAGCCGCTTGCTCCTGGTTCTGCCCGATGGAGAATTACACGAGTATCTCTGCCGCAGATGTGCAGCATCTCTGGGCACCAAGACCGTGCGGGATGCCAGGGATACGAGGGTGCTCATGGCCTGATTCTCTCCTTCGCGTCCCGGTTTGTGCCTGACCTCCGGCAGTCCGTGCGTCCTGGCTTCGCGTCTGCCCCCCCTGCAGTCTCATTGTGAATGAACAGGCCACGGTCTTCATCGACTCCGCAGTCGGCGAGAGGCGTACTGCCGACCTGATCGAGGTTCATGGACGGTGTTATTCAAATGGACGCCCCTGGGGCGACCTGTGAGGAGCGCATCTTATGATTGAAGCGGAAGGACTCACCAAATATTACGGCCCATTGCCGGGCATTGAAAATGTCAGCTTTCAAGTGGCTCAGGGCGAAGTGGTGGGTTTTCTGGGTCCCAACGGGGCCGGCAAGTCCACCACCATGCGCATCCTGACCTGTTACATGCCGGCCAGTTCCGGATCCGCCCGCATCGACGGCCTCGATTGTTTCGAGCAATCCCTGCAGGTCCGATCCAGGATTGGCTACCTCCCTGAAAATGTGCCGCTTTACACGGACCTGACGGTCCAGAGATTCCTGCGGTTTGTGGCGGGCGCCAAAGGGGTTGAGGCGCGGAATCAAAAGGGGGAGTTGAGCCGCGTCCTGTCGATCTGCGGCCTTGAGAAAGTGGCCCAGCGAATCATTGGACATCTTTCCAAAGGATTCCGGCAGCGGGTGGGGCTCGCTCAGGCCCTCCTCAACAGCCCGCCGGTTCTTGTGCTCGATGAGCCCACCATCGGACTCGATCCCACCCAGATCATTGAAATTCGCAAACTCATCAAAGATCTGCGGGAAGACCACACCATCCTTCTGTCGAGCCACATTCTGCCCGAAGTGGCGCAAATCTGTCAGAGAGTGATCATCATCAACAAAGGGCGGGTCATCGCCACGGACACTCCCGCCAACCTGACCCAGCAGCTGCAAAAATCCGCCTTCGTGAAAGTGGAGGTCGCAGGCGAAGGCGGCCGGTCGCTGGTGGACGCGCTCGAAGGACTGCCCGGTGTGCTGCGGGCAACCCCCGAAGACGGCCACGGAAACCGACTCCTGGTGGAGACGGATCGATCCGAAGACCTGAGACCCCGAATTGCCAGGTTGCTGGTGGAACGCGGGGAATCTTTGCTGGAACTGAAGGCGATGGATTTGAGTCTGGAAGACATCTTCATGCAGTTGGTGACGGAAGAGAGCGTTCAGGAGGAAACCCCGTCATGAAAGGATTCGGGTCCGTTTACCGCAAGGAATTGTACAGTCTGTTCGCGTCACCCATATTTTATGTGGTGGCGTTCACTTTTCTAATCATTTCCGGGTATTTTTTTTACAGCAATGTGGCCTATTACAACATTCTCAGCTTTCAGGCGAGCCAGAACCCTTTCGCAGCCAGGCAGCTCAATTTGACGGAAATGGTCCTGCGGCCCTACTTCCTCAATCTGAGCATCGTGCTGTTGTTCCTGGCGCCGCTTCTCACCATGAGGCTCTACGCTGAAGAGCGCAAGACGGGCACCCTGGAGCTTCTCTTCACCTATCCCATTTCCGAGCGGGCCACGTTACTGGGAAAATTCGCTGCGGTGGTGAGCGCTTTTCTGGTCATTCTGGCGGGGACCCTTCCGGGCATGATCTTTCTCCAGGCAGTCTCGGAACCCAACTGGAAGGTCATCGCTTCCGGTTACGCCGGAATCCTCCTCATGGGCAGCGCCTTTCTCGCCCTGGGACTCTTCACGTCCTCCCTCACCCAAAACCAGATCATCGCCGCGGTTCTCTCCTTTGGCGGGCTCCTCATGTTCTGGATCATCGGCTGGACCAAGTCCTTTGTGGGGGAGGAATTCGTCCGGGTCATCGAATACCTCTCGCTCCCCGGTCATCTCGACAACTTCACCAAAGGCGTTCTGGACTCAAGGAACATCGTCTATTATTTGCTGTTCGTGTCCCTCTTTCTTTTTCTCACCCAAAGGCAGATGGAGTCTCATCGATGGCGAGGATAATTCCGTCGGGGTTCGACATTTTCACTCCGGGTGATTTCCTCGGCCCCGTTGCGATGTTCGCTGATGTCCCCTTCCCGGGTGCCCTCGCAGGGACCGGGCGAGAAGCCGTCTTGCAGATGGGAGGTGTGTGATCATGCCGACAATAAAACAGCGTGCGGCCCATTGGAACCGTGCCTGGAGTTCACTGTTTTCCACCCTGTTCTTTTTGGGAATCCTCGTGTTTGTGGCTCTCATCGTGGAGGGCCGCCCCTGGCGAGTGGATCTGACAGAGACAGGGAAGCATTCCCTCTCGGCCCAGACCCTCAGCATCCTCCAGTCACTGGATGGGCCGGTGGAAATCAAGGCCTTCTTTCAGACGGCGACCCCCGACGAGGCCCATGCGCGAGATCTGTTGGAGACCTACCGCTACCACAGCGATCGAATCCGCTATGAATTCATCGATCCCGACCGGCGTCCTGAAGTTGCCAAGCGCTATGAAATTCGAACTTATGGAACACTTGTCGTGGAGGGATTCGGGAAAAAGCAAAGCATTCAGTCGGTCGACGAACAAACGATCACCAATGCCATTCTCAAACTGAGCCGCGAAGGGCAGAAGAAGATCTACTTTCTGGTGGGCCACGGCGAGCGCTCCAGTGAGATGGGGGACAAGGAGGGATTGTACAATGCCCGGTCGGCGCTGCAGAAAGAAAACTATGTCGTGGAGGACCTGATGCTCATGCAGCGTCAGTCGGTGCCCGATGACGCTGCACTCGTGGTGGTGGCAGGTCCGAGAAAGCCGCTCTTCCCGGAAGAAATTGAACGGCTGCGGACCTTCGTGGATCGAGGCGGCCGCCTGATGGTACTCCTCGACCCCTTTCATGACGGTGGTTTGAAGGAATTTCTCAAGTCCTACGGGGTCGAGGTTCGCGATGATGTCATTGTGGATGAGTCCATGGGACTTTTCGGGGGCAACTACCTCATGCCCGTGGTGGCCTCTTATGCAGCGCATCCCATCACAGACAATTTCACCTTCGCAACCTTCTATCCCGAGGCACGGTCCCTCCAGGTGATGGAGCCGCTGCCCGATGGCATCCATGTGGAACCGCTGGCCATGACCTCTGCGAATGCCTGGGGAGAAACCAATCTGGAACTGCTTCGGGCGGGGCAGGTGGGCTTTGACCCGGATGCGGATCACGCGGGCCCGCTGAATCTCATCGTGCTTGCAGAAATCGAGACGGCCGGGCGTGGCGAAGTGCAAAAAAGCGCAGGTGACGCTTCGGACCCCTCCCGGCAGGACGGGGAAGACGGAGCAGCCAGGACGGCCTACATCCTGGTGGCAGGGGATGGGGATTTCGCTTCGGACGGTTACTTCGCTCTTTCGGGCAATGGCGACCTTTTTCTCAACATGACCAACTTTCTTGCCGGTGAAGAGGATCTCATCACCATCGAACGGCGCGAACGGGAAGGACAGCCCCTTCTCCTCTCAGAGACCCAGTTCTGGGTCATGGTTTGGACCGTTCTGGTCCTTGTTCCCCTTCTGGTCCTCGTTGCGGGACTGGGGGTCTTTCGTGTTCGGAGGCGGCAGAGATGAAATGGCGGCATGCGCTCATCTATCTGGTGCTCTTGCTGGGGGCCGGAGGGTTCTATTATTTCCAGACCCTGAAAGAAGCCGAGAAAGAGGCTGCGGAAAAGGCCGCTCAAAGGATTTTTGGCCACCGGCAGGAAGATTTGGAGGCGCTGGAAATCTCGAGGGAGGGCGAGGAGACCCTCAAGGTTATCAAAGACGGTGTTTGGAGGATCACGCACCCTGTTGAGGCACCCACGGATGAATTTGCGATGGAGAGCTATGTCGAGACACTGGTTCAGCTCAGCAGGGAGCGGGAGGTCGAAGTCGAACCTCCCGGTGATCTCGCGGTTTTCGGCCTCGAAAAACCCGGGCTTCGGATTCGGTTTCTGGCGCAGGGACAATGGAGGGAGCTGCTGCTGGGAGACAAGAATCCTCTGGGAGACGCATTCTATGCAGCCACCGCGGGGAGTCCGAAAATCTTTCTCGTCAGTGCCGGTGTGGGGGAGGGTCTGTTCAAAGGGCTTCATGACCTGCGCAACAAGGAGGTCCTCTCTTTTCAGCCTCAGGAGGTGCTGAAGCTGGAGCTTCAATGGCACCAGGGAGCCACTGTGACGCTGACGAGACGCGGCGAGGAGGGCGGGAAGTCCTGGGTGGCTCCCGAACATCCGGAACGAAAGATCAAGCCTTCCAAGGTGGAGAATGCGCTGCAGCAGCTCCAGTGGCTGCGTGCCAGAAATTTTCTGGAGGAGGCGGCGGTCAACATGGCCGCCCACGGTCTGGACCCTGCCCTGGTCACCATCCGCCTGGAACGCTCAGAACGCGACCCTCTGGTTCTCAAAATCGGTCGATCTGAAGCAAATCCTCGGGTCCTGAACGCTTTCAGTTCCCACTTGGCTGCGGTTGTGGAAATCGATGCGACTCCCCTGGATGATATGCCCCGGGACCTCACTGCCCTGGAAGATCGATCTCTCTGGACGGGCAATGCGGACCAGGTGACCCGCTTGAATTGGGCGCTGCAGGAAAAGAAAGGTCAAGTGGTCCGTCAGGAGAAGAACCAGTGGGCGTTCCTGGACGAGGCCGGAGAACGTTCTCCTCTCAAGGAATCCTGGCTCGCGCAGTCTCTCCTCTGGCATATTCAGGACATGGAATACGAGGAGGAACTCACTCGGCCGCAGGAGGCTGCGGATCGGGACGTCAAAATGGAAGGTCTCCCGAATTTTCTGGAGTTCCAGGCAGACGCGAAAAGCCTGCTGAAGATTTCCTGGGATCTTCCTGCGGGGGACTCCGCCAAGCCGGAGACCGTCTGGCTGCAGCGAGACGAACAAATCCAGGAAGTGCGCCTGTCGCCCGAGGCCTGGGGAAAACTGATCTCCGGAATCGAATCCCTGGAAAGGGCTCGCGAGGAGCGGTGAGAGCGACCTTGCGAAATCTTTTATTGCATCATCGAGCGGAAAGAGTTAAGCTTCAACGCTCGGTGCAGCATTGACAGGTAAGTGTCCGCGGCCTCACGGCATCCTCCCTGGGAGCTGCTGAGGGGGGGAGCGCGATTCCGTCAGCGGTCGCGTGCCTGCAGGGAACTGTACCGAAAACAATTGACGACAGCCGTTGGGGGTGCTCGGGCAACCGGGCTGAGAAAAACCCTTAGAACCTGATCTGGGTAATGCCAGCGTAGGGAAATGGTTGTGCCTGTGGATTTTTCACCGGTGCCGCTGCAACCGTTTCCCATGTCCGGGGAGCGGTTTTTTTTATGAGACCACGCGGATCAAGCCTCACCACGTTTCATCAGGAACTCTACCTTCGAAACACACTCATCCCGGAAATCGGCGAAGAAGGCCAGCTGCGCCTCCTCGACAGTCGTGTCCTGGTTGTCGGTGCGGGCGGGCTTGGAAGCCCGGCACTCCTCTATCTGGCTGCCTGCGGAGTCGGTGAGCTGGGAATCGCCGATCCTGACCGGGTTTCTCTTTCAAACCTCCAGCGGCAAATCCTCTACTCCCCGAAAGATGTGGGGGCCGGCAAGTCTCTCACGGCCAGGCGAAGGCTGGAGCACTTTCAGCCACACCTTCGCTTCAGGACGCATCCTGAGAGGGTGAGCCCCGACAATGCAACGGAAATCATCGCGCACTACGACTTCGTCATCGATGCCACGGACAATTTCGAATCCAAGTTTCTCATCAACGACACCTGTGTGCTGCTGGGCAAACCCTTTTCCCATGCGGGGGTCATGGAACTCCAGGGGCAGACCATGACGGTGATTCCCCGAAAAAGCCCCTGCGTGCGCTGCATCTTTGGGGAGGTTCCTCCTGCGGATGCGGTTCGGGATGCGGGCCGTGCGGGAATCCTGGGGAGCGTGGCCGGCGTCATCGGGGCTGTACAGGCCACGGAAGCCGTGAAGTATTTGCTTCACTGCGGGGAGTTGCTCACGGGAAGAATGTTGACGTGGGACGCCCTGAGCATGGTCTTTCGAGTCATCCCTCTCCCGAAGGATCCCGCGTGCCCTGTCTGCGAGCGCGCTTCTTCAACGCCAACGCTTTGAAAGGATTCCAAATGACGGACAAACCTCTGATCATTGCAGGTCGCATCTTTCATTCCCGCCTTCTTCTGGGGACGGGAAAATTTTCTTCACCCCAGGTGATGAGGGCGGCGCTGGATGCCTCCGGCACGCAGGTGGTCACGGTGGCCCTGCGCCGGGTCGAACTCCGGAACCCGGAAGACAGCATCCTCAGCCACATCGACACCACCCGCTGGCTGCTTCTGCCGAACACTTCGGGAGCCCGGAACGCCGAGGAAGCCGTGAGACTCGCGCGGCTGGCCCGCGCTGCCGGCTGTGAACCCTGGGTGAAGCTCGAAGTGACCCCGGATCCGCACTACCTGTTGCCCGATCCCGTGGAGACCCTGAAGGCTGCGGAAATCCTCGTGAAGGAGGGCTTCATCGTGCTGCCCTATATTCACGCGGATCCCGTGCTGGCCAAAAGGCTCGAAGACGTGGGAACCGCCACGGTGATGCCTCTGGGAGCGCCCATCGGGTCCAACCGGGGGGTGAGGACTCGGGATTCCATCGAGATCATCCTCGAAAGGGCGACGGTTCCGGTCATCGTGGACGCAGGTCTTGGGGCACCTTCTCATGCGGCTGAAGCCATGGAAATGGGCGCCGATGCCGTGCTGGTGAACACGGCCATCGCCGTGGCCGGGGATCCCGTGCTCATGGCCGGGGCATTCAAGAAAGGGGTGGAGGCGGGACGGGAAGCCTTTGTGGCCGGGATGCGCCGGCCCCAAAAAAAGGCAGAACCTTCCAGCCCTTTGACGGGATTTCTGAGGTAGACGACCATGAGTTTTTTTGACGTGATGCAAACTTACGACTGGGAGGAGGTCCTGGAAGATATCCGGAATCGATCCGGTCAGGATGTGGAAAAGGCCCTTCAGGGTGCAAGTGTCTCTGAGGATGACTTCAAGAGTCTCCTCTCGCCCGCGGCGGGCGAGTACCTGGAGGAACTGGCGCAGAGGGCCCATGCCGTCACCGAGCAGCGCTTCGGAAAGGTCATTTCCCTGTTCGCCCCCCTGTACCTGTCCAATGTGTGCACCAATCGCTGCGTTTACTGTGGGTTCAATGCGAACAATGTCATCGAACGGCGGACTCTCAGCGTTCAGGAGGCCCTCGAGGAGGCCGGGCAGATTCACCGCATGGGGTTCCGGCACCTTCTCCTGGTGTCCGGCGAGGCACCCGGCCTCGTCCCGCCCGAATACTTCGCCCAGGTGGCGGGCCGGCTTCGGGGGCTCTTTTCATCCATCGCCGTGGAAGTCTATCCCATGAACACCGAAGAATATGCGCTGCTCGTCGATCATGGGGTGGACGGACTGGTGATCTACCAGGAAACATACCATCGGGAGCTCTATGCAAAGGTGCACCCGGCCGGCAAAAAGAGCGATTTTCTGTGGCGTCTCGAGACGCCCGAGCGCGGCGGCAAGGCAGGGTTTCGACGCCTGGGACTGGGGGCCCTGCTGGGTTTGAGCGACTGGCGGGCGGAGGCTTTTTTCCTGGGACTGCATGCCCGGTACCTGCTCAAGAAATACTGGATGTCGCACATCACCGTGTCGTTTCCCCGCCTGAGGCCGGCGGCGGGCGCCTATCAGCCGGCCAGTCCGGTGTCCGACAGGGAACTGGTGCAGATGATCACGGCCCTCAGGATCCTGCTCCCCGATGCGGGACTCATTCTCTCCACGCGGGAAAATGCTGAATTCAGGGACCATCTGATCCCCCTGGGCATCACCTCCATGAGCGCGGGGTCTCGAACGGAACCGGGCGGCTACACCCACGCCGCCGAGGCCGAAGCTCAATTCCAGGTGGCTGATGAACGCAGCCCCGATGTGTTTGCCGCTGTCATCCGCGAGAAAGGTTACGAACCCGTGTGGAAAGACTGGGACGCCGCCTTTCTCCCTGGAGAGGTGGCGTGACCCTTTGGGGAGCGAGGGATTGGGAAGACCGGCGAATTTTCGAAGACGGCAGGGTGTGAATCACTGAGGACGGGAAAATGACATCGATGGAAATCACGATCAATGGAGAGACGCAGCGGATGGAAGGCCCCTGCACGCTCGGGGACCTCCTGATTTCGCTCGGGATCCCGGGGCGTTCCGTAGCCGTGGAGCAAAACCTGTCCATTGTGCGGCGCGAAGACTACGAAACAACCCTCATCCGGGATGGCGACGTCATCGAGATCATCCGGTTCGTGGGAGGAGGCTGAATGGACAAACAATCCCGGCTCGAACTGTTTCAGAAAGTGGACGTTTATCCGGTCACCTGCGAACCCCTGTCCGCAGGGCGCAGCAACCTTGAGGTCCTGGAGGGCGTCATCGCCGGCGGAGCGCGCATCATCCAGCTGCGGGAAAAGAATCTCTCCCGAAGGGACCTTTTTCAGCTGGCGGAAAAATTCAGAGAGGTCACTTCGAACGCCGGGGTGCTGCTCGTCATCAATGATCACCTGGACATCGCCATGGGGGTCGAAGCCGACGGCGTGCACCTGGGTCAGGACGATTTCCCGCTCTACGCGGCACGGCGGCTGGCACCGGAGATGATCCTGGGCGCCTCGACCCACTCGCTGGAGGAGGCGTTGCGCGCGGAATCGGAGGGCGCCGATTACATCAACATCGGGCCCATTTTCCCCACGCAGACCAAGGAAGGCGTGGGACAATTTCTGGGGCCGGACGCCATCGTGAACATCGGATCCCGGGTCAAGGTTCCCTTCACGGTCATGGGGGGCATCCACCGGAACAACCTCGACCAGGTGGTCGCCAGGGGCGCAACAAAAGTGGCCATGGTGACGGAAATCACTCAGGCCCGGGACATTGCCGCAGCCGTGAAAGAACTCAAAGAAAGAATTTTAGCTGGAAAGCAATGAGAGCGACCGGCGCTTTCATTGCGAGCAAACGGTGATCTCCCGTTCAGAGGAATTCCGGCGCAAGGGGTCACCCCATGACCCACGACAGGACCACGGGCAGACGCGCTGCGAGAGCCTCTGTTGCGGGCGGCGTGCCGCAGAGGACCAGAAGGACAAAAAGCAGGGTGGTGAGCAGGTGGCTGCGCGGGAGCGACGGCAGCCGGAGGGGCAGATCTTCCCGGTAGCCGCGCGCGGTGAGAGCCAGGGCGAGCTGGTCCGCCCTCACCACTGATTTGCGAAAGATGGGGAGGGCCATCCATTGGATCTTTCGGAGAGGGTTTTTGCGTTCATGCCCCAGACGGGATTTCATGGCCATGCGGATTTCGTCCGCCTGCTCCAGGATGAGCGGAAGAAAACGGAGCATGAGGCTGACCATGAGGGCCACCCGGCGTGCGGGAATGAAGGGAAAAGGCCGCAGGAGCCAGGTGATGGCGTCCTGGAGATCTTTGGGTCGTGTGGTGAGGGTGAAAAGCGTTGCAAAACAGAGAATCAAAGTGAGGCGCCAGCAGGTGAGGGACGCCTGCTCCAATCCCGTCCGCGTCAGAGGGATGGCGGAGGACCAAATGTAATCCGTGGAGGGGTGAAAAACAGCCTGTAAGATGAAAATGGCGGTCAGCAGGAATGCCCAGGTGCGCAGGTCGCGCAGGAAGGATTTCAGGGGAATCCCCGAGACGGCGACTGCCAGGATCATGACCAGGGTGAAGGTGGTGAGCCCCGGCAGATGCATCCTGAAGAGCCCGAGAGTCAGGGCCGCCATGGCGAAAAATTTGCACCGTGCGTCCCACCCGTGGAGGGGGGAAGATCCAGGCTGGAAGTGAAATCCTATTCGGTGAGCCACGAAATGGGCCTCCCTCCAAAAAGACTGAAACACGGGGGACGTATCCCGTATCGAGCCAGCTGCGGGAGGATCTCTGCGGGCGGCCCCACTGTTTTGATCTCCCCTCGATGCATGATGGCGATGGTGTCCACGTGGGCCACCACTTTTTCCACGTCGTGAGTGGTCAGGATGAGGGTGTGCCCCATCCCGTGAAGTTTGACGATCTGTTGCAGGACTTGGGTCACCCCGGGATAGTCCAGGTTGGCGAAGGGTTCGTCAAACACCAGGATGTCGGGTTGCATGGCCAGAACTCCTGCGATGGCCACTCGTCGCTTTTCCCCACCCGAAAGCAGGTGGCAGGACTTTTGACCCAAAGCCTCAAGCCCGACAAGGGCCAGGGCGTTGTTCACCCGCTCCCGGATTTCATTGGCGTCCAACCCGAGGTTTTCCGGCCCGAAGGCCACATCTTCCCAGACCGTCTCGCCGATGATCTGGCTGTCCGCGTCCTGAAACACCATGCCCACGCGCCTCAGTGCGTGCCGGGCATCCTGAGCCGTATCGACGCCGTCCACCACAACCCGCCCTGAAGAAGGCAGGTGGAGGCCGTTCAAGTGGCGGATCAGGGTGGTCTTGCCGCTGCCGTTGGGGCCGCAGATGAGCAGGAATTCCCCCCGCTGAATCTCGAGATCGATTCCTTTAAGTGCAGGGGTTCCGTCATCGTATTGATAGTGCAGGTTTTCGATGCGGATCATGCGGGAGCGATGGTCCTCAAGCGACGGTTGAACATGGGGCGCACCGCCCTGGCCAGGAGGACTGCCGAGGCCGCCTTCAGGACATCCCCCACGAGGAACGGAAGCATGCCCACTACAGCGGCTTTCTGCCACGGCATTTGGGTCACCAGCTTGAGCCAGGGGACGCCGATGGCGTAGACGACGAAGGTTGCCACGGTGACGGCGAAAACACTGGACCAGGTGGTTTCCTGAAACCGTTCAGAGATCCACCCGCACACCCAGGCGGAAACGGCGAAGCCGATGAGATAGCCTCCCGTGGGGCCCAGAAAGTGTCCCAGGCCCCCTTTCCCGCCGGCAAAAACCGGGAGTCCGAGTGCTCCCACGAACAGGTAGATGGCGACGCTGATGAGCCCCCAGCGGCTGCCGAGGAGGAGTCCCGCGAGAAGAACGAAAAGGTTCTGCAAAACGATGGGGACCGGCACCATGGGAATGTGGATGTAAGCGCCCACAGCGATGAGCGCGGCAAAAAGAGAAGCGTAGACGATGCGTTGCAGCTGTTCGGCGGGCATGAAGGAAACCTTTCCGTCAAAGGGGTGCGGGAATCAAAGTAGGTGTTAACTCATCGACGCGCAAGAGGTTAACCAAACTCCGACCCGCTGTCAACCTGTAAACCAGGCTTCGCCGGAAGGATGACCTGTTTCGGGCGGTGCGCAATTTTTATTTCCATTGAGGATCGGGGGGACCTGTGTTAGTGATGAAGTGATTGTAGCCTGGCAGCCTTGGGAGTAGACCGCCATGAAGAGCTTTTGGGCAAGTCTTTCAAGTCAGGGGTTGGACATGGAAAAGCTCAGGGTGGAGGGGCTCTCGGCTCCTCCGGTTCGAACAGAGACAAGTTACAGTCAGCTTTCCCGCATCATCGGCGCAGCCTCCGTTCCGGAGTCGGGCAGGCCCGAAAGCTTTTCATTCAACCCGCCACAGCCTTGCAGAAACATGTTGTCTCACTGAATCCCATCATGATCGAGGAGGACTCTGATGAAAAGGAAGGCGACCTACCGTTTGATGGTCACGAGGCGTGAGATGCTTTACGTGCATGACGAGTTTGACCATGCGCTCATGCTGGTGGAGATGGAGGGGGAACCCATTGAGTACCAGGTGGGCATCGCGGGGGAATTTGTTTCTCGCCGCAGTGTGACCTTTCATGACAGAATTCGCGGAACGGGGTCGGTCATGGGCTACGCCATCACCACGTTCAAGGAAGGGGCCATCTGCAGCCGTTTTGAAGGCACCCACGACGGTCCAACGAAACTCACCCGGGGGACGTGGACCGTCTACAAGGGGACCGGGAAGCTGCACGGGATCACGGGGAGCGGGACTTTCACGGTGAAGCCCGGTGATAAGCCGAGGGAAGCCATCATGGAATTGGAAGGCGATTACGAGCTGAAGTGAGCGAAATATGCTCCAGCGGGTTTGTTGCCCAGCGTGCGGAGAGGCCGCGGGAGAATTCCCGCGGCCTCTTGCATTTTTGGTCCAGGACTACTCGTTTCGCTTTTGGCCGGCTTGGGCGGTGGCAGCCGGTACATTCAAATCGTAGCTGAAGATGGTGGACCGCGAATCCCACAGCTTGAGAAAATCCTTGGCCAGGACCAGGCTGGCCACGAGCTCCGGTTTTCCGTTGTTGTCCAGGTCGGCGAACCGGATGGCGGTCACCATGCCGCTGATTTCCCGGGTTTTCCAGTTTTCCACCAGCCCCAGTTGATCCCAGGAGAGTGAAACGATCTCGCTCTTGTCATAATATTTCATGTTGTTGGGCAGAAACCTTGCAAGCGTGTTGGGGCTGCGGTTGATAACAATTTCAGGGATGCCGTCCCCGTTGATGTCGGTGATGAGAATGGGGGAGGGGATGGCGTAAAGTTCCACATCGTTGAAGCGTCGATCCACAAGACGCGACTCGAAGAAGTTCGTGGTGGTGGCGAAGAGTCGGTCGCTTTTCCAGATGAGTTCCCCCGTTGAACTGAGAATGTTCAGCGTGTTGGAGTTGTCGACAAAGACAATCTCGTTGGATCGGTCGTTGTTGAGGTCGCCGACGGCAAAGTTGAACACATTGCAGCGTCTGGGGACGTTGACGGGAGAAGCCGGGGCGAGGCTGTTGCCGGCGAGCCGCATCTCCAGGATGCTCCCCGCGAAGGCACCGTCGGTGGGTCGGCCCTTCTCCTGGCCGATGAGCACTCTTCCACGCCCTGGAAACTCCACCGCATTCAAAAAGTAAGGTGCATCGGTGAAGATCGGCTGCAGCTTGTCGTTCACCATGTGCAGCCCCAGAGAGGCGAGGCGTTCGGTGAAGCCGCGGGTGCCACCGACGCTCTCGGACACGGCGGCTCCCGACTCGTTGAAACGGCGCAGATTGGTGACGTAAATCTCGGCACGGCCGTCAAGATTTGCATCCGTGACCGCCACCCACATGAACTGGTCCACGTTGGTCCCCGAGTACGTGGCGACGATTTTGAGTCCTTGAGCCTGCTTCTTCAAAACAGTGACCCGGTCGCGCATGATGGTGACAATCTCGGTTTCCCCGTCGCCCGTCACATCGCCCACATCCATTCCCAGAATTCCCCCCTGAAAAGTCTGGCTCCTCCAGATGCCGGGCTGGCGTATGGTCGCTTCGGAAGTCATCTCGAGGAAATTTGGGTTCAGGTAGCTGATGCGGTCGTCACTCGACATGATGTCGGTGAAGAGGAGTTCCGGGTTGCGTGTGGAAGCGGCGGCTCCTTCGGAAGCCGGCGACTGGGTTTCCCCGGTCGATCGCCCAAACACCTGCTGGTTGATTTGCTGGGCGAATCTGTTGATGTGGGGAATGACTTCATCCAGGGTCTGGGTCTGAGCGACGAGGCTCAGAGGCTCCCCCGGTGAGGAGACGGGCACCATCTTGGAATCGATGCTGATGGATTGCCCCAGGGCCGTCACGCTTCCAAAAAGGATGTGATCGGCTTTCAAATTCTCGGCAATGCGCACGGCCTCATTCTGAGTCACGTCTCCCTGGATGGACTTTGCTGCCTGAAGCGTGGCGGCCCGGTCCACAACCTGAACCTTCCCCTGCCAGGCGAGGCGGGAAGCAAGCATGTCGCGGATGCCGTCCTGGAGATAGAGCAGATCTTTGGGCGTGTGCATGGTGAAGGGCAGAATGACGATTTTCTGAGGCGTCTCCGGAGCGGCATGAGAGGGTGCCCCGGGAATAATTAACAGGAGAGATAAAAAAAAGAGCAGAATGCTGAAACGAATGCCGACTTTATTGTGGGTGGTGATGTTCATGAATGGTCTCCTTAGGGATCAACTGAAGTGAACCGGCCGCGGACCGACCCGGATTCCCGGCCACGTGTTCAAACCCATGAGCCTTAACACAGCACCCCACTGGAAGGTGTCCATTTTGACATTCGTCATGCCGGCAGTTTCTAAGCCGGCATCCAGTTCTTTTCTGTGGATTCCGGCTATGTGGATTCCGGCTAGAAGAGTGCCGGAATGACGACTCCAGCGGTGGACCTCTGTCTTGTGGAGCTGTACATGGTTTGTAGATCATTTCCGCACGTCCCATTGAGGAAAAGGGCGCTTTGGGGTTCAGGAACTCGCGGAATTGAACAATACCCAATTCTGAATCTCTTGAAAACGTCAAAGTTCATGCGTTCTTGACACAACATGGATTTGAAATGAGGGGGACATTCAATTTCTCTGCGGAGAAGTGGAGGGCTCCCCCCCCCTTCAGAGGGCATGGCCGCTCATGGGGAAATGGGGAGGTTGCAAATCGCACAAAAAGTTTTTTCAAGATGTGCATTTTTGAGCTTGACATCATTTTGATTTTTGATGTAGAGGGTACGGAAAATGGTAAAGGGGCAAAACCGTTCACCCTAGGCATGGCCTGCGTCAGGAGGCCTCAAAGAAAGGAGGGGAGTGCAGACTCAAGAAAGTAGGCAATGGGGCTGTTTTGAATTGAACTGGAAAGAGTCTAAAAGCGTTAGCTTATGAGGAGGAAAGAGATGAAGAAACATCTCATGATGGTGGTGGCTCTGTTTGTGGCGGTCGCGTTGGCCTCGCCGGTGCTTGCCGCAACCGAGCTGAAGTACGGCGGCCAGTTCCGTACGCGTGCAACCAGCAACTACGGGATTGCGACTGACCTCGACTCTGGGGATCGCAACGCGAACTTCATCGATACTCGTCTGAGAATGTACTTCTACTTTGTTGCCAGCGAGAATCTTCGCGTGGTGACAAGGTTTGAAGTGGGCGACACCCGCTGGGGCAATCCTGGTGGACGAGTTGGTCCAAGCAGTGGTGGCGGCGTCGGTGCGGACGGTGTGAATGTCGAGACCAAGAGCGCCTATGTGGAATTCGGCATCCCCAGCACCCCGGTCATCGCCAGCGTGGGTATCCAGGGTCTCCAGCTTTTGGACTCCTGGATCATCGACGATGACTTTTCGGCAGCGGTCCTCAAGGCCAAATGGGAACCCTTTGGTTTCCAGGCCGGTTATATCGCCGCTCAGAACCTCAATGTTTCTGACGAAAATGCCAACATTGACTCCTTCTTCCTGAGTGCCGATTACAATGGCAACGTTGGGCCTGGCGCGCTCTATGGCAATCTGGTCTTCTACTACCAGGACGGGCACAGCACTTTTGTCTCTACCGGTCTCCCGGGGAGCCTCACAACTCCTGCGCGAGCGATTCCCTCTCTGGGCCTTATCGACAGCAACCAGCTGTTCGATTTGGGCTTCAAGCTGGGCTACAAGATGGACTGGATGAGCGCCTATTTCAATTTCGTCAAGAACTTTGGTTCGGTCGAGTTGACGGAAGGTCCGGACAGCGATTACACGGGCTGGATGATCGATGGTGGTGCCAGCTTCTTCTGGGGCCCCTACACTTTCAACATCGGTGGTTTCTATACCTCCGGGCAGGATCTGCGTAGTGACGGTGTCATCGACCCTGCGACCGGCGAGATCAACCTGGAGAACGTGAGGGATATCGAACGCTTCACCTATCCCCTGGCAACCTCCAAGTATTTCTCTGAGATCATCGGTGGCGGTATTTTCGACAACGACGACATTGGTCACAGACTTCCTGATGGCAGCCTGTCAGGTGCCTGGGCGGGGTATGGTTTCCCCTCCAACATCTGGACCATTACCGTTGGCGGTGCTTGGCAAGCTCTTGAAAAGACCAAGGTCGCTGCCTCCTACTGGTACTTTGCTACCTCCGAGAAAGTTCCCGGTTACAATTCTTTCAGGGAAATCGATGGTATCAAGTGGGAAAACGAGATCGGTCATGAATTGAACCTCAACATCACCCAGGGCATCGTGGACGGTCTCAACCTGGACATTGTGGGCGCCTATTTGTTCACGGGCGATGCTTACAGCATGGAAGCTTCAGGGGACGACAATGTCTACGAAGTTGGTGCACGTCTGCAGTGGAACTTCTAACACAGGCGTCTTGATTGCAGCGTAATTCAGCTGCACTCTGAATGTGACCGGATGGCGTTTCGCCATCCGGTTTTTTTTTGTTCTCCCAATGAGTATACTCGTAAAGACGTGAGATTCACCATTCCGGGGGGGCGACCTGGATTCAGCCTGGATTCAGTCAATGCGTTTTTCCCCAGAGTGTGAAGAATTTCTTGCCTCTGCCGTTCGAGATAAGACGCCGGAAGTTGGGAAGATAAGCGAGTTGTTGACGGGAGCAGGTATAATCGAACTTGATGACGAGGATTTTTACGCGTGGGCCCTGCGCAACGCGGACCTGCCTGACAGGGAAAATTTTCTGAGATCGATGCGGCAAAAATTGCCACGGAGCTCGAGAGCATGGGGAGAGTCGAGCGCCGTGCACTGGTGAATCGCCTGGCCTTCCTGCTTGCGGATCTGCTCAATTGGCGATGCCGACCGGGTCTGAGATGCAAGAGCTGGAAGTACACCATCAAGGAGCCGACGAAAGGTGTGCGCTCTTTTGGAGGATAGCCCGAGCCTGAGACATGGACTGCACGCAAGATTTCTGGAAGCCTACGCTGATTCGCCGTTGCCGGCTGCCAAGGGAAGGGGGTTGGAGGAGGATGCTTTTCCCGCGACCTGTCCTTATTCGCTTGAACAGATT
>CAZZHS010000002.1:0-179546 GCA_964654275.1 uncultured Syntrophobacteraceae bacterium
GGGTGATCAAGTTCCCAAGGGCAGCCTTGAAACGAGGATGTTCCACCCCGGACTGAATGTATTGCCATCGGTACGCGCCCAAAACAGTCGCCCGGACATGATCCTCTTCCTCCCGTTTCAATGGAGGGATTGCGACCTTGAGAAAATAATCCACATCCGCTCCAGACTGTGCTTTGATGATGCCATCCACCGCCGCCACCAACTCGATCAGCTCATCTACGGCCCGGTCGCGTTCGGAGGGGGAAAGCTTCTGGTCGGCACGGGGCCATTCCAGTTCGTCCATGATGGCGTGAGTGGTCTCTTCTTTCCAATGAAAGAGAAACACGTCCTTGTACAGCTCCGACAGGTTCTCCTCCGGTTCGATGCTCTGCTTGTAGTGTTCCTGTGTGAAGAGTTCAATGGAGAGAATGAGACCCAAAACGGCCCAGGTGGATTTCCGAAGCACAGCCTCGGCAACTGCATTGGGTTCGTGGAGAAACGTGTAGCCGGGTGGCATGCTCTCAGCCATCATTTTCTCCAGCCGGACAAACAGTCGCTGGTGCTTGATTTCCTCATCGCAAAAACGCACCAGGGCCTCCAGGGCTTCCTGGTCGCCCAACCAATGATCTCTCGTGATCTCGAGGATCTTTGCCGTGATGAATCGTTCTACAAAGCCAAACATGGCGGAATAGGTCCGCCCTTGTATCTGGCTCAGAAAACGCTTGTCATCCTCGCTCAGAAAATCGAGCTCATGGACCCTGGAGATGGAATTCGGCAGGAATTCTTTCGAAAGGTCGAAATTGCGCCCCCTGATCACATCTTTATCGATGTCCCAGCGGACCCTCTTGGACACTTCAATGCATTTGGCATAATCATATGGAATCATGCTCTCCCTCCTTCATAAATCGGCCAGGGTGTTACATTGATGGTTTCCAGACACCGATTCCGCCTGGCGGGTTGAAATGGCTGAGTTCCGAGAGAGGGGAGGCGAAGTGTGCGGAGTACAACGGCAGACTTGAATTTTTATAAAATATTCACTATTCCCCTCAAATTGGCAAGTGAATCATGACGCTGTTAATGCCGGCCTCATCCATGGAGGTACGGGAGGAGACCCCGCGGCACTTGAAGGCGGGAGACGCACGCTGGAATGCTTCCATTGAGAATCAGGAGATAAAAATGAGTCACATCGAAATCATCCGCGGCTTTCATTCGCCGCCGGAAGGGGTGGAGCGGACCCTTCGCGTCTACATTCCCGATGCCTATTGGCAGGATGCGAAGCAGCGTTTTCCCGTTCTCTACATGCTGGACGGTCAGAATGTGTTCCACCATCCGGAGTCGGCCGTCTACCACACGTGGTGTGCCAACACGACCATGGATCAACTCATCGCGGATGGGGTGATCCGTCCCTGGATCATCGTGGGCATCGATCACCTTCCCGACCGGTTTTCGGAGTACTCACCCTGGCACGAGCCGGCTGTGGGCGGGGAAGGGCTGGGCTGGCTTTTTGTGGATTTCCTGACCGGTGTTCTCAAGCCCTTCATTGACCGAACCTACCGCACACTTCGGGAACCTCACTGGACAGCCCTGATGGGGGCGAGCCTCGGCGGCTTGATGGGACTCGTGGTGGGGAAGGTGCGGCCCGATGTCTTCGGACGCATCGGGGCCCTGTCCCCATCCGTCATGTGGGCCGGTGGTGAAATCTTCCGGCTGTGGGACAGGCCCACGCTGCGCTGGTGCAAGATCTATATGGATACGGGATCCCTGGAGCGTTACTGGTACTATGACGTCTTCCTCGATTACGTGGATTCGACGCAGCGATTTTATGAGCACCTCAGGAATCTTGGCCTGGGCGATCACGAGCTGCGCTATGTGGTCGCACCCGAACATTTTCACAATGAAGAGGCGTGGCAGGCCCGGCTCCCCCAGATCCTGCCGTGGCTTCTGGAGGATGCCCAAGGCATCCAGGACTCATAGCCAAATTACCTGAAGCGCTCCGGAATTTGAATGCCACATGGAAGGCGAGCAATTCCATTGCACCAGCTCCAGGTGATTTTCAGGCGAGTCCTTGGCTCCTTGCCGGTTGGGTGCCGGTCGGGCAGGCGGTTGTTCCTGCTTCGCCATGCCCGGTTACGGCGGCTGCTGGATCTGATGAGGCATGAGCCCGCGTGTCATCGTCGATTGTCCTGCACGTCATAGAAGGTAGAAGGGTCTTCCCTGTCCCCTGAGGGAGAGAAGATCTTCTCTCTCCAAGTGAGCAGGCATCGGTTCAGCCTTCCTCCTCAACCATTGCGATCCCCTGCAGCAGATCATTCAGATCGGGAGTTCGCAGGAAATAGGCGTAGTCTCCCATGGCATCGCTGAGCGCCTGAGGCACTTCCCGATGTGCGACGAGGATTGGAGCCAGTGCCGCCAAAAGCTGATCGTGCGCGTGGCGGTAATGGATGCCATGCCGTCGCGAGGCATGAGCCACATGATATTTGCGCTCATAGTGGAAATCGTGCCGGTTTTGCACGACCAGGTCTGCCCACCACTGGAACAGGTCGATGTCACAGGCATAGTTCATCATGTCCATGCTGAATCCACCGGGAGGCCGGACGTTGATTTCCAGTGCAGAGTACCTGTCAGCGCCGTGATGGAAAAATTCGATGTGAAAAAACCTCTCGCGGACGTCAAAAGCCTGGACGGCCCGTCGGCCAAGTTCCTCGAGCCGTGGTGGAATTTCGCGATAAGAATAATAGTGCATGGGACGCCGTTCAGAGACGATTTCCATGATGCCGCCCGAAAAGTGATGCACGGTGGAGAAAACCACCTCGCCCTCACGATTTGTGAGCCCATCATAGCTGAGAAGCTCTCCCGTGAGGACCGTCTCCACCATGTAGCCGGCGGGGAGCGTTTGAAGGGCTGCCTCAAGTTCCTGTGCATTGTTGACTTTGAACGTTCCGGCGGCACCCACTCCCTGGTCCGGCTTGAAAATGAGGGGATAGCCGTGATCTGCGGCAAACGCCCGCACCTCGAGGGGATCGTCGGCCCCGATGCCTTCGGCACATGGAATTCCGGCATCGCGGAATCTTTGTTTCATGCCTGTTTTGTGACGGTTCACTTCGAGATCGTGAGGCTTTTGTCCAAAGACATTGAAATCCTGGCGGAGCTGGGCATCGGTCCCCAGCCAGAATTCAGTGTGTGATTCGATACGATCGATCCTGCCATACCTGTGCGTGAAAAAACCGCATGCGCGAAGCATGGAATCGTAATCGAGCATGTTCTCGACACGGTAATACTCGGTGAGAGCTCCCTGCAGTTCCGGACGCAGTTCGTCGTAGGGAGCGTCTCCGATGGCCAGGACTGTGGCGCCCGCTTGACGAAGCGCTCTGCAGAAATTGTAGTAGGTGGGGGGAAAATTGGGTGAGATGAATATCACATTCATTGTATCTCTCCTGTCTGGATGCCGCGGTGAAACGAATGTCGACGCCTGCCAAGCATCTCCCGTCTCTGTGGTGATCAGGAAGGGAGAGGCCTTGGGGTCAACATACCACGATCAACCAACGGAAGAAGAGGGGGTTTTCCTTCCGTCCAACTTTGACACAATCCTGTCGTGGTGGAACAGGTGCTCAGAAGTTTGAGTCTTGAGATTCGCAAGGTTAAAATTCGTGCAATTCAATGGAGGCCCGGCGCATTGAAGAGTCTCTGCGCTGAACACGTTCCAAACGCGATCGGGTTGTCGCTCATTGGTGGAAGAGAGGGAAACATGTTGAGAATTCCCATTGTGACATGGAAAAGACGGTGCGCTGCGGCGGGGGAAGCCGACCTTGGCGGGAAATCGCTGCCCGCTTCCTACATGTCCGAATACTCTGTCCTGGGCTTCTTTGTCGAAAACGTCGACGATGCGGTCAGAGTGCTCCAGCAAGGGGGCGCTTCCCTGGAGAGAAAAGCGGGAACCGGGGAGATCCTTGTGGAGACGGCTGCCGATGTGCCGAAGATTGCGATGCTGCTGCAGCAACACGGTGTCGCCGTCGAAATTGCCAATGTCATCGATGGAATTTATCAAGGGTGATGAGTTTGATGCCACCCGGGTGGTGGTTTCTTTCACGATCCGTCTAAACCCGAAACTTGGAATGCTGTCGAAAAGAGAGCCATTCCAGAGGACACGCACCCGGAATCCCTATGAAACGCCTCCGGGCCCGGTGTCAGGTGCGTCGGGATGCCTCCGCGTCGTGCGTGATGCCGCCCCGGCACAAAACATCCGGCAGGCTTGCATGTCGGACACCTTCAATCTCGATATCTTTTCACCAGGTCCTCATAAGCGTCGATGCGTCTGTCCCGGAGGAAAGGCCAGATGCGTCGGACGTTTTCGCTTCGCCTCAGGTCCAGCTGCAGCACTTGGACTTCCTCCCGATCCACCGAGGCTTTTGAGAGGAATTCCCCCTGCGGCCCCACGACGAAACTGCTTCCCCAAAACAACTGCCCCTGGTCTTCCCGCCCGGGTGTGGGTTCGAAGCCGACCCGGTTGACACTGATGAGGGGCAGGCCGTTGGCGACGGCATGGCCTCTCTGGATGGTGGTCCAGGCCTCAAGCTGCCGCTGCTGTTCCTCGTGCGATTCCCGGGGATCCCACCCGATGGCTGTGGGGTAGATGAGCATTTCAGCCCCCGCCAGAGCCATGAGCCGGGCGGCTTCCGGGTACCACTGATCCCAGCAGACCAGGACGCCCAGCCTGCCCACGGAAGTGGCAATGGGCAGGAACCCCAAATCACCCGGAGTGAAATAGAACTTTTCATAGTAGCCGGGGTCGTCCGGGATGTGCATCTTGCGGTAACGACCGGCAATGCTTCCGTCTCTTTCCAGCACTACGGCGGTGTTGTGGTAGAGTCCCGGAGCACGTCGTTCGAAAAGAGACGTGACGAGGACAATCTCGAGCTCTCGGGAAAGCGCCCCGAAGAAAGACGTGGAGGGACCGGGAATCGTTTCCGCCAGATCAAAAAGATCGGGATCCTCCGTCTGGCAGAAGTAACGGCTCGTGTGCAACTCCTGGAGTACCACGAGACGAGCTCCCCTCTGAACGGCCTGGCGAATGAAAGCCTCGCTCTTTCTCAGATTGGTCTCGCGGTCTTCGCCGCAGGCCTGTTGAACAATGCCCACAGTGAGCGGATTCATGGGAGGACTCCTCTCGGAAACTGCATGGTCAGGCAATGAAGGGAGCCGTGCTCCTGAATGAGGGGAAGGCAGTGGATTCCGATCACCTCTCTGTCCGTGAAAACGCTTTGCAGGATGTCCAGGGCCACCGGGTCGCTGGGGTCGCTGTAGGTGGGGACCAGAACGGCTCCATTGATGATCAAAAAATTGGCGTAAGTGGCGGGGAGTCTTTGTCCGTTGTCTCCGAAAACGGCACGAGGCCAGGGCAGGGGGATGAGCCGGTAGGGAGACCCCTCTCGAGTCCTGAAACGGCCGAGTTCCCGCCTCATGGATTCAAGAGCGGGGAAGTGTTCATCCGCCGGGTCGTCGCAGGCCACGTGGATGAGGGTGTCGGGGGAGGCGAAGCGCGCCAGGGTATCGATGTGCGAGTCGGTGTCATCCCCTGCGAGATACCCGTGATCGAGCCAGAGAAATCGGTCGACGCCCAAATGATGGGCGAGTTCCTGTTCAATGCTTTCGCGCGAAAGATGGGGATTACGATTGGGGCTGAGGAGGCACGAGGATGTGGTCAGCAGGGTTCCCTGTCCATCCGATTCGATGCTTCCGCCTTCGAGGACCAGCCCAGCCGTTTCCAGGGGCGTGTTTCCAAAAGCGCCGTGTTTCCTCAATTCCCGCGATGCCCGGTTGTCCCGATCGGCAGGATATTTGAGGCCCCATCCGTTGAAAGCAAAATCGATGAGGCGCGGGGTTCCCTCATCAAGTACCGTGATCGGCCCGAAATCCCTTGCCCACGTGTCGTTGGTGGCCACATTGAAAACCCGGATCCGCTCCGGGACGGCACCCGCCTCGCGCAATCTACGGATCACATGAAGCCGGTTGCGGGCGATGATGAGGCATTTTTCTCTCTCGCTGATGCGCGTGGCGAGCTCGACAAAAACCGACTCCACGGCCTCCAGCGAAAATCTCCAGTCCGTGTCCTCGTGAGGCCAGGCCAGAAGAATGCCGTCCTGTTCCTCCCATTCTGCGGGTAGTCGTCGCTGCATGGATGCGATTGACCTCTTTTTCCCATGATATTGAAACTTGGGCCGGTGACCGGCTCCCCCGAGCGCTGCCGGCCCTCACTGGGCCCGGATTTCCCTGGTGCGAATGCGTTGTGGATTTTGAACTGTATACTTGAGAACGGGGAAAACGACAATGGCGTGATCCCCCCGGGCGCTGACGGGTGAGAGCTCACACCATGAATATCTTGATTTTGAAACAGGCTATGGCGCCCAAGCCTTTACACCATTATGATACATTGTCGTTCTTCGGCACCCACAGGCGCCTGTTGCCTTTTGGATCCCTGGATGTGAAAAACCTCCCCCGACTGGAGCAAAGGATCGTCAGAGTTGACAGCGAACGAGACACCGCAGGCTTCCATGACCGTCAGGGAGCGCAACTGGATTTTGGCAGCCGCCATGCTGGCGCTCTTTCTGGGGGCGCTGGATGCCCTGGTTGTCAGTGCGGCCATGCCTTCCATCGTGGCGGAACTGGGAGGTCTTCATCTCTACAGCTGGGTTTTCACTGCCTATCTTTTGACCCGCGCCGTTTCCCTTCCCATTTTTGGCAAGCTCTCGGACCTTTTCGGAAGCAAAAGACTCTTCCTGATCTCCATCGTTGTGTTCACGTTGAGCTCCGTGCTTGCAGGAACTGCCCGTTCCATGATCGTCCTCATCCTCTGCAGGGCGCTTCAGGGCATCGGGGCCGGCGGGAGTTTCGCTCTCAGCTACATTGTCGTCGCCGACGTCTCTCCGCCTGAGAAGCGGGCCAAGATGATGGGGCTCATCAGCTTTGTGTGGGGGTTTGCCAGCGTTCTGGGACCTCCCATTGGTGGGTTCATCGTGGACTACTTTTCCTGGCCCTGGATTTTTTACATCAATGTTCCGCTTGGCATCCTGGCTTTTGGCGGTGTCTTTCTGTACCTGCGAGCCGGCAGGGGAAAGAAAGACAAGGCGGAAATCGATGTGCTGGGAACCTTCACCCTGAGCGCCTCCATTCTGTGCCTGCTGCTGGGGTTTCTCCTGGCCGGCCGGGAGTATGCGTGGACCTCTCCGCCCATTGCGGGTCTGATGATGGCGGCGATGCTGATGGGCATGGCTTTCCTGATTGCGGAGCGCAGGGCCAAAGACCCGATTTTGCCCTTAGGTTTCTTTCGCGTCCGCCTGTTCACCACAGGAAACGGCGCGGCTTTTTTCGCCAGTTTCGCCATTTTTGCCCTTTCCTCCTTCAGCCCCATGTTCATCCAAGGCGCTTTGGGACAGTCGCCCGGCCGGGTGGGCATCGCCATGATCCCGCTGAGTCTGGGCTGGTCCATGGGGGCGCTCCTGTGCGGGCAGGTCATGAAACTGGGCAAGGAAAAGCCCATGAGCCTGCTGGGCGGCGCTCTCCTGGTGGCCGGATCCCTTCTGACCCTCACGTTTTCGACGACAACTCCCCTTTGGTTCTGCTCGCTGGCCCTTGCCGTGAGCGGACTGGGGATGGGTTTCGTTTCCATTTCAACGCTCCTCCTGGTTCAAACCAGCCTCGCCCCGTCAGATCTTGGGGTCGCCACCTCTTCTCACCAATTTTCGAGAACCCTTGGGGGCACCGTGGGGATCGGGCTTTCCGGAAGTTTTGCAGCCGCTCATCTGGTCCGGT
This sequence comes from uncultured Syntrophobacteraceae bacterium, assembly GCA_964654275.1. Taxonomy (GTDB): domain Bacteria; phylum Desulfobacterota; class Syntrophobacteria; order Syntrophobacterales; family Syntrophobacteraceae; genus SLCH01. The sequence goes on from CAZZHS010000002.1 coordinate 7,786, forward strand.
CCCTGAACGACCTGTCGAGGGCTGAATTTGCTGCCGGGATCGAGCCCGGAATCCTCGGCGATCTTTCCAGAAACGTGGAAGGCATTTTTCACCTGAACCTGCTCGAGCACTTCCCCGCGGAACTGGCCGGCAGTCTCCAGGGGATTGTCGGCGAGGGGGTGGGGAAAGTCTATGCAGCCTGTTTTGCCGCGTCGTTTGTGTGTCTCCTGTTTTGTCTTTTTCTCGAGCGTCCGAAGACCTTTAGATTTTGGAAAAGGTCTTGAGGCCCCCTGATTTCTTCATGGAATTTGTTTGACCTGTGTGGTTGGCTGGTGCTATTTGCTGACCGGATGTTTTGAGGATCGGTTCGAGCATTTCAGGACTCTCCTGTGCATGAACGCCTGCTCATGAAAACAGCATGGGGAACGCTTTGGAGGTGTTTGCAGTGAAAAACCTGCCGGAGGACTGTCGCACCCGGCTGCACCCTCCCAGGGGGGTGTCGCGGATGCAAAACAGCCGGTCAGGAGTGTCGGTGTGAAAAATCGGGCCTTGCGAGCCGATGCGCTGCTCCTGCTCACCGCGACCATCTGGGGTTTTGCCTTTGTGGCTCAACGGGTGGGCATGAACCATGTGGGGCCTTTCACGTTCAACGGCATCCGATTTGCCCTGGGCAGTTTGTCGCTGATCCCGCTGCTGGTCATTCACCGCAGACAGGAAGCCATGTACGGCGACCGGCTGCCCGCAAGAAACAAACGCATGGTGTCGACGGCGGGACTGCTCGCAGGCGTGGCCCTTTTCCTGGGAGCCTCCTTGCAACAGATTGGCCTGGTTTACACCACTGCCGGGAATGCGGGTTTCATCACAGGCCTTTACGTCGTGCTGGTCCCCATCTTGGGGCTCGTGTGGAAGCAGGTGCCCGATGCAGGGACCTGGATCGGGGCAGCGTGTGCGGTGGTCGGGCTCTATCTTTTGAGTGTCACCGGGGGGTTCTCCATATCCCAGGGGGATCTGTATGTGCTGGCAGGTGCACTCTTCTGGGCTTTGCATGTGCACATCATCGGGTGGTTCTGCGCCAAAGTGGGTTCCATTCTGCTGGCGTTCATGCAATTCGTCGTGTGTTCCGTCTTGAGCCTTGGAACGGCCTTTCTCCTGGAGCCCTGGAGCCTCAACAGTCTCAGAGATGCCTGGCTCCCCATTTTTTATGGGGGTTGTCTCTCGGTTGGCGTCGCCTATACGCTCCAGGTCGTAGCGCAAAAGGATGCCCGGCCTGCCCATGCCGCCATATTGCTCAGTCTGGAATCCGTCTTTGCGGCTCTCGGCGGATGGCTGCTACTCAATGAGATCCTTTCAGGACGGGGAATCCTGGGATGTGCTTTCATGCTCCTCGGCATGTTGCTGTCTCAGTTGGGGTTTCGTCGACCCGCGTCCCGCAGCGCAGCCGATGTCCCCACCGCTTGAGCCGCGAAGGCCCTTGAACCGGCCCGCTTTTGCCCCGGATCGCGGGGTGCAGTCCATGGATGGAAGGGGTGCTTTTATGTCCGAACTTGATGCGCTCATGGCTCAGCTTGAGAGCAAATACGAAATTGAGATCCTGCCTCTGACTCTTGGCGATAAGGTCCTGAAGATCGCTCAACTGAAAAACATGGAGGAACATTTCGTCTCCCTCCTCAACCAGGAGGACCTTGAGGTCAAGGATCTTCCCTTTTGGGCCAAAATCTGGGAGGCGAGTTTCCTGCTGGCCTACTTCATGGGAAAACAGCCTGTTGCTCTGGGCCGAAGGATATTGGAAATCGGTGCAGGAATCGGCGTCGTGGGGATTTATGCTGCCCTGTGCGGCCACCGAGTGGTCATCTCGGACATCAACGAAGAGGCCTTGCTCTTTGCGCGTGTGAATGTGCTGTTGAACAACGCGACGCAGGCCGAAGTGAGAAAAATCGACTGGAATGACACTTCGCTTCAGGATCAGTTTGACGTGATCATTGGGTCGGAGGTGGTCTACGACCGGGAATGTTACCCGCTGCTTGTGGATTTTCTGAATCGCACCCTCGCTCCCGGGGGTGTCATTTTTCTTGCGAAACACCACGAACTGGATGCCCCGAAATTTTTCACTGAACTGACCAAATTCTTTGAATTCAAAGAGAATGTGCGGAAGACACTCTGCAATGGTGAGGCGCAGAAGATTGCGCTCTACGCCATTCGAAGGAAAGGGGACCGTACGATGCCCTCGGGAGTTTCAGGACCGGCCGATTTTCGAGGCACGGGTGGAAAAAGGTGAGGGGCGATGCTGTGACCCCTGATGCGGCCGAAGCTCACGGAAAAAGGAAATAACTTGGTCGAGCGGGTTACCATAGAATCTCCCAACGGACTTCTCGCGGGGGTTGTCCACCTGCCAAAGCGGACGCCCGCACCAGTGATCATCTGCTCTCATGGGCTGTTGAGCTCCAAGGATGGGTCGAAGTTTGTAGCGCTGGGAGAGGAATTTGCCTCCCTGGGGTGGGCCGCTCTCCGGTTTGATTTTGCCGGGTGCGGCGCGAGCGCGGCATTGCCGCAGCGGGAACTGGTTCCCTCGCGACTATCCGATTTGAAGGCTGTGGTCGAATTTGCCCTCCGTGCCTCCTGGTCCCGCGGACCGCTGGGGCTTCTCGGATCAAGCATGGGGGGCTATATCTCACTTCTGGCAGCCGCCCGTTTGGGGGTCGAAATCCGTGGAGTGGTGTGCTGGGCCACGCCCTATGACCTGAGAGAAATTCATCCGGATGCAACCCGGCTGGAGAGTCTGGAGCAGTTCTTTCCCCGTGGGTTTGAATTGGGGAAGCCTCACAATCTCGAGGACCTTCCTGCAGTCTCGGGATGCCTCGTCGTTCACGGTCAGCTGGATGAAATTGTGCCCTGGGGCCATGCCGTGAAAATATTTGACCGCCTTGCGGAGCCGAGGCAGAGTTGCCTCATGAGCACCGCAGACCATCGCATCAGTGACCCCCAATGGCGATCCATGGCCATCAGCATGAGCCGATCCTGGTTTCAAAAACTCGGTTTTTAGTCGAGCGACACAAAGAGAGGTCAGGTCCGTCCCGGATCTCCCCCAAGTTTTCTCGGGGGAAGAAAGCGGTCTCTGACCTTTGCCGTGAATCAAAAGAAAAAGCGCGGTCAGCCCGCGCTTTTTCTTTTGATGCTTCTTGAGATGTTCAAGCCCCAAGCTCCAACCACACACTTCAAATCGGTGTCACCGTGCAGGGGGGGAGCTTTCGTAAATCTCAGTGATCTTCACGCTCAGAGATTTCCACCAGGACCCCATAGGTGGACTTGGGATGGAGAAAGGCAATTTTCGCACCGCCTGCACCCATACGGGGTTTTTCGTCGATGAGTTTGATGCCCTTGGCCTTGAGCTCCTCCAGAGCCGCTTCAATGTTGTCGACGCGGAATGCCAGGTGCTGAACCCCTTCGCCTTTCTTTTCAAGATATTTGGCGATGGGGCCGTCGGGCGCCGTCGATTCGAGCAATTCGATTTCCGTGTCGCCCACGGGGAAGAATGCGGTGGTGACCTTTTGTTCCTGGACTGTTTCGCTGCCGGCATGGAGCAATCCGAGAATGTCGGAATAGAGCTTCTTGGTTTCCTCGATGCTTTTCACTGCGATGCCGATGTGGTCCAATTTCAGAACTTTCATGATGCTGCCTCCTTGCTGTGGGATTGGGGAAGGGAAATACAGCTGGTGAGGATTTGCCGCATTACACTGTATGGATCTCGTTTGCGGTTGAGAATGTCCGAGACAAACTGATCCAGCTGTCCACTGGCCTCGAGGTGCTCGCGTATCACACGGAACATCTCGTTGTGGATCATTCGCAATGTCTCTTTGTTGGTGCGCTCGCGCCGCCTCTTCAGGAAAGTGTCACCCGACTGTATGTGTCGGCGATGATTGTCGATGGCATTCCAGAGCTCTTCGAGACCCTGATCTTCCACCGCCACTGTCCGCATGACCGGCGGCGTCCATTCTCTGTGCTTGATGTGCGAGTCCTGCTCAACCCGCACAGTGACCTCCGCAGCCAGCTGGTCGGCTCCTGCACGATCCGACTTGTTGATGACAAAAATGTCGGCAATTTCCATGATTCCGGCCTTCATGCTCTGAATGCCGTCACCCAGGCCGGGTACCAGGACCAGGCAGGTGGTGTCCGCCAGGTCGATGATGTCCACTTCATCCTGACCCACACCGACCGTCTCGATGATTATGATGTCCTTACCAAAGGCGTCCAAGACCTTCACGACATCATTGGTGGATTTTGCCATGCCACCAAGAAACCCCCGGGTGGCCATGCTGCGTATGTAAACACCGGGATCCGTGCTCAGTTCGCTCATGCGAACCCTGTCGCCCAATACGGCGCCTCCGGTAAAGGGGCTTGACGGGTCGACGGCAACAATGCCCACGGTGAGTTCTTGCTTGCGGATAGCACGGGTCAGTTTGTCGGTGAGGGTGCTTTTGCCGGCGCCGGGAGATCCTGTGATCCCGATGATGTAGGATTTTCCGGTATGAGGATAGAGCTTTTCCATGCAAGGATAGGCTCGTTCGTCCTCATCTTCCAGCCAACTCATGAGGCGTGCCACTGCCCTCGGAGACCCTTGCAGGACTTCGTCAGCATAATCGATTGCCATGTATTGCTCTTCCTTTCACCTCTTGCCCTGTAGCGTGACCGCTATTCTTTTCAGGCCCTGCAGGCGCGGGTTGACATTTTCCATGTGCGAGTCTGCATGTGCAGGAGTGTTCCCTGCAGAAACACCGCCCTGCGATGGAGCAGGGGGGGCCGCAGGGGTGAACCGAGCGTTCGAAGTGGACGTCCCGTCGCCTTGGTTATTATTGATGTCGAACACGAACTGGATTCCCTGCCCTGTATGGGAGGGTGGGAAGGGTGATTTGAGATCTGCGCCGCCGGGAGGGGACAAAGGAATGGGACCCTCTGACAGCGATCCCTTCCCCTTCCCGCCCGGCTCTGTTGCTCACCGGTCGATGGTCCGGCACGGTGGAAGTGCCGAACCCATCGCCGATCAACGTTGACGAACGTTTTTCTTGATGAAATCCACGATTTCCGTGGTCGGGGTTCCAGGCCCAAAAATGGCCTTCACGCCCGCTTTTTTGAGACCTTCATAGTCCTCGGTGGGGATGATGCCGCCGCCGACCACCATGACATCGTCGAGGCCCTTGGACTTGAGGAGTTCCACGACTTTGGGGAAGAAGTAATTGTGCACGCCCGAGAGACTGCTGAGACCCACCACGTCGGCGTCTTCCTGAAGGGCGGTTTCCACGATCATTTCGGGAGTCTGACGCAAACCGGTGTAGACCACTTCCATGCCCGCCTCGGCAAAGATGCGGGAGAGAAGCTTGGCACCACGGTCATGGCCGTCCAGACCGGGCTTGGCGACGATGATTTTGATTTTCTTTTCAGCTGCCATGTAAATAACCTCCGCTGTATGTCAGTTGACCCATCCGGGAAAAAGGAATTAAACGTACTCTTTGGGACGATACTGTCCGAAAACATCGCGCCACACATCGCAAATTTCGCCGACGGTACATTTCGCTTTGACGGCTTCGATGACGGCCGGGAGTACGTTTTCGTCGGTCTCCGAAACCTTGCGCAGATTGTCCAGAGCCGCTTTCCACTTGGCCTGGTCTCTTTCTGCACGGAGCTTTTTGAGCTTTGCGGTTTCAACTTCACCAACGGACATATCGATCTTGAGCAGATTGGTGATGGGAGGTTCTTCCATGGTGTACTTGTTGATTCCAACGTACACGCGCTCGTTGGACTCGATTTCTTTCTGGAAGCGGTAGGAACTGTTCTGGATTTCCTTCTGGATGAAGCCTTGCTCGATGGCCACGAGGGTTCCGCCCATGGCATCGATCTTGTCGAGGTAATCCAAGATTTCCTTTTCGATCTGGTTGGTCATGGCCTCCACATAGTAGCAACCGGCCAGAGGATCGACCGTATCGGTCGCGCCGCTTTCTTCCGCCACAATTTGCTGCGTGCGCAGGGCGACGGTCACGGCTTCCTGGGTGGGCAGGCAGAGCGCTTCATCGTAGGAGTTGGTGTGCAGCGACTGGCATCCGCCGAGGGCTGCGGCATAGGCCTGAAGGCCGACGCGCACCACGTTGTTGAGCGGTTGTTGCGCCGTCAGGGTCACGCCGCCCGTCTGCACATGGTAGCGGAGCATCATGGAGCGGGGATTCTTGGCCTTGAAACGATCCTTCATGACCTTGGCCCACACCCTGCGGCCTGCACGGAACTTGGCGACTTCCTCGAGAACGTTGGTGAACGCATTGAAGAAGAAGCTCAGGCGGGGTGCAAAGGAATCGACGTCCATTCCACGATCGACACAGGCCTGAACGTAGGCGATGCCATCGGCGATGGTGAAGGCCATTTCCTGCGCTGCGGTGGATCCCGATTCACGGATGTGGTAACCGCTGATGCTGATGGTATTCCACTTGGGAACGTTCTTGAGGCAGAATTCGATGAGGTCTACCGTGAGGCGCATGGTGGCCTTGGGGGGGTAGATGTATTGACCGCGGACGGTGATTTCCTTGAGCACGTCATTTTGAACGGTGCCGCCCACCTGGTCGAAACCCACGCCCTGTTCCTCTGCAATGGCCAGATACATGCCCAACAGAACGCTTGCCGGAGCGTTGATGGTCATGGAGGTGGTGACTTTGTCGAGAGGAATGCCGTTGAAGAGCACTTTCATGTCTTCAATGGAGTCGATGGCGACACCCACTTTTCCCACTTCACCCATGGACAGGGGATGATCGCTGTCATAACCGGCCTGGGTCGGAAGGTCGAAGGCCACGCTGAGACCCGTCTGGCCCTGGCTCAGAAGATAGCGATAGCGCTCGTTGGTGTCCTTGGCGCTTCCAAACCCGGCGTATTGCCGCATGGTCCAGAATCTGCCGCGATACATGGTCGGTTGCACACCACGGGTGAACGGAAACTGCCCCGGCATGGCCAGGTCGCGTTCGTAATCGAGATCTGCGACGTCCAGGGGCGTATAAAGCCGGTTCACGACCGCGCCGGAGATGGTGGTGAACTCTTTGCGGCGCTCAGGAGATTTGGCCAGAGACTTCTCTACGGATTCATCCCACTTTTCTTTGCTCGCCTTGATTTGCTGTAACGCTTTCTCTTCAAACATGCTTTCCCTCCTCAACACGATTGCCACGGGACATTGTCCGCTCAAAACCGCGGCGGACACGAACAAAACTCAGCATGAACCTGCGAGTTCGAACAATGCGGGGCCACCACACGAACCTTCATCCATGGTGTGAAAAAAAGAACGGGAGAGGCACCCTTTGAGTAATGACCGAGATGGGGTGGACTGTTTCGCTGCGCGCACTCGAACTGAACCCTTCCGAAAGTGTTTGGTTCCAGGTGAGCAAAAGACGTTTCCTCGATGTCTATAGCAGCAAGGGCTGCAAGAATCAACACCAATTCATATACTCATTGTAAATTCAAAATGAAAAGCGCATGGCATGTGAGACGCTTTCAAATGGCAATAATTTCGCAATTTCCCGAAGGAGGCCGACATGAACCGGATGGAGCAGTTGATCGAAAAAATCAAGTCCGAAGCCGACAAGGACCGATTGGGAATGATCCTCTGCCACAATGGGGTGGTCCGCGGGACCAGTCGCCTGGGGCACAAGGTCCGTCATCTGGATGTCACAAAAAACGAGGGAGCGTGGAATCGAATTCTTGCCGAAGCGCGGAATCTCCCCGGCATTGAGGGCGTTGAGGCTCATTTGTTCACGGGGCGGCGTGAGGTGGGGGAAGATCTGATGATGGTCGTGGTCGGCGGTGACATCCGGGAAAATGTGTTTCCAGCCCTGGAAGAAACGGTGGACAGATTGAAGCGGGAGGGAGTATCCAAGCGAGAATGGCTTCGGGAATGACCCGGAAACTCGAGATACGCGTTGATTGCCGGGTGGGCGCATCACACCCAGGTTGCGGCGGGCCGGAAGGTCCTCTGAGACCCGAATAATGCTTGACAGCCGACATGGGCCATTCTATACAATCGCGGCTTTTGAAAAGCCGTTCACATCGGAACAACTGGCACACTCAGGGAGTAGATCATGCACATGTCATTCACGCGAACTATTGAAAGTCCATGTCGAAGGTGTCGGAATATTCATATGAATAAAGAGGAATGCAGCGAAAAGTGCCTGGACCTGCATGCGTTTCAGGAGGCCATCGTTCAGTTCGATGAGAAGAATATCAGTGAGTTCAGGCTCCCGCGGGAGGATAAAGCCGATTCCAGGTGACAGACGGCTCCGGAAGCAGTTTCAAAGGGAAGCGAATAAAAAAAGGCGGTGTTCAGACCGCCTTTTTTTATTGAGAGGAGAAGTCTTTGTACAGAGAGGCCGCCTTCCGGGAAGGACGGGCCTCTCAAAGGGTGTGATGGAAGACGACTAGCCGACCAGGTCCTTCACGGCATTCTGCTCCTCGAGAAGTTCCTTGAGGGTGGCGTCCATCTTCTCGCGGGAAAAGGCGTCGATCTCAAGATTCTTGACGCGTTCGTATTTCCCGGGGGTGCAGGTCACAGGAACGCCGTAGAGGATGTCCTCAGGAATGCCGTAGGATCCGTCTGAAGGGATGCCCATGGTCACCCAGCCGCCGTTGGTGCCCAAAGCCCAGTCACGCATGTGCGTGATGGCGGCGTTGGCGGCGGAAGCGGCGGAGGAAAGCCCGCGGGTTTCGATGACGGTGGCGCCGCGCTTGCCGATCATGGGAATGTATTCATTGCGATACCAGCCTTCGTCCACCAGCTTGGGAGCAGGTTGGCCGGCGATGGTGGCGAAGCGGATGTCGGGATACATCGTGGGGGAATGGTTGCCCCACACGATCATCTTTTCCACGTCGTTCACCGTTTTGCCGACTTTGGCGGCAAGGTGGTACACCGCTCGATTGTGGTCGAGGCGCATCATGGAAGTGAAATTGGCCTTGGGAATTTCAGGAGCCGACTTCATGGCGATGTAACAGTTGGTGTTGGCGGGATTGCCGACAACGATGACGCGGATGTCACGAGAGGCCACCTCATTGATCGCTTTGCCCTGCTCACTGAAGATCGCTGCATTGGCGGAAAGCAGGTCTTTGCGCTCCATTCCGGGGCCGCGGGGCCGTGCACCGACGAGCAGGGCGTAGTCCGCATCCTTGAAGGCCACCTTGGGGTCGCCCGTGCCGACCATTCCGGCAAGGAGCGGGAAGGCGCAGTCTTCCAGTTCCATCATGCAGCCCTTGAGAGCCTGTTGCACTTTGTCGATGGGCAGTTCCAGCAGTTGGAGAATGACCGGCTGGTCTTTTCCGAGCATCTCACCGCTGGCGATGCGGTAGATCATGGCGTAGCCAATCTGGCCGGCGGCGCCGGTCACAGTCACACGAACAGGGGATTTGGACATTTCTGATGACTCCTCTTGAACTCGAGTTTTCTATGCAAACTAACCGATGACAGCCAGGACGTCGTCTTTTTGAACGCTCTCACCATCCTTGAAGTTGATCTGCTTGACAGTGCCGGCGGAGGGAGCCGTGATGGAGTTTTCCATCTTCATGGCTTCGAGGATGAGAACCACATCGCCTTCCTTCACGGCGTCGCCTTCCTTCTTTTCGTAGCGAATGATCATGCCGGGCATGGGAGCCAGGATGGGCGTGCCGCCGGCGATGGGGGCCGCTGCAGGCTTGGGGGCGGCAGGTGCAGGAGCGGCCGCAGGTGCGGCAGCCGCTGCAGGCTTGGGGGCCACGGCGGGTGCAGTGCGTACGGCTGCAGGGGCAACGGAAACGGCAGGAGCGGCGCCGCCGACTTGTTCCACTTCCACTTCAAAATATTCTCCATCGACGAAAACGTTGAAAACGCGCGTGCCGGGGCCTTTTTCAGGGGCGGGCTTGGCGGACTTTTCAACGAGAAGGCCGGCTTTTGCTTTCTTGATCAGATCTTCCTCTTTCATCACATCCTCCATGGTCTTGGGTTTAACTTCTGCAGGGATTTCTTCCAGGCCGTATTTCCACTTCAGGAATCGCTTTCCGGTCGTCGGATAGAGGGCATAGATCAGGATGTCGTCCAGGTCCTTCGCAAGTCCTTCAACGTCTTTCTCTGCCTTGGGCAGCTCGGGCTCAAGGACGTCGGCGGGGCGGCAGTCGATCGGCGTCTCGCCTCGAGGATAACCCTTGAGGGCTTTTTTCTGAACTTCAGGATCGATGGGGACTGCTGTCTTTCCGTAAAGCCCGTAGCAAAGGTCCTTGACCTGTGCGGTGATCATCTTGTAACGCTCTTGGGGCGTGTCGAAAAGAACGTTGTTGACGGTCTGGATTCCCACGATCTGGGAGGTGGGAGTGACGAGGGGGACCTGGCCGAGTTCGCGGCGCACGATGGGGAGCTGGCGGAACACTTCGTCGATCTTGTCGAGAGCGTTCATGTCGCGAAGCTGATTGACCAGGTTGGACAACATTCCACCCGGGGTCTGGTGCAGCAGCACGTTGATGTCGATGATCGACATGCGGTTGTCGAGCAGATGCCTGTACTTGGGGGAAATCTTTTCAAAGTACTCGCTGCACTTGGCCAGTTGCTTGATGCTCATGCCCGTGTCGCGATCCGTGCCCTGAAGGGTGGCCACGAGCGGTTCGACGCCGGGGTGAGACGTGCGGTAAGCCCAGGGAGAGAGGCAGGTGTCGACGATGTCGACGCCGGCTTCAATGGCCTTCAACAGGGACATGTCCGCCATGCCCGAAGTGAAGTGGCTGTGCAGATGGATGGGGGCTTTGACGGTCTCTTTGAGAGCCTTGATGAGCACAAAGGCATCGTAAGGGTTGATGAGGCCGGCCATGTCTTTGATACAAATGGTGTCGGCGCCCATGTTCTCCAGGTCTTTGGCCTTCTGGAGATAGTAGTTCAGGTTGTAAACGGGGCCGCCCATGCGGTTTTCGGTCAGTGAATAGCACATGCAGCCCTGGAAGTGCTTGCCCTTCTTCTTGATGACCTTGACGACGGTTTCGAAGTTTCTGTAGTCGTTGAGGGCATCAAAAACGCGAAAAATGTCCATGCCGTTCTCGGCTGCGCGATCCACGAAAGCTTCCGCGACGTCGTCGGCATAGTTGCGATAACCGACCAGGTTCTGGCCGCGCAGCAGCATGGAGAAGGGGGTGTTCTTGATCTTCTCTTTGAGCTTGCGCAGAGATTCCCACGGATCTTCGCCCAGAAAACGGTGCATGGTGTCAAAGGTCGCGCCGCCCCAGACTTCCATGGAGTAGAAGCCGCATTTGTCCATTTCCTCGGCGATCTCGAGAAGGTCCTCATTGCGCCCGCGCGTGGCGAAAAGGGACTGATGGCCGTCACGGAAAGTCAAGTCCTGAATCTTCACAGGGTTGGTCACGGGAAGCTTCTCGTCGTCCAGAAGCCCGGCATTCAGCATTCCATGTTGCACCTTCTCCATCCTAAACTCTCCTTCTCCTTTGAAATCCGTTCGAGATATTCTCCAGAACTTACTCCAGCATCAGAATCCATATGTTTAAAAGGAATAGCGAATCGTGAATATTGTGAAACGCTCAGGGATTCGACCATCAGAAATTCCGCTGTGTCGAGGAACCCACCCGTTCGTCAACCCGAAAGCCCGGCGCCTGCGGCACAAACGGGCAAAGGGCAATACGATGGTCAACGGACCAACCGCAACTGCCAGGCTCGGCGCATTTCCATGCTGGCCGCCCGGCCGGCCATCACCCAGGGACTATAGGGTGACGAAGGTCTTTCTGCAAGACTTTTCTGTTGCAGCGCCGCTTCGTCGTCCTGAATGTATGCATTTACGGCTGCGGAAACTGCTGCAAGCACCTTTTTGTTGACCGGCATGTTACCCTCCTTTTGATAGTGGTTAGTGTCGCGCTCGTCTCATCTCTCTAAAGTCCCAAGTCCTCACTGATGGACGTCATGGCGTCCAGGCTGAGTTCGATGAATTCCATCAGAGGTATCCCAACCTTCTCACACAGCAGGATGTGATCACGGTTTACATTGCGGGCAAAATCCTTGCTTTTCATACGCTTCTGAACAGACTTGGCCTTAACGCCGGCCATTCGTTTATCAGGGTGGACCAGGGCCGCAGCCACGGCCAGACCCGTCATGGTCTCCGCGCAGGTGAGCGCATAATCCAGGAGCGTCGTCCTCTCCAGGCCAAGAGCTTCCGCATTGTGCCTCAAAATAGCGTCCAGAGCTTCTTTCGGCAAACCGCTCGAAGAGAGCAGTTCCACCGTTCTGAGACCGTGGAGCGAGGCATTGTCTCGCGTGACCTCGAAATCGAGGTCATGAAGCAGCCCCACAAGCCCCCAAAGTTCCACATCCTGGCTCAACCGATGTGCCATGCTGCGAAGGATCGCCTCGCTGGCCAGACAGTGTTTGATGAGATTGTCCGCCTTGACATGGGTTTTGAGCAGTTCCAGAGCTTCTTGTCTTTGCATGGTCGCCGTGTGCTTGAAAAACATGTTTCTCTGGGGCACTGGGCCATCGCACCCCAAGGCGCCGCATTGCCTCTCGGAAAGAAGAAGCCATGCGAACACCATCCCGCAGCGTGCTGGAAACCCTTCAGGACGTTCTACGTGTTCTTTTTTTCAAGTTGCTGATTCTTCTTCGGAATGCATCCACAAGCTTGTTGTTCTTTTCTTCTTTGGCTTGCAGATGTTTGGCGCGGAGTTCCTGGATCTTGCTCTTGACGGATCGAACATCGACAGCACGCTTCTTCACCGATGTGTCCACAATGCCGCGGGCTTCCTTGATGTTGGCAATGAGCTCGGCCTTGTTCATGGCGTGCACGCCGACGATGCCCTCCAGGGAAAGAGCCAGTTCCCTGAGCTCTTTGGCGGTCATCTTTTCGAGAGGTTTCTCTTTTGCCTGTTTTTCTTTTTTCTTGCCCACGATCTTACTCCTTCTTCTCGTTCTGCTGCACCATCATCTCGGCCATGCTGATAAAGGGCTTGAAGAGGTCTATGGGAACAGGGAAAATGGTCGTTGAATTGTTCTCAGAAGCGACTTCCCGCAGGGTCTGCATGTAGCGAAGCTGCAGGGCCACGGGGTATTGTTGAATGATGTGGGCGGCATCGGCAAGGCGCGCGGCTGCCTGATATTCCCCCTCAGCTCCGATCACCTTGGCCCGCCGCTCGCGTTCCGCCTCGGCCTGACGCGCCATGGCTCTCTGCATCTCCTGGGGGAGATCAATGTGCTTGAGTTCCACCACGCTGACCTTGATGCCCCAGGGGTCGGTGTGCCGGTCCAGAATCTCCTGAATCTGGTTGTTGATCTTTTCCCGTTCTGAAAGGAGATCGTCCAGTTCCGCCTGGCCGCAGATGCTTCGCAGCGTCGTCTGCGCGAGCTGGCTGGTGGCGTAAATGAAATTTTCGACGGAGATGATGGCATTGACGGGGTCCACCACCCGGAAATAAATGACGGCATTCACTTTGACGGAGACATTGTCCTTGGTGATGACATCCTGGGGAGGAACGTCTGCAGCGATGAGACGAAGGCTCACCTTCTGAATACGGTCGATGACAGGGATGAGGAAAATGAGCCCCGGACCCTTGGCTCGTATCACGCGACCGAGTCGGAAGACGACACCTCTCTCGTATTCGTTGAGAACCCGAATGGCATTGGCCAGGATCATCACCACAACGATGACGATTGCAAGAACCCCGTAAAGAGACATGTCACGCTCTCCTGGATTGAACAATTCTCCATTCTGAAAACACTGAAAATTAACTTGTCCTATCTAGCACCGATCTTTTGGACTTTCAACTTTAAATTCTCCACGGCGATCACCTCGACTTTTTCGCCCCTGGCGACCGGTTCCTCCGACACCGCATTCCAGGTTTCGCCATAGATGAAAACCTTTCCCTCCGGCGTCAGGTCCCGCGTGACCTCGCCCACCATTCCCACCAGGGCCTCATTGCCCGTCTGCGGTTTCCTCATCTGCGCTTTGACGGCAAAGGCCGCAACCGTCACAAAAAATGTGGACACGGCGAGCACCGTGGGAAGAAATACCGACAGAGCCAGCCGGATGGTGGAATCAGGTGTCCGATAAAGCATGAGGGACCCCAGAACGAGGGAGAGGACTCCGGCGACACTCAACATCCCGTAGGACTGGACGGTGATCTCCAATATGAAGAAGATGGCGGCCAGGAGTATGAGCAGAAAACCCGCGTAATTGACCGGAAGGGTCTGCATGGCGTAGAGGCTCAGAATGAGAGCGATGCCGCCGATGACTCCCGGAAAAATGGCTCCGGGTTGAGAGAGTTCGAAGTACAATCCTGCCAGCCCCAGCATGAGAAGGATGTAGGCGATGTTGGGGTTGCTGATGGTCCGAAGAATCTTGTGCTGCCAGCCGGGATCCATGGTGCGCTGCTCCAGGCCCTCCGTGCGCAGGGTGATCGTCTGCCCCTTCTTGCGGATCTGCCAGCCGTCGAGTCGCTCCAGCAGGGCAGGAATGTCCGCCGCCACGAGATCGATCACATTTTCTTCAAAGGCCTCCTCCGCCGTGATGGAAACACTCTCCTTGATGGCCCGCTGGAGCCACTCTGCATTGCGCCCTTTTTCGCTCGCGATGCTCCGCGCAAAGGCCAGCATGTCGTTGAGCACCTTTTCGCTCATGGTGCTCGGGATATCTTCGCCACCGGATGAGACGGGGTGCGCCGCCCCGATGTTGGTGCCCGGGGCCATGGCGGCGATGTCGGCGGAGGCCGTGACAAAGACACCCGCTGAAGCCGCCTGGGCGCCGCTGGGATACACATACACGATCACGGGGACTCTGGTGTTGAGAATTGCCTGAGAGATGCCTCTCATGGATGTCATGAGACCTCCCGGCGTATCCAGGAGAATCATCAATGCCTCCGCCCCATCATCTTCCGAGACTTCGATGGCATGCTTGATGAAATCTTCCACGCCGGGATTGATGCTGTCTTTGATTTCAATGATGTTGATGTGCCGGTTCTGCGAAGCGGCGGGCAGGGAAAGCCCCCACAGGGCCACCATCGATATCAGCGCCGCCAGCCAGGTCCATCTCCGTGATCTTGTCATGTACGGACGCAACATGGGTATCACCTCGAGTTTTCTGCCGGGCTCTTTTGCAGGAGCTCACGAGTCTGCAGGAGATCTTGCCAGGCGGCATGCTTCTGACCCGGATTCCTGAGAAGATAAGCCGGGTGGAAGGTACAAATGAGGGGGATGCCCCTCCACGCGTAGACTTTGCCTCTCAGACGGGATATGGCGTTTCCAGTCCCTAGAAGGGTCTGGGCTGCACAACCTCCCAGGGCGACGATGACCCGGGGCGAGAGGGACAACAATTGTCGAACGAGAAAAGGAAAACAGGTCTCGATTTCATCGGCCTGAGGTGTGCGATTCCTGGGAGGACGGCACTTGACGACGTTGCAAATGTAAACATCCTCCCGTTCCATCCCCATGGACCGAATCATCTTGTCCAGGAGCCTGCCGGCCCTTCCCACAAAGGGCCGTCCCTGACGGTCTTCCTCAAAACCCGGACCTTCTCCGACAAAAACAACAGGAGGATGAGCGGCGCCTTCCCCGAAAACGAGGTGTGTGCGCCCCTGGTGGAGCCGACATCGGGTGCAGTCGGCCAGCTCCTGTTCAATCGCATCGAGTTGTTCAGGGCGACTTCCAGGGGAACTCTCCAAAGCAGGGGCATCGGCGAAACCCGCGGAACGATGGGGCCCCAGGGCTGCTGCGGGATATTCGGCGAGGCCCGCCATGCTGTAGCCTCGCAACAGGTGGCTGAGAGCGCGCAAGATTTCGGACAGGGCCTCAGGCGCTGGAGTTTGGGGTTGCATCTCGTTTTTTCCGCAGATCCTGTTCCACAAGGTCCAAAATTTTTTCGGCCACTTCTTCCTTGGTCAGGAAGGGAAGTTCCAGAATGCCGCCCGATCTATCGAGGATCTTGACCTGGTTGGTATCGGTGGCGAATCCCGACCCGGATTGGGTCAGATTGTTGGCCACAATGAAGTCCAGATTCTTTTTCTCCAGCTTTTCTCGGGCATTTTCCAGAAGATTTTCCGTTTCAGCGGCAAAACCCACAAGGACTCCGGGCCTGAGAGGACCCCGCGATCGGCCCAAAGCGAGCAGGATATCGGGGTTCTTTTCAAATATGACCTCCTGGCGGTCCTCGGATTTTTTGACTTTCTGGGGAGCCACTTGCGACGGTCGGTAGTCACTCACCGCCGCTGACATGATGATGACGTCCATGTCTCCTGCCAGACCCTCAATGTGCCGCTGCATCTCCAAAGCGGTCACCGTGCGATGGAGATGCACGCCCGGTGGAGGAGCCAGGGAAACCGGTCCCGAGACGAGATGCACCTGCGCACCTCTGCGCGCGGCAACCCTTGCCAGGGCAAATCCCATCTTGCCGCTCGAAGGGTTCGTGATGAACCGCACGGGGTCAAAAGGCTCCCAGGTCGGGCCGGCGCTGACCAGGACCTTCATGCCCTTGAGCGAGGGTTCCGTAAGCATCTGGTGGATCTTTTCCACAATATCGTCCAGGTCCGCCAGTCGACCGGCACCCTCTTCCTTGCACGCCATCGAACCCACAGCCGGGTCCAAAATATGATAACCCAGTTCTCGGAGGATCTGGAGGTTCCTTTGCGTCGCAGGGTGCTCATACATTTTAACATTCATGGCCGGGCAGACCAGAACGGGCGCCGTGGTGGCCAGAATGACCGTGGTGAGGTAATCGTCGGCCATCCCCGCTGCCATTTTTGCAATGATGTTTGCCGTGGCGGGCGCCACCACGACCAGGTCCGCAGCTCGTGCCGCCTGGATGTGTCCGATTTCGGACTCCGCCTGCAGGTCGAACAAATCCAGGCAAACGGGCTGTCCCGACAAAACCTGAAGGGTGAGGGGAGTGATGAAGCTGGTGGCGTTGCGGGTCATGACGACCTGCACGGTCACCCCCGCCTTGCTGAGGGTGCGCACCAACTCTGCCGCCTTGTAGGCGGCTATTCCACCGCTCACACCCACCAGCAACGATTTGCCCTTCATGACCATGTCTCGCCACGCCTTTCTAATGGGAATATCCAGATCACCGGAAGCATGTGCAGAGCTGCGGCCTGTCCATGGGCCCGAAGGACTTCCGGCGCAGTGGGCGGTGTTCGATCCGCTCCCTGCCCCCCGAGCGAAGACGCTTTGAACTTCCCCTGGGGTGCGGAGGTCGATCGGTGCCGTTGATTTCAGACCTGTCCGGTTGAAGGAGCCACGTAGATCTCCGCGTAGGTGAAGTAGAGCTCGTCGTAAATCTTGATGACGCAGATCTTGTCCGGTTTCTCAAAGATCAGAACGGACCTTCGGTAGCGAAATCCGCCGCGTTGCTGCCAGTTTTCCCGGGGCATGGCCGATTGAAAAAAATTGATCACCGAATTGATGTCCACGCGTCCTCGCAGAGTCAGGAGCCCGGCCTTCATATTGCCCGACTGAAACACGTAGGAGTCTTTCTGCACCACGGAGAGTTCCTGGGGAACGGGGATGTCCTGGAAGTCATAATAAATGGGCCGGGGGCCAAGGATTGTCCCAGCCGACGTGGCGGCTGTGGGTCCGGCGACCGGACTGGGGGGAGGTGCCGAAGAACCGCCCCAGGTGCTGCAACCCGCCAGGAATAGAGCGACGCTCAGAGACAGAATCCAGGTGGTGTAAGTTTTCCTCTTTTTCAGTTCCATCTTCCTTCCCTCCCGTGAAAATGATTTCCTCTTGGCCAAGAAGTCGGTGATGGTCCCCTCGCAATCCACGGAGACGCTTGACAGCGGCTGCCTCTGCCCGATGGCTCTTTTCTCAGAATCTTTTCGAGAGATCATCGAAAGAAGGGGTTGCTTCGCTTCTCTCGATCCACTGTCGTTTGCGGTCCATGGCCCGGCAGCACAAGGGTGTCTCCCGGAAGGGTGAAGATCTTGTCACGCACAGAGCGAATCAGTTGCTCGTAGGATCCTCCTGGAAAGTCTGTCCTGCCGATGGAGCCGGCAAAGAGCGTGTCGCCCACGAAAATTCTGCCGGCATCTCGGAACAAAAAGGACATGTGCCCGGGTGTGTGCCCGGGTGTCCCGAGAACTTCAAGTTGTATGGCTCCAAATTGAAGGAGATCCCCCTCAGACAGATAATGGTCGACCTTTGTGCTCGCCGGTGTTGGGGAAGACCTCCCGAGAGCCCCCATGCCCACCATCCTGTCATGCAGGAGGGGTTCGTCGCGTTTGCTGAGATAGATGCTTCCCCCCAGCTCCTCTTTGACTCGCCACGCGTCCATCACATGGTCAAAGTGTGCGTGCGTGTTCACAATGGCGGCCAGTTGCATTCCAAGGGCCTTGAGGCGCCGCACGATTTTGTCGCCATCGCCGCCCGGATCGATCACCACCGCCTGCCGGGATTGAGAATCCCCGATCAGGTAACAGTTGGTTTGCAGCATGCCCACTGCCAGATGCTCGAATATCATCATCCACTGCCCTTCCTGAAAGATTTCATTTTTCGAAAACGATGAGTTCCTCGAGAGGTCGCCGGTGGGAGCTCTGATTCCGGTGAGCCGGCTCTCCAACAGCGACCACCGCCATCAGTTCGAGTCTTTCGGGCAGATCGAGCTGTCGGGAGACTCTTTCCTTATTCTTCAGGATCTCGCCGATCCATGCCGCCCCCAGACCTTGAGCGTGGAGGGTCAGGAGCAGGTTTTGAATCGCCGCTCCAATGGCCTGGCAGTCCTTCACGAAGTCGTAGGAACTCTCCTTGTCCATGAAAACTGCAATAAGGACCGCGGCGTCCTGAAGGGTTTTCGAATAGCGGGTGAGCCCCGCCAGTTGATTCTTGATCTCCCTGTCCCATATGACGGCAAATCTCCAGGGCTGGTTGTTGAGGCCCGAGGGTGCCCATGATGCGGCACGCAGTGCCTCCTGAATGACCTTTCGGTCGACGGGGGTTTCGAGAAAATGGCGGACGGAACGCCGTTCGTGAATGGCGGCCACGACTTCAGATTGAGACTTCTCCAGGGACATGATGACTCCTCTTTGCTTGGCTCGGCTGGACCTCTGAATCAAAATCCTGATGTCCGAAGACAAAGTAATATAGTAGTTTCAAAGTGTTTCGGTCAAAACAAAAAGAGCCGGCTGCGGGCAGCGGGAGTTGCGACGCTGCTCCACTGCACCATGCGGGATCGATCTCCGCCTTTTCCAGGGGAGGTGCCCGTTTGAGGGGGGCACCGTTCATTTCTGCTCCCCACCCGGGAAAAACCGCCCACACACGTTGGCCTTCGAGATGCGGGATCGACGAGACTTGCAATATTTCTCATTCAACCCTAAACTCTGCCCAAAGTTTTCAACAGCGACGAGATCGTGCCGACCCGCAGCATCTTCTTCATGAGCCCGAGATGGTCCGGGCCGCAGGAAGATGCCACGCAGTTTCGAGCGCGAAGGTGAAGAACACAGGGGGGCGGTTCGTGCCGGTGACAATTCGCAATCGTGATTCTCATCGAGTGGAGATTGAAATCCAGGAGGCGCTGGACCGAAATACGGTTCCCGGAATTCGCAGGGAGTTGCGCAAAATTCTCAAGAAGAAAGCCGCTCGGGAGATCGACATTCTGGCTCACGGGGTCAGTGCCATAGACACGGCGGGAGTGGCACTCCTGCTGGAGACTTGGACGACTCTGGAGAAGAAATCGGGGGTTCTGAGGCTGCGGGGGCTCAATGAGGGCGCGCTCCGCATGATCCGTCTGGCCCGCCTCGAGGATGTTCTCGGCGGCAGCATCGTGGACGAGACGTGAGTGGCAAAACCGAATGGATTCACCGTAAATGATCAAAATTCACAACCTCAACAGCCATTATAAAGGCCGTCAGGTTCTGTACGACATCAGCTTCGAGGTCCCGCACAATCAAATCACGGTGATCATGGGAATGAGCGGGTGCGGAAAGACCACGCTGCTGCGGCATCTCGTGGCACTTAAAGCAACAGGGCCCGAGCAGATCGAAATAGACGGCCGTGACATGGGGCGCTTCAGTGAGGAAGATCTGCGAGCTTACCGTCGAAGGATCGGAGTCCTGTTTCAAAGCGGCGCCCTCTTCAATTCCTTGTCGGTTGCGGAAAACATTGCGGTCCCCTTGAAAGTTCACACCGATTTGCCCGATGAAATCATTCGCATCATGGCATTGATCAAATTGAATCTGGTGGGACTTGCCGAATTTGCGGACTACCTGCCGGCGCAGTTGAGCGGCGGCATGAGGAAGAGAGCGGGGGTGGCCAGAGCCCTGGCCATGGACCCGGAGATTCTTTTTGTGGATGAGCCTTCTGCCGGCCTTGACCCCATCAATGCCGCCTCCCTGGATCGCTTGATTCTCGAACTCAAAGAAACCCTGGGGATGACCATCATTGTGGTCACCCACGAGTTGCAAAGCGCGTTCGGTATCTCGGACCAGATGGTCGTCATGGATGCGGGAAGGATTCTTCAGGCCGGAAAACCCGAGGAAATCCAGGCCAGCAGTAATGAGAGGGTACGGCAGTTCTTGAGGCGGGAGGCGGATCAGCGCAGTTTGAGTACCGAAGAGTACGTCGCGCGTCTGATGGCGTGAGCGCATGGACTTGTGAGAGGGGTTCCTGCAGTTCGTATGTGGTTGCGTGAAGGCATTCGCGCCACCGTCTGAGATTGGGGGAGAGTCGACATGTTGCGATGGGTGGAGTCCCTGGGATCCTGGGGGATTCGGTCCGTATGGGGACTTGGGCGAATGGGCATGTTTTTCGCCTACATGGTGCGGGGTTTCGCACGGCCGCCGGCCAAATACCGTGCCGTCCTCAAGCAAATCCATTTCATCGGGACCAAGTCTTTCTTTGTCATCGGCTTCACGGCCGCCTTCACCGGCATGGTGCTCGGATTGCAAGGATACTACACCCTTTCGAAATTCGGTTCCGAAGGACTCTTGGGTTCGGCCGTGGCCTTGAGTCTCATCCGCGAGCTGGGCCCTGTTCTGACGGCTCTCATGGTCACGGGTCGCGCCGGTTCCGCCATGTGTGCGGAAATTGGGATCATGCGCATCGAAGAGCAAATCGACGCGCTCGAGTGCATGGCCATCGACCCGCATGCCTATCTGATCACCCCCAGGCTCATCGCCGCGCTGGTGGCCCTGCCCCTGCTCACGGCATTTTGTGATGTGGTGGGCATTTTCGGCGGTTATCTCATCGGCGTCGAACTGCTGGGGGTCAGCGCGGGCGCCTACATGGACGGCATCCAGAGCAGCGTGTCGTGGGAAGACGTCCACATGGGGATTGTCAAATCCCTTTGTTTCGCCGTTCTGATCATATGGATCTGCACCTGCAAAGGGTATTATGCCGGGGTCGACGAGGGCAATTTCGGACCGGAAGAGGTGGGCCGCGCAACCACCGAGGCGGTCGTGTATGCTTCCATTTCGATCCTGATGAGCGACTACATCGTGACCTCCATTCTGATGTAAAAAAGGGCTGCCAATATGGAAAAAAGAGGACTGGAACTGGGCGTCGGAATTTTCCTTCTCATCGGATTGGCCTGCCTCGCCTACCTCTCTTTAAACCTTGGGGATGTGCGGCTTTTTGGCCACAGGAACTATGAAATCTATGCCAGATTTTCCACGGTGGCCGGTCTCAAGGAGAAGGCTGCGGTCATGCAGGCCGGGGTCACCATCGGACAGGTCAGGAGAATTCAGCTCGACGGGGGACAGGCTCTCGTGATGATGGAGATCGATCGGGGTGTGCAGATCGAGGAGGATGTCATAGCGAGCATCAAAACCATGGGGATTCTTGGAGACAAATACGTGTCCCTCAGCCCCGGTGCGAGCGAGGAGTTGCTCCAGCACGGCGACTTCATCATGCACACACAGGCGCCGCTTGACATTGAACAACTGCTCGGCAAATTTGTTTTCGGGAGCGTAGAAGGCGGAAGCCCAGGGAATTGAGCCGACGGCGTCTCCCACTTTGGGGCAGGCCGACTGCTGCGCGGGCTGTGCTAATTCCGCAGCGCGCTCTGCGCATTCACCCGCTGCATCGGCGACAGCATCGGTTTCATGGGCAGCGCGGGTGAGAGGGCCCAAAAAAGCCGGGTCAAGCATTGCTTGACCCGGCTTTTTTGGATCTTGCCCGGTAAAAATCTTGAAATCCGAAATTATTTCTTCATGTGCTTCATGAAAATAGATTCTGCTTTGTCTGCAGCGGCTTCGGCTCTGCGAGCTGCGGCTTCCGCCTTTTGTGCTGCAGCTTCGGCAGCGCGTGCGCTGGCCGCACACTGTTGTTCGGTGGCCTGTGCCTTGTCCATGGCCATTGCACACATGTCCTGACACTTTTTCACATCCTGGGTGCTGGCGCAGCCTGCAACCATGGTGAATGCCAACGCAACCGCAAACAGAACTGCCAATACTCTCTTCATTTTTCTTTCCTCCTCTTTAAATGAGTCTGCATCATCAAAACGCTTCAAAACCGAGCCCATCTCAAAGCTTCACAAAGACCGTCCCGACTCTCACCCCCTCTCTAGGTGACCTGCTGGAAAGCAAAAATCAAAGCCCCATGCACATCAGGCCTAAATTTGACCGCTTTCCACGCTACTTCAAGAGACTCACAAAATCAAGTCCTTTTAAACCCTCAAACCCCTCGGACTCTCAGTTGACCGGTCTTTCAACCGAAGCGTCCTTTGTCATGCCTTCGCGATGAGACGTCATCCGTCCCGGCGACGAAGTGGAGCCAAATTTCGTCACGTTGGTGGGCACCCCGTTGCGAAGACTCACCACCATCATGTACTTCTGCACATCGATCAGGTCCGCCATGGGAAAGCTCTGAAGTTTTTCCTGAGCATACGCGGTGTAATCGGCGATTTTCTGATACACATCGGGATGTGCCTCCACAAAAACCTGGCCGTTTTGCCATCCAAACTTCAGCGGCTCATAGATGATCTCGAGCTTTGTTCCCAGGGGGACTTGAGGATACAGGATTCGGATGTGCTCCGGGTAACAGCGAATGCATCCATGACTGACCAATCGGCCCACCCCCCAGGGCATGGCGGTGCCATGGATCCCGTAAGCGCCCGCAGAAAACTTCATCATGAATTCTCCCAGCGGATTCTGCGGCCCGGGGGGCATGACCGCCATCCCGTATTTTGCCTGGAGAGAGGCCGGGATGTACCACGTCGGATTGGGGCGTTTCTCATTGATGTAGAAGGTTCCCAGGGGAGTTTCCCATCCCTCGTCGCCGATGCCGATGGGATAAGTCTGCACCGTGGCCGAGGCTTTGTCGAAAAAATACAGCCGCAATTCAGCGACGTTGATGACCAGTTGCTCGTACTGTGAGGGGGGCAAAATCCAAAACGTCGGTATGGCCAGTCTTCTGCCCTCGGGT
Organism: uncultured Syntrophobacteraceae bacterium; assembly: GCA_964654275.1. GTDB lineage: Bacteria > Desulfobacterota > Syntrophobacteria > Syntrophobacterales > Syntrophobacteraceae > SLCH01. The sequence goes on from CAZZHS010000002.1 coordinate 31,133, forward strand.
GGGATCCAGGCATCCATTCGGGGGTAAAGCAGCTCGAGTTCGTTGTAGCCGAGTCCATGGCGCCTGGCGATGTCGAGAAGTGTGTCTCTGGGTCTGACAGTGTGCCAACTTGGCGTCCCGATGACCGTGTTGCGCTGCAGGTCATAGGGATAGCGCTTCAAAGTCGCTGTGAATTCCTCTTGCGCAGCGGCGATGCCGGAGCCCAGGAGAGAGAAGAGACACGCAGCGGCTGTAACTCCTAGAGTCAATACGGCTCTCATGACCATGGTTTCACGGGTTTCCTGTCTAGAAGGTTTAAAACGAAGGAATTCTCAGTCGGGCATGACCGGTGCGGGAGTTTCACGTCGGCCGTTGATCCGCTCTGTTTCACACCTTCAGCATGCAGCAAAGAAGAAAATCTCCGACGAAGGCCTCCCCAATGGATGTATTCAATGCCCCATCGAATTGCGCCGGTAAAATAATGCGGAGCCCTCCGAGAAGCAAGTTTTTTTTTAATATTAACCCACTGTATTCATTGTTGAAAATTTTTTCGATTCTTTTGGAGAAAAAAGAGTGCATCGTTTCTTCTGACCTGCTTGTCGTTCAATTTTGTCCAAATGATTTCAATTTCTTGTGTAGACTGATGAGCCGTCCTGATGCTTCGACCGGGCAGGACGACCTGATGGGCCAGGATATCGTTGGCATCTGTCGGGGAGGGGCGAAGAAACCGTTCGTTTGCGAGAATTGCCGCCACGGTTGCATCGGATCTCAGCCACTTCAACGTGTAGAGCAGCGCATATTGCAAGTCAAAGTGGCCCTTTCCGTCGCCCAGCATGCTCCCGTCGAGGCCTGCCGCCAGAGGGGCTGTCAGGAGGAGCTCGATTTTCTTTTCAGGCCCTCGCTTGTAGTCAATCTTTGGCGCGAGACTGTTCCTGCCCCCCAAACGGTGCAAGGCCATGCGTCTTTGGGGCACCGGGATGGAGGCCGCCGAAAGACCGTAGAATCCCGTCTGCAGTTGCGGGCTGGGAAGGACAAGCAGTTTGCGATCCGAGAGAATGTTCAGGCAGGTCTGATCCAGAAGCGGGTGAGGGGACACAAAGACACAGGCAGCTTTCCTGTAAAAGGCGGTGCGACGAAGAGTCTCGGCCAGTTTCCCTCCCGCCCGGGAATAAAGGTCGGGATCTTCCCTCAACTCATCCAGCAGGGCTTTTCGAAAGGCATCCTTGTCCAGGCCCTTGTCCGCGTCTGAACTGGTGGGAGCGACTGCCGGCTTCGGAAGAGCAACCCCGGTTGTGTTGCATGCCACGGCGCCTGCTTCTCCGGCCTTCGAACGATGGCTGTGCTTGCGTCTTACAGGTGGGCGAGGCATGGCATCCTTTCATAAGGGCATTCACTCGAGGACAGCAGTTCCGGGGCGCTGATCGCGCGCGAGGCATCTTGCGCTTCCGCCCGGGATGACGTATAAAGCCTTTAGGTTTCTGCGGCTGACTCTGCATTGGCAGGCTTGACCGGCGCCTTCGAATCGTTCAGCGTGTCAGTTGCCCGCAGGTCTCGCCCCGTTGCGACGACACCAGCACAAGCATGGTTAAACATAGAGACATGTTCCTGAACGGAGTGACTGGCTCCAGTTCCCAAACCCGAAAGAGGTGATGAAATGACTCAGCAAAGACCCGATAAACGCCCGGAGAACGTAAAAAAGCGTTTTCCCAACAGCATCGTGCCTCTGGTGAACGGAAAGGCCCTCATCCAGGCCGCGAGGAAACAAAACGCCATGATCATGGCCACCAACATTCGCTGCCGGCTTCCCGTGGAAGGCATTGTTCTGGCTTCCATGGCTGCCGGGGCACCCGTCATGTATGAGATTGCCAAGTCCGAGTTATCCTACACGGAGTTCAGCCCCAAAAGCTTCGTGGAATTCATTATCGCCGAAAACGAGAGGCTGGGAAACACGGAAGTGCCGTTTGCCATTCACGGCGACCACATCACGGTGAAAAAACCTGAGGAAGTGGAAGCGGTGGGAAAGCTGATCGCCGACGAACTGGATGCCGGTTTCACGTCATTTGCCATCGATGCATCCCACATGGAAAATGAGAAGAACCTCGCAGCCACTCATCAACTGGCCCAGCCCATCGTCAGTGCGGGGTTGAGCCTGGAAGTGGAGCTGGGGGAAATCGGCGCCAAAAGCGGGTCCTCCGAGGGTTTCACTCAACCGGATGAAGCTCGGTGGTTCATCGGCGAGTTGGACAAGAAGGGCGTTCATCCCGATCTGCTGGCCATCAACAACGGATCCATTCATGGGACCTATTTTGGAACGGCCCACGAGGGGATCCAGCTCGATTTGACGCTCGACATCCACAAGGCCATCCAACCCTGGGACGTCGACATCGCCCAGCACGGAATCACGGGGACCTCGCTCGACAAGATCTCCTCCTTCATTCAATACGGAATCCGCAAAGGAAACGTGGGCACGCTCTGGCAAAACATCGCGTTTGGACTGGCCATGACCCAGCATGGAAACGCCATCACCAACGAGAAGAAAGAGTACATCAAACGCCCGTACCGGGGTGTTCCGGATGAATTGTGGGAGGAAATGTGGGCCTGGGCTGTTGAGACCGGAAATACTGGGGGCGATATAAAAAAGATGAACATGGCGTTTGCCCCAAAACTCAATGCGCTGCCCCTCGCGTACAAAAAAAGGATCTCGGATCATGCTTACGAGGAATCGTTGAGACTCTTCGAGGCCACCCGTTCCATCGGGCTTGCCGAAGCTGTCTGGGAAATCCTGTGAGGGAAGCGGGGCGAAATTGACGGCACCGGTTGCCCGATGGGTGGAGTTTCACCTGGATAGGGATAGGGAAATCGCCCGCACGCCCCTTGTTTAGGCCTTTGATGAGGGTGGAAGCTTTCCACCCTTTTTTCTTGAGCCCGATGCAGCGGGGCTTCTCACGCAACGTCCCCCGGATGAGGCCCTCCCTTCGGCGAAGGTGCTGGTCGGGCGCCGGCATCGGCCGGGTGGAGCTTTCCTGCCCGGTTTGCCGGACCTTTCGCAGCGGAGTGAGTCCATTTGGACTCGCTTTCAAAGGCGTTCCCAACGAGGTCCCGTCGGCGTATCGGAAACTTGTACCCCGTGCCGCAGCAATTCCTCTCTCAGCCGGTCGGCCTCCTCCCATTTTCGATGGGTTCTCGCCTCTACCCGCAGGGCGATGAGGCGCTCCTCCTGCTCCGAGAGAGGCATCAGCTGCAGGTCGAACACTCCCAGAATTTTGTTGACCTTTTGCAGAACGTCAAGGGTCTGCTTGCGCTGTGCCTCGTTCCATGCCCCTTGATGAAGGATCGGGTTGAATTCCCTCACGAACTTGAAAAACGACGCCAGGGCGTTGGGAACGTTCAGGTCATCGGCCATGGCATCGAAGAAGGCGTGTTCGAAGGTGTAGATCAATTCGGGCAGCAACTTGTTTTCACCGTCCTTCGCGGGAGTGTGGTGCACGCGGCTGATGAATTCCCTGAGGCGGTTGAATCCTGCGACGGCGTTCAGCAGGTTGCGCTGCGTTGCGTGTATGGGTTTTCGGTGATGCACGCTCAGGATCCAGTAACGGATCGCCTGAGGTGAGTGGCCTTGGGCGATCAGGTCCTCAACAGAAATGTCCCCATGAAAACCGGCTGTTTCCTTTTCGTCCTTTCCCGACCAGATGCGTTCACAGACCACCCAATAATTGGCGAAATCTTTTCCCGTGAGGGCTGAACCGATGGCGCGCACATTTTCCAGGTGTGGGAAGATGAAATCGATGCTGCTGACCTGGATGTCCACGGGAGATCCGAGGTCATGAAGGGCCATGGCCACTCCGGCAGTGTGCCAGGTGGGGATCACGTTTCCCCAGGGGCTCTTGAGGCAGGCTCCGCGTTTGAGTTCGGCGAGGGTCGCGCGCTTGAGCAGGGTGAAATCCCTTGGGTGCAGCTTTTCATATGCATCCAGGTCCACCGTCGTGCCCAGGCGGACCTTTCTGGGGTCGATGCCCGAAAGTCTTCCGTAGTCCTGGGATTTGGACAGATCGAAGTAGACGGAGCGGAGTTTTTCGTAGGCCACGCCTTTTTCCACCAGCGAACGCGTCAGTTCGATGATGGTCTCCGTGTGTTCCGTGGTTTTGGGATACCGCGAGGCCCTTTGAACGGACAGCAGATCCAGCGTCTTCATGAAAAGGTCGAATTGCCGCTGAGTGTAGGCGGTCAGGTCCATGTTCTCGGCAATGGCCCCCTGGATGGTTCTGCTGTCCATGTCGGGAATGGGGATCAACAAATCCACCGAGAAACCCTTGTGCTGGCAAAATCGGGAGAGCAGATCGGCCAGGAGAAAGCGTCTCGCATTTTCGAGCGAAAGGCTTCGATCCAGCGTGGGGGCCGTGACGGAGATCTTTACCTTGCCCTCCTGGATGGGTTTGAAGTCGACCTTTTCTCTGGCGACAAGATTGTAAAATCGGAAATCCGGCTCCAGGAGGGTCGTGAACAGGTTGGTGCTGAGGTAACGATCGCCGCCATCCGGGAGAACCGCAACGATGAGCCCCTCGTCGCACTCGGCGGCCACCTCAACGGCGGCGGCCATGGCTGCTCCGGAACTCATGCCGGCAAAGATGCCCTCTTCTCTGGCCAGTCTCCGAGCCATTTCAAAGGCATCCTCGTCTTTGACATAGACGATGCGATCCAGGAGGCTTCGATCAAAAATGCCGGGCACGTAGGATTCCTTCATGTTTTTCAGTCCCTGCACCTTGTGTCCCGGGTAGGGTTCGACGCCGATCACCTCAATGGCGTTGTTTCGTTCCCTCATGGCCTGCAGGACTCCCATGGCGGTTCCCGTCGTTCCAAGGGTCACCACCACCTTGGTGACTTTGCCGTCGGTCTGCTCGTAAATCTCAGGCCCGGTTCCGAATCGATGGGCCGCGGGGTTTGCAGGATTGTTGAACTGATCGGGCATGAAATACCGATCGGGATTCTCGCGGACCATGTTGTAAACTTCCTCGATCGCCCCGTCGGTCCCCAGGGCGCCGGGCGTCAGGAGGAGCTGCGCTCCCAGTGCCTTGAGGATTTTCTGGCGTTCGAGGCTCGACGTTTCCGGCATGGCCAGCATCAGCTTGTAGCCCTTCACGGCAGCGACCATGGCCAGGCCGATGCCCGTATTTCCGCTGGTGGCTTCGATGATGATCTTATCGGGCGTGAGCAACCCCTCCCGTTCGGCGGTTTCAATGAGTGAGAGAGCCGCCCGGTCTTTGATGGACCCGCCGGGATTTTTGGCTTCCCACTTGGCGTAAACGGCAACTTTCGGGTTGGGGTTGAGGCGGTTGATCAAAATCAGTGGTGTGTTGCCGATGCACTCCAACACATTGGAATATACATTTTTCATGAGTGACTGCTAACCCCGCATGGTCTGGGTTTACTAAATATCAGAAAAGCTGGCGCCTCGAAGCTCAGGCGCAGGGTCTCCAGGGGAACGCCGACCCATTGAAATCAATGGGATGATAACCTGCACAAGTCCTCTGGAAATAGAGGCCGCTTCCGGGAGGGGAAAACTCAAGGGCCTCGTATTCGAGAACCTCGCATTCCGTGGGGCCCTTTTGGTTTGATTGCACCTTCATGCCGCCCCGTTCGTCCAGGCGCATGGGACGACAGAGATTTTTACTTCGAACGTTCTATATAGGCTGCAGGAGAATTTTTTGTCAAAAATTTTTGGGCTGCGGCGTCGCAGGGAGGCCTTTGATTCCGGGCCTGCAAACTGTTTGACCCAAACTGGCGATGCAGGTATAAACTAAGCTTTTCAGACTCACACATCAATTTACGCGGCATGCAAACGAAGGTTTTTCTTGAGACACAGGCGAGGAGGGGAATGTGAAAATCGGGATCATGGGCACCGGCGGCGTGGGAGGCTATCTGGGTGGGCTCCTGGTGCGCGCGGGATTCGACGTCCATTTTGTCGCAAGGGGCAAGCACCTCCGAACCATTCAGGAAGAAGGTTTGCAGGTCATTTCGGAGCAGGGCAGCTATCGGGTGCGCATTCACGCCACGGCGGAACCTGACGACATCGGGCCCGTCGATTTGCTCCTTTTTTGTGTCAAGTCCTTTGACACCGTCGATGCAGCGCAGCTCATCACGCCGATGGTCGAGGATGAGACCATGATCCTGACCATCCAGAACGGCATAGACAACATCGAAAAACTTGTGGAGCGCTTCGGTGAAGATCGCGTGCTGGGTGGAACGGCTTTCATTGAGGCCTCCATTGCCTCTCCCGGTGTGGTGGTGCACACGGGAAAGCCCGGCCGCCTCGCTTTCGGTGAGCTTTCGGGTGAACGGACCCCCCGTGTGGAGAAGGTGGCCGAGACCTTCGCAGCGGCCAAAGTGGAAGCGGAGGTCAGTCCCAATATTGTACAGGTCCTCTGGTCCAAGTTCCTTTTCATCTGCGGAGTTCACGGAGTTTGTACGCTCTCGAGATCTTCGCTGGGAATGGCGCTCTCCTACCCCGACACTCGCGAACTGCTCAAGGGGGTCATGAGAGAAGTGGAAGCCCTGGCGCGACACAGGGGAGTCGATCTGGGAAAAAATGTCGTGGAGGAAGCCATTGCCCTGGCGGAATCCTACAACAAGAAATTCAAGCCATCCATGCTTCGGGATCTGGAGTGGCGCAAGGCGATGGAAGTGGAAGCGCTCAACGGCATGGTCGTGAAGATGGGCCAGGATGCTGGGATCGCCACTCCCTTAAATCAGGTCATTTCGGCCTGCCTCAAGCTCGAAAACCAGAAGATCCTGAACCCCTTCTGGGCGAGCCACCTTGTGGAGTTTTCCTGAGCCCCGGCCTGCTGAGCCGCCCCTGGATTTCGACGGACCCCGACTCTCATCATGACAATGCCCAACTTTTGCCCTCAATGCGGCACCAGGCTCCTCCTGACTCTCAGGGGGCGCAGGCCGCGCAAGCAATGCCCCGGGTGCGGATGGGTGCACTATCGCAACCCCACTGCGGGAGCCGCGGTGGTGCTGGTCGAGGAGGACCGGCTTCTCCTGGTTTGCCGAATAGGGTCCTATGAAGGGATGTGGTGCATCCCCTGCGGCCACGTGGAGTGGGATGAAGACATCCGAGAGAGTGCCGGCCGTGAGATGTTTGAAGAGACGGGGCTGCAGGTCGACATCGGCCCCGTTTTTGCCGTTCACTCCAATTTTCACGATCCCGAAGCTCAGACGGTGGGCGTCTGGTTTTTGGGAAGACGCTGCGGTGGCCGGCTGCGTCCCGGGTCCGATGCGAGTGAGGCGCGGTTTTTTCCTGTGAACGATCTGCCTGAGGAAATGGCCTTTCCGACCGACCGGCTCGTCTGCGACAAGCTCATCCGTTGCCTGGCGGCAGACTCGCTTCAACGCTTGTGGGATTTATGCAGGGGCCGGCACTGAGACACCCTTGAGGGGACTTTGCGATCCGGCAGGCCTTGGGGTTGAATCCCGCCCGTTTCCTGTGGCGGGGACGAAGAAGGGCTGCAGATGCTGCAAGGCGGTTGCGGCGGATGGCGTATGGAGGTGGGCAGCGCTCCGTGATACGCACCGGCACCTTGAAAGCGTTTTCGCGGTGCCGCAGGGCACTGCAAAACTTTTCTTTTTGAGTTGAGAGAAAAAAGATTGACACCATGAAGGCATCAGGTTAGCATTCGCTGCTGTGAAGGTTTATTTTGTCAACTTGTGTGAGGTAGTCAGTTCAGCATGGAAGACCCTGGCAGTAGTCACTCGCGCAGAAAAAAAGTTTTGCTGGAGAGCCCATCAAGCTCGGGCGGGAAGCGGCCGTATAACGTGGGGGGGTGTCCCTCGACGTAGCCTGTCGAACAGGCCCCATTTGCACGCGCACCCGAGCTTCGGCTCGGGTTTTTTGTTGGAAACCAACAAGGGTGTGAGGGGGTGAGACATGGTCAAAGTCGTTTTCTTCCGGGGACGTAACCGTCAAGAGGCGCGCAAGAAGGCTCTCGGGTACTGGTTTGCCAACCGCAGCCAATTCACCTGTACCATGAGCGATTTCATTCGAAAGTGTTCGACCGACCCAACGGGTCGCGTCATCGTGTACAAGGAGAACTGAAACATGGACCCCGACGGACAGGGTGACGACAGGTTCTTGTAAAAGGCCATGAGGACGATTCCTTGTGGCCTTTCTCATTTGTTCTCTTTCGTGTGTTCTCCTTCGTGCCCTCACTTCCTCTGGAATGCTTCAGCCTTGGCTCCAGAACATCTGCGCTCCCCCATTTTCCTCGCCCGCCGTCCAAGCCCCCGCTCGAAAATTTCAAATTGACCCGTCTTTCAAACCTTGGTATGCATCCTGAAAGCCTGTTGAAAATCGTTGAAATGCCGTAAGCTTGATGGAGGATCACATGTTGTTCGAGTCTGCAACCTTTCTATGTGCCGGCTTGAAACGCAGCGTAGCCAGCATGCTTCCGTGGGACATTCCCTGGTATGACCCCAGCCATGTGGTCTTTTTCGCGGCGCTTTACGGGGCACTGGGGTTCATCACGCTGGGACTGCTTGTCGCCGCATGGATCACGATCAAAAAGATCCGAAGTGGCAAGGACGAAGACGCTGCGTGAAAGGTGTGAACTTCTCGGTCCGTTGATCTTTTTTGTCTGAAAAAAGCCTGCCTCAATTCCTCCCCGGACATCCTTTGGCTTGGATCGTGCTTAGGACGAACGTGGAGGAAGGTCGCCCCTTGAGTCCGGCGTCCTTCCTCGACGCTCCACACGGTTCCGTCATGTGTTCCCCCTTTTACTTTTCACTTTCGACCCTTTTCCTCAAGGAGAGCCCCATTGGACGCAAGTACCTTTCGTGAGTATGACATTCGCGGCATTGTGGATGCGGAAATCGTCGATGCCGACGTGGTGGCGTTTGGCAAGGCCTTCGGGACCTACATGAGTCACCAGGGAAAAAGCCGGGTGGTTGTCGGCCGGGATTGCCGTCTCAGTTCCGAACACTACCGCAATCTGCTGATCGAGGGCCTCACTTCCACGGGCATGGACGTGGTGGATGTGGGGGTCTGCCCCACTCCGCTCTTGTATTTTGCCCTGCGCTATCTGGACCGCGAGGGGGGCGTCATGATCACCGCCAGTCACAATCCACCGCAATACAATGGCTTCAAGGTTTGCAACGGGTATGACACCATCTCCGGTTCAGAAATTCAGAAGCTCCGGCTCCTGCTGGAGGAAGGCCACTTTCACTCCGGCAGCGGCACCGTGAGCCTGTTTGACATCGTCACCCCGTACAAGCAATTCCTTCTCGAAAACCTCGAGATCCCCAAAAAACTCCGTGTCGCGGTGGATGCAGGAAACGCCACGGCCGGTCCAGTGGCTTTGCCCATCCTGGAGGGGCTCGGATGCGAGGTTCATCCGATCTATTGTGAGATGGACGGCACGTTCCCCAATCACGAACCGGATCCAACAGTGCTTGAAAACCTGCGCGATCTGTCCGCTTTGGTGACCTCGAAGGGCCTGGATCTGGGCGTCGCTTATGACGGCGATGCGGATCGGCTCGGAGTGGTGGACCACACCGGCAAACCGGTTTTTGGCGACATGCTCATGGTTATTTTCGCGCGGGAGATTCTCAGCAGAAAGCCGGGATCGGTTTTCGTCTCGGAGGTCAAGTGCTCCAAGACCCTCTACGACGACATTGAAAAACGGGGGGGGAAAGCCATCATGTGGCGGACCGGGCACTCGCTCATGAAAGCCAAAATGAAGGAGGTCCACGCGGCCTTGGCAGGTGAAATGAGTGGGCACATGTTTTTCAGTGACCGGTACCTCGGTTTCGACGATGGAATCTACGCTTCCTGCCGCATTCTGGAGATCCTTGCCCGAACGGGGAAGACCATCGCCGAACTGCTCGAGGGGATTCCACCCACGGTGTGCACGCCCGAAATCCGTGTCGAATGTCCTGATGAAATCAAGTTTTCCGTGGTGGAAAAAGCCAAGGCCGCATTGCAAAAAAAAGGTCACCCCATCATTGATGTGGATGGCGTCAGAATCGTTTTTGACGACGGATGGGGCCTGCTGAGAGCCTCCAACACGCAGCCGGTGCTCGTGCTTCGCTATGAAGCGGAGACAGCGGAGCGGCTGGGGGAAATCCGGGATCTCATCGAAGGGACCCTCGAGGAGATCCGAAAGACGGTGTGATAGCGGCAGGGCACCGCAGGAGGGCGCGGTATCCTCCCATTTCCCCCAGGGATCCCTCAAGACTTTACAATTTTTTCGCGGTTGTGCTGAACGGCCTTGGTGGCATTGCGCGTGTCGATGACCAAAGAGGCATGCTGAACGATCCACTCGTAATCGTAGGCCGTGTGGTCCGTGAGGATCATCACTGCGTCCATTGCGGCCAGGGTTTCTTCAGTGAGGGGGGTCGATTCGAGCTCGAACGCATGCTTTCTTCCCGGTTTGAGTCTCGGGATGTGGGGATCGTTGTAAAAGACTTTGGCGCCTTTACCCATCAGGAGCTTCATCACCTCATAGGACGGTGACTCCCGGTCGTCATCGATGTCCTTCTTGTAGGCCACTCCCAGAACCAGGATGCTGGAACCGTTGAGGCACTTGCGCCGTTCGTTGAGACTGTCCTGGGTCTTCTCAATGACGAAGTAGGGCATGGCGACATTCACTTCGCCGGCCAACTGGATGAACCGCGTGGTGAAATCGTATTCCCGAGCCTTCCAGGAGAGATAGAACGGATCGATGGGAATGCAGTGGCCACCCAGCCCCGGTCCCGGAAAAAAGGGGGTGAAACCAAAAGGCTTGGTGGACGCGGCGTCGATGACCTCCCAGATGTCAATGCCCATTTTGAGAGCGAGCATCTTGAGTTCGTTGACCAGGGCGATGTTGACGCCCCGGTAGATGTTTTCCAGGAGCTTGGTGAGTTCGGCCACCTGGGTGGAAGAGACGGGAACGACCCGGGAAAGGGCCAGAGAATAGAGGGTCGTTGCGCACTGGAGGCACTCTGCGGTCACCCCGCCCACCACCTTGGGGATGTTCCCCGTATGAAACTCCTTGTTTCCGGGATCTTCCCGTTCGGGCGAGAAGGCCAGGAAAAAATCTTCACCCACTCGAAGCCCTGTCTGCTGGAGGATGGGGAGCACCAGTTCCTCGGTGGTTCCAGGATAGGTGGTGCTCTCCAGCACAATGAGCTGCCCGGGGCGAAGATGACGGGCGATGGTCCTGCAGGTGTTCTCCACATAGCTCAAGTCCGGCTCCATTTTTTCCGTGAGCGGTGTGGGGACGCAGATGATGATGCAGTCGGCTTCGGCCAGTCGATCAAAGCTGATGGTCACGTCCAGCCGGCGGTTTTTGAGAAACTCGTCGATGCGCTCTGAGGGAATGTGTTTGATATAGCTCTCGCCGTGCAGCAGCGCATTGATCTTTCGGGAATCCGTGTCAAAGCCCAGGAGGCGAAAACCCGCTTCACCGAAGCGAATGAGAAGGGGGAGTCCCACGTAGCCCAGTCCGATGATCCCGACCAGGGATGCTTTGTTGTGGATTTTTTCCAGTAGTGGGTTCATGTGTCTGCTTTGTCTCCAAGATTTGCGTTCGTGCCTGAGCATGACCTTCTGCAGGTGAGGGTCTCGTGCAAGGGATTGATCGAAGCGCTCACCAGGCCATTCTCACTTTGACTCCTTCAGTGTGAAGAAAGTCTTTGATCTCCTTGAGCGTATAGGTGCCGTAGTGCACCATGGAGGCAATGAGAGCCGCGTCAGCATGTCCCCGGGTGAGGACGTCGAGGAGGTGCTCGGGTTTTCCCGCTCCGCCCGAGGCGATGACCGGAATCTGGACGCTCGTGGAAATGAGCCGGGTGAGATTGATTTCATAACCGTCCTGGGTGCCGTCCGCGTCGATGGAGTTGAGGCAGATTTCCCCCGCTCCCAGCCGTTCGGCCTCCTGAGCCCACCAGAGGGCATCCAGGCCCATGAAAGTCCGACCTCCGTTGATGACGACTTCGTAGCCGGAGGGAATTTTTTCGCTGGGCTGAACCTGTTTCACATCCATGCCCAGTACGACACACTGGCTCCCGAAAGCCTGTGCGCCCTGGCGAATGATGTCCGGATGGAGAACCGCCGCGGAATTCACGCTGACCTTTTCGGCTCCTGCCAGCAGCGCGTCCCGCATGTCCTGCACCGATCGGATTCCCCCGCCGACCGAGAAGGGAATGAAAATGGTTTCGGCCACGCGCCGCACGACATCGATGAGAATGGGGCGCTTGTCGCTGGATGCCGTGATGTCATAAAAAACAATTTCGTCGGCGCCATTTTCATAATAAAATCGAGCCATTTCCACGGGGTCACCGATGTCCACATTGTCCTTGAACTTGATTCCCTTTGTGGTGCGGCCGTCTCGCACGTCCAGGCAGGGAATGATGCGCTTGCTCAACATGGCTGCTCCTTCAACGGGCTGAACATGAGCCGTTCCATCGGCAGAAATTCTTGAGAATCTGCAGTCCCGGCGGCCCGCTTTTCTCGGGATGGAACTGTACCGCCACCAGGTTGTTTTGAGCCACGGCCGAAGCGAAGATGATCCCGTATTCCGTGGTGCCCTGGACCTGTCGGGAATCTTCCGGTGCCGGATAATAGCTGTGAACAAAGTAAAATTCACTGTTGACCGGGAGATTCTCAAACACGGGGTGGTTTCCTGAGAAAGTCACCTGGTTCCAGCCCATGTGGGGTATTTTGAGAGCGTTGCCGGAAGCATCCTTCAGATTTTCGGGAAACAGCCGCACGCGACCGGGAAGAATCCCCAGGCAGGGCGTTTCGTTCTCCTCGCTGTAGTGGAAGAGCACCTGGAGTCCGACGCAGATGCCCAATGTGGGGATGCCCGCCTGCAGGCGTTCTCTCAGGAGGACGTCCAGTCCGAGTTCCCGAAGGTTTTGCATGGATTTGCCGGCGGCACCGACGCCCGGAAAAACGATGCGTTCTGCTCTTTCGATCTCCGAGCGGGAATGGGTGATGATGCTTTCGTAACCCAGAAAGCTCAGGGCCCGCTGAACGCTGGTCAGGTTGCCGGCTCGATAATCCAAAATGGCGATCACTTAGCTCTCCTTACTCCACAATCGAAGACAGTCAAGGCGGTGCGAACAGGCAGATACAAATACCTCTTATTCAATGCAGGGTCAAGGATGCCCCTGACCTTTCTCAAGGCTCTTTTCCATGGCGAAAAGAGGCCTTCTGTGTTTTCTTGAAAATGAATGGTCTCACCCTTAGCATTGCAGAGGAATTCGGGTGAAGTCCTCCGCTTCGAAAGAATGCGGCCCGGCCCTTGATGCCCCATGGAAAGTGAGGGGTGTTGAAACGTTCCGATAACCTGCCGCTGCGAGGTCATGGACATGCAGAAGAATATTTCCGAGTCATTGAGAAAACAAAGGGAACAGATCCTTTTGGAAATGGACGAGGATGCTCTCAGCCGTCACACCAGTCTCCTGGAAGTGGCGGTCATCTCCCTTTACAACCGATTGGTCAACTTCGTGGATCTCGACACCGAGGAGTTCCGATCCAGTGCTGCGGTGCTCACCAGGCCGACTCTGGGTAAGGGACTCATCGATCCTAATCAGCCGGTGCACCTTCTCCTGCTCAACGATGAGCGGCTGGAATGGAAGGCGGACTGGATTCAGGAAATCGTTTCACCACTGAAGGATGCGGGATGGGTGGTCGATCTGGAGACGGGCAACATCCCGGCCCTCCTCGCCCGGTGCGAGGGAGACTTCTCTTTTCTCGTGGACCTCCTGAACGCCCGGTTTCTCTCCGGCAACCGAAATCTTGCCGATCAGCTCGATGCCGCCCTCGATCGAATGCTCGAGCGCCGGAGCGACGAGTGCCTCGAGCGTCTCTACGAGTCCTTCAGAGACCGGTTGAAAAACCTGGAACAACCGGGCAACTGGTTCGAACCGGATCTTGAGCATCACGCAGGAGGACTCCTGGACATCGGATCCATACGCCTTGCCTGTCGCATGGCGTCTCAAATCCGGGGGTTGGAGGATGCAATTTTCAGCGGCTATCTCAATCGCCAGGAAGTGGATTTCCTGCAGCAGGCCGAAAAGACTTTTGTGAGACTGATCAGTTTGCTGCGCACCATTGCGGGGGGCGGGCCTGCGATTCTGACCTTCGAACGCCAGGAACTGCTGGCAGAAAAGCTCGGGTATGCCCCCAGGGCGGGCTTCTTACCCGTGGAAGGTTTGATGCAGAGTGTCTTTCAACTGTTCCACGGCGTCCTGTTCATCGCCGAGGAATTTTGGGAGAGGCTCCGTGAGGGGCGACGCAAATTCGAGGACGTCCTGAACTTCACCGCAGTGGAGGAGGGCATTGCCCTTGCGGATGGGAAACTCTACCTGCACACCGATCGCTACCCGGTGACCCCCGCCGGGCTGGTGCATCTCTTTGTGGTGGCTGCCAAGCATCAGGCAACGTTTGCAAATGTGACACGGCAATGGGTCGAGCACAACCGCAATGTGCTCGACACCGCTTCCGGTGACGTGCGCGTGAAGGAGGAACTGCTGGAGCTCATCCGTTCCGATGAAGTGCACCTTCCCATGGTGCGCCGTTTTTACAACCAGGGGCTGCTCACCTCCCTCATCCCCGAGCTGTCGGCCGTTCATGGACTTGTGCAGCATGACGCGTTCCACCTCTATCCCGTGCATGAGCACCACCTGAGAACCCTCTCCGAGTTGAAGAAGATCTTCGACGGTCACTATGCGGATAAGGAGCCCCGGCTCACTCGAATCGCCGGCTCTGTCGGGGATCCCGTCTGGCTTTTCCTCGCAGGACTCCTGCACGACATCGGAAAGTCATCAGGCCGCGATCATGCACTGCACGGAGGGGAAATGATTCCCGCCATTGCCCGGAGGCTCGGCTTGAGCCCCGAGGAATCGGACACGGTGCAGTTCCTTGTGGCCCAGCACCTCCTGATCATGAACAGCGCCTCCATGAGAGACCTCGCCGATGAGCAGATGCTCTCCCACTGCGCGCTCACCGTGGGAACTCCGCTCAGGCTCGACCTGCTCATGCTGCTCAGCTGCGCGGACATGATCGCTACGGGTCCCAAGGCTGCCCAGAAATGGAGAGACGCTCCTGTCTTCGGCCTCTACGATCTCCTGGAACAGTTGCTGGAGAAAGGAGAGCCGAGCCCGGAAGTGTTGGCCGAACGAATAGAGCGTGTGAAATTTCAGGTGGAAAGGGAGCTGGGCGACCTCATCGGCACGGTGGAACTGGAACGCTACTTCGCAGATCTTTCCCCGCGATATCTGTTGTCCATGCCGCCGGAGGCCATTGCCGCCCACCTGCGGATGAGCTGGCAGCTGCAGGCCTCCGAGGAGGACCCCTTCGTGTGGGAGGTGACTTCGCGCGACGACCTCTTCGAACTGACCCTTCTCAGCTGGGAGATTCCGGCCTGGCTTGTGCGCACCACCGGGGTGCTCACCCTTCATGACATCAACATCATCGGGGCCCACGTTTTCACCATGAACAACGGGCTCCTGCTTCTGGTGTTCCAGTGCCGCCCGCCCCAGCGCTCGGGCCGGGAGTTTGATTGGAATCTCGTGCGGGAGGATCTTCTGCGACTTCTCAAGGGCAAAATGGCTCTGGACTACAGGATTGCAGCCCATGCGGTGGAACCCGGCGAACACCCCGTTCCCCTGCGGTCGAGTTCGAGCCAGGTGCTCATCGACAACGAGAGCTCGGACATCTACACCATCCTCGAAGTGTATGCGCTGGATCGCGTGGGCTTGCTCTACACCATCAGCCGGACGCTCTACGAGCTCCAGATCCGGATTTATGTGGCAAAAATCACGACCAAGGTGGATCAGGTGGCCGACGTTTTCTACATCAGGACCCACCAGGGAGAGAAGGTCACGGACCCGGAGCAGATCCGGGAAATTCGAAATGCCCTCTGCTTCTGGCTGGATGGGCCCGCAGATGTTTTTTGACCGCCGCCCCCGCACGAGGGGACTTCAACGGTCTGGTTTCGATCATTCTTTTTTTTTGAAAAGGAGTGCTTATGGCGGGTGTGCTGCTCGAAAAGAAGGAAGCTGTGGCCTGGTTGACGCTGAATCGACCCGAAAAGCGCAATGCGCTCTCACTGGATTTGATGCAGCAGGTGATTGCTGCACTGGAGGAAGTGCAGGCGGACCCTAAAATCCATGTCCTGGTGATTCGGGGGAACGGTCCCATGTTCAGCGCCGGCCACGACATCAACGAGATGGCGGCGCACACGGAGGATTTACCGTTTCTGAGAAACCTCTTCAGCACCTGCAACCACATGATGGAAAAATTGCACGAGCTCCCCCAGCCCGTCATCGCTCAGGTGCACGGTATCGCCACGGCCGCAGGATGTCAGTTGGTCGCGGCCTGTGATCTTGCCATTTGCGAGGAAAATGCCCGGTTCGCCACTCCAGGAGCAAAAATCGGCCTCTTCTGCACGACACCCATGGTGCCCCTCGTGCGGGTCATCGGAAGACGACGGGCCCTGGACATGCTGCTCAGCGGGCGTTTCATCTCTGCTCAGGAAGCTGAACGCTACGGACTTGTCAATCGAGTGGTTCCGTTGGAGGCGCTCGCAAGAGAGGCGGAATTGTGGGCCGAGGAACTGGCTCAGTACAGTCGCTTCACCCTCTCCTTGGGGAAGGCTGCCTTCTACGAGCAGGTGGATCTGGCGGAGCACTCAGCCTACCAGCATGCCAAAGAGATCATCGCGATGAATTGCCTGGCGGACGATGCCAGGGAAGGCATGAAAGCTTTTCTGGAAAAGCGCCCGCCCCGCTGGAAACACTGCTGAAAGCCTGAGGGTCACCCAAATGCAACTGCCACGAGGGAGCGGCGACGAGGGTTCCATGGTTCGCCCCTGATTTCCGCCGCTCCCGCTCGAGGCACCTTCCAGTCACGCTCGTTCCGCCGCCCCAAATCAGGGGATGATCAGCCTCTGGCCGACGGTGATGTGGCTTCCGCTCAGGCTGTTGGCACGCCTCAACTCGTCCGGTCTCACATTGTATCTGGCTGCAATGCCCGTGACGGTTTCCCCCTGCTTCACCACGTGATGACGCGGGCTGCGCTGCCGGGTCTCGGGAGGTTTGCCGCCGCGAATGGGCGAAGGGCGAGGTTTCGGCTCCACCGAAGGAGCCGCCGCAGGGGCGGACGCGGCGCCGCAGAAGCGCGCGGTCAAAGATTCGAGACCGGCTTCAAACCGTTTTCCCATGCCCGAGGGGAGTTTGACTTCATGGGTTCCTGAGGGGACATGATCCGATCGAAATGCCGGGTTCAGCCGTTTGAGCTCCCTGAAGGTCGTGCCGGCGGTTTCCGCAACGGCCTGCAAAGGAACAGGACAGCTGAAGCGCACCTGAACGCGATCCAGGTTGAGCTGTTGGTAACCGTGCCCACCGGGAAGATGATAGCCGTAGTTTTCGGGATTCCCGAGAACCGTTTTCACGGCAAGGATTCTGAACACGTACCGTTCGGTTTCCATGGGAAGCCTCAGGTGGTAAAAGTCCCTCACTCCCTGAGACTGCATGGCCTCCAGGATCCTTTTGTCTCCACAGTTGTAAGTTGCAATGGCCAGGGCCCAGTCATTGTACCGCGCATAGAGATCCCCCAGGAGACGGAAGGCTGCCTCGGTCGACTGTTCGAAATCGTATCTGAAATCCACGCTTCCGCGTTGATCCAGCCCATAGGCCTGACCCGTTTGCGGCATGAACTGCCAGGGACCGGCCGCTCCCTTGGGTGATACGGCCGTAGGAAGCAGGTCGCTTTCCACAATGGCCACATATTTGAGATCTTCAGGAAGCCCGTAGTGGCTGAGCCGCTCCTCGATCCAGGGGAAGTAGCGCTCCATGCGTTTCAACCACAGGTAGACCTGCGCCTGGTTGTAGACAACGAGCGTGAATTCCCGGTCGAAACGCTCCCAAACGTCGGCCTCATCCAGCGGCACAGGATCTCCACACAGATCGATACGATCCGGAGGGCCATAGAAAGGAACCACGACGGGCTGGGCGCTGGGAATATAACTCTTGCTGCGATGCGCGTCGGCGGCGTCCTCGGGGGCCGCGCTCCGAGCGATTTCCTCCGCCGCCGGAGCGGCAGGAGTAGGGGTTGTGGAGCAGCCGGAGCCGAGGGACACAAGCAACAGTGCCGCCGCGAGCGACAGGAATACATGGAAACGATTCCGCTTCAACATACGGTCCATTCCTCGATTGTGTTCATGTGAAGGAGAGATCGAAAAAGACAGCACCGAGCCCTTTGCCCCTGCGGGGCGTTGTTGGAAACTATTGGCAGGGCCCGCGCTGTAAAATGGCATTCATTTGAACCTTTTGCAAAACTCCGTTCTGCCCTTCGATACATCTCTCTCTCAAGAAACAGCCGGTAATCTGGCCGCCATGCCGCCCTTCGATACCCTTCGCTACCTCAGGACAGGCCTCAAGGCGAACGTAGGTTTTGTCGGTTTGTGGTCCTCCAAAATTTTCTGAGAATCGACTGTTTCTTGTCGGTCAACTTGCCATGCCCAGGGCAGGGCGTGCTTCGCTCAGGGCGAACGATCATGATTGACTATACGGGGCTGTTTCCCGTTCGTGGTGAGGTATCGAACCACGAACGGAAATACTTTTGCAAGAGGCTCATTTCTTGACCCAAGCTCCGTCTGCTCTTTGAATCGGCCAGCCCGAACCGGCGGATCGCTGCCATTCCTCGGCGAAAATGCTCTGCACCCGGCCGATCTGACCCGGGTCGATGTTGAGGGCGCGGGCCACTTCATTGTAGAGCTGCCTGCGATCGTTGTTTTCGGCATCCACCAGGCGGCTCAATTCCGCACGTGATTTCAAGTCCAGACTGGCAGTGTCCCGGATTTCCAGAAATCCCCGGTTGTTTTCCCCTATGGCCCCCGCACTGAAATACGGAACCAGTTGGCTGTTTCGACTCCTCATCCTGTCCTTGAGACTGCGAATGGCTGCGTTGGAAACGGTGGTTTCCGACTGGGCGTGAGCGACGGCAGGACCCAGCGAAATCTCCACCCGCTGCAGCAGACGGGGCAGCAGAGCGAACCGATGGGAATGGATTTTCGATTGGGGAGGATTCTGGCGAATGTCGTCCACGATTTGCTCGGCGGTTCGCTGCACCTCCTCCGCGGGGAAGTAAATGTTGATGGTGACGCAGGAAACCGGAACCGCGCAAAAAATCAGGGCCAAAACCGCTTTCAGACCTTTCTTGTATGTGGGTGTGCGCATGGCAGCCCCTCCTTTTCAGAATGCCGTTTCAGGTGACGATTCTCTCTTGATGCGCTGGATTCGGCGAAGCATGTCGTTCCACGAGATGCGGTTGTCGGGATTGCGATTGATGATGTTGATCCCACCCAACCGTCCCCTTCTCACGAGGTATTCCGTATCTCGACGGATGACAGTGCCCCTTATTGTAAAAAAATCGTTTCTCAAATAGCAAGCAATGCCGATCTCCTCATAGCAGAATGTTTTGAAAATCGAGGCCATGAGCCCGGCGGCGCCTCGGAAAGGAGACCCGCCGCCGCTCAGTTCGGTCAGGTTTTCAACGGCGGTCACGCTGATTTTTCGAGTCTCCCGCCTTTTGGGTGCGGAGTGGATGAGTAGATCGAAGGCGACGGGGGTTGCCGCCGTGATCTCCAGGCCCTTCAGATGTCCCTCGACGTGCCCGGTCACACGGCCGAAATCCGTCAGAAGGGTGAGCTTGTCCAGGTCGAGGTTTTTCCAGTGGGCATCCAGCGTGAATTTCCTGAAAGGTGAAAAGGCCTGCTCCATGCCGAAGCGCTCAATGATCACGGGTCCTGCGAATGTGTCCAGGTGAAGGGGTCCCGAACTCTCCAGTCGGTCTCCCTCAATCTGAATGTTCAGCCGCTCCGTGCTCAACGTGGCTGCCAGTTCCTCGGTGAACAAGGCTCTGAGAAAATTGTCCAGGGCCAGTTGCGAGATGCTCAGCGCCAGGCGTCCTTTTCTTTGGACGTCGGGAAAGTCCTCCAGATTGAATTCCAGGAGTTCAATCGTTCCCTTTTCCGCCTGCAGGATCACGCGCTCCGTTATGCGATACCCGTTGGGAGAGGCACTGAGGGGCACACGGAAAGCGGTCAGGTGCAGAAACGGCGTGGTCATTTCCCCCACCTGCAAATGACCCTCCAGGGAGGCATTCCTCTGCGGAGCTTCCGTCTTCCCGGAGGGTGTCACGAGAAAAGGCACACTCATGGAAATGTCCCTGACCCTCAGGGTCCCCGCCTCATGGAAAAGGTCCCCGTCGTGTAATTCGATCCGCCCTTCGAAGGCAGGGTCTGAGACGGGACCATGAACCCGCAAACGCCCCTCCCAGTCTCCTGCCAAAGACAGCCGATCCAGTCCCGGAAGGGTTTCACTCAGGGGTTCCTGGAAGAATTTTCTGAACAAAGGCTCCAGAGGCTGCCGGTCCGCAACGATTTCCAGGTCGGTGCGATGCGCATCGCCGCCCCAATCCAGCACTCCCTTCGAGCGAAGTTTCAAGATGGAGCCCACGGCGACTTGAAGGTTCTGGATGCGAAGGAAGGGGAGTGCCCCTTGAGACAGGTTGACGCTCATATCGAGCCGGAACGGTGTCCGGGCCAGATCCAGGTAGAATTTGTCGAACAGCCATTCCCCTCGGGTGATTTGAAGCCGTCCCTCCGCGAAGGTCGTTGATCCCGGGAGTTCATGGAGCCCCGAAAACTGGAAAGCGGCATGCAGTTTTTCTCCAGCGTGGAGGAAATCAGGAGAATGGAACCCCAGGTCTTTTGTGGACCCGCTGGCCTTCCACACCAGTGGGCCGCCGGATTTCTGTTCCAGGTCGATGAGGGAGTCCAGAAGAAAGGCGACGTGAAAATCGTCCGGAAGCGAGAGGCCCTGGACCACGGTGAGGCTGAGGTCCAGCCTGCTGCATGTCACGCGGGCCCTGCCGGCGCTTTTCGACGGATCGTACTCGCCCTCCAGCGAAATGACTCCCTCCGGCGGCACGCGGACGTGGAATTCAGAAAGCCTGAAGCGTTCCTCCCCTGAAGACCAGGAAAATGCTCCCTGAAACGTCACGTTCTGAAAAAGCGGAGGCGAATGGCTTTCACCGTCGGTCCTCCTCACAGCCGAAAGGGTACCTCCCGTGACCGTGATCTTCAGTTCCTCATCGAGAATCTCAAACCGGAGGGTGACGGACAAGCCTTCCAGCCGGTAATTTCCCACGGTGATGTGGTGGTCGTGGAGGGTGATCGATTCGGGCAGAAGGTGCGGGGATAGTGGAAGCGCGAGCTCCGGCTCAGGGGATTCGAGGGCGCGGGATGGGGAAGTGATCCCATTTGCCGGGTGAAGCTGAGCCCAGGCCGCCAGTCTCGGGGGATCCTCCCACGGGAGAGTACACAGGATGGCCGCGAGAACCAACCCGGTGATCCGGCACCACGGATGCTTGGGGTGCGATTTCATGCCCTTTCGATTCTTTCGGTAGGGCAGGCGCCGCATGTGTCTGCAAGGAAACTCATCAGGGGAGCAGCTGGACTTCAGCGGGCTGCTGCCCGCTCCTCCAGCTCCTTGAGGCTTTCGCGGAGCAGGATGGCATCGCCTGCCTCACGGACGGCCCGCATGAAGAGGTGGCTGTGACAAAGCCTGGAAATCCCCGCCAGGAGCTGCAGGTGCAGCGCGGAGGCATCCTTGGGAACCACCAGGCCGATCACAATGTCCACCGGTTCTGCATCGAGGGCATCGAAATCAATGGGCTGCGCCAGTCGAAGCAGCAGCATGGCTGCGTCCTTGGCTTCCGGACTGGGCGTGTGGGGAATGGCAATGCCGTTGCCGATGCCGGTGCTCATGATTTCCTCTCGCATTCTCATATTTTCATAAAGATTTTCAGTATTTATGACTGCGCCGATTTTTGTGAACAGCTCGGCGGAAAACCGAAGCACGGCATCTTTGCTCGAAAGCTGCAAATTCAAGTGGATGCAGTCTGGCGAGAGGCGCTCCCAAATCTTCATGGCAGTGAGCTTAGCAGGGAAAAACCGCACAGTCAATGGATGTCATCGTCTTCCAAACCAGAATGCAGCGAGGGCCCGTGCCGTGAGGAGTTTTCAGGGACATGGCCTGGATCCGAGAAACTTCTTTAACGTTAACAAATAGTTAAAAAACTTTTCCGTCTCGGGGTGCGGTTGACGGCCTCGGGAGGACGTGCTATCAAGGAAGGCAGGTGGGTCTCGCCCCTTAACCAGAGGCCGGACCGCAGCGGCATCTCTATCATCGGGACGACGCTGGACTGGGGACGTGTCGGGGGCGCCCGGGGAGCCGGTTCTGCCGGATTGAGCCTGTCCCTGCCGGGGCCGCATGAGGGACTCCGATTCATGACACTGTCTTCAGCACGACCTGCCTCGATCGTCCACAACCAGGAAGGCATTGGGTTCGCATGAGAATTTGGCTTGGAGATCCTTACCCCCTGGGTGCCACCTGGGAGGGGATGGGTGTCCATTTCGCGCTCTTTTCCGAAAACGATGAAAAGGTGGAGCTCCGCCTGTTTGACCATGTTGCGGCCCGGCGCGAGACCGGGCGCCTCACGATCCAGGAGCAGACCGACCAGGTCCGGCACACCTATCTGCCCGACGTGCGACCCGGGCAGCTCTACGATTATCGTCTTTACGGACCCCACGACCCCGGCAACGGTTTCCGTTTCAATCCCAACAAGGGTCCTGGTAGACCCCTGTGCCATAGTCCTCGCCCGCCCGCCCTCCGAGGACCGGCATCGCCACGACATGAAAGCCTTTGGACTCCTTCTTGGAGGAAACGCCATCGACGAGTTGGATCGGGAAGGGCAACGCATCGTGGGCGACACCTTGCTCATGCTCCTCAATTTCGATCCGGAGAACCCCTGCCGGTTCACCCTGCCGCCCTACAATTCGGACAAGGGATGGGACCTTCTTGTCGACACGCGCTACGAGGTTCCTCCTGCCCCAGGCCGGCTTTTTTTCGACGCTGGGACCAGCTACGAGATGGAGTCTCAAAGCCTGGTGCTGTTCCGCCTGGAAGCCAAAGAGGAAGATTGAGGGAGGTTGAGCGTTGAAGGTCATCTATCTCACCCGGGAATATCCGCCCCACATCTATGGAGGCGCCGGAGTTCACGTGGAATACCTGTCCCAACACATGGCCCGCCTGGCCACCGTCGAAGTGCGGTGTTTCGGGGATCAACAGTCGCCGTGCAGCAATCCGGCCGTGCGGGGCTATCCCTTCGGACCCGGCATTTTCGAAGGAAATCCCCACCAGGCTGCCCAGGCCCTGCGGGTGCTTCAAACCTGCATGGAATTCAACGCGCAACCCATGGAGGCGGACGTGGTCCACACGCACACCTGGTATGCCGCCTGGGGAGGCGTTTTGGCCCGCCTCGCCTACGGGATTCCCCTGGTGGTCACGGTGCATTCCCTGGAGCCGCTGCGGCCGTGGAAACGGGAACAGCTTGGACGCGGCTACGACGTGTCCTCCTGGGTGGAAAAATGCGCTTTGGAAATGGCGGACGCCGTCATCGCCGTTTCCAGGGAGGATCTCCGTGAAATTCTCGCCCGTTTTGACGTCAAGGCCCACAAAGCTTGGGTGATTCCCAACGGCATCGATGTGGAACGCTACCGGCCCGTTGCCGAGCGAGGGTATCTGCGCCAGTTGGGAATTCCGGAGGAACTTCCCTATGTGCTGTTTCTCGGCCGCATCAGCCGCCAGAAGGGAATCGGCCATTTTTTGAACGCTGCCCGAAGGCTCGATCCCCGGGCTCAGGTGGTCCTGTGCGCCGGGAGTCCGGACACACCGGAACTGGCCGAGGAAATCGAAAAGGCCTGGGCGCAAGTGAAAGGGGAACGACCCCACTCGGTCTGGATCCGGGAGATGATTCCCAGGGATGCGGCCATCCAGCTCTATTCACATGCCTCCGTGTTTTGCTGCCCGTCTGTCTACGAACCTTTCGGCATCATCAACCTGGAAGCCATGGCCTGTGAAACACCGGTGGTGGCCAGCGCCGTGGGCGGTATCCAGGATGTGGTGGTCCCGGGGGAAACGGGGTTCTTGATCCCCTTTGAACGCCGCTCGCCGGAAGACCCCGAGCCTTCCGATCCGGAGCGTTTTGCCCTGGAACTTGCCGAGGCCATGAACCGCCTGCTGGCCGATCGCGCGCTGGCCCGGACCCTGGGAAAAAAGGGGCGGGAGCGGGTCCGGCAGGTCTTTGGCTGGGACCAGGTGGCGCGGCGCGTTTTGGACGTTTACGAACGTGTGCAGCAGCAAGCGCACGTTTAATGGAGTGTGGAAGGAGTTGTCATGACTGTCACCCGTAAGGATGCGGCCAACCGGCTTCAGGAATTCGCACAGCGAGTCTGGATCGAAAATGTGAAGCCCCAGATCGACTGCGGGCGATTCCCCGTGAAACGGACAGTGGGGGAGACCGTGAGGGTTTCGGCGGACATTTTCACCGACGGCCACGATGCGCTTCAGGCGGTGATGTGCTATCGGCTGCTTTCCGCGGAAACGTGGCACGAAGTTCCCATGGCCTTTGCGGGAAACGATCGGTACACGGCGGCATTCACCGTGAATTCATTGGAGCCTTACGACTACACGGTCCAGGCCTGGCTGGACCCTTTCACCACCTGGAGAGACGGTCTGCGCAAGAAGTTCAACGCGGGCCAGGACGTGCAGAGCGAACTCCTCGAAGGGGAGCAGATGCTCAGGGCCTTTGCGCTGCGGGCTCGCGAAGCCGACCGACGATGGCTCGAGGAAAAGGCGGAGGTTATCGGCGGGGACGGACCCCAGGGGGACCGGGTGGCGCTCGCACTCAGCGGGGAGGTCCATTCCATCGTCTCGCGCTATCCCGACCGGTCCCGGGCCGCATCCTTCGAACCCGTGCTCCAGGTCAAGGTGGACCGGGAACGGGCCCGTTGCAGCGCCTGGTATGAATTGTTTCCGCGCTCCGCAGCTCGCGAGCCCGGAAAACACGGGACCTTCGCCGATGTAGAGGCCCTGCTGCCCATGATCGCCGGCATGGGCTTCGATGTCCTCTACCTGCCGCCCATCCATCCCATCGGGAGGGTCAAGCGCAAGGGGCCCAACAATTCGCTGACTGCGGGGCCCGACGACCCGGGAAGTCCCTGGGCCATCGGGGCGAGCGAAGGGGGACACAAGGCCGTACACCCAGACCTGGGGACGATCGAGGATTTTGAGCACCTGGTGGAAGCGGCGAAGGCGTACGGGCTGGAAGTGGCCCTGGACCTCGCCTACCAGTGTGCCCCCGACCACCCGTACGTTTCCGAGCATCCCGAATGGTTTGTGCACCGTCCCGATGGAACGATCAAGTATGCGGAAAATCCACCCAAAAAATACCAGGATGTGTATCCGATCAATTTCGAGAATGAAAACTGGATCGAACTCTGGGAAGAACTGAAAAGCGTGGTGGTTTTCTGGATCGAACGGGGGGTGCGCATCTTTCGCGTGGACAACCCCCACACCAAGCCGCTGCGATTCTGGCACTGGCTGATCACCGAAATCCACGACCGTCACCCCGACGTGATCTTTCTCTCGGAAGCCTTCACGCGTCCCAAGGTGATGAATGCGCTGGCCAAGGCGGGTTTCAACCAGTCCTACACCTACTTCACGTGGCGAAACACCCGGCAGGAACTCGTGGAGTACCTCACCGAACTGACCCAAACGGATCTGAAGGAGTACTTCCGGCCGAACTTTTTCACCAACACGCCGGATATCCTCCCCGAGTACCTGCAGTTCGGGGGGCGGGCGGCCTTCATGGTGCGGCTGGTTCTCGCGGCCACCCTGAGTTCCAACTACGGCATCTACAGCAGCTTTGAATTGTGCGAGGGCAGGGCGGTTCCCGGAACGGAGGAGTATTTGGATTCGGAAAAGTACCAGATCCGGCAGTGGGATTGGGATCGGACGGGGAACATCCGCGAATTCATCGCCCGTGTGAACAAGATCAGGCGGGAGAACCCGGCGCTGCACAGCAACGACCGGCTTCGTTTTCACGACGCTGAAAACGAGCACCTCATTTTCTACACCAAAACAACGGGGGATCTCTCCAACATCATCCTGGTGGTGGTGAATCTCGATCCCTACCAGAAGCACGACGGCTGGATCCATGTGCCCCTGGAGGAATTGAACATCGGTGCTCAGGAAGTGTACCAGGTGCACGATCTCATGGGCGACGGCCGCTATTTCTGGCAGGGGGCCCGCAATTTCGTCCGCCTCGATCCCGAGTCCTCACCGGCGCACATTTTCAGGATCCGACGACGCCTCAGAACGGAACACGATTTCGACTACTTCATGTGAACGCTCACCAGCTCTGCATGCGGGGAGTGGAGGACCGACCCTCCGTTTCCCGCAGGGTCGCCGCACCTTCTTCGAGAACCTGCATGAGCAGCAGCTCCAGGCCTGCCGGTGATGGGATTCGAATCATGAAAAGCCCCCGTCCCGGCGGTAATACGACAGATTTGCCTGTGAGTATTCCTGAACAGTTGAACGGTTGATGCGCAATCCTGAATCGTCTTTGCGCTCTCGACGGGGTTCCATGAAAGTATGAAAAGCGTTAGGTGGACTTTCGGTATCAAGCCTCGAAAGCGGTGAGGGAAGGGGAGAAACAGTCAAAAGTCCGGCGTTGCCCTCGGCCGCAGCCGGTAACGGGCGAGGGCCTCTCATGACCGTCGGCTGCAGCGCACTGTCGAGCAACCGGCCGCAAGGGGTTCACTGCTCCATCAGCCTCCGCAGTCGGGGCTCGATCGAAGTGGCGGCCATGAAGCCCCCATGAAAGCGCCTTCTAACCCCGGGCTTGAAATATGGTGCCCGGCGAGCACCAATCCAGGCAGCGGGGTGCGCACCCGCAGCACAATGAAAGTTAATAAGTTAAGGGCGTCCCTCAGTTTTCCTTTGGCTGGGTTTCTCATCGGTGCCAATAGAACTAAGCGGCACGCGGCTTTTTGCGTGTCCGCTTGGGTGACTTGTTGGCATGGAGAAGTCTCTCGTAGAGTGTTTCCGGGGCGATGTCGGCTCCGTTCGGCCAGCAGAGGGTACCTCCCTCGACGGAACCCTTGGAAAAAAGAGCCCTATCTTTGAGGGGTTCAAAAACAGGCCCTCGGGAGATGTAAGCCGACAGATCGATTTCCCCGTCAACACCATCATCAAACATGATGTAGTAGACGTACTCGCCGCGGTATTCGACCTTCGTTACCTCGTTCATGTCCCACATGCTACACCTCAATGCAACGGGTCAATTGGCTTAAGCTCTCTGAGTTGCCTGGCCAATTCCCAGTCTTCAACAAGTTCATCATGCCGCAGGTCGATCCATTCACGAACAAGCTTCAAGGCAGTTCTCGATTGTAGGTCTCCCTTCAAGATATTGCCTCGGAAATCCAAAAGCGCCCTCCTGCCTTGATATTCCACATGGACGTGAGGCGGATTGTGATCATCATAAAACATCCTGATCACGATTCCAAAGAAGGCGGAGATGATGGGCATCGGGTGTCGCTCCTTACATGCCAACAAGCGACTGAGAAGTTTCTGGTCATTTCCAGGATGTGGACCGCTCTTCGATTCTCACGCTGGAAATTTCTTATGCTCTATAGTATCCGTTGGGATCCCGATCTCCCACATCTCTTTGATCTTTTTATAGATTATCCGTGAATGTTTCACAAGTTGTTTCCCCGTTCTCCCGCAACCGCTCTTGTCCATCATGCACGTTGGAAAAATATCCAGAAACTGGAGACCCCCGGGAACCCGTCCCTGCTCGGCATTGCAGTCGCCGTGGGGAAAAATAGGTGAAAAATAGGGACGCCTTTAACTTATTAACTTATTCCATTTCCAGCCCCTCTCTTTTTGCCATCTTCGCTCCGCGCGCACCCGATTCGCTCACGGCCATGCTGGAAATGTTCAACCAGCGCGCCAGGGCCGTCCATGCTCACGCCCAGTTCACGGACAGCCCGGAAGCACAGGAGGCTTCATGCCCGCACCAGTTCCCTTCTCCTGCCTTCACGCCAGAGGCCACCCTCCGCGATGTTTAACAGGGTCGCCTCGCTTCGTGCCACATCATCCACATCGAGCCCGCCGGCTTTCAGCGCAGTGCGCCGCTCAAGACATTCTTCAGCCCAAACCGGAATCTCGGAGACAAAATCCCCGTCTCCCGGGATGCGCTCGTCACTTTACAGGTGAATGGCGGATCTTTTCAGTTCCTTGACCGCTGTCCAACCCCCTGCACTTCGGATCGGCACCCCACCGGTCAGGTTCTCCCTGCGGCCCTCGGGGATTCCTCCTGCCACAAATTCCCGGTAGCTTCGCCTCGCCGGCTCGATCCGGTTTCCGAAGAACCGGGGCTTTTTGTGAATTGGGAAACCCTTTGTGATCGATTTCTTGACTGACTCTTTCGGATGGAGTCGCCCAGAGCGAAAATTCGTAGTCGACTCCAGGGGTCCGTTCATTCCAGAAGCAGCAGGGGAATCGCCACCCCTCCTTGCGAGACCACCTGAACCGTCACCAGGATGGTGTTCGCACTGCCGTCTCTGACTGTGAGCTTGGCGCTGCCCGCGCTGAGGCCGGTGATGTGAATTTTGGAGCCGTCCACCGTGACCGCAACGGCACTCGGATTGCTATTGCTCACGGTGTAAGGGCCTCCCGTTCCAAAGACATCGACCTGAACGCTCTCTCCCGGCCTGATCCGGATGTTTTCCTCGCTGACGAAGAGATTTGCGAGGGTCAGCAGGGTGTCGGCCATCACGTAATTATGATCCTGGTCTTGGGCAATGACCCGGATTCCGATATCTCTTGGCAGGCTGAAGGTTTGATAGAAGTTGCTGTCGAGCCTCGTTTGGAGGGTGTCGTTGGTGTAAATACCGTCTCCGGCCATCTCGTCCCCGTGGGTGCCGTCATCGAAAAGCGTCCAGTCATAGGACACAGGCTCCACATTCATCCATTCCGGCTTCTCGAGGCCGTCTACCAGAGACTGCAATCTCACACGAGAAATGGTTCCCAGACCCTGTGCATCGCTGACAGTGGCCATGACCGTAATTCGGGTGGACCCGTCGGCGATGAGAACGGGGGCGCTGAATTCAATGGCGGTGATGTTGGGGGCCTTGCTGAAGTTTTTG
Organism: uncultured Syntrophobacteraceae bacterium; assembly: GCA_964654275.1. Lineage (GTDB taxonomy): Bacteria > Desulfobacterota > Syntrophobacteria > Syntrophobacterales > Syntrophobacteraceae > SLCH01. The sequence continues at coordinate 60,217 of CAZZHS010000002.1, forward strand.
GGATCCATGTCGACGCGGTGCACCCGTGCCACATCGCCTTCACATTTGCTTCCCATGTAATAATATCGGTCGTCTCCCGTGATGTCGCTGATCGCCGACTGGGAGGTGCAATGGTAGGGTGTGAAGTGGTATGCAAGGGTGTCTCTCTGGTCGCCCGTCGCAATGTCAAACCGCGTCCGCCGGTTTCCCAGGTTGGAGAAGAAGGCATATTTCCCCGATGGGGACAGGGTGGGGGCAAAATAACCATTGAGATCGACGGTCTGGTTGAGAAAGGTTTTGGCCCCGGTGGCCAGGTCCACAGCATACAGCTGTCTGGGTCCGCTATCCAGGAGTTGATAAAGAGCCCTGCTTCCGTCGGCACTTATCAAATGCTGGAACAAATCCTGAGCAGGCCAGACATAAGTGTGAAGCTCGTTGGGGATTCGAGTCGGCCCCTCCACCTTATACATGCCCGTGGCCGGCGGGTTGTAATAGTCCTGGTTCCAGGTAAAAATATTTTGGGTGTTTTCCGCCGCACTTCCCAGAAAGTGCAATGAGCCCAGACTTTGGTCGCCGTGCAACTGGTCAATGTCCATCATTTTGGACGCCTGGCCTCCCAGAGGTGCCGTGTAAATGCCCCGGTTGTGTCTTTTTAATACATTATCCCAGCCCGCATCGTGCTTGAAAAACAAGTAAATTTGGGAGCCTAGGGTTGTGAGGCTGTAGGGTTTGCGAAAATCAAAATTGAGGAGGGCATGTTCTTCTCCTGCCTTGGGCATGACCGCATAGGTGCACGCCTGGGTGGCCAGGCTGCAATAAAAAATATTGGTGACTGTCCCCACATTGGGTGCCCTGAAGAAGAGTCGTTCGCCCGTGTTGTCCAGCTGCAGAAAACTTACCGTAGCGGGTGCTACCGTGCCGGGAAGATTCCCGGTCAAATCCATGACTCCCGACCCGTCGGGGTTGGCCGCATAAGTGCGCACATGCCAATTGTCGCCGATTCTGCAAACGACCGTGAAGGCGATCCTGTTCCCCTGCAGGCTGGTCGTCACGCTGCCGAATGATCTCCCCCAGTTCTCGTATCCCGCAGGCTAGCCTGTAAATTGATTTTCCTGGAGGATTTTCGTCATGGTTTGCTTGTACTTGATAGGGGCTGCCGCAAGAAAATCCGGCAGCCATAGGAGAAAGCAGATCGAGAGCGAAAGCATGGTCCGGTTTATAAATCTGTCCATAACGTTCTCCTCTTTTCTGATCGTTTGTGCGCTCAGGCATGTCCCTCAAAAGGCGGTGCGGGCGGCGGAGGCATGCAATCGATCCGACGCAGCAGCAGGGAGAGGCGCTGGGGTGCAGGAAGTGACAAACTCAAATATTACATCAGATGAAATTGAGGTGCTCGGAAAGGCGAAGCATGCCGGACAAAACGTTACATACTTAACGCTTACATGAATAAGATAACATAATGAAACATGGGATGCCCTAGACATATTGATTCTGACAACTTCCAGACCATCTTTTTTGCCATCTCAGCTTCTCGGTCAGGGTGGATGGGGTCAAGTGTTGAAATATCACTTTTTTAAAGAGGTGAACGGCATCTATGGCTCGACCACTGCGTCTGGAATTTCCGGGAACCGTCTACCATGTCACGTCGCGGGGCAACGCACGGGCTGCCATTTTTGATGGCGACAGAGATCGGAAGATGTTTCTCAAAGTACTGGGCGAGACGGTGAACCGATTCAACTGGCTCTGTCATGCTTATTGCCTCATGGGGAATCATTACCACCTCCTGATTGAAACTCCCGAGGGCAATCTTTCGGCCGGAATGCGTCATGTGAACGGTGTCTACACCCAGTCGTTCAACCGGGTCCACGGCAGAGACGGGCACGTTTTCAAAGGAAGATTCAAAGCAATTCTGGTTGAGAAGGAGAGCCATCTCCTTGAAGTGTGCCGTTACGTTGTTTTGAATCCTGTTCGCGCACGAGTTGTCGAACGCCCGGAGCAATACATATGGAGCAGTTTTCTGGCGACAATGGGCAGGGGACCGAGGCCTGATTTCCTCACCACCGATTGGGTGCTTGGGAACTTTGCCGCTTCGCTGTCTGAGGGGCGCCGCAGGTATCGGCGATTTGTAAATGACGGAATGGGGAAATCCGAATCACCATGGGAGAAACTGGCGGGACAGATTGTCCTCGGCACGGAAGCATTTGTTCAGCTGGCCCAGGACCTTCTTGGTGAAAGGACGAATGTGCCCGAGATACCAAGGATGCAGCGCCGCGTGGGCCGCCCCCATTGAGGAAATCCTTGCCCCGGGCGCGATTCTCCAAAAGCGGGAGCGAAACCGCTTGATCCGCCTTGCTCATCGACAGCACGGCTACACGCTCAAAGAGATCGCGGAGGCGCTTGGTCTTCATTACACGACGATCAGCAAAGCGATCGACAATGCGAAAAACTGACATTTCAAGACTTGATCGCTTCGCGCCTGGTTCATCTCTCCGCCTTGATGAAACAGCTTCGAATCAGTTCGAAATGATTGACATGTGTGCGTATTTTCCACCAAACATGCCCCTGGTCCTTGACAGTCCAGGGAGGTCTGAGGAATCCTCCACCACCGCTCAAGAGGCTGAGCATGTTGTCGAGCCCTCTTCCGGAAAATCTGCCCGAGGGCTTGCCGCCAAGCCACTCCTGCTGCCGGGCCGCCTCTTCGGACCAGGAAAAGGGGTCGGAGAACAGAAACGCCGCCCTTTGAGGTTGGGCCACCCGGTTCATTTCCTGAAGGTGTTTCAGGGGAGAAGGGACTTTGTCCACCAGGTTGAGGGATGCGAGGGAAGAGAAAACTCCCTTTTTGAAGGGCAGGGCCAGGGCATCTCCCGCGATGAATTCCACTTTTTTCATGTCCCACTCCTCGGGGAGTTCCAGGGTCAGTTCCCGAGTCAGGAGGCCCTCCAGGGCGAGGGACACTTCCATGCGCCGAAAACGCATCAGTTCTCTGGCCGTTTGAATGAAAGCTGTGGAATTGTCAATTCCTATCACGAAATCGCTCTTCAGGCTCATTTCAAAAGCGAAACGGCCGACTGCACCCCCTATGTCCAGGCAGTATCCTTCCAACGGGTCCATGAGGCCCGCCCAACGTGAATAGGCGTCCGATGATTCCGTATCATGCATCAGGTCACCGTAGTGACTCCAAAGGTAGGAAGATACCACGGGTGTCATCTCATAACGATTGACCTTTGCCTCCCGAACAGGAGCACCGGGGTCCAGAAAGGCCACTCCATCCTTGATGGGAAAAACCATCTCACAATGGTTGCAAACGAGGCGCCCCTCCAGAATGTCGTTGTCCCTTTCCTCTTGAACATCCGTGGTCAGTTCCAGCTCTTCCGGAAGACAGTTGGGACATACAAGAATATCCAGCAACGCTTTTTTCACGTCGAACCCCTCATGAATTACGAGAACTTGCCATGAGATGAGCGAAAAATTGAAAAAAGAACGTCCCCTATTTTTCCGCGCATAAGTGTGCGCATGCCAATTGTCGCTGATTCTGCAAACGACCGTGAAGGCGATCCTGTTCCCCTGCAGGCTGGTCGTCACGCTGCCGAATGATCTCCCCCAGTTCTCGTATCCCGCAGGCTAGCCTGTAAATTGATTTTCCTGGAGGATTTTCGTCATGGTTTGCTTGTACTTGATAGGGGCTGCCGCAAGAAAATCCGGCAGCCATAAAAGAAAGCAGATCGAGAGCGAAAGCATGGTCCGGTTTATGAGTCTGTCCATACCGTTCTCCTCTTTTCTGATCGTTTGTGCGCTCAGGCATGACCCTCAAAAGGAGGGGCCGGCGGCTGGAGCATGAAATCGATCCGGCGCAGCAGCAGGGAGAAGCGCTGGGGTGCGGGAAGTGAAAAAATCAAATATTGCATCAAATGAAGTTGAAGTGCTCGGAAACGCGAAGCATGACTGACAAAACATTGCATACTTAACCCTTACGTTTATAAGATAACATAATGAAAGATGGCACGCCCTTGACTTATTAACTTATTCCAGTTCCAGCCCTTCTCTTTTTGCCATCTCCGCTCCACGGGCAAACGATTTGCTCACGGCCACGTTGCAAATATTCAAGCGGCACGCCGGTGTGGTCATGCTCAGGTCCCGTTCGCGCACTGGCCGGAAGCACAGGAGGCTTCGAGGCCGCACCGGCTCCCTTCTCCTGCCGTCACGCCACAGGTCAACCTCCGCGATGTTCAAAAGGGTCGCCACTCTCCTGGCTACATCATCCAAATCGAACCCGGATGCTTGACAAAATCATTGCGGTCCGGGTCACCCTTGAAAATCTTGCAGCGCTCCTCTCATGTCGATGCGTGATTGTCCGGGCATGCGAAAGAGAATATTCGCAGGAGGCAGGAAAATTAAGTTAATAAGTTAAGGGCGTCCCCTACGGCTTGGTTGGATGGTTCGGCTTCAACCGCGAGACGAGGGGATACTTCTCGGGGTTCCGGATAGATTCGACGGTCAAATCAATGTCGAGCTCGGGCCAATACAGATGTTCTGGACCGAGCATCTCCAAGTGGAGTATGGCGGAGACCGGCGCGATTTCAAACCATGGAAAATCTCGAAAAGGCAGGAAGAGTTCTTCCTCTCCAAGAAGAATCCAAAAGCCATGTTTTGAGATGTTGGTCACCTCAACTTCCAAAATGCGCGTACCAGGCACTTTTGATTTCATCAATGCGATCCTCAATGACACTGCACAAAAGTCGCAGTTCTGATTCCGTCAAGCCAAAGCTTCTCGCCACCGTGATGTCCGGTTCGATCCAGAACTTGGCTTCTCCATGCCCACAGTGGGCATGAATGTGCATTCGTCGCTCCTCACGACTGGGAATTTCTTGTGCTCCTTGCATCCGCTGGGATCCCGATCTTCCGCATCTTCTTGATCTTTTTATAGATTATCCGTGAACGTTTCACAAGTTGTTTCCCATTCCTCCTGCAACCGCTCTTGTCCATCATGCACGTTGGAAGAATATCCGGAAACCGGAGATCTCCGGGAACCTGTCTTCTGTTGTTTGCCGGTTTCCTCAACGGGTCCACCACCCGGGATTTCCCGCAGCATCCCCGGCACGCGCCGCTGATGTGATTTCGAGTTTCTTGGGGGGCGACCGGTCTCTCGTTCTCCAACACCATCCGCGACGGTTTCGACTTCCTGACCCCACACGGGCATGGCGGCAAGGGCTGTCTGCTGTGTTTTTTTGTTGCTCCTGCAAGGAAGGGTGTGCTCTGATGAGGGAGGCTCCGGATAAGCCAAATCGACTCGCAGAGGAGAGAAACCTTTGTTTTCCAACGGTCCTTCAATGGCCTTCGTTCAGCTTCGTTGCCTCAGGACAGGGGGAAAGGGGATCTGCGACGCCTTCGAGTTTCCGTGACACGGCATGCCGGCCTCTGCGCGGTTTCGAAGCGTTTTTCGAAGGCGGGATTCGCGCCCCGGCGATGTGGAAATGACACTGCCGTAAAGAACGGCTTCACCCGATCCACGCGAGGGCGGTCCCGCAGGAAGAGCGATGCGGACGAAAGGTGTTCATCTTCAGCGGACAGGATCTGTTCTCATCATCTCTTGATGCGAGCAGTTTCATAAACCTGCAATTCCGGCAATTGACCCAGGAGAGTTTCATGCCATCCAGGAAGACCCTCTGGTACAAGGACGCCATCATCTACGAACTCCATGTCAAGGCCTTCTACGACAGCAATGGGGACGGGATCGGCGATTTCAAGGGGCTCATGGAAAAACTGGACTACCTTCAGGATCTGGGCATCACCGCCGTCTGGCTCCTGCCTTTCTACCCGTCGCCCCTCAAGGATGACGGCTACGACATCGCCGATTACCGCGGGATCCACTCCATCTACGGCAACCTCAAGGATTTCAAGCAGTTTGTGAAAGAGGCGCACCGCCGTGACATTCGCGTCATCACCGAGCTGGTGGTCAACCACACCTCCGACCAGCACCCCTGGTTTCAGGAGGCGCGCCGCGCCAAACCCGGCTCGGCCAAGCGGAATTTTTATGTCTGGAGCGATACGGACACCAAATTTCCCGAAACACGCATCATCTTCACGGACACGGAAACGTCCAACTGGGCATGGGACCCAGTGGCGGGGGCCTATTACTGGCACCGCTTCTTTTCCCACCAGCCGGACCTCAATCACAACAACCCCAAAGTGGTGCAGGCCATCCTCAAGGTCCTCGCGTTCTGGCTCAAGCTCGGGGTCGACGGCCTGCGCCTCGACGCCGTGCCCTACCTGTGCGTGCGGGAGGGGACCAACAACGAAAACCTTCCCGAAACTCATGCGGTGATCAAAAAGATTCGAAAATACGTGGACAGCAATTTCGAGGACCGGATGCTCCTGGCCGAGGCCAACCAGTGGCCCGAAGACGTGGTGGAATACTTCGGCAAGGGGGATGAATGCCACATGGCGTATCACTTCCCCGTGATGCCCAGGCTTTACATGGCTCTGCGGCAGGAAAACCGGACCCCCATCGTGGAGATCCTCAAGCGCACCCCGCCCATCCCCGAAGACTGCCAGTGGGCACTTTTTCTGAGAAACCATGACGAACTCACCCTCGAGATGGTCACCGACGAAGAGCGTGACTACATGTACCAGGAATACGCCAAGGATCCCCGCATGCGCGTCAATGTGGGCATCCGCCGCCGGCTGGGGCCTCTCGTGGAAAACAGCCTGCGCCGCCGGGAACTCCTGCACAGCCTGCTGTTTTCCTTTCCGGGGACTCCCATCATCTACTACGGCGACGAGATCGGCATGGGCGACAACATCTACCTGGGCGACCGGGACAGCGTGCGCACACCCATGCAGTGGTCCGCCGACCGCAACGCGGGTTTTTCCAAAGCCGATGCGGCGAGGCTCTACCTGCCCGTGATTTCCGACCCGGTCTACGGCTACCAGGGAGTGAACGTGGAAGCCCAGCAGCGCCACCTGACCTCCTTTTATCATTTCATGCGCCGCATGATCGCCCTGCGCAAGCAGCACAAGGCGTTCGGCCGGGGCACCATCGAATTCCTCGAACCCGAAAATCAGAAGGTTCTGGCCTACCTGCGCTGCTACAAGGAGGAGGTGATCCTGGCCGTGGCCAACCTCTCCCGATTCGTCCAGCCTGTGGAACTGGACCTCTCGGCCTACCGGGGCTGGACCCCGGTCGAGATGCTCGGCCGCGTGGAGTTCCCCCCGATCGGGGAACTGCCCTATTTCATCACGCTTGGGCCTCACGCCTTTTACTGGTTCCGGCTGGAGCCCCAGGCGGAGCCCATGACGGTGGGTGTCCCCGCGCGACTGGAAGAGATCGCCACTCCCGTCCTTTCGCTCGAACGCCGGTCCACGAACATCCTGGAGACCGAAGACAGGTTTCGCCTGGAAAGCGACATCATTCCCGCGTACCTCAAGAAACAGCGCTATTTCAGGGGGAAGGGACGGGGGCTGGTGGGCTGCCGCATTCTCGACTGGGCCAAGCTGGGCAGCGGGTTCCACCTGACTTTTGTCCAGGTGAGCTACGCCGATGGGGGTCGCGAGGTCTACGTTCTTCCGCTCAAAGTGTCCTGGGGTGCGGAAGCATCCCGCATTGTTGAGAATGTTCCCGAGAGCGTGCTCGTCTTCATCAAGACCGCCCGTGACAAAGGTGCGCTCTACGACGCCCTCGTGGACAAAACCGCCTGCCATGATCTGCTCATGGCCCTGCACGACGACCGATATTACGCCACGTTCCAGAACGGCCGCGTGTCCGCGTTCGGCACCCGCGAACTGACGGAGGCCGAGGAAGGGGACCGCGAGCCGTCTCGTTTCCGGCGGCTCTCCGCCGAACAGAGCAACACCTCCCTGGTGATCAACGAGGCGTTCATCCTCAAGGTCTTCAGGAAACTGGAGGAGGGCATCAACCCGGACATGGAGATCACTTTCGCCCTCACGGAGCACACCTCGTTTGCCAATCTCCCCAGGGCAGCGGGCTACATGGTTTATGAGTCTCAAGGAGGTGCCCGATCCACGGTGGCCCTGCTCCAGAGGTTCATCCCCAACGACGGGGATGGGTGGGCTCACGCCCAGACCTCCCTCGCCGGGTATTTTGACCAGGTTGAACAACTCGAGGAAGGCGTGTCGGCCCCCTGGAATGAACCGGGAGGACTGATGAGGTGCGTGGCGACGGAGACTCCGCCCCTCATGCAGCACCTCGCGGGCGGCTACCTGGAGGCTGTGGGACGCCTCGCTCAGCGCACGGCCGAATTTCATCTCGCCCTGTCGTCGATTCGAAAACAGAGGGACTTCGCGCCCGAAAAGATCACACCCGAATACCTGGAGAACCTTTCCGACGGTTTTGCGGAACAGGCACGCCGGTCACTGGAACTCGTCCATTCAGGGCTCGATCATTTTCCCGAGAGGGTGCAGGTCAAGGCGCATCGGCTGTTGGAGCGCTCCGCATCCCTCATGGGGATCTTTGAGTCGCTTCCTGAGTCTTCCCTTCAGGCCACCAGGATCCGGATCCATGGGGACTTTCATCTGGGGCAGGTTTTGAGAGCCGGCGACGATTTTTTCTTGCTCGATTTTGAAGGTGAACCCCTAAAATCCCTGCAGGAACGCCGGGAGAAGCACTCGCCTCTCAAAGACCTTGCGGGCATGATCCGGTCCTTCGATTATGCCGCGCACACGGCCCTTTTCAGCCGCACGGGCGACCAGGAAGAGCGCTTCCACAAGCTCAAGTCCTGGGCTCGGGCCTGGGAGCGATGGGTTTCCGCCGCGTTTCTGAGGGGCTACCTGCAGACCATGGGCGAGGCGCCCTGCATCCCGCGAGAACCCGGTCACCTGGAGATTCTCCTGGACGCGTTTCTCCTGGATAAGGCCTTTTATGAACTGGAATATGAAATCAACAATCGGCCCGCTTGGGTTCAGATTCCCTTGCAGGGGATTTTGAACTTCCTGGGAGAGGGTTCGGAAAGGAAGCGCTGACATGAGCACGGAATCCACGATCTTTTTGACAGACTACGACCTTTACCTCTGGATGGAAGGGACTCACCACCGGGCCTGGGAGAAGATGGGGGCCCATCTTGCCGAGTGGCAAGGGGAGCTGGGAACCCGCTTTGCCGTCTGGGCGCCCAATGCCCGCCGCGTCTCGGTGGTGGGGGATTTCAACGGGTGGGATGAAGGGGCCAATCCGCTGTGGCACCGCGGGGATTCCGGAATTTGGGAAGGCTTCATTCCGGGGGTCAAGCAGGGGGATCTCTATAAGTACGCCATCGAATCCCAGTACAACGGTTACAAAGTGCAAAAAGCCGATCCCTTTGGTTTTGCCTGTGAAATCCGGCCCCAGACGGCCTCCATGGTGTGGGACCTCTCCGGTTACCCCTGGGGGGACGGCGAATGGATGGAAACCCGAAAAACCCGGAACAGGTGGGATGCCCCCCTTTCCATCTACGAAGTGCACCTGGGATCCTGGATGCGCGTTGCCGGGGAAAGCAACCGGTGGCTCACCTATCGGGAACTGGCGCCCAAGCTTGCGGAATACGTCGCGCAAATGGGTTTCACCCACGTGGAACTCCTGCCCGTCACGGAGCACCCCTTTGACGGATCATGGGGCTATCAGACCGTCGGCTATTACGCCCCGACCAGCCGGTTCGGCACCCCCCAGGATTTCATGTTCCTGGTGGACACGCTCCATCAGCACGGCATCGGCGTTATCCTGGACTGGGTGCCCGCCCATTTTCCCACGGACGAACACGGCCTGGCTTACTTCGACGGCACGCATCTTTACGAGCATGCCGACCCGCGGCAGCGGGAGCACCAGGACTGGGGCACCTACATTTTCAACTACGGACGCGTGGAGGTGGCCAACTTCCTCCTGTCCAACGCAATCTTCTGGCTGGAAAAGTACCACATCGACGGGCTGCGGGTGGACGCGGTGGCTTCCATGCTTTACCTGGATTACTCCAGGAAGGAGGGAGAATGGGTGCCCAATCAGTATGGAGGTCGTGAAAACCTGGAGGCCATCGAGTTTCTGAAGCGCTTCAACGCGGTCGTCTATCAGCAATTTCCCGACGCCATGACCTTTGCGGAAGAATCCACTTCCTGGCCCATGGTGTCCCGTCCCACCTACCTGGGAGGCTTGGGCTTCGGGTTCAAGTGGAACATGGGGTGGATGCACGATACGCTGCTCTACATGTCCAAGGATCCTATACACCGGCGGTATCACCACAATCTCCTGACTTTCAGTCTCCTTTATGCCTTCCATGAGAATTTCGTCCTGCCCTTTTCCCACGACGAGGTTGTCCACGGCAAAGGATCCATGATGGGCAAAATGTCCGGTGACATGTGGCAGAAGTTTGCCAACCTGCGCCTTCTGTACGGCTACATGTACATGCATCCCGGGAAAAAACTGCTCTTCATGGGATGTGAATTCGGCCAGTGGGCCGAATGGAACCACGACGCGAGCCTGGACTGGCACCTCCTGGAGTACGCGTCTCATGACGGGCTCAGGCGCTGGGTCCGGGATCTCAACACGCTTCTGCGCGGCGAACCCTCCCTTCACCAGCAGGATTTTGACCCCGCCGGGTTCCAATGGATCGACTGCAACGACACCGAGCAGAGCACCCTCATTTTCATGAGAAGGGCACGGGATCCGAAGGATCTGCTGGTGTGCGCCTTCAACTTTACGCCCGTCCCGCGGCACAACTACCGAATCGGGGTGCCTTCGAGCGGCTACTGGCGGGAAGTCCTCAACAGCGATGCGCCCCTCTACGGAGGCAGCGGCCAGGGCAACATGGGGGGGGTGGAAAGTGCTCCCGTGGCTGCTCACGGACACTTTCAGTCCCTCAACGTCACCCTGCCTCCCCTGGGAATGGTGGTCTTCAAGGAGGGGAGCCTTGAGGCGTGAACACTCGATGCCGTTCGGCGCTCAACGGGTGCAGGAAGGCGGGGTGCGCTTCCGGCTTTATGCCCCCGATGCGCAGAACGTGGAGCTGTGGCTGGAGAAAGAACCCGCGGCGGACCATGCGCATCGCATGGAGCCCCTTGAAGACGGCTGGCACGAGGTGTGCCTGAAAGATGCTGCCCCAGGGGATCTCTACCGTTTTCGCATCGATGGGGATCTGCTGGTGCCCGACCCTGCTTCCCGGTTCCAACCCCGGGATGTTCACGGCCCCAGTGAAATCATCGATCCGGGGGCCTTCGCGTGGGAAGACCACGGCTGGATGGGGCGGCCCTGGGAAGAGACGGTGCTCTACGAACTGCACGTGGGGAGCTTCACACAGAAGGGGACGTTCGACGGCGTGTGCGACCGGCTGGACTACCTGGCGGACCTGGGAGTCACCGCTGTTGAACTCATGCCGCTTTCCGACTTTCCCGGAAAGAGAAACTGGGGTTACGACGGCGTGCTCCCCTTTGCACCCGACAGCTGTTACGGCCGCCCGGAGGATCTCAAAAGGCTCGTGCAGGAAGCTCACGCCCGGGGGCTCATGGTGTTCCTGGATGTGGTCTACAACCACTTCGGTCCTGAGGGGAATTATCTGCACGCCTATGCGCGGAGTGCTTTTTTCACCGAGCGTCACCACACGCCGTGGGGTGCGGCCATCGATTTTGACGGGGAGCGCAGCCGGGTCGTCCGTGACTTCTTCATTCACAATGCGCTCTTCTGGATCCACGAATACCACCTGGACGGCCTGCGTCTGGATGCCGTGCATGCCATCTTGGACGATTCCCGTCCGGACATCCTGCAGGAACTGGCTCTGAGGGTTCAGGAGTCCATCGCACCGGGCAGGCAGGTTCATCTGGTGCTTGAAAACGACCACAATGCCGCCGGCTACCTGGAACGGGACGCGCGGGAAACACCCCGCTGGTATGCGGCCCAGTGGAACGACGACATCCATCATGCCTTCCATGTGCTGCTCACGGGCGAAAAGGACGGCTATTATGTGGACTACGCCCGGGAACCTGCGGCTCATCTCGTGCGCTGCCTGACGAGAGGCTTTGCCTACCAGGGCGAACCTTCCCCGCACCGCGGAGGGGCGGGGAGGGGTGAACCGAGCGGTCACCTTCCCCTGACGGCTTTTGTTTCGTTTTTGCAAAACCATGACCAGGTGGGGAATCGGGCTCTGGGAGATCGGATTGGAATGCTGGCCCATCCCGAGGCGCTGCGGGCGGCGGTGGCCGTCATGCTGTTGGCGCCTTCCATTCCCCTGCTCTTCATGGGTGAGGAATTTGGCTGTCTGAAACCCTTTCCCTTCTTCTGTGATTTCGGTCCCGAACTGGCGGAGAAGGTAACGGCGGGGCGCCGGAGCGAATTTGCCGCCTTTCCGGCTTTTCAAGACCCCCGATCGCTGGAGAACATTCCCGATCCCAACGCCTCGGAAACCTTCGCGGGGGCCGTGCTGGACTGGAAGGACCTGGAAAGGCCCGAACACCGTCGATGGTGGGCGTTCTACCGCCATCTGCTGCGAATCCGTCAGAAGGAGATCGCTCCTCGACTGAAAGGTCTGAAAGGAGGGATCGGGGACGTGCTCATGCTCCAGGACACGGCCTTCTGCATCCAATGGGCACTGGGGGATGGAGCCCTCCTGGTGGTGGTCGCCAACCTCGGGGATCGCGGGGCGAACTCGCCGCCGCTTCCTCTCCCGGAGCACCTCGTTTTCGAGACATCTGAAGAGGCCTCAGAGGCGCTTTCCCGCGGGCATCTCCTTCCGTGGAGCGCGGTGTGGAGGGCCAGTTTTTCCCTCGAAGAGTCAAATCAGTCGGGATGAAGGGCGCCCCGGTTCCGCTTTCCAGGTTGAGAGGCTCCGCAGTCTCTCGACGCGCTTCAAGGAGGATGGCTTCATGACATCTCGTCCCATCGACATGCTTTGCGAACTCTTCGGCATCGAGCTCGAATACTGGGACATCTGGGGAGAACGGCACGAGGTTTCCGATGAGACCAAACGGGTGCTCCTCGGATCCATGGGGGTTCCCCTCGGAGACGACGGCGAGATTGAGGCGGCCATCAAGGCAAAGATAGAGGAGCCCTGGCGTCGGACAATTGAGCCCGTCCTCGTGGTCACGGAAGGGAATGACCCCTTGCGCATTCCCATCGTTTTGGGTTCCGTGGGGTCTTCCGACGCAGTGGAATGGCTCCTTGTGGAGGAGAACGGCGCCGAACATCGGGGAACCTTTGTGCCACAGGAACTGGAGATCGAGAGCTGCCTCAAGCTTGGCTCGGACGTCAGAAACCGCTTCCTCTTTCCCCTTCCCGTTGCCCCTGAACCCGGCTATCATCGGTTTTCCATCACGGTGGGGAAGCACACAGACGAGCCCGCCGTCCATGAGATGCGGCTCATCGTGGTTCCCGAAACCTGCTACATCCCCCCGGCGTTGCAGGATGACGGTCGTACCTGGGGGCCTTCTCTGCAACTCTACGGCGTTCGATCTCGCAGAAACTGGGGCATGGGCGACTTCTCCGATCTGCGCGCGCTCGTCGAGGACTGCTCGAAAGTCGGGGCGGGGATTCTCGGCGTCAATCCGCTTCACACTCTGTTTCCTCAAAATCCTCACCACATCAGCCCCTACAGTCCCTCCACCCGTCTGTACCTGAATCCGCTGTACATGGATGTGGAGGCGATTCCAGAGTTTGCCGAGTGTGCCGAAGCCCGGGAGATGGTTTTAGATCCAGCCTTCCAGGCGCGCCTCTCTCAAATGCGTAACGAGGAGTTTGTCCCCTATCCCGAGGTGCAGTCCTGCAAATGGGTCATCCTGGAGAGATTGTACCGCCATTTTCGGGAGCATCACCGGAATGCGGAGACGGAGCGGGGGCATGCGTTCCGAGCCTTCCAGGCGAGGGGAGGAGAGAATCTGCGCAGCTACGGGGTTTTCGAGGCGCTGCAGGAGCATTTCAAAGCCCTGGATGCCCCCCTGTGGGGCTGGCCGGTATGGCCGGAAGAATACAGGGATCCCGGCTCCGATGCCGTCAGGGCTTTCGCCGATTCCCATTGGGAGCGGGTGGAGTTTTACCAGTATCTGGTCTGGGAGGCGGAACGCCAGGTGGCCGGCGTGGGGCAGCGTTCCATGGAATGTGGGCTTGGGGTGGGGCTTTATCAGGACCTTGCCGTGGGGGTCGATGGAGCGGGTTTCGAGACATGGGCGTTCCAGGAAATGTATGCGCTGAAAGCCCGGGCGGGCGCTCCTCCCGACGACTTCAACCTCAACGGTCAGGACTGGGGCCTGCCCCCTTTTATCCCTCACCGTCTCAGGGAAGACGGCTACGAACTCTTCATCCAGATCCTTCGCAGCAACATGCGCCACAGCGGAGCCCTGCGTATCGATCACGTGATGGGTTTCATGCGGCTCTTCTGGGTTCCTCCGGGAGAAAAGCCTCTCGAAGGCACTTACGTCCGCTATCCCCTCGAAGATCTCCTGGGCATCCTGGCCCTCGAAAGCCGCCGCAACAGGTGTCTCATCATCGGAGAAGACCTGGGCACGGTTCCCGATGAGGTGCGCGAAGCCCTGGCGGCCCGCAGCGTGCTCTCCTACAGGCTCCTCTACTTCGAAAAGGATGAGACGGGGAACTTCAAATCTCCGGCCGACTATCCCGAGGGCGCTCTGGTGGCCGTGAGCACCCACGACCTCCCTACACTTCTGGGGTTCTGGAACGGCCGTGACATCGCCGTTCGAATGGAACTGGATCTTTTCCCCACCGAAACCCTTCGCGAAAATCAGATCGTAGGGCGTGCCCAGGACCGTGCGCGGCTGCTTCTGGCCCTGGAGCGCGAAGGACTGCTGCCTGAATCGCTGGCTCAAACGGATCCCGGCCTTGTGACAGAGATGACGCCCGAGTTGATCACGGCGGTTCACCTTTATTTGTGCCGCACTCCCAGCAAGGTGTTCATGGTGCAGCTGGAGGATCTGCTGGGCCAGTTGGAACAGGCGAACCTTCCCGGTACGGTGGACGAGCACCCCAACTGGCGCAGAAAACTGCCACTGGACTTGGAGCGCATCAGGCAGCACCAGACAGTACGTGAAACGGCGCTGCTGCTTCGCAAAGAGCGGGGTCTGTGGGAGCTGACCGGCGGAGAGGGCCGCCGCGAAGAGCGCGGGGTTTTGCGGGAAAAAATTCCAATCGCGACCTACCGGATTCAGCTGAGCAAGGATTTTGGGTTTCTCCAGGCGGCGGAGATCCTTCCCTATCTGCAATCCCTGGGCATCACGCATGTCTACGCATCGCCCTACCTGAGGGCGCGTCCGGGCAGTCCCCACGGGTATGACATCATCGACCATGGAGCGATCAACCCTGAGCTGGGATCGCACGAGGACTACCGTGTTTTCCTGGAAGCCCTGCATCGCCATGGGATGTACCAGATCCTGGACATGGTGCCCAACCACATGGGGGTGGGTTCCGACAACCAATGGTGGATGGATGTCCTGGAAAACGGCCGCCTTTCAAATTTTGCCGAGTTTTTCGACATCAGTTGGGAACCCCTCAAACAGGAGCTCAGAAACAAAGTCCTTCTGCCCGTGCTGGGAGACCGCTACGGCTCCGTGCTCGAAGAGGGAGACCTGAAGCTGACCTTCGATGCGGCAGGCGGCCGGTTTTCGATTCGCTACCACGATCACGTCTTTCCCGTGGACCCCGTCTCTTATCCCTTCATTCTGCAGTGGGATGTGGGTCGCCTCGAAGCCTGGCTCGACACGAGCGACCCGAGGTACCAAAATTTCAGAACGCTCATGGACGCCCTGGGTCAGCTTTCACGGTTCGACCCGGGTGACGCGGATCAGAGACAGGCCCGGCTCCTCCACCAGGAAAACTACAAGCTCCAGCTGGCGCGGCTGTGTGCCGAGTGTCCGGAAATCCACCGGTTCATCCACGAAAACCTGTTTGTTTTTAATGGGGAAAAAGGGGTTCCCCGCAGTTTTGACCTGCTCCATCAGCTCCTGGAGGTTCAAAACTATCGACTGGCCTATTGGCGGGTGGCCTCAGACGAAATCAATTACCGGAGATTTTTCGACATCAATGACCTGGCGTGCCTTCGCATGGAAGACCCAAAGGTTTTTGAAGCCACCCACCAGCTGGTCCTCGAATTGATCCAGAAGGGTGAAATCCACGGGCTTCGCATCGACCACCCCGATGGACTCTTTGACCCGGGGAAATATTTCCTGCAACTGCAGGAGGCCGTGGGAGGTCCCGCGCGGATGACGCCGCGCAAACGGGCGGCAGCTCCCGGGGAGGAGGGCGGGGTCGTGCCGCTGTCCCTCTATGTGGTTGTGGAAAAGATCCTCGCCGACGGGGAAGGTCTCCGAAAAGAGTGGCCCATCCATGGCACGACGGGCTACGAGTTTGCCAACCTGGTGAACGGCCTGTTCGTTTGCCGCAAGAACAGCCGCGCCATGGACCGGGCGTACCATCGGTTCGTGGGGAAAAAGTTCTCCTTCGAACAACTGGCCTACGAGAGCAAAAAGCTCATCATGAAGACGGCCATGGCGGGGGAACTCAATGTCCTGGCCCATCTGCTGGATCGAATCTCCGAATCCAATCGCCACTACCGGGACTTCACTCTGACCAATCAGAGGGAGGCACTCACAGAAGTGGTGGCCTGCTTTCCCGTTTACCGAACGTACGTCCGCGGCTTTGACGTGGCGCCCGAGGACCGCGAATACGTCCGCTGTGCCATTGCAGAGGCGCGCGCGAGGAGCAGGGCGGAAGACCTCAGCATCTACGATTTCATCTATGAAGTGCTGCTCAGGGAACTCAAGGTGCAGGACTCCGATGCCTTTCAGGAGGCGCTTGCACGATTTGCCATGAAGGTTCAGCAATACACCGCCCCCGTTATGGCCAAAGGGTTTGAAGACACGGCGTTTTACATCTACAACCGCCTGGTCTCGCTCAACGAGGTCGGTGGAGAGCCCACTCACTTCGGCGTTTCCATCGAGGATTTTCACCTCGCCAATGGGGCGCGCCTGCGCAATTGGCCCCACGGGATGCTTTCAACGTCCACGCACGACAGCAAGCGCAGTGAGGATGTTCGGGCGCGGATCAACGTGCTGTCGGAAATTCCCGAGGAGTGGCAGGCGCGTTTGCGGGCCTGGAACAAAATCATGATTTCCAGGCAAAAGGGGTCGAAGGAACCGGTGGTTCCAGACCTCAACGATCAGTACGGCATCTACCAGAACCTGGTGGGCAGCTTTCCCCTGGAAGGGAACGTCGGGGACGCTCTGGAGGGCTATGCCGCGAGAATGGAGCGGTACGCCATCAAGGCAGTGCGGGAAGCCAAGGTCAACAGCAGCTGGATAACGCCCAATGAGGCCTACGAGGCAGCGGTGACTGGTTTTGTGAGACAGCTTCTGGACACGCACGGCCCCAACGATTTCCTGGATGATTTCGTACCCTTCTGCAGGCGTGTCGCACACTTTGGGATGCTCAACAGCCTCTCACAGACCCTCTTGAAATTGACGGTCCCCGGAGTCCCGGACCTCTACCAGGGGAACGAAATCTGGCGCCACTGCCTGGTGGACCCCGACAACCGGCGTCCCGTAGACTTCCATCACCGCAGAAGGCTGCTGGATGAACTGCGAAGAAGTTTCGAATCCCACGGGGAGGATCGTAAGGCTCTGATCTCGTCGATTGTTCGGAACCTCGAGGATGGCCGCGCCAAGCTGCTGGTGACCTGGAAAACATTGGCGCTTCGAAGAGAGATGACTTCACTTTTTCAGGAGGGGAGTTATGAACCTCTGGATGTCGAGGGTTCCCGGCGAGACCATCTATGCGTTTTCTCGAGATCTCATGGGGAACGCGCCCTCATTGTCGCGGTGCCCCGGCTGTGGGTGAGCCTTGTCGGCGGCTTCTGGGAGAACGAAACCCAGGGGGAAGCGGTCTGGCAGCATACCCGGATTCTTCTGCCTCCAGGCAAGACTCCTCAGGGTTTCATTCATGCGTTCACTCAGGAACGGGTCGAGGCCGAGTGGGACGGAAACGAGAGGGTCCTGCACGCCGCGGCCGTCCTCGAGAACTTTCCGGTGGCTCTTCTGGTGACGGTGTGATCCCCGAACGCCCTGACTCGATCTTCAAGGAATGATTCCATGAAATTCCTTTTTTCCCAGCTGGCGTATCTCATCACTGAAAAACAAACGCGGCGAAATCTGGCCGCTCTTCTCAAATACATCGTGTTTCTCATCTTCCTCGTGACGCTCTACGCCGTCCTCTTTCACATCATCATGGACACGGTCGAGCAGAGGAAACACACGTGGGTGACCGGTGTTTACTGGACGCTCACGGTGATGAGCACCCTGGGATTCGGGGACATCACGTTCGACAGTGATATCGGCCGCGTTTTCAGCATCATCGTGCTTCTCTCGGGCATCGTTTTCCTGCTCATTGTGTTGCCTTTCGCCTTCATCCGGTATTTCTACGCACCCTGGCTCGAGGCGCAAATGCGGGTTCGCATCTTGAGAGAGGTGCCGGAGGGGGTGAAAGATCACTTGATATTCTGTTGCTACGATCCCGTTGCTCAGGGCTACATCGAAAGACTTCGAGGGCAGGGGGCCTCATATTACGTTCTCGAGGCCGACCCTCTCAAGGCCGGTTACCTCTATGAAGAAGGTGTTTCGGTGGTCATCGGCAACATTGAGAACAGGAAGACATTCCGAGCCATCCGTGTGGGAGAGTCGCGTGCAGTGATTGCCAATGTCGATGACGCCACCAACACCAACGTCACCCTCACGGTGCGGGAAGAATCGGCAACCGTGCCTGTCATTTCCATCGTGGAAGATCAGGATTCCATCGACATCCTGGAGTTGAGCGGCGCCACTCACGTGCTGCCCCTCAAACATCGGCTGGGAGAACAGCTGGCCGGTCGGGTCGACGCCGGAAATACCCGCATCCATGTGGTGGGACACTTCAAGAATCTCGTCATTGCGGAATTTTGCGTGCAGAACACGGTGCTGGCCGGCCGCACCATTCGCGAGACAAATCTGCGGCAACTCACCGGGTTGAACATCGTGGCGGTGTGGCTTCGCGGAAAGCTGCTCAATCCGGGACCCGAGACCTTGATTTCGCCCCAGAGCGTTTTGGTGGTTGTGGGCACCGACGAGCAGATGGCCCAACTGGAATCCCTGCTGGGCCCGAGCAAAGCCTTCGAGCATCCGGTGCTGGTCATTGGCGGGGGCAAGGTGGGCCGAGCCACCTCCAAGGCCCTCAAACAACAGGGGCTGAGAGTGAATCTGGTGGAAAAAGATGAGGGCGTTTGCGACCGCTTGTCCGATGCCGCCGACCGAGTGTTCACCGGGGATGCCGCCAACCGCGAGGTTTTGATGAAGGCGGGCCTGAGGGAGGCGCCTTCGGTGCTCCTCACCACCAACAATGACGCCGTCAACATCTATCTCACGGTTTATTGCCGCAGGCTCAATCCCGAAACCCGCATCATCAGCCGCATCACGCACCAGCGCAATGTGGAGGCCATTCACCGGGCGGGGGCCGACTTCGCCCTGAGCTACACCTCCCTTGCGGTGCGGTCTCTCATCGGGCTCATCGAAGATGTGGAAGCGGCCATTCTCGGGGAGGGCGCGGAGTTGTTTGATCTCAAAGTGCCGGCAAGTCTTGCCAACAAAACGCTGGGGGAAAGTGAGATTGGAGCCCGGACAGGGTTGAATGTCATTGCCATTCAGCACCAGGACCAGATGGTGAGCAATCCGGGTTCCGACAGTGTCCTTCCACCGGGGGGAGAGATTCTCGTCGTGGGCACTGCCGCTCAGCGTCTGGCTTTCACCAAGATGTTCACATGAACTGCCGTGAAGGGGTAGCACCAGGCCCGGGGCCGCGACCCTTCAAAGCAAGGAGAAAAAAATGGCTTCAGGACCTCTGGAGAAAATTGCCTTTGTGAGCGGCGCCAATCGAGGACTTGGTTTCGGTCTCACCACGGGTCTGGCGGATCGCGGCTACCGGGTGATCGGGGGTTACCGCGACGCGAGCCGTTCGAGTCGACTGCTCGAGGCGGCTTTGGAACGCGAAAATGTTCACGCCTTCCAGATCGACGTCACCTCGGAAATCGATCTTGAGAAGCTTCGCGACTACCTGCAGGAAACATTCGGTCGCCTGGATCTGCTCATCAACAATGCGGGCATCAACCTGGAAAAAGGCCGGGCGCTCAATGAGCTGGATTGGGGCACCTTTGCGGAAACCTTCCGAGTCAACCTGGGCGGTCCGTTTCTCACCAGCAGGATTTTGTATCCGCTCCTCCTGCGGGGGACGGAGAAGAAAATCGTCAACATGAGCTCTAAAATGGGTTCCGTGGCGCTGAGCGACGGCACCATGACTCCCTACAGGGTGTCCAAGGCTTCGGTGAACATGCTCACCAAGAGTCAGTCGATCGCGTACCGAAAAGACGGGGTCACGGTGATTTGCGTCCATCCGGGATGGGTTCGGACGGACATGGGTGGTTCACAGGCGACATATTCGGTGGAGGACTCTGTGGAAAAAATCCTCGCCATCGTGGAGCGTGTCTCTCTCGAAGAGACAGGGCAGTTCCTGTCGGCGGAGGGCGGATCGCTCCCTTTTTGAGGCGTTCAACCTCCCTGGGGCTGCTGAAAGCCCAGGACACAGGCGCCTTCATCGCCGACGCCTTTCCAGTAATAGAGACCGCGCTCCTGCGGAGCCTCAGATTCCTGGATGCAGCCCGACTCGAGGAGTCGGTGGATGTGTTCCCCATAATGAGGGACACCCAGTTGTTCGGCCAGCTCCATGAGTCTGTTCAAATCGAAGGGTTCTCCCATGCGCTGAACGATCATGGCCAGGTAGACGGCCGCCTCGCGTTCTTCATCGTTCAGCGGGATCACACCCGCTTTTCCGGAGAGCACCGCCGGCAGGTCCTGCGGGGAGAGGTCCTCTCCTTGGCGCTTGAAAAAATTGGCCAGGGTTTCCTTAGAGGCATCCAGGAGGCGGAGAACTCTCTCCATGGCGCTGACCAGCACAGCCAGAAGGCTGAGGCTGATGAAGACGATGGTGGGCGCAATAATGGCAACTTTCCAGCTGCCGGTTGCATTGATGGCTTCCAGGCCGGGCATGTCACACTCCTTTTTTTGAACTGACGGGCACGACGCCTTTGAGCTGCCTTCGAGATGCACGCGCCGGCAGCCGGTCATCTTGTTGTCCGGAGCCCTCACAGGGTGCGGATTTCAGTTCCCGGGAGGAGCTCCGTGGGGCAACACGCACAATCTCTCCTATATGTTTCTGGGCTGAAGTGAATTCAGCCGGTCAGCTTCCTTGACCTTTCCGTGCCGAGGCGGCCGAAGACTCGGAAAGACCTTTGATCTTCCTATCCCTGCAGCAATGAGGGGCCGGAAGCGGGGCGCCAAGCTTTCAGCACAGCCACAGTGCGCGATCCCACCTGGCCCCGCGGACCTGACTTTCATGTCCCCGGCTTGTCTTCGTCGGGCAAATCCAGGAGGGCAATGACGGGCGCATGATCACTGGGCTTCTCTTCACCTCGGACTGTGTCGTCGACCCGGCACCCCTTGCACGCATTGGCCAATGGCGCACTGGCCAGAATGTGGTCGATTCTCCAGCCCAGATTCTTCTGGAAGCTTCGGGGCAGGCGATAGTCCCAGAAGGTGAACTGCCTGGTGTCGGGCTGGTGCAGTCTGAAAAGGTCGGTGAACCCCCATGAGATCACTTCCTGGAGAGCGCTTCGCTCCGCAGGGTGAAACCCCACACTCCCCTCGTATCGATGTGGGTCAAAAAGATCCAGCGGGGTGGGTGCGACGTTCATGTCCCCCAGCCACACCACTGCATCCATGGGGTCGAATCGATTCTGAAACCAGGAACGCAGCCTGCGGAAGAATTCCAGCTTGAATTGAAAGGCCGGGTCCTCGATCGATCGACCTTGAGGCACATAGGTATTGACCACCCACACATGGTCCACCAGCACCGCAAGAAATCGCGCCTCACTGTCCGGCCCCCAGTCTGCAAATTCCTCGAGGCTTTCCAACGGTGGACGTTTGGTGAGGGTTGCGACTCCGTGGAAAGCTTTCTGCCCCCTCACGCTGGCGGTATAGCCCAGGTTTTCGAAATCCTGGCGAGGGAAGTCCCCGGTCTGGCATTTGATCTCCTGCAGACAAAGGACATCGGGATCATGCTTCCTGATCCAGTCGAGCACGCACGACAGCCTGGCGCGGATGCCGTTGACATTGAAGGTGGCCACTTTCCAATCCATGGGACAGCACCTCTTCCCATTGTGTCTGCAGACAGAGGCTCTTTTTGACGGAGGCCGGCGGCCCCGGGTGAAACGATCCAAGAGTTTCTTAGCGTGAGAGGGGCATTCCCGTCAAGCTTGGTGAGTTGGATGTTGCAGCAAAACGTGCCAATTTAAAAGGGAATTCGATGGGAATGAAGGGACTTTCAGGGGGAACTCAGCCTGAAACTGCCGTCGGTGAAGTGTTTGAACCTGGGAACGCCGTCTTCATGGGGAAAAGGGGTCATCTCGATGATGGCGTCGGGGAGTCGGGTCTCCTCATCAAAGATGTGAAATGCGAAATGGAGCAAATTGAGGCGCTCATCGTAGCGCTTCTGAAGGAGATAGTGGTAAAGATCGCGCACCGCCTCATCACGGCGTTCGCCGGATTTCATTCTGATTGCGAGAAACTCGGAGACAAAGGTGTGGGCTGGATTGACCAGGGACGACACGTAGATCCCGGCCTCAACCTGAGAGGCTTCAGCAGGTGTTTGAAATTCGGAAAACTCCTGGAAAAGTCTTTTCCAGTCAATCGCCTCAAGTTCGGTGAGCTGGCTCATTCAGGCTCAATTCCACTCTTCCCCACGAAGGGATGGGGGTACGAAGGGCTTGTGATGGTTGAAGGTTTTGATCGGCAGACCCGAATACATCTTCTGGAAGGCCCGATTTTTCCACTCTCCGTGACACAACACAAAAGGTTTTCGTTTTCCGGGGCCCAACACAAGGGGGATCCAAATCGTTCCCCGCTGCCCGGATGCATTCACAATTTCTTTTTAGTATGAGCCATTTCAACCATGCGGTCAATGGCTGTCAACAAGAGGAAACCACTCGTGAAAAGGCCGCTGAAACCCGCAAATGGAGCGTCTCCGATGACGCTGAAACCGATGCCCCCGATCAATAATCCTAGAATCATCTGAATGGATGCCGCCATATTTCCCTCCTTTTTCCCCTGGGAAAGAGCAAGGCGTGTGCCATCGCTTTTAGCGTTTGTCCCTGGGCTCTGGCCTGGTGCAGGGCACACCCCTCGGCTCGAAAAATCTCGATATTTCGTCAAAATACTTCAATCCGGTTGATGTGTTGTGATGCAGCCGGAGGTCTTCCGGGAACCTCACCACGCCAACGACCATCCGGCGACCGGTCATTTCTGCCTGTGGCGCATGTGGGAATGGCGCCGAGCGAAGATCGGCGCTTCATTCTGTGGGCGTGTGTCGAGTCGGCGCACTTCGATTCGACAGGGCATGGCGTCCGGTTGTGGTGAAGCGCAGCGCTCTGTCACACTTTTGTGCCCCGAAGGAGGAAAAATTTACAAATGTGTTTGGGAATCTGCCGGATGCGGAAGACGAGGTGGAGAGGTGGAGGAAACAGGAAGACAAGACAAAAAAAATCTTGAGAGAGGCCAGGCGTTTCGGGGGGAATACGCCTGGCCCTTCTTGACCTGGATGCCGGGGCGGGTAAAGATAAATATATAGGGTATCTTGAAAGAAGAAAATTGCTGCCCCGTTTCGAGCGGTCTTATTAACGGGGTTCGACGGGCACGAGGGTGCCCCGGGTGATGCCGAATTTCTTGCACTCCTTCTTGGAGGGCAGGAGAAAATCAATTCGATTTTTGTGCCTTCTCGAGGTCTTATCCTGATATTCAACCAGGTACGATCTGCCTCTCACGTGCAGATAAAACTGGTCTCCAAATTCATAGTTCCTCGCCAAGTCCGGGCTCAGGGCAACAATTTTCTTGTAGTGTTCCGGGGTGATCTCGAGAGAGGATGCCGTCAGGTTGGGTTTGTCATTAGTGCAACATGGGCTGTTGGTGTAGGCGGTGACGGTTACCTGGTGGGCTGCCGGGCTGGACCGATTGGAAGACGCTTGAACCACTGAGGGCGAAGCCCAAAGAACGTGTGCAAAAAAGCAGGCGGAAAGGATATGAAGCGCCAAGAGTCTCTCTCCTTTGTGCTCGGGTCGAGGAAATCGGGAGCGTGGCCTCGGAAGGCCACCGGCCCCTCGGGATTCCCGTTTCGGAGAACATCCGGAAAACACTCGAAGGGGACTGCTCCGCACCATGTCAACGGCAGGGCACTTGATGCATGAATGATGCCGTCTCCTTCTTGTGACCCCTCATCGGGTCCCCGTTGAACACAATTTTCAGAGAGATCGGCCTGCCCTCGTGATGCGCGTCCAGCACCCAAGAATGCAGGGACTCGGACTTCCTCCTTAGTAGTCGGACTTCTATGAGCTTGTCAATCCTTTCCTGACGCTGCCCGAATTTGTGAGGCTCAAGCTCCTGAACATTTTATTTTAAGCGTGTTCTTAGAAAATCAACATGATGGCCCAGCATACTCTGAAGGGAAGATCACGGGTATGGTGAAGCTGGAAAACCCCTTCAACTCCCCGGGCGCCCGTGGTCAGAGGGGCTGCGGAGTTGAGAGGAGCGGCAGTGAGGCTGTATTCAGCTGTGTTCTCATCACGGGAGGTCGGTCATGGCACTTTTGGCATTCGAAATCGGATTTTTGCTGGGACTGGGTCTCGGAGTGATCATCGGAGTCTTGTTTCGCTGTGAAAACCTGCGAGGGGATTCGGTCCCCAAAGAGAGCCGGTCTCATGCCGCCTGAACCGGCCCTCCCAAGGCCTGCCGGGGGAGTCTTCCTTTACGGTGGCCCATGTTCAAGGCCTCTATTCTTCCGGAACAGGAGCTTTTCCCTGTTGGACTGATCCTTCGCTGAGTTTCTCCACAAGCCACAGTGCGGCAGACAACTTGTCAAGCCCTGACTCCCAAATGGGATGAGCCTGTTCCATCCCCAGGGAGAGGGCACGGAAAAGGTCGTCCGCCCTGTCGAGCAAATCGACGATCTCCTGAACCTTGTCCTGCATGCTGTCCCTCTTCCATGTGAGAATTGAAAAGTGGCGGGTGCACCGCAACCCCCGTCGTCGTCACGGACATTCCGGCAAAAATAGACGATGAATCGGCCAATTGCAAGGGAATGTCCGAGGGGAGCCGCTCGCGCGGTACTCGCCGGTTCGGGCGGAGGCTCCCTCCTGCCAATCCATCCCCATACTCTGGACCGTTTCTTTGAAGGACCATTTCAAACCGTCGGAGACGGCCTCCACAGCACCGCTCCGGTCGGTACGGTAGTGAGGAATCCGGAGGGCCCTCTTGCGTTCCAGGACCTCCGGTGCGGGAAATCCAAACACATTGTCTTTGCCGCAGGAAAAAATCAGTGCTGCAGGTTGCAGCGACCTAAGCCACTCCATGCCGCTCGAGCTGGCGCTTCCGTGATGAGGAGCTGCGACGAGCCACTGCTCGTTCTCGTCCCTTTCCAGCGGCAGGGTGGTTTCCACGGACTGGTCGATGTCGCCCGGCAGGAGGACGGAGGTGGATCCAAACCGGATCTGCAGGACCAGGGAAATGTTGTTGAGGTTTCGCCGATCCCAAATCCTCCGGAGGTAGTCCTCCGAGGGGTGGAGGACGCGAACCTCCGCTCCCCCAATGCGATGGCTGCCCAAGATGCTCTCCAGTTTCTTCACCGGGATGCCTCTCCTGTGAGCGATGGCCTCCAAATCACCCACAGACCTCGACCCCGCATGGATGCCGCTCTCCCAAAATTGACCGATGCTGAACGTGGAAAGAATGAATTTCAGACCGTTCTTGTGGTCGGGATGGTCGTGGGAGAGGACCACGTAGTCCAGGTGTCTGATTCCCCGATGCCAGATAAAAGGAGCGACGACATGGCGCCCCACGTCAAAGGAGTGGTCCCAGAAACCGCCGCCGTCCACCAGCATGGTTTCTCCCGAGGGAAACTCCAGCAACGTCGACGTGCCCTGCCCCACATCCAGAAAAGTCGCTTTCAAACGGAGGGGGGGACTTGAGCTGTCCCGGGCATGGTGCAGGGAAGTGCATAGGATGCAGACGGACGCCAGCACACACAGAGCAAGAATCCTTCGCACGGCTGAACAGGGAAGCAGCATGAGGATGAGGGCTGCATAATAGATCGCCACCGAGGCTGGAGAAATGGTTCCCACGTAGTGATAGGACCAGCTCCACTGCGCACAGAAGAGAATGATCTCCTCCGCCACTTTGAGGAGTCCCGAACCCAGTTGCAGGATGACTCCACCCAGCAGATTTGAAAAGGGTTGCACCGCACAGGCTGCGAGACCGATGGGAAGTGCCGCCATCCCCACCAGAGGAACCAGGAGCGTGTTGACGAGAAAGCCCATGAGGGAAATGCCGTGGAAGTGGTAGGCGAGTATGGGCAGGACCGCCACGTTGGCTGCAAGAGAAACCCAGAAAGCCGTCCAGAATGGCTTCAGGAAGCGACACGACGGGCGGGCGGCGAAGGAGAACCTGCTCTCCAGGTGCGTAGCAAGGGGAGAGAAGGCTTGTGCCACGCACACGATGCCGGTGACGGCCGCGAAGGACAGCTGGAAGGAGGGCTGCCAGAGACTGTGGGGAGCGAGGGCAAGGATGAAAATGGCTGCGGTGGAAAGGGTCGTTGCGAAGCTCGCCCTGCGATACCAGAGCATTCCGAGGAAGAGGAGGGAAACTGCGACGAGGGCTCGCCAGGTGGGCACGGCGAGTCCACTGAGGAGTGCATAGAATGTGGTGGCGCCCAATGCCGCCCAGAGCGCCAGATGACTGTCCGCGAAGCGTGCCAGCACCGAGGGGAAAAAAATTCGCAGGAAACGGCAGCCCACCCAGAATGAGGCCATGGCCACCAGCCCGAGATGCAGGCCGGAAATCGCCAGCAGGTGTGCAACCCCTGTGGCGGCAATGGCTTCCCGTAGATCCTGAGAGATGAGATTTCGATAGCCGAGAAGGAGAGCGGCGTAAAGCGCACCGGTGTCATCAACCGCGTTCTTCAGTACGAAATCCAGGGTGGCGTGCCTCACCCGGTTGAGTGTCTTTCTCAGGGATCGCACACCTCCGTTGGAGGGCTGAAGGTCTGTGGATTCCAATCTGACGACCCAGCGGCCATCAGACACGTGAGCCCTCGCATGGAGGCCCTTCAGGGCCATCTCCCGGACGAAATCATAGCCGCCGGGATTGTTGAAATTGTGAAGCCTCCTGAGGGTCAGGCGTGCGAGAACGATCTCTCCGTGCAGGAGCAGGTTCTCCATGGATTCCGGTGGCAGGGTGACCAGAACACCGCCCTCGAGAGGCACCAGCTGACTGCCCTCCAGTGCGGCGTGAAGGCGCAGGGAGACGCGGACGCTCTCGCGCCTGACGTCGGGCGGTAGCATGACCTCTGCAACGTAGAGGGTTTCAGGACGATCGTAAAAAGGACCCATGGAGGGAGGGTGGGGCAGTTGCGGGGTGTGGAGGTGGAAGGTTGTGAGTCCCAGGATCGCGAAGAGGAGGAGGCACGCCATGGTTCTTGGCATGATGGCGGAGCGGGGGAACCGCACGGCTGCTGCCAGGGCGGCGGCCAGGATCACTGCGAAGGGAAGGAGCGAAGGACAGGGTGCCGTGCAGATGATTTCAGAATGGCCTGCAAGAATTCCCGCCGTCAGCCCGAAGAGAAGGAACGGCATGGGGCGGTATCGCGGGTCGACGGAACGCAGAAGGGAAACCAGCGGGGAGCAGTGCACGATGGAAGGGGGTCGACTCTGATCATCGTTGAGCGGATTGGGGTCACTCATCAGCACAAACTTCTTCGAAGATGGAGCGACCGTCCCTCTCAGTCGGGCTTCAAGACCCGGTCACTCCTTTTCTCTCCAGATGCGAGCCCCCACTTGTGAGAGCTTCACCTCCATCGATTCATAACCTCTGTCTAGATGGTATATACGGCTGATGGACGTGATTCCATGAGCGGCGAGAGCAGCTAAGACCAGGGAAGCGGAGGCCCTGAGGTCCGTGGCCATGACGGGGGCCCCCGAAAGCCGCTTCACACCCCTCACCATGGCGCTTCGGCCATCCAGTTCAATGCTCGCGCCCATTCGAGTGAGTTCGAGAGCGTGCATGAATCGGTTCTCAAAAATCTGTTCGACAATCAGGCTGACCCCGTCGCCCAGCGTCATGAGCGCCATGAACTGAGCCTGCATGTCCGTCGGAAACCCGGGGAACGGCCAGGTCTTCACATCCACGCTGCGGATGGTGCCGTCACTGCACACCTCGATCCGTCCCGGGCCGGTTTCGATGCTCAAACCCACACTCCTCAGCTTTTCGATGAGGGATTCCAGGTGCTCTGGAGCGCACCGGGTGAGTGTGAGCCGTCCACCGGTGAGACCCGCTGCGATGAGATACGTTCCTGCCTCGATGCGATCGGGTATGATCTGGTGAGGGGTGGCCGGCGGGGAGAGTTCATCAACCCCCTGCACAGTGATCTGGGATGTGCCGGCGCCTTCAATGCGGGCGCCCATGGCGTTGAGGTAGTCCGCAAGCGCTACGATTTCCGGTTCTCGCGCAGCGTTCACCAGGCGGGTCGTGCCGCGAGCCAGCGTGGCGGCCATCAATATGTTTTCGGTGCCCGTGACGGTGATTTGCTCGAAGGTGATGGTGGCGCCCCTGAGTTCTTTCGCCTGGGCGATCACGTAACCGTGTTCCAGGAGAATTTCTGCACCCATCTGTTTGAGTGCGTCCAGGTGGAGGTTGATCGGACGGGCTCCAATGGCGCATCCTCCCGGCAGCGAGACGCGTGCCTTGCCGTAGCGGGCCACAAGGGGCCCCAGGACAAGCACTGAGGCCCGCATGGTTTTGACCAGTTCGTAGGGCGCCTCCGGCGTGTGAATCCCGCCTGTGTCGATGCACATGAGTTCGTCGTGTTCACAGGTGGCGCCCATGTGGCCCAGCAGGCGGCCCATGGTCCTGATGTCTCTCAGCCGGGGTGTGTTGGAAAATGAGTGTCTGCCATTGGCGAGGAGTGTGGAGGCCATCAGGGGCAACGTCGCGTTCTTGGCCCCGCTGACCCTGATCTCTCCCTCCAGAGGGATTCCCCCTTCCACCATGAGTTTGTCCATCGTTCACCTGTTGGTCCTGGATAAGTCCAGGACTCTGAGAATTCCCGAATAGTCGCGCAGGAACCGAAAACTCCCTCTGGGGAAGCCCCGCTGGAGGAGATATCGTTCCAGGCTTTCGGACTGGTTGAATCCAAATTCCATGAGAAGTCTGCCGCCCGGCTTCAGGTAGCGAGGGGCTTCATCGAGGATCTGTTCGATGATTTCCAGCCCCTCGCGCCCTCGACCGCACAAGGCGCCGTGAGGTTCGTGCCGCGCGATTTCGGGCGGGAGCTTTGGAAACTCTTCTTCCCCAATGTAGGGGGGATTGGTCACAATCAGGTCCCAGCAGGGAGTTCGGGAGTTGAAGGCTGAAAACAGATCGGAAGCCACAAAGGCGATTCGGTCTTGAACTCCGTGTCTGGCTGCGTTGCGCTTCGCCACCTGCAGAGCCTCCCAGGACTTGTCCACAGCCGTAAGAAGAACGGAGGGACACTCGTGGGCGAGTGAGACGGCAATGGCTCCCGAGCCGGTTCCCAGGTCCAACACCCGGGCCGCATTTTTCCCCACATAACCGGCCGCCCGTTCCACAAGCATTTCGGTTTCGGGTCGCGGAATGAGCACAGCCCGGTTCACCTCGAACGCGAGCGACCAGAACTCCTGGATGCCCGTGAGATATTGGGTCGGTTCGCGCAGGGCTCTCCTTCGCACCAACTCTCGGTAGCGCGCCAGTTCGGCGGTTGTCAGGGGTTGGTCATGCCGCAGGTAGAGTTGAAGCCGTTCCACCTGAAGAACGTGCGCGAGCAGAACTTCGGCGTCGGCTCTGGGTTGTTCGATCCCTTTGTTCGCAAAATATCCGGCCGTCCACTGCAGCACGCGAAGGATGGTCCATGTCTCTTCCATCCGAAAATTCCTGTCACGAATTGCGCTCAAGGGGAATAAAAAGAGGCGCCTGGCTTGGGTTTACAACTCATGATGAAGGCAGGGGGGGCCGAGTTGTTGAGTTCGCCCCGTCAGTCCTGTTTTTGGGGAACAAATCAGGCGGACGGTTCACTTTCCATCAATTCTGCCTGATGCGCGGTCGTCAAAGGATCGATCACCTCGTCGAGGGCTCCTTCGAGAATTGCCTCCAGCTTGTAGAGCGTCAGGTTGATCCGGTGGTCGGTGACCCGATTTTGCGGGAAGTTGTAGGTCCGTATGCGTTCGCTCCGGTCTCCCGATCCCACCTGACTTTTCCTGTCCTCGGCGATTTTCGCCTCCTGCTCACTCTGCATTTGGTCGAGGAGGCGAGCCCTCAGGACCTTCAATGCTTTGGCCTTGTTTTTGTGCTGAGACTTTTCATCCTGGCAGATCACCACCAGGCCTGACGGAATGTGGGTGATACGGACCGCCGAGTCGGTCGTGTTGACGCTCTGCCCTCCAGGACCGGAGGAGCGGAACACATCGATTCTCAAATCGGCCGGGTCGATGAAGACATCCACCTCTTCGGCTTCGGGAAGGACTGCGACGGTTACCGCCGATGTGTGAATCCTGCCCTGACTTTCCGTGGTGGGCACGCGCTGAACACGATGGACCCCCCGTTCGAACTTGAGACGGCTGAAAGCTCCCTTGCCCATGACGGAGGCCGTGATCTCTTTGAGTCCTCCGAGCCCGGTCGGGTGGCTATCCAGAATCTCCACTTTCCAGCCCCGATTTTCCGCGTAGCGGCTGTACATCCGGTAGAGGTCCGCCACAAAAAGGGCGGCTTCTTCTCCTCCCGTCCCCGCTCTGATCTCAAGAATGACGTTCTTGTCGTCATTGGGGTCTTTGGGTGCGAGCAGGGCCTTGACGGCGGTCTCGCTCTGCTCGATCAGCTCTTTGAGTTCCGCGATCTCCTGTTTGATGAGTTCGCGCATCTCGGGATCGGTCTCATCGGCGAGGAGATCCTGACTTTCCGCCATTTGGCGGTTCAGATTCTTGGTGCGGCGATAAGCCTCAACCAAGGGGCTCAGCTCAGCGTGCTCCCTGGCGATTCTCTGGTATTCCTTAGGGTTGCCCAGCACCTCGGGGTTGCTGAGGTCCGATTCGAGCTTCTTGAACCTTTCGACGACATTCTCGAGACGGTCAAACATCATGATGATGAACACTGCTCCAAAATCGGGTCACGATGGGGATTCATGCTGTGCCGCCCGTTTTCCGGTTCGCTTGATGAGTCGGGCAAGTCTGCCGGTGCCGGAAGATTCGGGTGAACCCGGCGCAGGGAAAGGTTCGCCGGCAGAGAACAGCGCCACTTCCGCCTTGGACGGAGTGCGCTGAGGGCGAGGGGCGATCTCTCCCTGGAGGCATCAGCACAGCGGGCGCCCGATCATGCCTCTTCCTGGCCTTTTTTCTGAAATTTTTCGTATTTCCTGAGAAATCTCTCGATTCTTCCTGCGGAGTCCACCAGCTTCTGCTTGCCGGTGTAAAAGGGATGGCATTGAGAGCAGATTTCCACACGGATGTCTTCTTTGGTTGAACCCGTGGGGACTTCATTGCCGCAGGCACAGCGGATCACCGTTGGACGATAGTTGGGATGAATGTTCTCTTTCATGGCAGCGATGTTCCTCCTCTTGATGGTGCACGCGCAGACGGGAGTCCGACTTGGTTTTGCCGTGAGCTTCAGCATGCCGGGCCGCCACGGTTGATGGCGGATCGACCCAAAGCCCGCAGGATGGTTGCCCTCAAAGGGACTGCGAATTTTGCCACAGTCCGAACGAAAGATCAACTAACGATTCATTGACGCAAGGAATTCCACATTGTTCTTGGTTCCCTGCATCTTATCCAATAGAAATTCCATGGCATCGATGGGATTGAGGGGTGAGAGCAGCTTGCGCAGGATCCAGATGCGGTTGAGGTCGTCGGGATCGAGCAGAAGCTCTTCTTTGCGGGTTCCGGACTTGTTGATGTCGATGGCGGGGAAGATGCGGCGATCGGCCAGCTTTCTTTCCAGAACGATTTCCATGTTGCCGGTGCCCTTGAACTCCTCGAAGATGACTTCATCCATGCGGCTGCCCGTGTCGATGAGGGCTGTGGCGATGATGGTCAGGCTTCCACCCTGCTCCACGTTTCTCGCGGAACCGAAAAACCTCTTGGGTCGGTGGAGTGCGTTGGAGTCGAGACCGCCGGAGAGGATCTTGCCGCTTGGCGGCACGACCGAATTGTAGGCGCGGGCGAGACGGGTGATGCTGTCGAGCAAAATGACCACATCTCTTTTGTGTTCCACGAGCCGCTTCGCTTTTTCGATGACCATTTCAGCCACCTGCACGTGGCGCTGGGGGGGCTCATCGAATGTGGAACTCACCACCTCCGCATTGACGCTGCGCTGCATGTCGGTCACTTCCTCGGGGCGCTCGTCGATGAGCAGCACGATGAGATAGGCGTCCTTGTGGTTGACTGTGACGGCATTGGCGATGTTTTGAAGAAGCATGGTTTTGCCCGTGCGCGGCTGAGCGACGATGAGCCCCCGTTGCCCGAACCCCACGGGAGTCAGAAGGTCCATCACCCGTGTCGATAAATTGTCGGGCAGGGTCTCGAGGTGTATGCGGCGGTCGGGGTAAAGTGGAGTGAGGTTGTCAAAAAGGATTTTGTCTCTGGCCACTTCCGGGTCTTCATAATTGACCGCCTCCACCTTCAAGAGCGCGAAATAGCGCTCGTTGTCTTTGGGAGGGCGGATCTGCCCGGAGATGCTGTCCCCCGTTCGAAGATTGAATCTGCGGATTTGGGAGGGGGACACGTAGATGTCGTCAGGCCCGGGGAGGTAATTATAATTCTGACTCCTCAGGAACCCGAATCCGTCGGGCAGGATTTCCAGGACGCCTTCCCCGTAGATGAGCCCGCTCATTTGGGCCTGAGCCTGCAGAAGCGCAAAAATGAGCTCCTGCTTTCTCATGGAACTGGCGCCCTCGATGTTGTAGCTCTTGGCTATGCTCAGCAGCTCACGGATGTTCTTGTTCTTGAGCTCCACCAAGTTCATCTCGTTGTACTTTTCCAATGCGGGACGTGGCTTTTCCGCATCGTTCTCCATGGGGTCAATGGTGTTCTGTGTGGTGTTCGCCATGAGTTTCCTCCCTTGAGGGTATGCGTAAAGAAAGCGTTCGCAAGACCGCTGCCTTCAGTTTCGTCACAATGGAATCCTCTCTTAAAGGAATTCGTGGCGCCGGCCTCGCCCGGTTCTCACACTCTTTCTCAGTCCGTCTATCGCGTGCCGTGGGAAAAACCTGGATAGAAGCAAAGTGGGGAAATGGTCGAGCTGCGCCTCTTTTGTGCGAGAATGATTTTGATTTCCGATGGGTTGGTCGAATGGAGCCTTGAACCTTCTCAGTCGTGGGCGGGATCAATTTCCTTCGAAAGCGTCGGAGTCGGACACGCCTGCAGGATGAAACGGCGTGCCCCTGGCTCTGGAGCGCATCGAAAGGCCCTGGCCATCATGCCACTGCCATTCCCGCGGAAATGAGGTCTGGAAATGTCGGAAACTCCTGGATTCCGGGGTTCGTGAGGGCACGTGCAGGAGCTTTTGCATCAACATCCTGGAGACTTTGGGAGCAAATGTTCACACTGCAGGGGGCGAGTTTGAACCGCTGCAGTCGGGATCAAAAACCCATGCGACTCCAAATGCTGGGTTTGCGCTCCCCCTTGGCCACTTCTTTCTCACTCCTGGCCAGAAGCTCCTTGATGTCTTCCTCATATCCCAGATCGACGACGGCTTCGGGATAGAGTTGATAGATGGTTTCAAGTCTGGTCTTCGCCGAGGCATATTCGCCGTTTTTGAAGTAAAATTGACCCACCTGAAATTCATGTGCCACCAGTCGCTTTTGACATTCATAAATTTGCTTCTCGGCCCTCCTTGCGTATTCGGAATCTGGATAAGCCTGAATCAACCGCCTGAAGGAATCCATGGCCAGTCGAGTCTCTTCCTGATCGCGATCGATGGTGCTGAAGCCCAGGAAGTGGCACATGCCGATCTGGTATAGAACGTAAGGAACCACCTCGTTTCTGGGGTGGAGCCGCACAAATTCCTCGTAGGCAATTCCGGCCTCCGCATAGTTCCTTTTGTGGAAGTGAGCATCTCCGAGCTTCAACTCAGCAAGGATGGCGTACTTGCTGTACGGATATCTCTCCTTCAACTGCTGGAAGGACTTTATCGCCTTGTCATAATCCTTCTTTTGCATGGCCTCCATGCCGTCCATGGCCAGCTGCTCGGCACTCTTGGCCGTCGTCGAAGAACTCTTGCCGAAAAGGTCTCCAAAATAATACTGTCTGAGGGAAGTGCCGCATCCGCTGGTGAGGGATGCGAGGAGAAGGACAATACAGATGAACGCAACACGAGCGCCAACGGTCTGAATACTCTGGATCAAATTCATGGGATGACCTCTGTGAGAGATGATCTCAAACCCAACGCATGGTCCAAAGCGACCCTCAAAGGCCTCTTCGACCAACAGCCAATCTCATTCCCGGCGGCCTCAAAGGGAATCGAGCCCCAGTTGTGAGCGCCCTAGGGATCGGCCAATCTTTCAGCCGGTGGGAGCAAAACTTATACCCAAACCTTTTGCCTCCACCACCTGCCGCACCACACTTGTGCCGCAGAACACATTTGCTACCACATAACCTCTCGGCTGGAACAAAACAAGCGAAACGCGACGGCATGGCTTACGGTCTCCGAAGGTTGTCTCCGGGTCATTCCGCCTGCGGTCCGGTCTGGAAACCGATGTGTAATGAAACAGCTGGATTGATATGCTTCCGGGAAGACTCAGGGGGCCATGTGCACCGATTGCACGAGTCACCGTCAAAGACCGGAAAGGATGCGTATTCTGCAGAAAATGGGGTTTCCGACGAATGGCTGCAGACCTTCGGGGCTGAGTTGAAAGCTGCGGGAACGTCCACCCTGATCCATCACAGGGGTGCTCCTCCGACCGGGGCGCTCTCCTGCTCCTGTGAAACAGCTGCTCTCTCTCGAGACCATCGGATCCGGCTCCGGGGGAGCCGAATCACGCATGGTCAATGCCCTCGTCCCGCAGCAGCACAGTTTAACAGGTCGGGGCCCTGCCGGTCACGTTCTCGAAGGAGCCTCAACCGATGGCCTTGTCGATGGCCGCCGCGATTTGTGACTTGGCCACAGCACCCGTGATTTGCTCACTCACATTGCCCCCCTTGAAAATGATCAGGGTCGGGATAGCCCGAATCCCGTATTTTGAGGGCGTTTTGGGATTGTCGTCCACATTGCACTTGGCCACTTTGAGCTTTTCACCGTATTCTCCGGACAATTCTTCGATGACGGGAGCGATGGCGCGACAAGGTCCGCACCAGGGGGCCCAAAAATCCACCAGGACGGGGACGCTAGACTGCAGGACTTCCGTGTCGAAATTGTTGTCACTGATTTCGATGATATCTTTACCAGCCATGTGGATGACTCCTCTCCTGACGTTTGGTTGATTTCAAAAGGCGAATCCGTGAGTTTTAGTGCAACCTGGCATTTAAAGCCGGACTATAATCCAAGCAATTCTTGGTTGTCAATCCTGCAGTAGGACTGGAGCACTCAAATTGTGCACGGGTTCCCAAGTCTTTTCAGACTTCAGGCGCTCGATCCACTCAGGGACAGCCCGGACGAAGACGGAAAGGGACGCGGACCGGTTGTCTGCCCGGCGGCGCACTCACCGAGGAAAGTGAACATCATGAAAATGACGGACATGAAGCGTATTTTTCGGTGCCGGCAATGTGGGCACACCAGCCCTAAATGGCTCGGACGCTGCCCCGATTGTCAGGAATGGGATGCCTTTGACGAAGAATTGGAGAAAAGGCAGGGACAAGCCAGGAGGAGCGAAGCTTCACGACTCCGCGGCCAGGAAAACCGACCGGTCGCTCTCGACGAGATTGCAGGAGAGGCGGAAGCCCGGCTGCTTTCGGGGATCATCGAATGGGACAGGGTCCTGGGAGGGGGGCTTGTAGAAGGATCCCTGGTGCTTTTGGCCGGAGACCCCGGCATCGGAAAATCCACACTCCTCCTCCAGGCCCTGGCCCGCTACGCCTCCGATTCCGGCGGCCTCTACGTTTCGGGCGAAGAGAGCCCACAGCAGATCCTCCTGCGTGCAAAGCGGCTCAATCTCAGAGGGCTGTCTCTCAAAGTCCTGGCGGAGACGAATCTGGAGCGCATCATTGAGGCCATCGAAAGGGACAAGCCGGCGGTGGTCGCCATCGATTCGGTTCAGACGGTCAGTTCGGATTGGATGGAGTCGGCACCCGGCTCTGTGAGTCAGGTGCGCGAATGCGCAGCACGACTCATGCGAAGGGCCAAAGAGAGCAGAACGAGCATCTTTCTTGTGGGACACGTCACCAAGGACGGTGCCATAGCGGGGCCTCGCGTTCTCGAGCATCTCGTGGACACCGTCCTCTACGTGGAAGGGGACCGGACCCACAGTTTTCGACTGCTTCGAGCTGTGAAGAACCGATTTGGCTCCACCAACGAGATCGGAGTCTTTGAAATGAGGGATTCGGGCATGGAGCAGGTTCCCAATCCCTCACAGTTTCTCCTGGCCGAGAGGCCCCAGGGGGTTTCCGGTTCGGTGGTGGTCTGCACCATGGAAGGCACTCGACCCATGCTGGTGGAACTGCAGGCCCTGGTGAGCTCCACCAACTGGCCCCAGCCCCGGCGAACGACCATGGGGGTTGACGGCAACCGGGTGTCATTGCTCCTGGCGGTACTGGAGAAAAAACTGGGATTCAACTTTTCTCAACAGGACGTTTTCGTGAATGTGGCGGGCGGTGTAAAGTTGATTGAGCCGGCCGGAGATCTGGCTTTGACCACAGCCCTCATGAGTTCTTACCTGGAACGTCCCCTTCCCCCGGAACTGGTGCTCTGGGGTGAAGTGGGACTCACCGGTGAGGTCCGCGGCGTCGGCCATTCCAACCTGCGGGCGCTGGAAGCCCAAAAGCTGGGCTTTCGCCGTTGCATCCTTCCCCGGGGAAATGCCGAGCACCTCTCCAGGGATTTGACCATTCAGTGGGAGGGAGTGAGCTCCCTCCATGACGTCATGGAGGCATTGTTCGGCGGATGATGCCGCTCGATCCGCCTGCATCCTCTCTTCCCTTTCAGACCTCGAAGGCCTTTCGAATGGCCTTGCCAAAAGGTTTGCGCAGGATGCCCACCTCCGTGATGATGCCGGTGATGTATTTGTTGGGGGTGACGTCGAAGGCGGGATTGAG
Source organism: uncultured Syntrophobacteraceae bacterium (assembly GCA_964654275.1). Taxonomy (GTDB): domain Bacteria; phylum Desulfobacterota; class Syntrophobacteria; order Syntrophobacterales; family Syntrophobacteraceae; genus SLCH01. The sequence continues at coordinate 97,533 of CAZZHS010000002.1, forward strand.
GGCGGTCACATTTGGAGGCGCAACGGCCTTCCCATTGAAGTGAGTCACCTCTCGGGGATCCCGCTGCTCAATGGGGATCTCTTTCCCGTCGGCCAGGGTGGGGTCAATGGTCGAGCAGGGGGCGGCGACATAAAAAGGGATGTTGTGGGTTTTGGCCAGAACGGCCACCATGTAGGTTCCAATTTTATTGGCCGTATCGCCGTTGGCGGCGATGCGATCGGCCCCCACCACCACCACCTGGATTCTGCCCTGCTGCATGAGACTGCCGACGGAATTGTCGGTGATCAATGTCACGGGAATCCCTGCCTTCATGAGCTCAAACGCCGTCAAGCGCGCGCCCTGGAGGAACGGGCGCGTTTCGCACGCATAGACCTCCAGAGAGGGATCCTCTGAGTGAGCCGCCCGAATAACGCCCACTGCCGTCCCGTAGTCCGCGGTGGCCAGCGCTCCGGCATTGCAATAAGTGAGGATTTTTGCTCCGGGCGGGATCACTTCCCGGCCGTGTTTTCCAATGGACAAGTTGGCGGCGATGTCTTCTGCGAGGATCTCGTCGGCCTTCTTTCGAATGAGCTCCTGAAGCGTCAGGACGTCGGCCCTGGGGTTTTCCACGACCACCGAGTAGATCTTTTCCACGGCCCAACCGAGGTTGTTGCCCGTGGGCCTGGCGGATTTCACCTGCTGACAGAGACGAACAAATTTGCGTCTGAAGGTCTGCGGGTCTGCGGCTTGCAAGTTTTGCGCACCCAGGGCCAGAGCCATGGCGCCGGCCACACCCACGGCGGGGGCTCCTCGTATGGCCATGCTCTTGATGGCATGGACCACCTGCTGTGGTCGGGTGCATCGCAGAAACGTTTCCCTGTGAGGGAGAAGCCGCTGGTCCAAAATGGCTACAGCATCTCGATCCCAGTGTATGGGGGGCAACCATTGTTGTTTCATGTGGGGAAACCTCCTACTTGCCCGGCTGCAATGTTTTGCGAAGCAGTTCGTTCACGAGCTTCGGGTTGGCCTTGCCTTTGGTCTTCTTCATGACCTGGCCCACGAAAAACCCAAATAGCTTTTCCTTGCCTTCCCGGTATAAGCGCACTTCCTCGGGGCTTTCCGCAAGAACTTCCGCAATGGCGCTCTCGATCGCACCCTCGTCGGAAACCTGCACCAGACCCTTCTCCTTGACAATCATGCCTGCCGGTTTGCCCGTCGCGTACATCTCCTGAAACACCGTCTTGGCGATCTTGCCGCTGAGGACCCCGGAACTCATCAACTGCAGGAGTTCCGCCAGATTTTCAGGTGTCACCGGGCAGGCGTCAACTTCCCGTTCGTCTCGCTTCAGTTCGCGCAGCAGTTCCGAAAGAATCCAGTTGCTCACCACTTTGGGCTGTGGAAAAGCTTTCAATGTGGCTTCAAAGTAGTCCGCCAGCGTTTTGGATGCAACGAGCACCTGTGCGTCGTGGGCAGGGAGGCCCATTTGTGCGGTGAAACGCTCCCGCTTGGCGTCGGGGAGTTCGGGAAGACTCCCGCGGACCTCTTCGATCCACGCCTCGTGGATCACCACGGGCACCAGGTCCGGATCGGGAAAGTAGCGGTAGTCGTGAGCTTCCTCCTTGCCGCGCATGCTGATCGTGATGCTCCGCCCCGCGTCCCAGAGCCGGGTTTCCTGGACGATCTCCTCCCCCCTTTCGATCAGCGTGCGCTGGCGGCGGATCTCGAACTCAAGCGCCCTTTGCACGTTCTTGAACGAATTGAGATTCTTGACTTCCGTCTTGACTCCCAGTTCCTCGCTGCCTGCGGGCCGCAGAGAGATGTTGGCGTCGCAGCGAAAACTTCCTTCCTCCATGTTGCCGTCACAAATGCCGAGATAGCGCAATATTTCTCGAAGGGCCTTCAAATAGGCCGAGGCTTCCTCCGGGGAACGGAGGTCGGGTTCGCTCACGATCTCCATGAGGGGCACGCCCGTCCGGTTGAAATCCACATAGCTCAGGGGCTGAAATTCATCGTGAACCAGCTTGCCGGCGTCCTCCTCCATGTGGATGCGATGGATTCGAATACGCCGGGGGCCCTGATTCCCTTCGATTTCCAGCCAGCCGTTTCGAGCGATGGGCAGTTCGTATTGAGAAATTTGATAGCCCTTGGGGAGGTCCGGGTAAAAATAGTTTTTGCGCGCAAACTGACTGAAGGGTGCGATGGTGCAATGCGTGGCCAGGGCCATTCGCAAGGTGAATTGGACGACTTCCCTGTTGAGGACCGGGAGGACGCCCGGCATGGCCAGGCAGACCGGGCAGATTTGCGTGTTCGGGCTGCCTCCGAAAAGGGTGGAACATCCGCAGAAAATCTTGCTCCGCGTCAAGAGTTGCGCGTGCACTTCCAGTCCAATGACCGGTTCCAGTTCCATAGTTCTCACTCCGTGCCTCATGCCACTGCGCGACCCGTCAACCCATATCGTCAACCCATCATCATAAGGATGCGCTCCGGGGGGCGGTCTTGCTCGCAACGTGTTTTCATGAATCTCCGGGGACTCACGGTGACGAGTCCTCCGGGGGATGTTTCATCTCCCGGCCGGACGCGGTTTCTCCGCTTCGGACAGGAAGAAAGATCTCGGTGGGGGATCTTTCGACGATTTTATGCTCAGGAGGGCCAATCGGAAAGTGATCCCCGTGTCCGTTCGAGGTTTGGGTTCATGGGATATGGTTCAGTCGGGATTCCTATATCATCATCAAAAGTCAGGCGCAAGGAAGAGGATTTGACATTCCTGATGGATAGGCATGCAAACAACGTTTGACATTGTGACTTCTTTCATTTAGGAATAATGCGGTTTGAAAAAAGCATACGCTTTTTTGGGGGATGGCTCTCGTTGGTGAGATGTGATCCGCGCTGGTTGAAGTTGTTTCGGGGATAGTGAGGAGAACTATGAAAATTCACGAGTACCAAGCGAAAGAGTTGTTTCAGAAGTACGGAGTCCCTACTCCTCGTGGGAAAGCTGCCTTCGCCGTTGATGAAGCAAAAGCGATTGCCAAAGAATTGGGAACCCTGCCGGTTGTCGTCAAGGCCCAGATCCACGCGGGTGGACGTGGAAAAGGCGGTGGCGTCAAACTCGCCAAAACTGAAGCCGAAGTTGAACAGTATGCAAGCCAGATTTTGGGCATGACCCTCGTCACCCATCAGACGGGTCCAGAGGGAAGGCTGGTGAAGAAGCTTCTCGTTGAAGAGGGTCTTCCCATCGAAAAAGAACTTTACCTCAGCCTCCTACCCGACCGCGGCACGGCCTCCATCGTCATCATGGCCAGTGAGGCCGGTGGCATGGACATCGAAGAAGTCGCCGCCAAGACACCCGAAAAGATCATCAAGGTTTACGTGAATCCACTGCTCGGTTTCCAGGGCTTCCAGGCACGCCAGGTGGCCTACGGTCTCAACATGGAACCCGAAGTGGTCAAAGCCTTCATTCCCATGCTGACCAAGCTCTACAAGCTGACCGTTGACTATGACTGCTCCCTGGTGGAAATCAACCCGCTGGTCATCACGAGCGACAAGAGGGTCATCGCCCTGGATGCCAAAGTCAACTTCGATGACAATGCCGTATTCCGTCACAAAGACATTCAGGCCTACCGCGATCTGGACGAAGAAGATCCCTTCGAGGTCGAGGCTTCCAAATACAACCTCAACTACATCAAACTTCCCGGCGGGAACATCGGCAACATGGTCAACGGCGCCGGGCTGGCCATGGCCACCATGGACGTGATTCAGCTGGCGGGCGGAACCCCGGCCAACTTCCTCGACGTCGGCGGTGGTGCCAGTGCCGAGCAGGTTGAAAACGGTTTCCGCATCATCTTGAGCGACCCTGCGGTGAAGGGCGTGCTCATCAACATCTTTGGTGGTATCCTCCGCTGCGACATTCTGGCTCAGGGTGTTGTGGAAGCGGCCAAGAAGGTGGAAGTGAAGGTCCCCATCATCATCCGCATGGAAGGCACCAACGTGGAGCAAGGTCGCAAGATCCTTCAGGAATCGGGACTCAAAATTACTGTGGCAAGTGACTTGGCAGACGCCGCCCAAAAAGTTGCAGCAGTAGCTAAGGCATAAGAAGGGGGAAATCATGAGCATTTGGGTGGATAAAAATACTAAGCTTGTTGTTCAGGGTATCACCGGTCGTGAAGGCCAGTTTCACACGCTTCAGTGCAAAGCCTACGGCACCAATGTGGTGGCGGGTGTGACCCCCGGCAAAGCCGGTCAAAACGTTGAAGGGATTCCCGTTTTCAACACGGTCGCTCAGGCGGTCAAAGAAACGGGCGCCAACGCGGCCATGGTTTTCGTGCCCCCTCCATTCTGCGCCGACGCCATTCTGGAATCCATTGACGCTGAAATCCCCCTGATCGTGGCCATCACGGAAGGTATTCCCGTCATGGACATGATGAAGGTCAAGAACTACCTCAAGGGCTCCAAAAGCCGCCTCATCGGCCCCAATTGCCCGGGCATCATCACTCCCGGTCAGGCCAAAATCGGCATCATGCCGGGCCCCATCCATAAGCCGGGCCCCGTGGGCATCGTCTCCCGCTCAGGAACCCTCACCTACGAAGCCGTGCACCAGATCATGCGTTTCGGCATCGGCCAGAGCACCTGCGTGGGCATCGGCGGCGACCCCGTCAACGGCACCAACTTCATCGACTGTCTTTCCGCTTTCCAGAATGATCCTGAAACCTTGGCCATCATCATGGTGGGTGAAATCGGTGGATCTGCCGAAGAAGAAGCTGCAGATTTCATCAAGGCGAACGTGACGAAACCTGTGGTGGGCTTCATCGCGGGAGCCACTGCACCTCCGGGACGCCGCATGGGCCACGCCGGTGCCATCATCAGCGGCTCGAGCGGTACGGCTCAGGGCAAAATGGCCGCCATGAGGGCAGCAGGCATTACCGTGGTCGAAAATCTCGGAATGCTGGGAGAGGTCGCCAAAGACGCTTTCAAAGACGTGCTCCCCCACGTTGAAACCTAAAGAGTTCTTCCTTCGAAGATGTCTCGAAAGAGGCTGTCTGCAGCGTCTTCGGTGAGCAGCCGGAGGCGCTGATACCGTTCCACGAGAGCCTTGCCCAGGGGGGTGAGTTCCGAACCTCCCCCCCGGGCTCCTCCGACTTTTCGTGCCACCAACTGAGCCCCCAGCCGATCCTCCGTCGCCTTGATTTTTCCCCAGACGGCTCGATAACTCATGTTCAATGTTTTTGCCGCAGAGAGTATGGAGCCGTGTTCCTGAACCGCCAGGAGTATGTTCAGCCGCCCCAGCCCAAAGATCACTTTTCCCTCGCCGTCTTCGATCCAGATTTTTGACTTGACATTCAGCTTCGTGCTTTTTTCCATGGCGTCGCTTCGATCCCTTCTCAGAGACCCTATACAAGTTCTAAAGATTGCGTTGCTGAGACAAAGCATTTAATTTTCTCACACCCATCTCAGAACATCATCCTTGCACAAGAGCCGAGATTGGGTCAATCACGTCCTGTCGCTCCAGCCGGGATCCCCCCTGCTCTCCCGGTCGATGCGTAACAGATGGAAACTTGTTCTGTTCAGGTTTTTTGCTACGTTTGCCCCTTTGGCCGCTTAATAGCACAGGAAGTCCGCCATGCCTGAATTTCTTCGTGTCAAGACCGTCCAGGAAGTGCTGAGCATCATCGACGAATTCAAGCCTCTGGGAATCGAGTCGGTTCCCGTGCAATGGGCCTATGGGAGGGTCACGGCACTCCCCGTCTTTTCCCCCGAACCCGTGCCGCATTTCCCGAGAGCCACCATGGATGGTTTCGCCGTGAAATCTCGTGACACCTTTGGGGCCTCGGAATCCCTCCCTGCGCTCCTGGAGATTGACGGAGAAATTTTGATGGGGGAGAGGCCGCCCCATCCACTGCAGCCGGGGAAAGCCATCGGCATCCCCACGGGCGGCATGATTCCGGAGGGCGCCGATGCGGTCGTTATGGTGGAATACACGCATCCTCTGGATGAAAAGACCCTCGAAGTCACCCGCCCTGTGGCGCCGGGCGAAAACATCCTGAAGGTCGGTGAAGACATCGCTCGAGAGCAGTGTCTCTTTGAGCCGGGATGGCTGCTGAGGCCCCAGGACGTGGCCTGCCTGGCCTCAGTCGGGATCCAGGAAATCCCTCTCTTCGCAAAACCCAGAGTGGCCGTCGTTTCGACGGGAGACGAGATTCTGCCCATCACCGAAGCCAAGCTTCCCCCGGGGAAAGTTCGCGACATGAACACGTACTCCCTTTCCGGTCTGGTCCGGGAAGCGGGCGCGACTTTGGGATCCAGCCTGGTTCTCAAAGACGATTTGGCGAAGATGGTCGAAACATGTCGCGGGCTTGTGGAGGAACACGACATGGTCCTGTTTTCCGGGGGAAGTTCTGTGGGAGCCAGAGACTACACTCTCACAATCCTCGAACATTTCCCCGATGTGGAACTCCTCGTTTCCGGTGTGGCCGTCAGGCCCGGAAAACCCACCATTTTGGCCCGGCTGGGTGAAAAGATCTTTTGGGGACTGCCGGGGCAGCCCTTTTCGGCGATGATGATCTGCCGCCTTCTGGTGATGCCCATGCTCCGGATATTGCAAGGCAGGAAGCGCCGGCCTTCCCGTTTTGAAGCCTCCACCACGATCACGGCCCGGTTGTCGCGTCAGCTCCCCTCCGTTCATGGCCGCACGGACTGCATTCCAGTCGTGCTGGTTCAGGGAGAGGAAGGCCTCACGGCCGAACCGGTGTTCGGACGATCCGCCATGATCAGCGTGCTCGTGAAAGCGGACGGCTATGTGGTCATCTCGGAACACGATGAAGGACTCGACCGGGGGGCCACTGTGGAGGTGCACCTCTTTTCCTCCCCGTGAACTGCAAGGGGCTGGCCCGGGCGTTTTCCTGCCATCAAAGACCGATCCCCGGAAAACCGCCGCTTTCCGACAACCGGACGTTTCAAAGGATTCGCTGCCTCTGCCAGGGCCGACGTGTCTGAAGGGGTTGCTTTAAAGCCCTTTGTTCCCGGCAAGAGCCTCAGATTGGACCGAGCAGGGACAAGCACGGGCTCAGCCGGAAGGCGGTTTCTTTGCCCGGGTGGAGGGATGCCCCCGCCCCGAATTGGACCTGTGGGGGGAGGTCAGGCGTTCTGCCATGAGATCGTCCAGATTCCAGGGAGTTGGAATGCGCAAAAGCCGGTCTTTTTTGTCCGAATAAACCAGAAAGCCCTTCTCAAGGGCATGGGAAAAGAGTTCCCGGGTGAGGGCCACATCCATTTTGCAGTACTCGATGAGCAGATCCCAACGGCCCTGCCGAAACCACTCGACGGCCTGGATCCCATCGGATGTCTTGGATTGTCCGAGGGTCTTTTGAGCCAGATGGTCCAGGCTCAGTCGAAAGCCGAGCTGTTTTCGAATCTCCAGGAGAAGATCGAACGTGGGCAGGGTCGTGAGGTCAAAGGGCGTGTAGGCCTGCAGCACAGCATAGTCAAACTGCGAAATGTTGAACCCCACCACCAGATCCAGGCTTTTGAGGTCCGCGATCAGCCGCGGCAGATCTTCTTCTCGATACACGTTATACCGGTCCGTCGAGCTTTCGTGGAGAACCGCCACCGAAAGCCTCATCAAGTGCTTGTTATTCCAGCCGCCCACCTCCTGCGCCAGTCGCTGTGTCTCCAGGTCAAAGAAACCGATGCGGCGTGACGACCATGGCGACACCTGAGTCTTCCGGTCCGGCTGAATGTCTTCACGTTCTTCAGGATGCGACGGTGCCGGCTCGGGAAGTGCCCATTCTCCGAGGAGATAACGCAGTACGGCCAGGGAGGCCTCTTTGTCCAACGGTTTGTTCCCCGACCCGCACTTGGGGGAATGGATGCAGGCGGGGCAGCCGTCAGAGCAGGTGCAGGAGAGGATGAGTTCTTTGGTTTTTTCGAGCAGGTTTTCGATGATCTCGAATCCGCGTGCAGCCAGCCCGATTCCACCGGGATAACCGTCGTAAATGAAAACGGCGCCCTTATTGATCTGGGGATGCATGGGGATGGAGATACCGCCAATGTCGTTGCGGTCGCAGAGGGCAAAGAGTGGAAACATGCTGATGAGGGCATGTTCCATGGCGTGAATGCCCCCCATGAAATGCATTTTGGACGTTTGGACGGCCCTGGCCACCGAGGGTTCGATTTCAATCCAGAAGCCGACGGTCTGGAAGGTCTGGGGCGGCAGTTCGAGCGCATTGGTCCCCAGAAGCTCCTGGGAAGGCAGTCGTCTCTTTTCATAAGCCAGGATGTATTCGGTGACCCGCAGTCTTCCGAGCCGCACCACGAAGTTCGACACCGGCCTGGAGGCGAGAACTTCCAGAATTTCCGTCTCCTTCTCGGTCTTGACCCGGGTATAGTAGGGAACCCGGCTGGGGAAGACGGTGACGATCCTTTTGTGAAGATCCAGCGTCTCAACGTGGTACGCTTCACCCCGGTGGAGATAGACGGCGCCGGGGTGACACTCCTTGAGGGCCCGAATCCCCTCGCTCTTTCCCAGTGGAGCCGGAGGCCCCTGCGGCCCGTCGAGGAAGATCGTGTACGACTCCCCCACGGATCGGAGGTCCACGTGACGGTGAGGCCTCATTTGGGAGGCGAAGAATTCTTTCCCGTCCAGGCTTTCCAGAAGTTTTCCCTGCCGGACCAGTTCCCTGAGAACTTTCTCGTGAGCGAGGGGCCCCTGAGAGACTTCGATGGATTGGATGGGAAGTTCAGAGGCCGCGCAGGGGAGATGGGCCTTGAGGATTTCTTCGTTGGACGGGTCGTTGACTGCTGTTTCATACTGGGTCGACAGAAACTGCTCGGGATGCTGAGAAATGTAGTGGTCCAGGGCATCCGCCTGCGGGATGAGGACGATGGCCGATTCCTGGCCGCTGCGCCCCACGCGGCCACCCCGCTGCCAGGTGGTCATCACGGTTCCCGGGTAGCCCACCAGGATGCACAGATCCAGACCTCCGATGTCGATTCCCATTTCGAGGGCGCTGGTGGAGATGACCGCATCCAGAGCCCCGCTGGAGAGACGCTGCTCGATGACTCTGCGTTCCTCAGGGAGAAAACCGGCCCGGTAGGAGCTCACACGCCCGTTGAGGGCGGGTGCGGCCCGAAGCACGGCCATGTGAACCAGCTCCGTGAGCTTTCGGGACTGGGTGAAGGCAATGGTTTTGAGGCCCCGTTTTGCCGCTCGAACAATGAGCTGGGCGGCCATGCCCGATGGATGTCCAAAGGCACCCTCTTCGGTATCCATGAAAATAAAGTGCCTTTTGGCTTGAGGGGCTCCCTGGTTGTCCACGAGGGGTATGGTGGAACTCTCCACTCCCAGAAGCAGCCCCGCCAGTTGCTGCGGGTTTGCGATGGTGGCCGAAAGAAAGACAAACTGGGGCCGACTTCCATGGTGCGCGCAAATGCGCTGAAGGCGCCTCAAGATCTGAGCCACATGGCTTCCGAACACACCGCGGTAGGTGTGCATCTCATCGATCACCACGTAGCGGAGGTGCCGCCAGAATCCCTCCCACTTGGTGTGGAAGGGAAGAAAAGCGTAGTGAAGCATATCGGGATTGGACAGCAGGATGTGGGGAGGACTCTGGCGTATTTTGGATCTTTGATAGGAACTCGTGTCCCCATCATAGATTTCCGCGCGAAACAGCTGTCCGGGGTCGAGAGAGTGGATCGAGTGGAGGAATGAAGACAGAGTGTCCAGCTGATCACGGCTCAAAGCCTTGATGGGAAAAAGGTAAAGGGCGTGCTGAGCCGGGTTCTTGATGAGGGACTCCACGACAGCAAGATTGTAGATCAGCGATTTTCCACTGGAAGTGGGGGTTGCCACCACCACGTGGTTTCCAGCGCGGATCTGTTCGATGGCCGAGGCCTGATGGAGGTAAAGGCGCGAGATCCCCATCTGAGTGAGGGTTTTCTGCATGATTTCGGGAAGTGGCGTTGCCAGGGGCGCGTACAGAGGGGGGGTCACGGGGAGCACGGCGTGGTGAGCAACCTTGAAGTTGGGCCACTTGCGGGTCAAGAGTTCGTTCAAAAAGTTCCGGATCAAGTTGGATGTTCCTCCGCGTCCCTGCATTGGGTTATCATCGAGGAAAAATAACCCGAATGCTTCCCGCGGGACAAGCGCGAAGCCTGCACACAATCCGGGAGATCCGGATCTTGGAATCGCAATTCATCGACTTTCCGACCCCGTTGGTGTGACGCGGCAAAGGGCAGGTGGAGGAGACACATGGAAGCTTCCTATTTAAAGATTTGGAAGGCAGGTCGGTTGGAGGACCGCATTCGGCGGGCCCTGGAGTGGCTGAAGTGCTGCACACTTTGCCCTCGGTTCTGCCGTGTCAACAGACTGGAAGGGGAAACGGGCTACTGCAGGACCGGTCGCCACGCCATCGTAGCCAGTTACGGGCCCCATTTCGGGGAAGAGCGGCCCCTGGTGGGGCAGCGGGGTTCCGGGACCATCTTCTTTTCCTTTTGTAATTTGGGTTGCGTCTTCTGCCAGAACTATGACATCAGCCACGGGGGTGAAGGGGTGCCGGTGGGTGCCGAGACCCTCGGAGAGATCATGCTCTCCCTCCAGGCGAGAGGCTGCCACAATATCAACTTTGTGACTCCGACTCATGTTCTTTCACAAATTCTCGAGGCCCTCCCTCACGCCATCGAAAAAGGACTGCGGATCCCCCTGGTCTACAACTGCGGGGGATACGAACGCACCGCAGCCCTCAAACTGCTCGACGGCATCGTGGACATCTACATGCCCGATTTCAAATTCTGGGACGCCCAGGTTGCCGAGAAACTGTGTGGGGCGGCCGACTACCCGGAGTGCGCACGGGCGGCATTGAAAGAAATGCATCGTCAGGTGGGAGAGTTGCGATGGGACGAAAGAGGCGTGGCTGAAAAAGGCCTGCTGGTGCGGCACCTGGTCATGCCCGAAGGACTTGCGGGCACCGAACCGATCGTTCAGTTCATCGCAAAGGAACTCTCTCCGCACACCTACGTCAACATCATGAGTCAATACCATCCCTGTGGGGAGGCTTTGAAAATGCCTCAAATTCGCAGAAGGGTGACCTCCGAAGAATTTGAAGCCGCTCTCCAGGCAGCCACCCGTGCGGGCCTGGATCGTCTCGACGAGCGCTACAAACACTGGATCGACATCTTCTGATGCCCAGGGTCCGCCGGCCTGCTCGGCCGGTGGCCCTCCCTTCACCTTCTCCCTTCTTCGCAGCCGGCCCGCCGAACCCCCTTCCATGGCATGCAGATTGCTCAGAATTCTGTGGACGTCTGCAAAGCTCGGATCTTTCAGCCCGGCACTTTGAGCGTGTCGCTGTCCGATCTCAGCCCGGTAGACGAATTCTGCCGCAGCAAGGGTTGAACAAACCCCACCCCGACCGGAGGGCGGCGGCATCCCCTGTCGTTCTTTTGACGGTTTGCGTGTCAGGGCTGTGCCTACACGGGCCCGAAATGAGACTGCCCGTTGGGCAACGTGATTTTCAGAAATCCAATGCGAGTGGTACATGGCGAGAATTGATGCGTTTTTCAAGCTGATGAATGAACAGAAGGCATCGGACCTTCACCTGGTTTCAGGGCAGCAGCCGGTTTTGAGAATTCGCGGAGATCTCGAACGGGTCAAATTTCGAGTTCTGGATGACGATGAACTGCGAAGCATGCTGTATGAGATCACTCCGGAGGACAAGATCAAGACCTTCGAGGAAACAGGCGATCTCGATTTTTCTTATGAAATTGTAGGGCTGGCCCGATACCGCGCCAACTACTTTCGTCAGAAGAATGGGATCGGCGCGGTTTTCAGGGAAATCCCCAGCGAGATCCTCTCTGCCGAGCAGTTGGGCTTGCCCCCTGTCGTGTCCCAGCTGGCCCAACTTCCCCGCGGTCTGGTCCTGGTCACAGGGCCGACGGGAAGTGGAAAATCCACCACACTCGCTGCGGTGGTCGACGAGGCCAACCGAAAACGCAAAGACCACATCATCACCATCGAAGATCCCATCGAGTTTGTGCACACGAGCAAGAATTGCGTGATCAACCACCGCGAAATCGGAACCCACACCCAGTCCTTTTCTTCGGCTCTCAGGGCAGCTTTGCGCGAAGACCCGGACATCATTCTGGTGGGCGAAATGCGTGACCTGGAAACCATGCGACTGGCTCTGGAAGCGGCTGCAACCGGACACCTCGTTTTCTCCACCCTCCACACCATCGGTGCCGCCAAAACCGTGGATCGCATCATCGAAGTGTTTCCCACCGGCGAGCAACCCCAGATTCGTTCCACCCTGGCCGATGGTTTGCGCGCCGTGCTGTCCCAGGCCCTGTTCAAGCGGGCCGATGTGAAGGGCCGTTGTGCAGTCCTCGAAATCATGATCGCCACACACGCAGTACGCGCCATGATTCGCGAAGCCAAGACCCACCAGATTCCCTCGGCGCTCCAAACCGGGAAAAAGTATGGCATGCAGACCCTGGATGACGGGATCATGAATCTCCTGAAGGCTGGAAAGATTTACCCCGAAGAGGCTTACAACAAGTGCGTGGAGAAAGAAAAATTCCGTCCCTATCTCACAGAAGCTCCAGCTGACTTTACCGAGGTATGAGGCGGCTGAGGGAGTGTCGTCTTGAGACGCAACGAATTCGATTCCATATTGCTCAACATTCTGGATGAAAATCCCCAGGCCTCCGACATCAATTTCACGGTGGGAAAACCCCTTCAGGCTGAAGTTGACGGGGTGCTCAAACCTGTGTGCAAAAGGGCCGGCATCGAAGCACTGACGCCGTTTCATACGGAAACGTTCATGCTGAATCTTGCCGGAAACGATTCCCGGAGCATCCATCAGCTCTTGAGCCATGGATCGTGCGACCTCTCCTACCACCTTCCCGGGCGTGCCAGGTTTCGCGTCAACATTTTCTCGCAGCGGGGCACTTACTCCATTGTCATGCGGCAACTTCCCACCAAGATTCCGAGCCTTGAAGATCTGGGCATGCCGGCGGTATTCAAGAAGGTCGCTCAGGAAAAATTCGGGATTGTGCTGGTGACGGGTTCCACGGGAAGTGGAAAATCCACGACCCTTGCCGCGATCCTGAACGAGATCAACCGGGAGCGGGCCGTGCACGTGGTGACTTTGGAAGATCCCGTCGAGTTTGTTCATCCCCAGATGAAAGCCACCTTCAACCAGAGGGAGCTGGGGCTGGATTTCGATAGCTTTGCCAATGGGCTTCGAGCTGCACTGCGCCAGGCACCGAAAGTGATCCTGGTGGGGGAAATGCGTGATCGGGAAACGGTGGAAATCGGACTGAGCGCGGCAGAGACCGGGCACCTGGTTTTCAGCACACTTCACACCATAGATGCAGGCCAGTCGATCAACCGCATCGTGGGCATGTTCGAACTCGAAGAGGAGAAACTCATTCGCATTCGCCTGGCCGACACGCTGCGATGGGTCATTTCTCAGCGTTTACTGCCCAAAGTGGGGGGTGGACGAGTGGCCGCCATGGAGATCATGGGGAACAACCTGAGAGTGAAAGAATGCATCGTCAATGGCGAGGCCGAGGGAAAAACTTATTATGAAATGATGCAGCAGGCGGCCCCCTTCGGCTGGACCACTTTCGATGACTGTATCATTGATCACTACCAGAAGGGCACGATCACCGAAGCGACCGCCCTGGCCTACGCATCCAAACGGGCCCTGGTGAATCGGGGAATTGACCAGTTGAAAGCTTCCAGGGGGGAAAAGACAACCGACATCGATGACCTGAAAATTGACAAGGACTACAGTCGGCGAGTCGTGTGACCTTGTAACAAAGCGTCTTTCTTGTCCTGCCGCTGCTAGAACCCGCCGCGGTCCGAGCCGGTTTCAAGACGAAGAGATACCCGGAAACATCGAGGCGATTTCCCGTGCGCCTGCAAGAAAGAGCGGCATTCACTCCCGGCGTCTCACACTCTTCCCCCAAAAAATCGTCTCCTTCGAATTATTCCGTCACTTGGAAGAATCCTTCCCCCCCAGCCTGCAAGATTTCGAACAACTTGACCTGAGCAAAAAACCCGATCATCATAAACCACTGGAGAAAGGGGTGTGACCTTTGTCCGGGGCAGGCCGGTGAGGCTTGCAGGAGTAACCTGGTGCGAGTTCCGGGGATCTGTTTCCACACCCGGCTCAGGAGGGGACACGCGAAGCCATGCAGGTGAAAGATCTTGGAGAATTCGGATTGATCGGGCGCATTGTCTCCAGCCTGCCGCCACCTCCCGAGCATGTGGTGGTGGGAGTTGGCGACGATGTTGCCGTCCTCGAGGGCGTGAACGATGAGTACCTGCTGGCCACCATCGATGCCCAGGTGGAAGGGGTCCACTTCGAGTTAGAGACCACGAACGCCTATCAATTGGGACGCAAAGCGGTGGCCATCAATGTGAGCGACATTGCGGCCATGGGAGGCACTCCCCTGTGGGCTCTGGTCTCCCTGGCCCTGCCTCCCGAGACGGAGGTCGCCTTCGTGGACGAGTTGTATCGCGGGATGCGCGAAGAAATTCAGGGGAGTGGTGGGGACATCGTCGGCGGCAATGTGAGCAAAGCACACGGGGGCGTTTTTATCGACCTTTGCCTGCTGGGAAAGGTCCGGCGCGACCGCGTGCTTCTGCGCAGTGGAGCCCGCGACGGCGACATCATCCTGGTCACCGGGACACTGGGGGATTCCAGGGCTGGGTTGGAACTTCTCAAACACCGGCACTGGACCATTTCTCCGGAACACCGTTCGCGAGTAGTCGAGAAACACCTGACTCCGTCTGCGCGCCTCAGGGAAGGGCAGCGCCTGGGAGAGGTCCGAAGAGTGAGTGCCATGCTGGATGTGAGTGACGGCCTTCTGGGTGACTTGCAGCACCTCTGCGACGCCGGGAGGGTCGGGGCTCAAATCTATCTGGACAAGGTGCCTGTGAGCCCGGCGTGCTGCGAGGTGGCCCGCATGGCCGGTGCCGATCCGTTGCTGTGGGCCCTCACCGGTGGAGAGGATTATGAACTGCTCTTCACGGTACCTCCGGAACATGCAGACGCGGTCGTGGAGGATCTCCGGGAATATACCGGAACGAGGTGCAGCAGAGTGGGAATCATCCGCGGTGGAATCGAGGGCATCGAGCTCGTGGATGCCGATGGAAATATCGAGCCGGTTTTGCAACGGGGGAAGGGTTGGGATCATTTTGCTCAGGGTTTGCGCTGAAGCGCTCCTTCTCTGAGTGCTTCTGCTATTTTGAGAACGGAAGGGCTCCCCGCTGCCCCGGTTCGCATTTCAGATCCAATGACCGGATGCAGACCGGAAAGGAGACCCGCACCAGAACACAGCTCCACCCTCTTCAGGATCGGGCGGTTCCGGCAGGTTTTCGGTCCATCGGAGCCCGGGTCTCGACTTTGCGGCGCCATCCGCCCAACTTGCGTGAACGCAGAAACGTCAACTTCCGAAATTTGGAGCACGAACGACAACATGAAGATACCTCGTGTTTTGACCATTGCCGGATCCGATTCGAGCGGTGGTGCGGGAATTCAGGCGGATCTCAAGACCTTCAGTGCCCTGGGCACGTTCGGCATGAGCGCACTCACGGCGCTCACAGCGCAAAACACTCTGGGCGTGCAGGGGGTTGTGGAACTCGATCCGGGTTTTGTGGTGCTCCAGATCCGTTCAGTGATCAGCGATGTGGGAGTGGATGCGGTCAAAACCGGCATGCTTGCCAACGCAGCCATTGTGAGGGCAGTGGCGGAGGAGCTCCGACGACTCGAGGTCGACAACATCGTGGTGGATCCGGTCATGGTGGCCAAAAGCGGCGATGCGCTGCTTAAGAGGGATGCGGTCGAGACCCTTGTGGGAGAGCTCTTCCCCCTTGCGACCGTCGTGACGCCGAACCTGCACGAGGCGGAGGCTCTTGTGGGATTTCCCGTCCGCGATGCGGCCGCCATGCAGGCGGCGGCGCATCGGATCAAAGCATACGGTCCGAAATATGTTGTGGTGAAAGGCGGCCACCTGGAGGGAACGCCGATGGATCTCCTCTACGACGGACAAAAATTCAGCGAATTCTCCAATCCGCGCTATGAAACCCCCCACACCCACGGAACAGGGTGCACGTTTGCATCCGCCATCGCAGCGGGTCTGGCCCGTGGCAGCACAGTGGAGCAGGCCGTGCTTGCAGCCAAGGACTACATCACCGGAGCCATTGCTCATGGTCTCCCTCTTGGGAGAGGGCACGGCCCGGTCCACCACTTCCATCGCCTGTATCCTCTTGCGGGCCTGGATTTCGAATCCTCCTGAAACCCCTGACCCACGCGAGACCGTCACCCGAAATCGGAGGACCAGGGACATGGCCAGGGTTGTGGCACGGCAGGGGGAAAAGGGCGCCCATGCAGGGGTGCGATGAGCCTGCAGAGGGACAAACCATGACACCATCCCTGACCATGACTAGTCTTTAGAACAAGTCCTTTGTTTGAATTTCTCCCGGGACAAGGCCCGCATCGATCGGAGGTCCTCCGAGGTCCCGAGAGTACCGGAAGTCTCGGCCACGTATGAGCGACCCGGTTCCGCGCGGTCGATCGATCAACGAAACGGTCAGGGTTGCTGCAAAAGCAAAAGCGGGTCGATTTTCTGCACTTTCTTGACGCACGTCAAACCCTGAGGCTGCGAAAGCGTGTATTAACCAGACATGTGGAGAGCTTTAGCGATGCAAAGTGGCAAGAAGGAAGCGTCGATCGACTCTGGAGGAGGAAACGCATGAAAAAAATCAACTTGTTCGAGGCGAACGATTTTTCAGAACAAGGTTTCAAAAGACTCCTTGTTCATGATTCTCCCTATTTCAAGGTTTTGAATTTCAACTTCAAGGCCGGCCAGGAACTCCCTGTCCATTCTCATGAGATCGAGGGGGAGGTGTCCCTTTTGATTCTGGAGGGCGAGGGGGAATTCTTGGGTGACAACGGCGAGGCGATTCCCGCCCGCGCCGGGGACGTGGTCATCTCGGAAATCAGTGAGCCCCACGGGCTGAGGGCCAAAACCGACCTGCGTCTGCTGGTGACCATTGCACCTCCCATCTGACGTGAACAGGGTTTTGTCCCGTTCCAGAGACGAGAAGACGGGGCTCCCGGGTCGGGTTTTCACCTGAGGTGCCGCAACCGCTGCGGCTGCCGGATGGTGCAAGCCTGACGCGAAGGGGGGCGACCTGCGACGACGGTATCGCCTTGCGAGTTCCCTCTCTCCCTGTCTTTTCGTTCTGGGGTTCAAAGGGAGCCCTGATCAGTGTCCCGCTTTAGCGAATGCCGGTCCTTCATCTCATCATCGTGATCCCCCCCGGCAACTGCTGTTTCGAAAGCCATCAGGAGCCTTGGAGTGCACCCTGTGTTGACAAAAGTGAGGATCGGGTCTCAGCATTTTTCTGCACGCTTTCATTTCAACGATGCAGAACATGCCGGGCGACATGCGCACGAGCACTCCGAAAACTCTTGCCATGAGGGAGGGGGAACCTTGTGCGAATCAAGTTTCCCGAGGTCGTTTTTTCCGCAGGGAAGGAGGCACCTCTAAGAAGAACACGACCCATGGCCGCTCTCGGGTTTTCGGGCAGGGCACCTGAGCCGGGTTTTGCATGATTTCGATGCGCGGTTCCTGTAGAATCCTGTGGCTGAAAACTTCCTGTGAATGGAGGGACAGGGCTCTGCGATGCATTGTTCAATCCGTGCAAAGAAAGGAACCCCTATGGCTGAAACCAGGTTGATGATCCCCTCGGGGCCCCTCACTCTAGAATCTTACTACGCCGGGGGACAGGGGAGGGATGCCTGCGTGGTGTTGCATCCCCACCCTCTCTATGGCGGGGACATGGACAACAATGTGGTCAAGGTCGTGCAAAGGACTTTGTCCGCAGAGGGTTGGGACACGCTGCGTTACAATTCGAGAGGTGTCGGGGCAAGCGGCGGGCACTATGACAATGGGGCTGGAGAATCGGAGGATCTGATTCACGTCGCCGGGCATCTCAAAACACTGGTGCCGGATGCCCGGTTGCATGTCGCGGCCTATTCCTTTGGGGTCTGGGTGGCCCTCAAGTCCATGCTGGAGCACGGCTGGAGTCCCGCGAGTCTCTTTCTCGTGTCGCCCCCCCTGGATTTTGTCAGTTTTGACGGGCTTTCGCTGCCGCCCGTTCCATGCCTCGTGGCCGTTGGTGACAGGGACGAATTTTGCTCCATCCCGAATCTCCGGGACTGGCTGCACGCTCCGGGAAACTCATCCGAGCAGGTGGACCTGAAAATCGTGCCTCGCTGCGATCACTTCTTCTGGGACTTCGAGGACGAATTGTCTCAGATTGTGTCGGAGTTTGCGCGTAAGCTTCACGCCTCACCCCGATGAAGGCTGAAGAATCGGTCTGAGAGTTCATTGAGTCGATCGCGGCATTCGACGTGCAGCGCATGCCCTGCGCCTTGAATTTCCAGCAACTCGGAACCGCGGATCCGTGCCTGGAGAATGCGTGCATTTCCCGCTGGAACGAGTATGTCCTCCGTCCCGCTGAGGATGAGTGTCGGGGTCCGTATTTCAATGAGGCGGTCGTGGGAGTCAAAGTTTCCTATGGCCTGGAGCTGTGCCTGAAAAGCCGCTTCGGTCTGCGGGGGGGCATGAATCTGCACCTCACAGTAGCGATCCACCTCCCGTGGATTCGAATTGAGAAAGGACGGACTGAAAAAAAGGGGGAGGTTTTTCCTGACGATCTGCTCGCGCGAGAGACCCTCATTCTGAATGAGAGTGTGCAGCGCCTCAGGGCTTGGGGGAATTCTGACCGTTCCACCGCAATGAGTACAGGCCAGCACCATGGCCGCCAGGCGGTCCGGTGCCATCAGTGCCAGTTCCTGTGCGATCATTCCTCCCATGGAGATTCCCAGAGCGAAGGTCCTGCGGATCTTCAGCCAGTCGAGCAGGTCCACGATGTCCTCGGCGAAGTCTTTCATTTCATAAAAATCTGAAGCCGATGTGGAACGCCCTGCACCGCGATTGTCCATGAGGATGACACGATAACGCTGTTGGAAATAGGGGGTTTGCCCGAACCACGACCAGCACCCTCCCGACAAACCGCTGATCAGGAAAAGCGGAGGTCCTTCGCCCTGCGTTTCAAAGTAGATTCGAGCCCCTTTTCGTTCCATGTAGGGCATGGAGGTCATTCCTTTCCGTCTGTTGAGTTCTCTGAGTGTCCCGGCGCCCCGTCCACTCAGGCACGCGGGAAAGACCTTCCGTTGCAGGCAGGGGCGGGTGCCGTCTCTCAATAAACCCGCATGCTTCCATGCCTTTTGCCCAGAACTTCAAGGGTGTCGTTCACCACCAGAAAGGCTCCCGGGTCCAGATCGAAGATGAGTTCCCTCATTTTGGGGAGTTCGGTGAGCGTGATGATGCTGAAGATGACCTTTTTTTCCTGGCCGGAATAACCCCCGATCCCCCTGAAATAGGTGCACCCACGATCGAAGCGAATGAGAATTTGTCGACCGATCTCGTCGGCATGATCGGACACGATGAGCACACTCTTTCTCTGATTGAAGCCGGTGATGACGGCGTCGATGACTTTGCCGGAGGCATAGGTGTAGATGAAAGAGTACAGGATGATTTCCAGGTTTAGAAAATAGGCGCCCACCGTGAGGACGACGGCGTTGAGAAGCGTGAGGGTGGCGCCGACGCGCAGCCCCAGTTTCTTGCTGAGGGCAACCGCCAGAATGTCGAAACCACCGGCCGATCCCCTGGACCTGAGAATGATGCCCGCCCCCACGCCGCAGATGATGGCGGCGAAAATTGCGGCGAGGATGGGATCGTTAATGGTGGGAAAGCGAGGCGCAATCAAGCCGGAAACCAGCGAGAAGATGCTCATGCCGACCGTGGTGTACAGCATGAAGGTGCGGCTGATGGTGAACCATCCCAGCAAGATGAGCGGGATATTTACGAGAAAATAGAGCAGCCCCGGGTTGAAATCCGGAAAAAGGTAGTAAATGATCAAAGAGACCCCAATAGCTCCACCGCTCACGAAGTTCTGAGGGATGAGGACGCCGTTCATTCCGACGGCGAAGACGGCGCTGCCGGCGGTGATGAGGAACAGATTCCACGCGACTCTTTTCCATTCCGACCACTTCCATTTTGGAGACCCCGACGCAGCGAAGGTTTTGGATCGTGTCTTCATGTGTGACCACCTTTGCGAAATCGTGACTGCACAAAATTCCGACTCAACTCCCCTGCACCGGGGGGTGACGGAGGCAGTCCTTTGCGGAATTCGAAAGCGCCATGGTAATGGAAAGCAAAGAATCAGGTCAAGTCGCGGCCGTTCTAAAACATGGTGAGGGTTCCGAAAGTCTTTTCAGGAAGGTGTGACTGCCTGACCCGGAACGGGAGCGCCACGGGGGGGCATCCGGTGATGCAGCACCTCGTGAGCCCTCGATTTTAGACTTCGAGGAAAGATATGGTTGTGGTATTAGATATGGTTTGGATTGCCGTGAGGCTTTGAAAAACCGCTTCGATGTATTGGGATAGAGACGAACCTCCCCGTCGGAGGATGAACGTCCTGCGCGGTTCGCGGCTTCATCGGGAAGGATCGCTTGTCAGGACGTCATGTTTCAGCATGAACCGCTTGGAAAGGATGGGATGACCCACGAGGATCTGGGCAGGGAACGGGCGATGAACCCATTGAGGGTGGTTCTCTATCAACCGGAAATTCCCCAGAATACAGGGAATGTGGCGCGCACCTGCGCTGCAACTCATACGCCGCTCCATCTGGTGGAGCCTCTTGGATTTCGTCTGTCGGACAGGCATTTGAAACGAGCGGGCCTCGATTACTGGCCTCACGTGGATTTGCGGGTGCATCCGGACCTGGACGATCTTCGTCGGGAGGTCAACGGCGGGAGATGGGTGTGTTTTTCCGCCCGGGGGGAACTGAGCCTGCACAGTTTCAAATTCTTGCCGGGGGATTGTCTCTTCTTTGGACCGGAAACTCGCGGTCTTCCCCAAGCGTTTCTGGAGAACGAATCCCATTGGGTTTTACGTGTCCCCATGGACGGGGATCGCGTGAGGAGTCTCAACCTGGCGACGGCGGTCGGTGTGGCTCTCTACGAAGCCATCCGACAGCTCGCTCTCCTCGACCGGTTCGGCTTCTGCGCCCGCGCCCCCTGATGGGCTCCCGTGCTCACTCCGTTTGCTGCAGTTAGTTTCATGGGACAGTGCTCAGAGATCAACTCTTTACAGGCAGGATGGAACGGGTCGCATGGAAAGAGCGGAACGAGAGAAACTCAAAGAGAAGCTCCACAAACTTTGTCCCGAAATCAAGCAGCTCGGATTGAACACCATCGTTCTGGGACGCGAAAAACATTATTGAGTGGTTTTTTTTGAGGGCGGGGACCGCTCTCCAGCCAATGCCCCGTTGAGTTCTTTTCGGATCTTGAAAACGGATCGGGAGATTGAGTCACACACCGCGTGCAGTCGTTGGGAACGCGATTTGCACAGAGCGCTTGCGGAGGCAAAAAAGAAACTGTTGTGGAGTTCCAACATGAAGAGGAATGCGTACAGGTCTTCCGGTGGAAGATGCGGAGATGTGAGAAGTGGCGGAAATTGTCTGGAAAGGAATCATTTGGAGGGCCGCGTACGGCCAACTGTCAGTTAAGGAACTGCTCACCATCCTCAAGGGCTTTGGCCCCATGGAGACGGTCCATTTCGAAAAGCCCGGCTGTTTCCAGGGAGAACTGAGCTTGTCACTTTCGTCCGAAGGGGTCAAGGATGTCACACTCTATCACCTCGAAGTGTGGGGGCCCAAGAGGGCGGGGCAGGGACGGGCCGCTCTGTTGTTTCTGAAGTCGATCTTTAAAGGCGCGATCCATGTGGAAGACGCTGAGATGGCCGACCTTCAGGGCATTCGAAGCAAGACGCTGATCTTTTGGAACAAAATGCTCGATGAAAGGGTCATTGATTCCATCATCAGCGACCAGACGACGGCGCCGTTGCCCGAGGAGGATGTGGAGGAAACCCGGCAAGTCACGTCGGAATTGAGAAGTCGAAATCTTTCGAGCTATGATCGCTAGAGACAAGATTCGAGACGTCCGGCAACTGGCACCCGTCTTGGCGCGATTCCGTGAGGAGCGGCGCCGCATAGTTTTCACCAACGGCTGTTTCGATTTGCTTCACGTCGGACACCTGCGGTATCTGGAATCGGCCCGTGCCCTGGGGGACGTGCTCATTGTGGGGTTGAACACCGACGGGTCGGTGCGCCGCATCAAGGGAAATGAAAGGCCCATTGTTCCCGAGATGGAAAGGGCGGAACTCCTCTGCGGTCTGTATTGCGTGGACCACGTGGTGCTTTTCGACTCTCCGGATCCGCTGCCCCTCATCGAGATGATCCGTCCCGACGTGCTGGTGAAGGGCGCCGACTGGGCCGTCGAGGACATCGTGGGGGCGGATTATGTCGAAAGCCTGGGCGGAAAAGTTCTCCGAATTCCCCTTGTTCCGCATGCATCCACGAGCAGCATCATAGAAAGGATCCTTCATAGATACGAGGGCGTTCGGCGCCCCGCTGAGGGATGTGCTGTGAGTACCGGCACTTCAAAAGGAGGCATTCAACTTGGCAGTTAAGAAGACGAAACCGGCCAGGACGGCCAAAGACCCCCTGCTGGCTCCCGAAGGACTTTCGGAGTCGCTGATGCACTGGCTGGAATCCCACTCCCGCCTCATCCTTGCGGCACTGGCGGGCGTTCTCATCATTGTGGTCACGGTGTGGGGTTATCAGAGCTACAATCGCAGTCGGGAGATTCGGGCTCAGGCTGCGTATGCGCAGGTGCTGGCGGCGTGGCCCGGAGGCGACGCAACCGCTGCGGAAGATTGGAAAAGATTCGCAGGGCTCTCCAAGGAATTCATCGATCAGCACAAGGGATCGACGGCCGCCCTGCATGCCCGGCTGGATCTGGCCCGGGCCCTCTTTGCGGCGGGAAATTACGAAGAGGCGTATGAGGTGGGCCGTGAAGCGGCGAGAAACCTCTCAGATCGCCACCCGCTGAGGTCTCTGGTTGAGTATCAGATGGCCCTCATCGCCCGGCAACTGGGAAAAAACGAGGATGCGCTGCGGCACTGGCAGTCCCTGGAAAAGATTGGGGGGCCTGGACTGCAGCGGGAGATCCACTGGCAGGTCGCCCGGATTCACCAGGAGGGGAAGGATTTTTCAGCGGCGATCGAACGTTTCGAACGTGCACTGAATTCGCCCGGCACCTATCCCCGAGACGAAATGATCCGGCGTGAGCTGGCCTCGGCAAGAACCACGGCCGAAGGCAAATCTTGATTCCATTCAAAGGGGGACACTTCTCTGAAACTGAATCCCCGAAATGGGGACGGCGTGTTCCCGAGTTTTTCCTTGACACCTCCAATGGAATTCGATATCCACTGCGAAACGGCAGCAGGAGAGCAAAAAACTCTTGAGGAATGCGAGATGAATCTTAGCCATTTTCCCTTTCATCCGTTTCGGTTTTTTTTCGGCTTCTTTTTTTGGAAGCCTGCCTGTGGGAAGGGGAAGTAGGCGCAAGCCAAGCGATGAAGGTCCTCAACCATGGGTGGGCGGCACCAGGTGGAACCCATGGTTTGATCACTGGTGACAAGAGGCCGTGGATTCCAGAAGTCCACGGCCTTTTTTTATTGTTTTCGTGAGTTGAAGCCTTTTTAAGGCCACCGGAAAGGAAGGTGTGAACCGCATGATTTACAACATCGAATACGAGACCATGCCGCGAGAGGCGTTGGAATCCATCCAGCTCCGGCGTCTTCAAGCCACGTTGGAACGCGTCTATGCGACGGTTCCTTTCTATCGGAACAAATTCCATGAGGCTGGAATTTCTCCCTCGGACATCCGTTCACTGGCCGATCTCTCCCGTCTTCCTTTTACGACCAAGCAGGATCTCCGCGACAATTACCCTTACGGCATGTTCGCCGTTCCCATGGACAACGTGGTCCGCATCCACGCCTCTTCAGGCACGACGGGAAAGCCGACGGTGGTGGGATACACCGCTCGGGACATCCAGAGCTGGGCGGAACTCATGGCCCGGGCCCTTGCCTCCGGAGGGGCTTCGAGGGGCGACATCATCCACAATGCCTATGGCTATGGTCTTTTCACCGGGGGGCTCGGGGTGCATTACGGCGCCGAAAAACTGGGAGCTTCCGTCATCCCCATTTCCGGAGGCAATACCAAACGCCAGATTCTGATCATGAAGGATTTTAAACCGACCATTCTGACCTGCACGCCATCTTACGCCCTTCACCTCTCGGAAGTGGCGCAGGAGATGGGGGTCGACTTCCGTGAACTCCATTTCAAATCAGGGATCTTTGGGGCCGAGCCATGGTCCGAGAAAATGCGCGAGGAAATCGAAAGAAAGCTCCACCTGTCTGCAGTGGACATCTACGGCCTCAGCGAAGTACTGGGCCCGGGAGTGGCCGTGGAATGCCTGGAGGCCAAGAAGGGGCTTCACATCGCCGAAGACCATTTCATCGCCGAGATCATCCACCCCGAAACAGGCGAGCCTCTGCCGTGCGGGGAACGGGGGGAGCTGGTGTTCACCTCGGTCACCAAGGAAGCCTTTCCCATCATCCGCTATCGCACGCGTGACATCAGCGCCCTGAATCCGGAGCCCTGCATCTGCGGGCGAACCCACGTGCGCATGGATCGGGTGACGGGACGAACCGACGACATGCTGATCATTCGAGGGGTCAACGTGTTTCCCTCGCAAATCGAGAGTGTGCTCATGGAGATGGAGGGCGTCGAGCCGCATTATCAGCTGGTTGTGGACCGCCAGGACAATTTGGATCTCCTCACGGTGATGGTGGAGGTCGGGGAACATGTTTTCTCGGACGAGGTGCGGGGCCTGCAGGTTCTCGAAAAGAAAATTTCAAAAAACATCAAGGAATATTTGGGTGTTTCAGCTAAAGTGAAACTTGTGGAACCCAAGACCATCGAGCGGAGCGAAGGGAAGGCGAAACGAGTCATCGACAATCGTGTCTTTTAGCAGACAAGGAAGGAGGGCGCACATCATGAGGGTCGAGCAGATATCGGTTTTTCTCGAAAACAAGGCGGGCCGGCTTTCTGAAGTTACCCGAATTTTGGCGGAAGCGGGTGTGAACATCCGCGCGCTCTCGCTGGCGGACACATCTGATTTTGGAATTCTGCGGCTGATCGTCAACGACAATGACAAAGCGAAAGAAGCCCTCAAGAAGAACGGGTTCACGGTTGGAAAAACCGATGTGGTCGCCGTGGAAGTGGGAGATCATCCGGGTGGTCTGCACAAAATTCTCGACATCCTCTACCGTGCCAACGTCAATGTGGAATACATGTACGCCTTTGTGCAGCAGAGCGGCAACCATGCGGTCATCATCTTCCGATTCGACAATCTGGACGAGGCTGTGAAGATTCTCACGCAGAATGGCATCAAAGTGATCGACGGATCCGTTTTGTACAGCTTGTGAGACGCGATCCGAGTTCCCCCCCCGGGGGCTCGCTCGGCCTTCTCAGAAGCTGCGGGCGGTGGTTGCGGTTCCGGAGTTCAAAGGAAGAGGGGATGTCCGGCCGCTGACGTGAGGGAGTCGTTCCTCTTGTGCCCCCGCGAGGGGAACAAGTTCCGCATGAAGGAGAGTATCATGAAAAGAAAGGCATCTTGGCTTCTAACCCTGGTTGGCGTGGGCGTCCTTCTCTTTGGGATGGGTCCGCAAACCCCTGCATCCGCTGCGGAAGTCTACAAGATCGGGGGCATTTTTTCCGTCACGGGCCCCAGTTCTTTCCTGGGGGATCCTGAGAAGAAAAGCCTGGAGATGGCCATTGACGAGATCAACGCAGCGGGCGGCATCGACGGCCGCAAGCTCGAGGCTGTCATCTACGATTCAGAAGGGGATCCGACCAAGGCGGTGCTGGCGGCCAATAAACTCATCAGCCGTGACGGGGTGTTGGCTGTGGTGGGAACGAGTCTGACTCCCACCACCCTGGCGGTCATACCGCTCATGGAAAAGAGCGGGATTCCCCTGGTGAGCTGTGCGGCGGGGATCAACATCACGGAACCTGTGAAACCCTGGATTTTCAAAACGGCCCAAAGCGATGCCCTGGCCGTCGGGGCCATTTACGAGCACATGAAGAAAAAGGGCATCGACAAGATCGGCATTCTCACTGTGGAAAATGCCTTTGGTGAGAGCGGCAAGCACCAGTTGGAGTCCAAAGCTTCAAAGTATGGGATTCAGATCGTCCATGCCGCGACTTTCGGCGCCAAAGACACGGACATGACCGCTCAACTCACCAGGATACGCAGTGCCGATCCGGCTGCCATCGTCTGCTGGGGGACCAATCCGGGGCCCGCGGTGGTGGCAAGAAATGTGCGGCAGTTGAACATCACAGTTCCCCTTTACCAGAGCCATGGCGTCGCATCGCCTAAATTTATCGAACTCGCCGGCGAGGCCGCCGATGGAATCCTGCTGCCCACCGGAAAAATTCTTGTGGCCGATCAACTTCCCGATGACGATCCCCAGAAGCAGGTTTTGACCCGTTACATCGAGGGGTTTGAGACGCGCTTTAAAACGCCCGTTTCCGGCTTTGGCGGTTACGCCTACGACGCCATGAACCTGCTGGCGGCTGCCATCAAGGGGAGCGACGGAGACCGCGAAAAGATCCGCTCCGGGCTCGAAAAGATTCAAAACCACGTGGGTGTCACGGGCGTCTTCAATTTCTCGCCCGAGGATCACAATGGCTTGTCCTCCGATGCCTTTGTCATGGTGAAGATCGAAAAGGGCGAATGGAAGCTCCTGAACGACTAGGGGCGCCTCGCTTGCCGGGGTGACCTAAATCTGGAAAGTCGGTTTCGTAATCCATGCAGGAAATTTTACAGTATTTTTTCTCCGGCATCACGACCGGGGCGGTCTATGCCGTGATCGCCCTGGGATTCACGCTGCTTTTCAATGCCACAGGACTCATCAACTTCGCCCAGGGCGAGTTCGTGATGCTGGGGGCCCTGATCCTCATCTCCCTGTGGAAAGTCCTCGAGCTTCCTTTGATCGTTGCCTTTGCCCTCGCAGTCAGCCTGGTGGCCCTGATGGGTGTGGTCATGGAACGACTGGCCCTTCGGACCGTGCGCAAGCCGCACCCCATCGTCATGGTCATCATCACCATAGGCGTCTCCATCCTGCTGCGCGGCGTGGGCATGCTGACCTGGGGAAAGGACGCTCACAGCGTGGAGCCGTTCACCCGACATGCCCCCCTGGAACTCCACGGGGCGACCCTGCTGCCTCAAAGCCTCTGGATCCTGGGCATCGTGCTCATCGTGGTCGTCGGCCTTCAGTTTTTTTTTAAAAGGACGCTGATGGGAAAAGCCATGGAGGCTTGTGCCATCAGCAAAAAAGCAGCATGGCTCCTGGGCATTCCCAGTGAAAAGATGGTCCTGGCCGCATTTGCCATGAGCGCTGCCATGGGCGGAGTGGCGGGGGTGCTCATTGCGCCCATCACCATGAGCAGCTACGACATGGGCACCATGCTGGGACTCAAAGGTTTCTGCGCCGCCATGCTGGGTGGTTTGGGGAGCGTTCTGGGGGCCGTTCTGGGTGGGCTGCTTCTGGGCGTTATCGAATCTTTCGGCGTGGGGCTGGTTGCATCGGGTTTGAAGGACGTGCTGGCCTTCGTGATCCTGCTGTTCATCCTTTACGCACGACCGAGCGGGCTGCTGGGATCCAAAACCATCCAACGTTTCTAGTGCGCTCGGACGGAAAGGATCGCTCAGGTCGACTGGTTCCCGGGCTCCAGCCTCGGGACCAGCAAGCGGTTAAGGACTTGCGCCCGACTGGTCCAAGCTGCAGCGTCCCAATCCCGTCCTTACGGGAGGGGCCGGCTCGGCCCCTCAGGTTGCTTCGAGGATAAGTCCGGTCGGCGGAGCCCATGAAAGGAGCGGTTCTCCCGTTCTGTCGACCCCGGAGGTTCGAGAGGGGGAGCGGGGTGGCTGCGGGGCTCCGGTGCCTTTTTTCATGAAAAGAGAACATGGTCAAGAAAATCCTCTTCATCGGCGTCATCATCCTTGTGGGTCAGGTGGTTTCCAATCCCTATTACCTGCAGCTGCTCACGTTCATCGGCATCAACACACTGCTGGCGCTGGGACTCAACATGGTCATGGGCTATGCAGGCCAGATCTCCCTGGGACATGCTGCCTTTTACGGACTGGGGGCCTACACGTCGGCGCTGCTCACCATTCATCTGGACTGGTCCCCGTGGCTTGCCTTGCCGGTCACCCTGGTCCTGGCGGCGGGCGTTGCCTTTCTGGTCGCTTTGCCCATGCTGAGGCTTTCCGGGTACTATCTCGGCATGGGGACCATGGCCTTCGGAATGATCGGGTTTTACGTCTTTCGCCAGTGGCGGGAGCTCACAGGCGGAGATTCGGGGCTGGTCGGCATCCCGGGGCTCACCCTCGGCCCGGTCAGTTTCGAATTCGGCGCGGCACCGCTCTATCTGGTATGGGCTGTGGTGTTTCTCGCGTTTGCGGTGTGCGAACGTCTCATAAATTCACGAATCGGTCGGGCGCTGCGGTCCATCCACGACAGCGAACGAGCCGCTGCGGCGATGGGCATCCACACGAGCCGCCTCAAGGTGCAGGTCTTCGTCTTCGGGGCGGTGCTGGCCTCCCTCGCGGGATTTCTCTATGCGCATCTGGTTACGTTCATCAGCCCTCACACCTTCGATTTTCTCATGTCGGTCAAGATCGTCACCATGGTGGTCATTGGGGGGATGGCGAGTGTCTGGGGGGCTCTTCTCGGGGCTTCTCTCCTGACATTGCTGCCCGAGTGGCTCCACGTTTTTTCCGATTACGAGATGATTGTCTACGGGCTCATCCTCGTCGTCATCATGATCTTTCTGCCTCAGGGTCTCACGAGAGGACTGCTGGATTTTTATGAGCATTTCAAGGCCAGAGCCAAAACCCTTCCCAAAGGTCATGAAGGTTGAGGGAGTCTCCAAAGCCTTTGGAGGGATTCAGGCCCTCGAAGGGGTTTCCTTTCAGATCGAGACCGGCCACATTCATGCGGTCATCGGTCCCAATGGTGCCGGGAAAACCACTCTTTTCAACATCATCACCGGGGCCTATTCTCCCGATGCAGGGCGTGTCGTCTACGGCGAGAGAGAAATACAGGGGAGAAAGGTCCATGAGATCGTCTCCATGGGGATCTCCCGCACTTTTCAAAATGTGGAACTCTTTGGAAGCCTGTCGGTTCTGGAGAATGTTCTCGTGGGGCGGCACGTGCGCACGCGGTGTGGATTCCTTTCCGCCATCGCCCGCTGGCCCTGGGTCCGGCGTGAGGAGGAGGAGGCCAGGCAAAAGGCACTGGAGATCCTCGAATTTGTGGGTCTGAAAAAAATCGCGCACCAAAACAGCCTGGACCTTCCCTTTGGCTGGCAGAGATTTCTTGAGATCGCACGCGCTCTGGCCGTCGACCCGAAACTCATGCTCCTGGATGAACCCGCATCAGGCCTGAATGCAGTGGAAACGCAGCAACTGGCGGATCTTCTCGTGCACATCAAGGAGCGAGGAGTGACCATCCTTCTGGTGGAGCACGACATGAGCCTCACCATGGGGATTTCCGATCAAATTCTGGTGCTCCATCAGGGACGCCGCCTCACGGAAGGAACTCCCAGGGAAATTCAGGCCGATGAGAGCGTCATCGCCGCGTACCTGGGGAAGGTGTGAACCGAAGGAGTCAGGGCAGCCATGCTGCGGCTAAGAAATGTCAAGTGTTACTATGGCCGGATCCAGGCAATCAGCGGCGTGAGCCTTTCGGTCCGCCACGGGGAAATCATCGCGCTCATCGGAGCCAACGGTGCAGGCAAAAGCACCCTGCTGCAGACCATCGCCGGCCTGCTGCCGGGCTGGGAGGGAGACATCGAGTTTGAGAAGGCCTCCCTCTCGGGTCGCAAACCGCCGGAAATCGTTCAGCAAGGCATCAGTCTCGTTCCGGAAGGCCGCATGCTCTTTCCACCCATGACGGTCCTGGACAATTTGAAGTTGGGGGCCTACCTCCGTTATCGCAACAAAGAGAAGGATGCCGTGGAGCGGGACCTCGAAGCCATTCAGGAACTTTTTCCCGTTTTGAGAGAGCGGTCTCGCCAGGCTGCGGGGACTCTCTCTGGAGGGGAGCAGCAGATGCTGGCCATCGGACGGGCCCTGATGGCCCGCCCACGGATGCTTCTGCTCGATGAGCCTTCCATGGGGCTGGCCCCCTTCATGGTGCAGCTCATCGTGGAAACGCTCCAGAAACTGCAAAAGGACGGCATGACCATCCTGCTGGTGGAGCAGAACGCTCGTGCTGCGCTGCAGATTGCCGACCGCGGCTATGTCCTTGAAAACGGACGCATCGTCCTGGATGGTCCCGCCCGGGAACTCCTCGCGGACGAAGAGGTGAAGCGCGCCTATTTGGGGAAAGATTACAGGGAGTTCACTGATGGGAGGATGTGACGATGCCCATTTGGAATAAGAGCGAGGAATGCCTGGACCTGGACGAACGGCGCCAGGAACAGTTGGAAAAGCTCCAGAGCACGCTCAACCGCGTCTTCAGAAATGTGCCTTTTTACAGGAATCTCTTCGAAGCAGGTTCCCTGGATCCATCCGACATTCGCCGCCTGGAGGATCTGCAGAAGCTTCCGTTCACCGTTCGCTCCCATTTCAGCGAGAATTATCCCTATGGACTCTTTGCGGTGCCCCTGCGGGATGTGGTGCGTATCCACACGGCGCGGGGGACGGCATCCAACCCCATCGTGAGCGGGTACACCAAGAAAGATCTGGTCATGTGGAGGGAACTGGTGGCACGGGCCCTGACCGCTGCGAGTGTCTCGTCGAGCGACATCATTCAGATCGAACTGGATGCGGGGCTGGCCAACTGGGGGCGAGACTACAAAGACGGCGCGGAAGTCATTGAATCCGGCGTAATTCCCCTCACAGTGCTCTCTCCCGAAAAGCAGTTGATGGTCCTGAGGGATTACCGGACTTCCGTTCTGGTGACCAGCCCTTCCGGGGCGGTGCAGTTCGCCGAGTGGATCTTTCGGGCCAATCTGAATCCCAACGCTGCAGCTCTGCGGACTCTCATCCTGGTGGGGGAGATGCCCGAGGAGGACCTGCGACGCCGGCTGGAAGAGCAACTGCACGTCACGACCTGGCTGAACTATGGACTGAGCGAAGTGCCGGGGCCGGTCATTGCCTTCGAGTGCGAAGAGCACCGGGGGCTTCACGTCAATGAAGATCACTTTTATCCGGAGGTCATCGATCCCGACACGGAAGAAGTGCTTCCCGTCGGTGAAGTGGGCGAGTTGGTGCTGACCACCCTGACGACCAGAGCCTTTCCCCTGATTCGTCTGAGAACGGGAGACCGCGTGAGACTCCTGGAAGAACGATGTTCCTGCGGCCGCACTCTGCGCAAGATGGATTGGTATCCCCTGGCGTCCCACGAAAGGATCATGATCAGAGGTGTGAAAGTTCTCCCGCAACAAATCGCGCTGCTGCTGGAGCGTGCCCTCGGTTACCTCCCGGACCGATACCGTTTTTTCAAGAGCAGGGAAGATTTCAAAGACTTTCTCGACATTTGGCTCCATGTGGAGGAACGGTTGTTTTCCGATGAGATCAAAGGGATGGAAAAATTGAGGAACCATGTGGCCGAGGACTTGTCACAGGAACTGGGGGTTCCTGTCAGGATCCGGTTCAAAGAGCACATCTCCTTCCTTGAAGAAGCCGGCTCGGAACACAGCTCTTAACAGCCCCCATCATTCCAGCGCAGATGAGAGGCCCATGACGAGGGGAAACGGGACCGGATGCTTCCTTTTGCCAGCCTCAGCTTCAACAAAAACCTGTTGGGAGCCCGGTGTCAGCTTTGGGTTTCCAACAGGTTTTTTTCTGTAGCGATACGTTTCAACCTGATGAAAGCATCTCGAGTTCCGGCTCACTTGGATTCGGTCGGGAACCGAGCACGGTGCCATTCGTGCCATCCCCCTTTCAAGGCGTAGACATTTTCGAATCCCTGACTTTTCATTTGCTCCGCCGTCCAGGCAGAGGTTCCTTCGCGGGGTCAGGCGCAGTATAAGATATAAGTCTTTCCGGGATCATACCGGGAAACCCATTCCTTCCAATTCCTGGCGTCCACATGAACTGCCCCGGGCAGTTTCTGGTCGCTGGCCCTCCAGTCGCTGCCGGACCTCAGGTCCAGAAAGACCACATTGGGATCGTTCAACAGGTCACGCGCTTCTTCCTTGCTGATGCGGGGAATGTCCTCCGCTGACACGGCATGGGGGCCGATCAAAATTGCCAAAGTGAATACCAGGAGTGTCACGAGAACTCTTTTATTTTTCTGAATCATATTTGTCTCCTTTCAAAGCGATTGCGCATCCACCGTCTCAAAGAGGATAAGAACTCAATTCCCTCACGGGAACCCTGCACTTTTTCAATTCATTCCGCTCACGGTGAAGCGCGGGTCCCGGCCCCCCCGGGACGTTGCCGGCGATGCCTGGCAATTCCAACGGCCAGTGCAGAAGCCGTCAGAGATCCCAGAATGATGAAAAGCACGATCGGGAGATCGGGCTCTGTTGCCAGGAGCACCAAAAACGCGACGGCGTACAGAAGGGCTGCAGAAAATCCCACCCACCTTAAGGACGCTGACCTGCGGGAGCCCGAGGAATAAATCGAGGTCCCTGCGAGCACGTTGAGCGCCGCATAGGAAAGAAGCCAAAGATAGAAGGCGGCTCGAGTCCCGATTTCCGTGATTTCCTTACCCGCCATGCCCGTGAGCAGCATGCAGAGAACTGCGGCGAAAAGCAGGAGCAATCCCATGTTCCCACCGAAAATGGGCTTCTCAAGGGGTTGAGGCAAATGCTGCGTGCGGACCAGGAAGAGCATGACCGAAGATATCCCGGTCAAGAGGATGTTGACGGCGGCGTAGCTCCCCGTAAGGATAGCGATTCCCATCAGCTTTCTGCCGATGTCACCCGCAATGGTGCGAGCGGTCATGAGGTGAGGCAGGGTCGTTTGCGCCAGACGTTCCGTTGAGGTGAAGTTCAGCGAAGTTTGAGCCCAAAGCCAAAAAACCGCCACAGAGAGGGCAAAGGCCACATTCAAAGTGCTGAGGGGAACGCGTCGGTCTTCGAGAGTTGCCTGTTGGTATAAGCTCAATTCGGCCGCCATGAACAACCAGAAAACCATCAGGAAAGGTCTCCACTCCAGGCTTGTGGTGCCGGAGGAGGCTTGGGTGACATCCGCCGCGGCAGGTTGGGCGAAGAAAAGCGCCTGAAGCATCAGAAGGCACACGGCCACCAGGAATGTGAGAACCGCAACGCCCTGGAGATGCCTGGAGAGGGCGGGGCTGGTGAAATTGACACCCGCTATGAAGACCAGCAGAAGAATGGAAAAGAGAAGGTTCGGAATCCAGTAGGCAAAAATTTCGTTGAGCGCGTATCCAGCCATGGCAAGGATGAGTGTGGAGGCTCCGAGGCACATGGGAACCAGGGAGGAGAGCTGAAGAGTGGCCAGGGCGTGGGCGAATTTCCCGGCTGGAATTGTAGTCCTCTTCGCATCGGAATGAATCGTTCGATGAACGTATTCGGCGTGGAGCTGTGCCGTCCAGAGGTGGATCAAGGCGAAAAGCGGCAGAGTCCAAAGCATCCGACTCCCCCAGTGTCCCAGGGCATTGCCCAGAATGACAAGAGAGAGGGGCGAGATCATGAAGCCCAGGACCATGCACGGCATGATGAGCAGATTCAACATGGAAGTAAAGCGTTCGTTCATGAGCCTGCACACCTCCTCGGGGTGGTGGCGCCCTCGGACCTTCATCCCGTTGCGTGGTGCATCCGGGCGGAAATCCGGGCCGTCCGGACTTGCCTTCACACAGCTGCTGCGTCTGCGTAAACAACGAGCATCGCCGGCTTGTCCCCCCCAAAAAAACCGAACCAGACGCGGCCGAAAAATCAGGTGAAAATTTAGTCGGTGAGCGGCAGAGCCCGTTTTATTACGGTGAGATTCCCTCCAGCGAATGTCAAGGCGATGTCCGGGAGGACCGGCCCCGGAGGCAGGCAGGTTCAAACTTGCCGGGGGGCGGTTTCTTCCGGTTCGGAGTGAATAACCGGGCGAAATGACATGAAGGAAACGGCTCACCCCCGACCCTGCCCTGCTCTCGGGAGTTGCCGGACATGAACACAAAGGCTTCAAGTCCGCCATCATAGGTGCCGATCAATCAGCCACAGGGGAAAAGGTTGGAATGCCCCACAGGGAGGGCAGGGGAAAAAGCCAGGGAGGAAATGAGAGCAGCGAAAGGCGTGCATGTGGTTGGGGAGGGGGTTCATTGCCCGCCATGGATACCCCACTTTCCCATCGAGCGATGATCCGGATGGATTGAAATGGTTGCAAGGCATGGCTGAAGTGAGAGACGGTTCGCGCATTATTTGTGTCAAAAGAGGGAAGGGCGAACAACATGATAGCTGACCCGGTGAAACAAGAGGATTTCTGCTGCCTCGTTTCGAGGATCACCGACATCCCTGCCATGCCCATGGCGCTTCAGAGGTACTTGAACATTCTCCATGATGAGGTGGCCTCTCTCCAGGATCTCGAGAGTGTGGTGCGCTACGATCAGTCTTTGTCCGCCAAAATCCTGCGAATGGCGAACTCGAGCTATTACGGCTTCCGGGGATCGATTTCCTCGCTTTCCAGAGCAATGATCCTCATCGGTTTTGAGGAAGTGAAAAGGTTTTGCATGTGCTCCGTCCTCCTCGACCTGGTTTCAAATGGAAGCGGTCTCGGGATCCGAACGCGGGAAAAACTCTGGA
This sequence comes from uncultured Syntrophobacteraceae bacterium, assembly GCA_964654275.1. Lineage (GTDB taxonomy): Bacteria > Desulfobacterota > Syntrophobacteria > Syntrophobacterales > Syntrophobacteraceae > SLCH01. Next base: position 132,322 of record CAZZHS010000002.1, read on the forward strand.
AACATGCCTTTGCAGTGGGCAAGGCCGCAGGGTTCATGGCGGACAAACGCCCCTGGGTGGACAGGGAGAATGCGTATTTTCTCGGGTTGCTCCACGATTTTGGCAAACTCATTCTGGCTGTGCATTTTCTCGATCATTTTCAGGCCATCGAAGAATTGGTCGAAGCACGACAGATTCCTTTTGTGGAGGCGGAGAAAATCCATGGAATCGCTCACGGAGAGGTCGGGAGTTGGGTCGGCCGCAAATGGGGCCTGCCGGAACTCTACCTGGAGGTCATGGAATTTCACCACCAGCCTGAGAAAAGCTTGCGATTCAAGCCGGAGGTGACACTCCTGCACCTTGCAAACATTCTGGCCAACTCGCGCGAGAACCCCGAGTTGCTGGATGCGGAACCAACGCTTTCCCATTGCCGGGAACTTCGTATTTCCGAGGAAGAATGGATTGAATTCGGTGAGAGGATGGCCCAGGCGTGGGTGGAAGTTGAGGTTCTATGGAAGGTTTTGAGCTGAGAGAGGATGTCAGTGATGGACGATAAGGCCAGAGAAGTGCTCAAGATGGGGCTCCTCGATTCGCGATCTCACCGTGAAGAACTGTTCCAGTACATGGGAATGATCCAGCGATTTGACGCAGCCATCTCCTCCAACTCCCACATCGATCGACTCTCTCAGGAATTGGTGCGGATTGTGCTCGAAGAAACGCAGTTTGAGAAGAGTTCCATCTTTATATGGGACACGGAGCAAAACTCCTTGCGCCTGTCCGCTGCCATGAATCTCGACCAGCTTCTGAAACCTGCTCAGAGCGGCCGGGTGTCCGCCGCGGAGGAGTGGGACGCCTTCTATCACATTGTCAATGAAGTGTATTTCTCGAGGACGCCCGTCTTTTTGGAAAAGTTTGTGGGGTCGGAGCAGGGTGACCCGTCGAGACCTGTGATCAAGCCGATTTCACTGGCTTCCATGCCCATTGCCGATCTCGGAGTCCTCAACCTCAGCACCCGGGAACCGGTCGGTTTTCCCTTCCATGTGAGGCGAACCTGGGAGATCCTTTGCAAGATCATCGGCTACCTCCTGAAGGTTTCTCCCGTGGAGCCGAGACTTTTGAAGGCAGAAAGCACAGCCGCTTCGATGCCCGGCCAGACTGTCTCGGTCCAGCGGCCGAAAAGCGGAAGGCCCTTGAAGGAGGGGCTGGATGAATTCATGGGTGCGGCCCTCGACTTCACACCCCAGGGGATTTGTCTCCTTGACTCCGCAGGACAATTGGTGGGAGTGAATCGCACCATGCGCGAACTGCAGGGAGAGAGCGTCACTGAAATGATCGGCCGATCCCCCGCCCTGTTTTTCCTCGACCCCGAAAATTTCCACCGCCTCCTGGAGAAGGCGTTTCCAGATGGCCGCGCCGAATTGACCGACGTATTTCTCGTCAATCAGCGTGGTGAGAGTTACCAGGCCGATGTGTACCTGATTGGCCTGCCCATGGAGAAAGAGCAAACACACGGCTACCTGATGGTCATCAATGACGTCACCAAACGGAACGCACTGACCGAGAGAATCCTGCAGGCGGAGAAGTTGGTGGCACTGGGCACCATGGCGGGCGGGGTCGCCCATGATTTCAACAACCTCCTCATGGCGATTCTGGGCCACATCCAGCTGCTTGTCCCCCAAGTGGAGGACACGGACATCGTGCGGCGCCTGAGAAACATCGAAAAGGCGGTCTTTGACGGTTCGCACATCATCCGCAGACTGCAAAAATTTACGGAACGCGAGAGGGATGCCGGCCTCACACTGGTGCCGGTGGATGTGGGGGAAGCTGTCAGGGACGTGGTCGAGTTGACGCGGCCTCGGTGGAAAAACGCCATGGAAAAGCTGGGACGCACCATCAAATTCGAGACGGATCTGCAGCCGGGTTGTATCGCACCCATCCATGGCTCGGATTTGCGGGAGGTGTTGACCAATCTGGTCTTCAATGCCATTGAAGCCATGCCTCAGGGGGGAGTGATCAAGCTCAGCTGCAGAGCGCACCAGGGGAACATTCTTCTCGAAGTGACAGACTCGGGAATCGGCATGAGCCGGGAGGTGGTCAGCAAGATTTTCGATCCTTTTTTTACCACCAAGGGCGTGGGAAATTCGGGTCTGGGTTTGAGCGTCTGTTGGAGCCTGATCGTGCGCCATGGTGGGGACATTCAGGTGAAAAGCCTGCCGGGGAAGGGCACAACCTTTTTCATCACGCTTCCGCGGATCGAACCCCAAAAGGGAGGAAAGCGTTCGTCTCAGGAAGTTGGCGCTGCGGAAAGCCGCAAGATCCTGGTGGTGGACGACGACGAGGAGATTCTCTCCATTTTACGCGACATGATTCAGCTCAAGGGCCACAGGGTCCATGTCGCCAGTGAGGGGTCTGCAGCCCTTGAATTGATTCAGAAGGAAGATTTCGACCTCGTGTTGACCGATTTGGGGATGCCCGTGATCAGCGGTTGGGAAATCGCCAGGTGTGTCAAGGAAAAAGACCGCCGAACCCCAGTGGTTCTGGTCACGGGATGGGGAACCCAGTACGAGGAAGAAGACCTCTCGGCGCGGGGCGTCGACCTGGTACTCTCCAAACCTTTGAGCTGGGACAAACTTCTCGAGGCCGTCACCAGGCTCCTCAGTGCACCGAAATGAACGGCGATGTTCCTTTTATTTTTCCCCCTTTCCAGCTTGCGGGAAGGGGGGCGACGATGATGTCGCCGCGCGTCTCACCATCATAACTTGATCCCCCATGCCGAAGCCTCCTGAAGGGAGTCGGCAATTTTCCCCTCCTCCGATCATGTCCTTCATGTAAAAGAAAGTATGCGGCGTGAAGATTTCTTTCACAACATCGGTGGTTTCGTGATCGTTTCAGACGGCAGGCCGGAACTCCCCTTGCCCTCTCACATTCCGCATTTGTTCCAGGACCAAAGTGTGGTATGAGGTGTGTCAATCCCGAATTGAATCCACACCCTTGTTGCCTGGAAAGAGAACCGATCATGAATCCAACGGAACCCTGTGATTATGGTCAATCCATCAAGTATCTCTATGGTCTTCAAAAACATGGCATCAAGTTTGGCCTGAACAGCACGGAAAAGCTCCTGGAGCGCGTTGGGAATCCGCATCTGTCCTTGAAATGCATCCACGTGGGCGGGACAAACGGGAAAGGCTCCACCTCGGCCATGATCGCGAGCATACTCTCAAAACACGGGTACCGTGTGGGACTCTACACCTCACCGCACCTGGTGCGTTTCACGGAGCGATTCCGCATCGGTGACGAGGAGGTGGCCCCCGAGAGAATTCTCGATGTTTTCAATGAAATTCGCGCTCACCTGAACCCCGCGGAGCATCCCACGTATTTTGAGATGGTCACCGCCATGGCACTGCTCTACTTCGCCCAGGAAAATGTGGACTTTGCAGTGATCGAGGTGGGGATGGGAGGGCGGTTGGACGCGACCAACGTGATCCGCCCTCTGGTCAGTGTCATCACGAATGTTTCCTATGACCATCAGGAATATCTGGGCGACACGCTGACGGCCATTGCCAGGGAAAAAGCGGGCATCATCAAACAGGAAGTCCCTGTGGTCGCTGCCGGGCAAAAGCTGATGGTGCTGAGCGTCCTCAAGACTGCCTGCTGGAAAATGAAGGCCCCTCTCTTCATCCTTGGCAACGATTTCAGTGTCAGGCGCAATGCCAACGGCACCTTTCGCTTCAAAGGCATTCGTCATGACTGGCCTGCCCTGCGCGTGGGGCTGCGGGGGGAACATCAGGTGAAAAACGCGGCTCTGGCCCTGTGCGCCGTTGAACTCCTGGACGCCGCGGGGTGGGTGCAGATCCAGAGCAAAGCCCTGGAAGAGGGATTGCAGACAGTGCATTGGCCTGCACGACTGGAAATCATTCACGAGAGGCCGCTGATGGTCCTGGATGGTGCGCACAATCCCGATGGGGCGGATTCTCTTCGCCAGGCACTCAAGAAAAGCTTCAAGTATCAAAGACTCCATCTCATCATGGGCGTCATGGGTGACAAAGACATCCGCGGAATCTTCCGGAGGCTCCTTCCCCTGGCTGACACAGCCATTTTCACGCAACCCCGGTATGCTCGTGCCGCAGATCCTCAACTCCTGAAGAAACTTGCGAGACCCTACATTCGGAAACACTATGTGATTTCCGACATCGGCGCAGCCATCGAACAGGCAAAACAGCTTGCCGAACCGGATGATTTGATCTGCATCACGGGTTCCTTGTACTTTGTGGGAGAGGTGAAGGAAGTCCTCGGAGAAAAGACTCTCTAGTACTCCCGGGCGCAAGTCCTTTACCACTTGCCGGTTTCCAGGCAAGAGCCTGGAAACCGGCCGATCTGGGCAATCATTTTTGCCCGGCTGTACCAGTACCGCGGGGCAAAATGATTGCACCGCGTGCAGGCGACATGACGTAAGCATGCCCGCCCTTCACAGAATCTTACAGGCTGCCGCACTGCAGGGGGCAGAACGTCATCCTGATCACTTGAAACCGGCCGGAAGATTGTTCTCATGGTTCTGGACCAATGAGGCAGTTGTCCGGAGAGGGCTTTGCCGGGTCGGCAGGTTCGGAAAGGGAGCTTTGGGAGCGTGAAACTGCCGGTGGGAGTGGGGGAGTGAAGATCAAGGACTTGATGAAGTTTTTATGGATGTCCTTTGGGGGCGTGTTTTTGGTGGTGCTCTGTGTTGCTCCCACTGCCATGAGTCAAGGGCGGGGCCTCGGTACCCTGGATCCGCAGACGCTGTTACAGAAACCCCAGGGGCAGTGGAACATAAACGCAGATCGGCTGTCCTACGACCAGAACAGGCAGACCTATGAGGGGCAGGGGAATGTGCACGTCTACTCGGGCGATCAATCTCTGCGTGCGGACTGGGCATCCTTGAACCTGGCGAGCCGCACGGTGGAACTTCGAGGCAACGTGCGAGTGCAGTATGGACAGGACTGGCTCGAGGGAAATCACGTTGTCTGGGATCTGGATGGTCAGACCGGCACCGTCGATGAGGGGCTGTTGTATTTCTCGACGAATCGTTTCTACGTGCAGGGACGATCCATCGAAAAAATCGGTCCCAGCCAGTATGCCCTCGAAGACGGTTTTATCACCAGCTGCGCCCCTGACAAACCCGACTGGAAACTGCGCTACGGGCGCATGAAGGTGAATGTGGAAGGGGTGGCATGGGTCCGCGACACATCCTTTTGGGCACGCCGGGTGCCCCTGCTCTATTTCCCCTTTGTGGCCTTTCCAGTGCAGAAGCAGCGCAAGTCCGGGTTTTTGATTCCCTGGGCCGGCTATTCCAGTCTCCAGGGGGTTGAGGCGGAAATTCCCTATTTCTGGGCGATGCGCGACGACATGGACATGACGTTTTACGGTCGCTACATGGCCGAGCGCGGGGTCATGGGCACTGCGGAATATCGTGTCAACAGCGAAAAGCTGGGGCAGGGTGTGTGGCTTTTGAGCTATTTGCACGATCAGGCGGACAAAGAACACCTTTTGGATCAGGGCTATCCCTATCAGACAAAGGACCGGCACTGGCTGCGTTCGCGCCACTCCATCGGTTTCCCTCAGGATGTGCAGGCCAGGGTGGATCTCGATTTTGTCAGTGATAGAAACTACTTGAAGGAGTTTGAAAGGGGGGCGTCCTCCTGGGACTTTTCCAACAAGACCTTTCGGGAGAACTCGGGACGGGGCATTCTCAACGACAAGAACCTGACCGCCCGGGAATCGAGCATCTATGTGGACAAGCGTTTCGAAAACTCGCTCCTGGGGCTGGATACGAGATACTGGGATCAACTCGATACGTCTCTGAATGAATTCACGCTCCAGAGACTGCCGAGTCTCTCTTTTCAGACCGTTCCATCCCGCGCCCTGAAAACTTCGGCTTACTACACCCTCAACAGCTCACTGACTCATTTCTGGAGCGAGGAGGGAGACCGGGGAAATCGACTGGATGCTTATCCGCGGCTCTATTACCCTCTCCACTGGAAATCCTACCTGAATGTCGAGCCCTCGGTGGGTGGACGTGTCACAGGCTATCGTGTGGACTGGGACAGCAGTTCCGCCGATTCTTGGCAGAATCGTTTCCAGGGGGATGTGCGCCTGGATGTGAGCAGCCGTCTGAACCGCGTCTATCCTTTAAAATGGGGCGACCATGTGGCGTTTCAGCACGCGATTCGACCCGAGATTCGCTACACATACAGCACCGAGGGGAGCGACCAGAATGAGTTGCCGCAATTTGACAGAGTGGACCAGGACCAGTTCGAGCACACTCTCAGCTACGGCTTCACCAACCTGTTCACTTCCAAGAGGGTGAGTCTCGATTCCCAGGGGGATCCCGTCACAACATTCCATGAATTTGCCAGGCTGAGGCTCTTCCAGTCATTCAACATAGAACCTCTGCCCGAAGACATCCGCTTCGTGCCTGAGAGCGGAAAGGGATTCACCTCCGTTGGAGTGAGGACGGATCTCATGCCTTTGAAATATGTGACGTTGACCTACGATTCACTGTTCTATTCCACGGAGAGAGAAGATATCAGCCACCAAATCTACCTGACATTGAACAGTGGAAGAGGGCACATGGCCCGGTTCAACTATCAGTTTCGAGAGGAAAAGCCCGTGGATGAGTTCATCACTGAGACCAACGTTAAAATTTTACCCCAGATTTACCTCTCGACTTATCACAACTATTCTCTGGAAAAGAACGAGATGTTCAAACAGGGCTACGGGGTCCGATACTTCAGCGGGTGCTGGGGAGTCAGCCTGACTTACGAAAAAGAAAGGGACGACCAGAGGGTTGCCGTGATGCTCAATCTTCTGGGTCTGGGATCCCTTGGCACCACCTTCGCCGCCGGGGGGGACAGTTCCTTTGGCTTTCCCTAGAACGCTCGGAAGGAAATGATCGCTCAAATCGGCCGGTTCCCCGGCTCCAGCCTGGAAACCGGCAAGCGGCCAAGCACTTGCGCCCGGCTGTACCAGTGCTCCAGCGGAACACCCGCTTTGAAAACAGCCTTGACAAGCCAGGCGAGTTTTTTTATACAACTATGCTTCAGGTTTGCAACATTCCAAATTTTGGTGGAGAAGAATAAATGAAAACGGTGAGCGCAAAGTTCGAAGCTGACGGGCGGAAGTGGATCGTGGTGGACGCCGACAAGCAGGTCCTGGGGCGTATGGCGAGCAAGATTGCCATGCGCCTGCGGGGAAAGCATCTGCCGACCTTCACTCCTCACGTGGATACGGGCGATTTTGTGGTGGTGGTGAATGCAGAGAAGGTTCTGCTGACCGGCAGGAAGATGGACCAGAAGGTCTATTATCGCCACACGGGGTACATGGGTGGGCTCAAGTCGACCACGGCACGCAAGTTGAACCAGGAATTCCCGGATCGCCTCATTCGCCACGCTGTGTGGGGCATGCTTCCCAAAAACCGGCTGGGAAGGCAATTGATGAAAAAACTCAAGATCTATCGGGGTTCCGAGCATCCCCACGAGGCCCAGCAGCCGGAAAAAGTGGTTTTGTAAGATTCTTATCGCGTTCGAGGAGAGAAGGTAAATGGCTGAGCAACAATTCATCGCCACGGGGAAGCGTAAATCCGCCATCGCAAGGGTCAGGCTCCAGCCTGGGAGCGGGATGGTTCTGGTCAACAGGAAACCCGTTGAAGACTACATGGACCGTGAATCCAGCAAGATGGTGATTTTTCAGCCCCTCGTTTTGACGGGCACCTACGGCAAACTGGATGTGCACGTGAATGTCTTGGGCGGAGGCAAGTCGGGTCAGGCGGGCGCCATTCGCCACGGGATCTCCAAAGCCCTCCTGGAATTGAACCCCGAGTTTCGCCAGGTGCTCAAGAAGGCCGGCCTCCTCACGCGGGATTCCCGTGTGAAGGAGAGAAAGAAATACGGACTTCGAGGTGCACGCGCGCGCTTCCAGTATTCCAAGCGTTAAGGCCGTCCACATCCACTGGGATTGCAGGAGACCTCTCCATTTTTTATCGAGTCCCCGGGATTTGTTGGAAAAATGGTTGCGGCAAACCGGCTGAAATATCCACAAGAGGGACAGAACAGGCTGCGCTGTGAGAGGGGCGTTGCGCGTGATGCGTGAGCCCCTCATTTGTTGAACGAGGTGGGCATGCTGCGTGTGGCTATAGCTGGAGCATCCGGATATACGGGCTTTGAACTGGTCCGTCTCCTGAGCGCGCACCCCCAGGTGCGCCTGACAATGATCACTTCCAGGGCGCAATGCGGTCAACGGTTGGACGAGTTCTATCCGGCGCTCAAAGGTTTTTGCGATCTCGTTTTCGAAAATCCTGAAGCTGAGCGGCTGGTTGCCGAATCGGATCTGGTTTTCACGGCACTGCCTCACCAGGCGGCCATGGATCTCGTCCCTCATCTCCTGGAGGGGGGAGTCAAGGTTGTGGATCTCAGCGCGGACTATCGCTTCCGGGACCCGGCGGTTTACCAGGAATGGTATCAGGTTCACAAAACGCCCCACCTGCTCTCCGAGGCGGTTTACGGGTTGCCCGAACTCTATCGGGAACAGATCCGGACGGCGCGCCTGGTGGGCAACCCCGGCTGCTATCCCACCAGCGTGATCCTGGCCGCAGCCCCTCTGCTCTCCCACTCCCTGATCGAACCCCGCTCCATCATTGCGGACTCCAAGTCGGGAGTGAGCGGCGCTGGGCGCGGAGCTTCCCTCACCGTACATTTCTGCGAAGTGAACGATGGATTCAAGGCTTATGGTGTGGCTCAGCATCGGCACACTCCCGAGATGGAACAGGAACTCTCCTTCCTGGCTGGAGAGCGCCTGACCATCAGTTTTACGCCCCACCTGGTGCCCATGACCCGGGGAATCCTGAGCACGGTGTATGCCACATTGCGGCAGGGCATCGATGCCGTTCGGGTGGACCAGGCCTTCCGGGATTTTTACCGGGATGCCGTGTTCGTGCGCCTCAGTGACCCCAAGTCTTTGCCCACGACACTTCAAGTGCGGGGAAGCAACTTCTGCGACCTGGCCTGGCGGGTTGATCCAAGAACCGGTCGGGTCATCGTGATCTCCGTCATCGACAATCTGACCCGCGGTGCCTCCGGCCAAGCCCTGTGCAACATGAACCTCATGTGCGGTTTCCCGGAAGACATGGGCCTCAAATTGCCGCCATGGGAACCCTGATGCGCTTCATGCCAACTGGTCACCCCGCGCCGCACAGGCGGCATGCGCGTGGTGGTCCGAATACTCCCATAAGGTCCTTCAACCGGCAATGAAGGGTGAATCGGCCGCAAAGCGGAATTTCAAGCTCGTTCTGGAATATGACGGGTCCAATTACCATGGCTGGCAAAGACAACAGGGAGTCCTGACCATCCAGGAGGTTCTCGAAACCCGCCTGGAAGTGATGCTTGGACCACCCGTCAAGGTTCGAGGCTCGGGACGCACGGATGCGGGAGTACATGCCCGAGGCCAGGTGGTCAATTTTTACAGCCGCACCAAGCTTCATGCCGACGCCATCCTGCGAGGTCTCAACAGCCTTCTGCCCCCTGACATCGTAGTGCTGGTCGCGCATGAAGTTCCCGATGCCTTTCATGCTCGCTTTTCCGCTCTGCGCAAGACCTACGAGTACTTGATTCTCAACAGGGAAATTCCTTCTGCACTGGACAGACGGTTTGCCTGGCACATTCGTCAGCCACTCTCCCTGCCAAACATGCGCCGCTGCCTGCCCATGATCAGCGGGACCCACGATTTTGCGGCTTTCATGGCATCCGGCTCTTCGGTCAAGTCAACGGAGCGCTGCATCTATCGGACTGAACTGGAAACGCTTAATGACCATTATTTGAAATTCACTTTCGAAGCCAACGGGTTTCTCCGGCACATGGTGAGGAACCTGGTGGGAACGTTGGTTGAGGTGGGAAGAGGAAAGAGGACACCGGAGAGCTTTCGGGACGTGCTCGCCGGCGGGGATCGCCGACAGGCCGGCATGACGGCTCCGGCACACGGATTATATCTGGTCGCGGTGGATTACGGCGATCAAGGGGTTCACGAAGAGGGGACAAAGCATGAGATTGGCGCAAAGGGTGTCTCGCATCCAGCCATCGGCGACTCTGGCAATCAATTCCAAGGCCAGGGCCTTGAAACAGCAGGGAGTGCACATCGTCAACTTCGGAGTGGGAGAACCTGACTTCGGGACGCCCCTTCACATTCAGGATGCAGCCGTCAAGGCTATTCGGGACGGCCACACACGCTACACTGCGGTCGGGGGTATCGACGAGCTGAAGAGTGCCATCTGCGACACGGTCTGGAACGACTACGGACTCCAGTATGCAAACGAAAATGTTTTGGTTTCCTGTGGAGGGAAACACGCCATCTACAATCTTTTCCAGGTCCTCCTCGAAGCCGGCGATGAAGTGATCATTCCCTCCCCTTTTTGGGTTTCCTACCCCGACATGGTGGAACTCACGGATGCCAAGCCCGTGATCGTTCCCTGCCGGGAAGCCGACGGTTTCAAACTGCATCCCGACGACCTGGAGAGGGCCATCACCTCCCGAACGCGTCTCCTGATTCTCAACAGCCCCTCCAATCCCACGGGCGCTCACTATACCCGGAAGGAACTCGAAGGGCTGGCGGGGGTCCTGCTGCGTCACCCGCAGGTGTATGTCATCTCCGACGACATCTATTACAGGATTCTTTTCTCAGGTCAGGAATGGGTGTCTCTGGGAATGGTGAGCACAGAGCTGCAGTCAAGGATTTTCATCGTCAACGGTGTCAGCAAGACTTATTGCATGACCGGATGGAGAATCGGGTATCTGCTGGGGGATGCCGAGGTGGTCAAATCGGCGACAAAGATACAGAGCCAGTCCACCAGCAACCCCACCTCCATCGCTCAGTATGCCAGTGTTGCGGCCCTGCGTGGCGATCAGAACCTGGTGAAGACCATGGCCGAAGTTTTTGAGGAGCGGTGTCGGTATGTCATGACCCGGCTGAAACAGATCTCCGGTCTGTCCTGTCCGACTCCCGCAGGAGCCTTCTATGTGTTTCCCAATTTCAGTGCGTATTTTGGCAGGACTGGAGCAGGAAAGGCCATCGTCGATTCTCTGTCCCTTGCCGAATACCTCATGGAAAGCGCCCATGTGGCTGTGGTTCCGGGAGGGGCGTTTGGGGAAGATCGCTGCCTGCGGCTGTCTTACGCCCTGTCCATGGAAGACCTGACCGACGGGTTCGACCGCATCGCGAGGGCGCTCGCAGAGCTATCTTGAAGGATCCAATGAACAAACAAGGCACCCTGATTTTTCCAGTCTGCGCTTCAGGCAATCTCACGTGCCACCCCCCCCTCTGAAAAAGCTCACGAAATTTCGTGAGCTTTTTTTATCCTGCATCTGCTCCCGGGAGCGTCAGGATGCTTCAGGGATCCACCCACAGGGGAGACTCTTGCAAAAGTATTTCCGCTCATGGTTCCACACCTCACCACGAAAAGAGAACCAGCCCCGTAGAGTCAATCCTGATCGTTCGCCCCGAGCGAAGCAAGCCCCGCTTTGGCATGACAAGGTGACCGACAAGAAACAGTCGTTTTTAAAAGACTTTGAAAGGCCACAGACCCACTGAACCCCCCTTCCCCCTGAGGTGCCGAAGGGCGGCATGGCGTGCCAGGGCACAGCTGTTTCTTGAGACGTATGGAAGGGCAGAATGGAGTTTTGCGAAAGGCTCACTGGGTTTTGGCTTGTTTTTTATCACCTCCGAGCTTCCGAACTGCAATTTGTCTGAAGTCGATCGCCTGAGTGACCGATCTCTACTGGAAACACAAAGATTCAACGGTTCAGGTGTCTGCTGCCAAATCTACGGGAGACGCGATGAAAAAACGGTCGCTGAAAATTGTCTGCATTGCCGCCACGGTGGTCCTGTGCCTGTTCACCTCTGTGTGGGGCGGTCCGCAGGGGCAGGTGGCTTTGAAAGGAAATGGCCTTCAGGTTCATCCGCAGGCCAGCAAGAAGACACAAAAGTCCCTGGAGAAATGTCAAAAGCGCTGTGGCAATGACCCCTTATGTCTGAACGAGTGTCGAGCGACTTTTAAAATGAAATCTCGGACGGAACGCAGCAAGGCTTTACAGCCCGCAACCTGTCAGAACGTTCCCCTGTTCCGCTACTGAAAGGCAAGGCCCTGCGCAGCCCATCGGATGCCGCTGCAGCTGGGAAAGCGAATCTGCAGAGGATGTGTTCCCCCACCGAAAGGGAGTTGCCTCCCCCACCTTCCCAAAAGCGGGCGCAACCAAGCCAATCACATGCTGTGTAAGTGGGCCTGACCCCTCTCTGGGATGAAGAATTCAAGCCCAGGCGTCTGGTGGTGTCTTATAAAACCCGTGTGACTCTGAATTTTCCCGGGTGGGCGTTTTCCAAAGCTTCTAATGCCGCCTCAGATCCGAGCACTTTCACCAGGCCCGCTTCCCTCAGGCCGTCCAGAACGGAGGCAAAAGCTTTGAAATCCTCTCGGGTCGTGCTCAAGATCTCATCGCGCATCTTCTGGCGCATCTCCTCGGTGTCCCCAATGAGGTATCGCAGCATGGAGAGGTATCCCTTGGCATCGGGCAGGTGGTAGGCGTCCAGACCACCGATGGCTCCGATGATCGCCTTTTGGAGCTCTTCCTCTGAGAGCTGGGATTCTCTGAGGAATTGAGAAGTCTTGTCGAAACTGTCCAGCGTCTTGAGCACATTGGGGTCCCGGTAAGAAACGAACGTGAAGACGCCTGAAACTCGGTCGAAAAGACAAAATGCGCCGTAAGCGCCACCCTGAACCCGAATCCGCTCCCACAGCCAAGAGGTGCGCAGATAACCGGAAATCACCTGAGTGGAACCGTGCGGGACGTAGCCCAGATCGAAGAGACTGCATCCCTTGCCCACATAGTTCACCTGCGCAGGAATGAGTAGCCCCTCGAAAGGATCGGGTCCGGACATCGACCAGGAAACGTTTGCGGTGTCCCCGGTGGGAATGGAAGCAATAAACTCATGGAGATCCGGCTCGAACGAACTCCAGCTGGACGCATCCAGAGTCACATTGAACAGCATGGCATCCCGATTGAGAAGGGTCGCACGCATCTCTTCCAGGGTCTTGAGTACCCCGGGCCAGGCTGCATCAAAATCGGTGGTGAGTTGCCGCAGGAAGGCGAGGTAAGAGACACCGCCCATTTGTTCCGCCACCCAGTCGGCCTCCGAAAAGTGAGACCTGAGTCTCATGTTCACCACCTGATGGCCATTGGGGACGATCTTCTGCTCCTGCCTCGCTTTCTCCTCGAGCAGCATCTGGCGAAAACGGTCCCGATTGTCCAGGCGGACCGTGTGGAGGAGGTCTTTCAAAATGGCGAAGAGATCCTTCACCTGGTGCGGCATGCACTTGGTCCTCAAGAACAGGCGAATCGAAGCCGCTGTCTGCCCGAAGACCGAGGACGTGAAAAGTTCCGGCTGAATGCCGCCCGTCTTTCGGCCGATCCTCTGACCGAGCTTGACATAATCGTCCGCCTCGGTTCCCATTTCCGTGAAAGCCCGGCCAAACAGCCGAAAATAGGGCACATGGGCCTGGGGCAGATGATGCAGGTTAAAGCCCACGTCCAGATAAACAATGCCATTGGTGAAAAGATCGTGATAGAGTATCTCGCTGCCTTCCCAGGTGAGCACCTCCAGGGGCAGCTTCTTGTTCTCTTTTTCCAGATCAGAAATCCGTAGGACCGGGATGGTGGCCAGAGCCTCGGGCGAATCGGGTTCCTCCTGGAGTCTCCGCAGCTCCCGGGTGTTGGCTGCAAGCGACTCCAATTGTTCATGAGAGAGGGCACGCCGGACTGCCTCCAGTTCCTCACGCTCTTCCACCTCCAAAGCCGCCGAGAGGCCCACATCAGGGTGGAGCACCAGCGTCACTCGGTGGGGATTGTTCAAAAAATGCTCACGAATAAGCTTTTCAAAGAAGGGCGATTTCCTTTCCAGATGCGATCTCACTTCCGCGAGAGCGGCCTCGAATTGGAGGGGAACAAAGGGGTCTTCCCCGTGCAGCCAGTTGGTGAGTGAGCGCAGCATCAGAACGAGCCCCCTCGGAAAGCTTCCCGTATTGTTCTCCCTGAGTCTGAATTCAATGGTGTTGAGTGCGGCCTCGATGCTGTCGGGATCGATGCCCTCTGAAGCCAGTCGCTGCAACGTGTCCAGAATGAGAGACTCGACTTTCGTTGCGCTTTCCGTGGCAATGCCTTTGAGTCCCACTGAAAAATACATTTGACGCAGGTCGGTTTCCAGGCCGACGCCGGCGATGTCATCGCCAAGACCCGAGTCGATGAGTGCCTTGCGAAGAGGCGAACCGGGCAGGCCCAGGAGAATGTGTCGAAGGATCTGCAAGGACAGGCACAGGGTTTGCTCCCTGGTTTCCGGCAGCAGCCAGTTAACGGTGATCATCCCCTTGGGCCTTCCACCCGACTCAGCGGTTTCCTGATCGTTCCATGGGAAGAAGGCTTTCTCCCGACGGGGTTCTTCCAGGCGTCTTTGAAGCTGCACAGTTGAATCGATTTCCCTTCGGTCAAATTCCTTGAAATAGTCGTTGACCAGCCGGAGCCGCTCCGATGGATCGTCATCCCCACAGAAAAAGACGAACGCGTTGGAAGGATGGTAGTGATTCCGGTGGAACTCCAGGAATTCTTCATAGGTGAGCTTGGGAATTTCCCGGGGATTTCCGCCGGAATCCAGGCCGTAGGTGGTGTCGGGAAAGACCACCTGCTGGGATTTTTCGGCCAGGACACTTTCCGGCGAAGAATAGCTGCCTTTCATCTCGTTGAAGACCACGCCCTTGTAGCTGAGCGGACCGTCCACATCCTCCAGTTCGTAATGCCAGCCCTCCTGCTGGAAGATGTGAGGGGAGAGCCGTGGGTGCAGAACCGCATCGAGATAAACATCCACAAGGTTGTAAAAGTCCTGGAGATTTTGACTGGCAACGGGGTAACACGTTTTGTCCGGATACGTGAACGCATTGAGAAATGTCTTGAGCGAGCCCTTGAGAAGTTCCACAAAGGGTTCTTTGACGGGATATTTACGGGATCCGCAGAGAACCGAGTGCTCCAGAATGTGAGCGACCCCGGTGGAATTCCTGGGCGGGGTTCGAAAGCTGATTCCGAAGACTTTATTTTCGTCGTCATTGGAAAGAGACAGGAGCAGGCCACCTGTTTTGACGTGCCTGTAAAGCCTTCCCCGCGTTTTCAATTCTTCGATTTCGACGTCCTGCAACAGTTCAAATCCATGTTCTACGGTCATGCATTCCTCCAGAAGAAACACCCACAATTTTCCAATGTGAAACGGCGGTGAGGGCGGGAACAGAAACCAAAAAAGTGAACACGCAATCGCTTGATAAAACCCTGTCAGATAGAGGCCGTGAATCATGCCGCTTTTCTTGTCGCTCCTGCCTGTCTGATGAACTTGCGCGTGGAAAAAAATGGAGGTTATTATGGACGAGACATAAATGTAAAGATCAAATTGTTTTTCAGCACGGAGTCAGCGGGAAGCCGGGAGGGCCGGAGCTATGCATCCTCTGGGTTCGGAGAATGACTCGGCGAAATCGCTGACGTGGAACAGCGGAATCACAAAATTCTGTTAAAATACAGGAGGACCGCAGGCTATGAAAATCGTATTTCTTGGTGTGGGGGAGGCCTGCGACGAAAGGTTTCCCAACACGTCTCTTTGGATAAGGGCAGGCCAGGGCGAAAAGTCGACCTCTGTTCTGTTGGACTGCGGATTTACGGTCCCTCCGCAGTATTGGCTCCAGACCGCCGATCCGGAAGATCTGGACGCGCTGTGGATTTCTCATTTTCATGCGGATCACTTTTTTGGAACCCCTGCCTTGCTCCTTCGCTTCTGGGAGAAAAGACGCCGAAAGCCCCTGAAAATTCTTGGACCGGGAGGAGTCAAAGAGGTGGTGTCACAAGCCATGGAGCTGGCCTACCCGGGATTCCTCCAGAAACTCACGTATCCCCTCGAGTTTCATGAAGCGGATTCCTTGGCCCGCCTCGAATGCGTTGGGCTGAGGTGGAGTTTTGCGCAAAACCAGCACGGTCCAACCACACTGGCGGTGCGCCTCGATGACGCAACGCATTCAGTCTTCTACAGTGGAGATGGACTTTTCACGGAAGAGAGCGTGAACCTTGCTGAAGCCTGCGATCTTGCTGTGCATGAGGCCTTCAGGTTCGAAGGAAATACGCCTGGGCACGGATCCGTGTGGCAGTGCGTGCAATTCGGCCGGCGAGCTCGGGTGAAACGGCTGGCCCTGGTCCATGTGCAAAGGGATGAGCGACGCGAGCGAGAGGCTGAAATCCGGGCATTTCTGAAGGACAGAGTGGAAATGAATGCCTTCCTCCCCGAACCGGCTGAACTCGTGCAGCTTTGACTCAACGGCCCCGCAGGAAACCATGGATAATGGAACGAGGCAAGGGGCTCATGGGAGGCGGCACCAATGCCCGGCGGAGAAGGCCTGCGTGCGGAAAGCGTTGAATTGCCGAGACCCCGGCATTGTGTCGGCCTGTGGGTTGGAAAGGGAGGAATCGGAAGCAAGAGGGCCCGACAACCGATTGAAGGTAGTCGGGCCCTCTCATGAGAAGTTCTTAGGAATGATGCGCTCAGGGGGTGAAAAACTGCCCTGCAAGCTGAGCAAAACTGAAGATCGGGCCGGGCACGGTGCCGAGAAGAATCAAAACCGCGGCGAAAAGTCCGCCCCAAACCATGGTCGGCCCTGAGATATGAAGAGGCTCGGCCTCGGCATCGACGGTGTACGCATGGCGGACCAGGTTCAAGTAGTAGTAGATGGCGATGGCCGTGTTGAGAACGGCCACGATAACGAGCCAGTGATAGCCCTGAGCCCAGGCGGAGTTGAGCAAAAAGAGCTTGCCCATGAATCCCGCCGTGGGAGGCAGCCCCACCAGGGCAAATGCGCAGACTGCCAGGATGAAGGCAAGGATCGGAGATCGAGCGTAGAGGCCGTTCAAGTCATCCAGGGTCAGGTTACGGCCGTCGGTGGACATACGGCAGATGACCCAAAAGCAGGTCAGGTTCATCAGGAGATAGACAAGGCTGTAAAAACTGGCGGCAGCGAGTCCCTCCGGGGTGCCTGCGACAATGCCGAGAATCACATAGCCGGCGTGGGCGACACTGGAATAGGCGAGGAGACGTTTGAGATCCCTCTGGACCAGTGCGACCAGGTTTCCGAAGGTCATGGATGCCGCGGCCAGCACGGCGAGGATGGTCGTCGCGTGCATTCCCGGTTCGAGAAGGGTGGCGAAGCGGATAAGAACGACCACCGCCCCCAGCTTGGGAAGGGTTGCCACGAAGGCGGCCGTCTCATTGCTTGCTCCCTCGTAGACGTCGGGACACCAGAAGTGGAAAGGAAAGAGCGCCAGCTTGTAAAAGAGGGCGCAGAGAAAGAGGGTGAGTCCCAAGACCGCCGATGGATAATGGTCGAGGCTCCAGGAACCCTGCGCGAGTTCGAAGATATAGGTGGTGTGGCGGGAGGCCATGATGTAGGAGAGGCCGTACATGGCGACGGCGGTCACCACCGCACCGAAGAGGATGTATTTGATGCCGGCCTCTGCAGACTGCAGCTTGTCGCGATTGCGGAGGGGAATCAAAGCGTACAGACTGTAGGAGGAAATCTCCAGGGCGAGGTAAATGGTGATGAGTTCCACGCCGCTCGCAAGCAACATGAGTCCAAAGGCGCTCAAGGAGAGAAAGAGAAAATAATCCGCTTTCTTTTCCTCTTCCAGGTGAGTGGGATTGACGGCGTTGTAAACCGCCATGGCAAAGCCGATGGAGATGGCCAGCTTGAAAAACTGGGACAGGGCATCGACCGAATAGGCTCCGTAAAAAAGGGTGCCCTTGGCTCCCAGACTGAAGGCCGAAACTATCACCCCCACCACAGCCATCCAGGGAAGCCAGATCATGTTCCTGGACCATGAAGGTTTTCCCACGGTCAGAACAAAGAGGGCGGCGATGATGCCAATTTGGAAAAGCTCTGGAATGAAGAGATCCGGTTGAAATATCACGGCAGTTCACCTCGTGTCATAATGCCCGACTTCTTCTCCAACCCGGCGAGATAGGACCCAATGCCCTGAGACCTTGCGGCCTCGAGATGGCTCACCGGAGATTTCAGTGAGTGTTCCCTATCCAATTCACGCTCCTGCTCCGCAAAAAGAGGGGTGTGCTCTTCAAGCTCAACGGGAGGCGTGTGCGTACCCTGTTCAACGGCCACCACCTGGCCTTTGCGAGTCTGAAAATCCTGCAGAAGCTTTTCAATGGAGGGATTGATGGTGCGAAGGGCAAGGCCCGGCCCAAGACCCAGATAGATGACGAAGACGGCAAGGGGAGCCAGGTAGCTGTACTCTCTGAGGTTCAGATCCGACCAGGAGCGTGCCTGAGTCGGTTCCCCCCACGCAAGCTTCAGTCCCAGGCGAAGCATGTAGGCAGCGGCAAGCATGACGCCGGGGATGGCGAGAGCGCCCAGCCACACATTGCTGCTGAAGACGCCGATGAGGACCAGAGCTTCACTCACAAACCCGTTGGTGCCGGGAAAACCGAGAGAGGCGAGAGCAAAAATTCCGAAAAACCCCATGTAGCCGGGCAGGTATTTGCCAAGCCCCATGTTGGCCGTGATTTCCCTGCTGTGGCTGCGCTCGTAGATGGCACCGACGAGCATAAAGAGTGCTCCCGTCGTGATGCCGTGATTGACCATCTGCATCAGGGCCCCCTCAACGCCGCGCACCGTGAAAACAAAGATCCCAAGGGTTACGAAACCCATGTGAGCGACGGAGGAGTAGGCGATGAGTTTCTTCATGTCGTGCTGGCCGAGAGCGACAAAGCCTCCATAGATGATGGAAACGATGGAGATGGCGATCATGAGGGGCGCAAAGTACTCGCTGGCCGTTGGGGTGAGGGGCAGACAGAAGCGGAGAAATCCGTAGGTGCCCATCTTCAGGAGGATCGAGGCCAGCAGGACGCTGCCTGCCGTCGGGGCTTCCACGTGTGCGGCGGGAAGCCATGTGTGGAAGGGAAACATGGGGACCTTGATGGCAAAGGCGATGGCCATGGCCAAAAATGCCCAGAACTGGAACTGGAAGGAATAGGTGCCCTGCATGAGGTCCGGAATGGAGAAGGTGCCTGTGTTGATGAAGAAGGCGACGATGGCCGCCAGGAACAGCGTGCTTCCGGCAAGCGTGTAAAGGAAAAACTTGATGGATGCGTAGCGCTTGTCAGGGCCGCCCCAGACCGCGATCAGAAGGTACATGGGAATGAGCATTGCTTCCCAGAAAATGTAGAAGAGCACGAAATCCAGCGCCACAAAAATGCCGACGCAGGCGGAGGTCATGAGAAGCAGGCAAAAGTGGAACTCCTTCACCCGCTTTTCGATGTAGCTCCATGAGCAGAGCACGCAGAGCGGAAGCAGGAGAACCGTGAGGAGTACCATGAGAATGCTGATCCCGTCGACTCCCAGGTAGTATTGCATGTTCCAGGCAGGAACCCAGGATTTGAGTTCTACAAACTGGAAACCTGCAACGGTCAGATCAAAAGACAGGAGTGGGAGTGCGAGAGCCACCTCCATCAACCCGACCACAAGGGTGAAGGTCCGAATGTTCTTTTCTCCACGTACGAAGAAGAGCACCGCCGATGCGATCAACGGAAAGAAGAGGAGTGCACTCAATACGGGGAAAGCACTTGTTAGCATAATGGAAAACTCCGATTGAATCTTTGACCAGATCTCGAACAAAAAGGTGGCCATTGTTCTTTCCAGTAATCCCGCCTTAGCCCCGGAACCAGACCAGGGCGAAAACGCCAATTCCTATGACGAGTGCCAAAGCAAGGTAGTCCTGAAGGCGTCCGGTCTGAACATTGCTCAAACCTCCCCCGCCCCGCTGAACATTTTCTGCGGATCCGTCCACAATGCCGTCGATGACCACCTTGTCAAAAAGGGTGCTGAGCCATGCGACGAGCATGAGAACACGCAGACCGACCTTGGCATAGACCTCGCTCCACCAGTTGTCGACGAGCTCAATGGGCTTCCTGGCTATCGCCAGGGCTGCAGCCCCGAAAAGGCGGTAGAAATAATCGAAGTCGAGGTTGATCTTCGCTTCGGGTTTGAGCTTGTTGCGAAGGAGATAAAATCCAAGTCCCACGAAACCCAGGAACTGGGAGGTCATGAGGACGGTCCAGGTGGTGTAGGGGACAAATTCAACCGGGTAAGGCAGAAGGTCATAGAGCGGTTTGGGATAGACGCCCAGGAGAAAACAAATGAAACTCGCCATGCCCATGGCCACGTACATGTTCGTAGGAATGGGCTTGAGAGGTTTTTCGTATTCGGGCTTGGCAAAAAAGGCGAAGTAGGAGAGTTTGAGACCGACCGAAAGGAAGGTGCCTACGGCGGCGAATTCCATTCCCATCGCCAGCCAGTAGTGGTGCGCCTGAGCAGCGCCTTCTATGGTCATGGTCTTGCTGACGAACCCGGAAAAGGCCGGAAAGCCGGAAATGGAAATGGCCCCAATGATGTAACCGAAGAAGACGAGCGGGATACGAGTGACCAGGCCGCCAAGCTCGGTCAATTTGGCAGTTCCCGCCGCATAGAGGACGCAGCCGGCTCCCATGAAGAGCAGCCCCTTGTAGACGATGTGGGCGTAGGCATGGGCACAGGCGCCGTTGATGGTCATGGCTGTGCCGATTCCGATGCCGGCGACCATGAAGCCGACCTGCGAAACGATGTGATAGGCGAGAATGCGGCGGATATTGTTTTCGATGGTCGCGTAAAAAACACCGTAGATCGTCATGAGCACACCCATGATCGCAAGGATTTCAAAGCCTGCGAAGCCGCGGGCCATGACATAGACCGCGGTTTTGGTGGTGAAGGCGCTCATGAAAACGGCACCGGTGACGGTGGCGCGAGGGTACGCGTCGGGGAGCCATGCATGAAGAGGAATGACCGCAGCGTTGACGGCAAAGCCGGTCAGAATGAGGTAGTCATAATAGGCTGCCGTGGAGGGATCGACGGCTGTGAAAGCGAAGGTTCCCAGGTGAGAGTAGCGCAGGAGCAGCCCTGAAAGAAGGAAGAGACCGCCGAAGGTGTGGAACAGGAAGTACCTGAAGCCTGCGCCGGTGGATTCCGGCTGGCGGTTGAGCCAGACGAGAAACGTGGAGGCAACGGACATGAGTTCCCAAAAAATGAACAGCGTCAGGTAATCGCCCGCAAAGACACAGCCGAAGGAGCCGGCAATGTACATCGACGCGGCGATGTGCTGGGCTTTGTCCCGGACATGCCAGGCGTAGATGAACCCCATGATCGCCTGCAGGGCGAAGACATGGGCAAACACGATGGCGAGGGCATCGACCCGGCCGAAGGTCAAGGTGAGCCCGAGATAGTTGATCTCGGTGAAGGTGCCCGAATTCATGTTGATCACGGTCAAGAACGCCAGCAATCCGGGAATCGGCAACAAGAAGCGCCAGTTATTGCCCTGGCCTCGCCAGGCCAGCAGAACCGCGGCCATCACGATGAAGTACAGGCTGGGATGAATGAATCCGTTAATCACGCTCATAATAGTCCTCGTCCTTGCCCAGAAAAGTGTGCGCCGTGCCCTTGCTCACACGGCCGAGGAGGATGGCGGCCACCAGTCCAAAGGCCCCAAAGAAACCAGGCAGATAGTCATAGACGAAATGAGGCTCATGGGGTCTCACAAGGACATTGAGAGCCACTGTGAGGCCTAAGAAGATGCAAAACGCGATGAGCCACGATCTTGATTTCTGTCTGGCATTGCGAAACCAGTCGGCAAGCCCCTTTTCAAATTTCATTTCCACGCCGTTACCCTCCTAAAACCTTGACGAACTGCTCAAAGAGGTGGGGATAAAACCCGAGAAGCACTGAAATGACAGCGGTAATGCTCAAGGGCACCACCATGGACATGGGCGCTTCATGATAGTCCTCGAGTCTCACATCGGGGGATGGAACACCAAAATAGCCTTTGTAGATGATGTGACCAAAGTAGTAGGTGTTGAGGAGCGTACTGGTCAGGAGGGCGACCATGAGCGGGATGTGGCCGGCGCTGAGGGCTCCGTTGACCAGGTACCACTTGCTGACGAATCCGCACACCGGAGGGACTCCGATCATGCTCAAAGCCGCAATGGAGAAGGCTGCAAACGTCCAGGGCATGCGGGAGGCCATTCCGGACAACATGCTGATCTTCTTCATGTGGGTGGCGACGTAGATGGCGCCGGCGCCAAAAAAGAGGGTGATCTTGCTGAACGCGTGGTGCGCGATGTGCAAGTTTCCGCCGGTAACGGCAAGGGGAGTCAGCATCGCCACACCGATGATCACGTAGGAGAGCTGGCTCACGGTGGAATAGGCGAGCCGCGCCTTGAGGTCATCCTTGGTCATGGCAATGACCGAGGCCACCACGATGGTAAACGCGGCCAGATAAGCGGTGGGAATGCCCAGGAACAGGCTGTCCAGTGTTTCGGTGCCGAAAACGGAAAGCATGACACGGGACATGCAAAAGACGCCTGCCTTCACAACGGCCACCGCATGGAGAAGAGCGGAGACCGGGGTCGGCGCGACCATGGCGGAAGGCAGCCAGTTGTGCAGCGGCATGAGCGCTGCCTTGGCCAGGCCTGCAATGAAAAGAATGTAAACGATGGTCACGGCCACAGGGTTGGCGGTTTCGGGGAACATGCCCTGGGTGATATCGCCCAGGTGGAAGTCCAGGGTGCCGGTGAGGACGTAAGTCATGATCATGGCGGGGAGCAGGAACAGCTTGGAGGTCCCCATCAGGTAGACCAAGTACTTGCGGCCACCCTCGAAGGCTTCGTCATCTTGATGATGAGCGACCAGCGGGTAAGTAAAAATCGTGATGATTTCATAGAAAAGGTACAGGGTGAAAATGTTCCCGCTGAAGGCAACACCAACAGCGCCGAAAATGGCGACTGCAAAACAGAAATAGTATCGGGTCTGTGCGTGTTCCTTGAGAGAACGCATGTACCCGATGTTGTAGCTGGTGGCCAAAATCCAGAGAAAAGAGGCCACGAGCGCAAAAATCAGGGAGAGACCGTCCACGGCGAATTTGACTTCAACTCCGGGGATGAGGACAAACAGGGGGTAGACCCAGATCCCTCCTTTGAGCACTGTGGGCACGAGGGCGAGGACTCCCAGGAAAGTGGCCACACCGGCAGCGAAGGAGACTCCTTCCCGGGTATTCGGGTTCTGCCGGGCAAACCAGATGCCGAAGGGCGCCAGAAATGTGATGATCAAAGGAATGAGTACGCGGGCACTTACCAGGGTATCGGCCATGGCTAGCCTCTCAACGTGCGAAGGTTTTGACTCTCAATATGGCCGAAGCGCTTGGACACCACGATGATGATGGCTAGAATGAGCGCTACTTCTGCGGCCGCAAGCCCCATGACAAAAAGCGTGGCCAGCTGGCCCATGGCGGCGGAAGCTGGAGTGAGCTGGCCGGACGCCACAATGCTCAAGCCGGCGCCGTTGAGCATGAGTTCCACGCTGATGAGCATGCCGACCAGGCTGCGGCGTCGAATGAGGCCGAACAGACCCATGCCCAGCAACAGCAAACTGACCAGCTGGTACATTTCCAGGTGGGTTAATCCATTCATTTGCCGATTCTCCTCTCAAATCCAAGTATGACAGCTCCAGCCATGGCCACCGTCAGGACAACCGAAATGAGCTCAAAGGCCAGCAGGTAAGGTTCTATGAGGGTCTGGCCCAGTTCGGCCAGGGGAATTTCCGCCGGAGGAACCAAAGGCGTCACCTGCCCGCTTCGAATCATGCCCCCGATCACCGCAAGGGGAAGAAATGCCACGGCGATGGCGGCAATGGAACGCCAGGGAAAGAGGAAGGGGGCTTCCTCGGCTCCCGCAGGCGCCCGGGTGAGCATGATCGCAAACAGGATGAGGATGCTCACTGCTCCCACATAGATCAGGATCTGCATGAGGGCGATGAAGGGCGCGGCCATGAGGAGATAACACCCGGCGACTCCGAAGAGGGTGAGGATCAATCCCACCAGAGCCCGAACCATGCTCTTGCAGAGCACGGCCATGAGCCCCCCTGCCAGAATGATGAGAACATACACTCCAAAAGCTACGTAGGCTAAGAATTCCATACAGATCATCCGTTAGTCGTAGGACGGTGATGGTGTCGGCGCATCGGACGGGCGGCACGTGCCATCCCAGCCCGCAGTTCCTGCAAACCGACAAATTGGGCGCAACGATCAAGCCCTGCCCTCAACCCGAGGATTTGGACTCCTGTTGGCCGCGCATCCTTTTTAGAAGGTCGAAAACGAACTCCTCTCTGGAATACCCGGCCAGGTAAGCATCCGTGGAGAACTCCAGAGAACTGACCGGACAGGTCTGAACACACTGACCACACAGACTGCAATAGTTGTAATCCAGCATGAAGGCGTCCAGAATGCGCTTGACCTTCTTCTTGGGAGCAGCCTTGGCGGGAGCGTCCTCCCCCTTGGCTGCCTCGGCCTTGGCCTCCGGCGGCGGTTCTTCGATCGTCTCCTCCTTGCGGATCACCAGTTCAATGCAATTGGACGGACAGGCTTTGGCACACTGACCGCACAAGATGCATTTGGGCGTCATGGGATCGTCTTCCTTGGGAACCAGATCGATGTGCCCCCGGTAGGTCTCGAGGTTGGTGACGACCTGACGCGGATAGTGAACAGTGATCTGAGGCATCACAAAATTGACTCCCGTGACTTTCAAGCCGACGAGCAGACTTTTGATGCCCTGCAGTGTGCTTTGTTTGGGTGTTTTCTTTATCATGGTCACATCTTCACGAAAATCAGGGTGAGTAAAAGGTTGACCAGGGCCAGGGGCAACAGCCACTTCCAGTTAATATTGAGCAACTGGTCGAAACGCACGCGGGGATAAGTCCAGCGCAGCCAGATAATGACCAGTATGAGGGCATAAACTTTCAGCAGAAACCACCAGAAACCCGGAGCTCCAGGACCCTGCCAGCCTCCGAGGAACAGGACGGCGGCCACGCAGGACACCACGATGATGTAGGCGTATTCCGCGAGGAAAAATAGACCGAACGCCATGCCGGAGTATTCCGTGTGAAACCCGGCAGTGAGTTCGCTTTCCGCTTCGGGAAGGTCGAAAGGCGCGCGGTTGGTTTCGGCGATGGCACAGATGAAATAGATGATGAAAGCGAGGGGCTGGGTGGCGACATTCCACTGCCACGGCCACGGACCCTGCTGGTAGACGATTTCAGACAAGTTCAGCGTCCCGTACTGAAAAGCAATGGCCAACACCGCGAGCAGCAGAGGGATTTCGTAGGCCACCGACTGCGCGACCGCCCGGGCTGCTCCGATGAGCGCATACTTGTTGGCGGAACTCCACCCGGCGAGACAGAGCGCGAGCACATTGAGGCCTGAAAAGGCCAGGATGAGCAGGAGTCCCAGATTCAGCTCCATGCCGGTGAGCCTGGGACCGAAGGGAATCGTCAGGAACAGCAGGAAGGCTGGGGTGAAGGAGAGCAGGGGGGCCATCCAGTAGAGCAGCGCGTCGGAGACTTTGGGCCTGACCAGTTGCTTGCCGACCAGCTTGACGGCATCGGCCAGGGGTTGAAGCAGTCCCCAGGGGCCCACCTCATAGGGGCCGGGACGGCGCTGGATGTGCCCTGCCACTTTACGCTCCAGCCAAACAAGCACCAGGCCGTTGAGGCCGATGAATGCGGCGATGGCGACCAGCGCGACGACGATGTGGATCAGTTCGGGGGCAATGTTCATCGATCGATCTCCGGAATGACCAGGTCAAGACTTCCAAGAATGGATACGGCATCGGCCAGGAGAGTTCCCTGTGACAGTTCTGCAAAAAGACTCAAATTGCAGTAACTTGGAGAGCGAAGCTTGATGCGGTAGGGGTTGGCGCTCCCGTCGGAAACGACATGGACGCCGATGACGCCCCGTGCGCCCTCCACAGCGCCGTAGGCCTCTCCCTTGGGCGGCTTGATCACTTTGGGAATCTTTGCGGCGGTGACAGGCCCGGACGGCAGCGTGTCGAGGGCCTGTTCGATGATGGCGAGGCTCTGTTCCATTTCATCCATCCGCACCAGGTAACGGGCCAGAGCGTCGCACTCCTCGTAGGCGGGGATTTCGAAGTCGAATCGGTCGTAAATCGAATAGGGGGTGTTGCGGCGCAGGTCGTGCTCGACTCCGGAGCCTCGCAGCACAGGTCCCGTTGCGCCGTATCGGCGGGCCATTTCCAGCGGGATGATCCCGATTTCGTCCACGCGGTGGCGAAGGATCATGTTGTCCGTGACCAGATCCTTGTACATGGGCAGCCGCGTGCGAAGGTACTTGCAAAACGCCCGGGTGCCTTCGACGAATTCGGGGGTGAAATCCGCCACGACGCCGCCGAAGGTGTAATAGCAGTAGGTGAGCCGGGAGCCGGTGATGATCTGGAGAAGGTCCATGGCCCGTTCGCGATCGGCGAAGCCGTACATGATCGGGGTGAAGGCTCCGAGGTCCAGGAGGTAAGCTCCCCACCACAGCAGGTGTGAGGTGATGCGATTGAGTTCACAGGTGATGACGCGAACGTACTCGGCCCGCTCGGGAACCTCCAGTTCCAGAAGCTGCTCCACCGCCCTCACATACGCCCAGTTCCAGGCAAGCGCATGGAGATAGTCCACTCGGCCCATGTTGGGCAGATACTGTGGATAGGTCTTCACCTCGCCCATCTTTTCCTGCATGCGGTGCACATAACCCAGGACCGGCTCGGCGCGAAGGATGTACTCGCCGTGTAGTTCCAGCACGATGCGCAGAACACCGTGTGTGGATGGGTGTTGTGGCCCCATGTTGAGAATGAGCGTCTCTTCCTGAGCCTTTTGCTGAAAGGCACGAGTGTAATAATCACCCTGCAGTTGTTCGAAAGCGTAATGTAACATAGCGGTCCTGTGTGTATGGCACGGGAATGGTTGGTTTCATGCCGCTTTTGAGCGTCGTTCGCCGGCGGCAACGATCACAATGGCCAGGCCCTTCACTCTTGACCGGTCTCCTGAGCCTTCTCTTCTTCTGCCTTGGCCTTCCGGGGCGCTTTCTTGGGTTTGGCGGTCCCTTCCCCTTCCGCCGGCACCTCGCCCTCAGTCTTTTCGGGAGCCGGGGGAGCCTCCACCAGCTTGCAGTCTGGGAAAACATCCAGGAGTGACTTTTTGGATCGGGCGTCCTTGCGCAGCGGGTAGAGATTCTCTTCAGGAACGAGGAGCAGGGGCTGGAGGTTGGGGTGGTCGGTGAAAAGTATCCCGTAAAAATCGTTGCACTCTCGCTCATGCCAGAGCGCACCGCTGTAAATGGAACTGATGCTCGGGATCTCAGGCTGCTCGTGAGGCACCATCACCCGCAACACCGCCTGACCCGGCTCTTCAAAATGGCCGAAGTGGTAGGTGAGCAGATATCCTTCCTGAAAATCCGCAGCGGTCACATCCTGGAGGTAATATTCCAGCTCCCAGATCTTGCGGACGGAGGCAAGGAGATTTTCCGGTTCGAGACAAAAGACCGCCGCATCCGGCTTGATCTCGGTGCATTTGGGATTGCCCGCGGCATTGAGCTGATCGACCCAGAGTTGTTTCATACCGCTTCCCCCTGCTTCGGCATGGGCCACCAGCGTCGCCCGGTCATCTTTTCCTGGATTTTGAAGAGACCCTCCAACAGTCCTTCGGGACGGGGAGGACAACCCGGCACGTAGACATCAACGGGAATCAGCTTGTCAACACCGTCCACAATGCCGTACTGCCCCTCAAAATAAAAGGGACCGCCCGAAATGGCACAGTTGCCGAGAGCCATCACATACCGGGGCGCCGGCATCTGTTCGTAGAGCTGCACCACGCAGGGAGCCATTTTTCTGGAAACGGTTCCTGCGACGATCATGAGGTCGGATTGCCTGGGTGAGGGACGGAAGACTTCAGCGCCGAACCGCGCAATATCAAACCGGGCCATGCCCACCGCCATCATCTCAATGGCACAGCATGCCAGGCCGAAAGTCATGGGCCACAGAGACATGGAGCGGCAAATGTCGAAGATCGCGTTCACCAACTCCACTTTGACCACAGGAGGGTCCTGGGTGTTGACGGCCTGGACTAGATCGAGATCCTCTTGGGCCATGTGAAGACTCCTTTTCGCCAGAAATAAACGAGAGAAATAGCCAAGACAAACAAGAAAATCGAGAGTTTGATGAGCGGAAGCCAGCCTTTGCTCTCGGGGTAGAACACCGCAATCGGGAACAGGTAGAGGATGTCCACTTCAAACGCCAGAAATATCAACGCATAGAAATAATAGTTGATGCCGAACTGCACCCAGGACATGCCGTGGGGAGGCATGCCGCATTCGTAAGGAATGTCGAGCGCCCCTCCCCTGGCCCGGGGAGCAAGGAAGATGGACGCAATGAGGGGGCCCGCAGCAAAAAGAAATCCTGCCACGAGAAAAATAATCAACGCAAGGTGGAACCAACTGAATACCATAGTGGACTCTCCTGACGGCTACGGCGGGTGACGAAATACAGCATTAAGCCCGAATCCTCTTCGTTCCTTGCACGCCTGTTGAGACAATCATGACATAAATTGGATTTTGATGCCGCTATGACACCGGGCCCGGTAGGGCCCCTTGTGCTCTGGAGAATTTCAGCTGCAGTGCGTTGCACTCTTACCAACTCTCACGGTCAGCGTTCGGAGGGATGGTCGTTTGAACGGTTCGCGTTCGTGAGATGCCGTTGGTGATTGGGAAGCTCCCGCGTGTGCATCCCTGAGTAGCACATCTGTTTTGGCGCGTCAATGGATATGTCCCCGTGCATGAGAAAAATTTCTCACGAAAAATGGACCCCTGAATCCCGAGACCCGCGCTTCGTGAATCGTGAGGACCTCGAGATGATGCGGGCCTGCAGAGTAGCAGTTGCGCGAACCTCCACGGCTCAACATGATCGTCGTGAACGGTTCGGAATTCCTGCAGAAACGCTCAGGCCAAAGGTTTGTCTCCGTTTGGGGCATCAGGATGCAAGCCCTTCCAAGGGAATCCGCCCTCTTGTGCTAAACGTCACGACGTCAAGGCCCTGGACTCGTGTCAGCGTTCGGGCTTCAGGGCCGCTGCCACAAAGACCGGGCGACAACTGCTCGAGGCGATGAGGAGTCGGTGATTCCTCGCTGCCTTGTTTGGAGCCGAAAATCCATGCGATGGAATTGCAGGTCGAGGCGGTCGTGACCAAGACTCGGCAAGACTTTGCCGGGGTTTCGACGCATCAAAACCCGCTAGACGCGAGCGGTGCAAAGAAATTGACATGGCGTGGTGCGGTGGTGTGCCGAAAGGGAAGGGAAAACGCTGTCCCGCGGGGCTTGCGCAACACCAATCCGTGGAAGGTTTGAGGCAGGAGGGTCACACAGTTCAGTCCCTCGAGTTTCGCGGGCTGACTTGATGAGAGCCTTTTCCCTCACCGTTTCTCGCCCTCGAGTGCACCCGGGGCTCCTCAGGGAGAAAGTGCTGCGCATCTCCAGCCGGCTGCAGGTCTCGCCGGCTCCGCATCAGCGAAAGAGCTTCGGATTGCCGGTGACTTTCCGCACCAATTCCCTGTAATCTTGAACGCCCGGGGATCCGGGGGCATATTCATAGATGGTTTTGCCGAAAGCGGGTGCCTCCGAAATTCTCACATTGTTCCGAATAGGAGTGCAGAGCTGTTCCTTATAAATCCTGGAAAGGTCAGACAGTATTTTCTGGGATTGCTTCACCCGCCCGTCCAGAAAGGTCGGCAAAATGTACTTGAGCGAGAGGTCTTCACGATATTTCCGAATACCGGCGAGATTCTTTACAAATTCCGTCAATCCCTGAAGGGCCATGACCTCGAGCGCTATGGGAGTGAGGATTTCCTTCACGTAGAAAAGCACCGAAACTGTCAGGGCGTCCCAACCGGGCGACGTGTCCACGATGATGAAATCATACTTGCCGTCCATGCAGGCCAAAGATTCCTTGAACGTCAGTTCCCCGCCAAAATCTTTTCGATCGATCAGTCGTTTTACACCCGCGAGGGACTTGCCTCCCGCCAGAAGCGAGAGCCTTTCCCGTGACTTGAAAACGCACTCTTCCGGCGAAAGTTCTTCGGTGATGAGTTCGACCAGTCCTGCCTTGGGCTTGACGCCGAGACTGTAACTCGATTGCCCCTGGGTGTCCGTGTCGACGAGAAGCACCTCGAATCCCGCCAGCGCCAGGCCCGCTGAGAGGTTAACGGCCGTGGTGGTCTTGCCGACCCCTCCTTTGCTCAACGCAACGGCGATGATCCTGGTTGCTTTCCTTTTTGCCTGATCCTGTGTCGACAGAGGAGAGGGTCCCTCAGCGAGATCGATCGCGAAGAAAGAATTGCAGCTCCTGCACCGCGCCTTCCTTGCATTTGGAGGAATCTGACTGATTTCGATCTGATGTTGTTTCTGGCAGTGAGGACATACAATGATCATCCCTGGCCTCCTCGTGTGACCTTTCAGTTGGCCCCTGTACCGGGCACTTGAATCTTGAACGGCTCAGGCCGGGCCCCGGGGTAATATAAGGGCCGACCCCTTGTCCCCATGGGTCTCAAATGCCTTGCTTTTCACACAGCAGGCGTTGCACAAGTTCATTGTCGGATCGATTTCGATCCAATTCCTGCAGCAGATGGCGCAGTGCCATTTCCACGATCCGGGACTTGGACACCAGCCGTCTCAATCGTGGCGAGACCAGGGACCTCATTTCCTCTTTGGCTTGTTCGAGCGCCTCGGAGGTGTGCACCGTGAGATAATAGGTCGTTTTTTTCTTGAGCCGCGCCCGGTTTTGGCGCTTGTTTTTGGAAGCCGGCTGGGAACGGGCCGCCGGGTTCCGGCCTCCTGAGATCTCTGAATACCTCTCAATGAGCTGCGTCAACTCCCTCACCGCCGGGATGCTCTCCGTGTCAGACGGCGTGCCGCTTATAAGCTCCTGGAGAATGTCGCAGTCCTTGTGTTGTGATCCCATTGAGAAGTTCCTCCCGAAAATTTTTAGGGGCATCAGTCTGCCGCAAGCCATTTCTTCCTGGCACGCAGCACGAAATCGTCCAAAACTTTCACCATTTCAGCATCCATCTGCTTGAATTCCAGACCGCAGAGGTAGCCGCCCGATTCAAAGGGAGACAGGTGGGCGACCCGTGCCACAACATCCCAGGCCTTGCTTTCGATCTCAAGGGTCAGATGGATCAGGGAATCCCTCCTGCGGCAGCCCTCAGGATCTTCCAGCAAGAGGCCGATGCCACCGGTGGAGATGTTGAACACTCTGAGGATGACCCCGCCCCTTCGAACTGTCAAACCATCTTCATCTCCAATGGGAACGCGAAAAGACCGGCGCATGGCCTTCTTGGCGGCCTCATCCTTCTCGGCGATGAGTGAAGCCGGCTCTTCCATCTCGAAATCCAGGCCCTCAGGCTCTTTAGGACTCATGGTAACTCCCTTGTGAATGCTCAACGTCACGACCCGACGGGTCGTGGATTCACCGCACCTGGCGCATCGCCCCCATTGATTCCGGCGAGAGCGGGAAAAACGAACAGATCTTTCCACTATCCCCTCGTCTGCCCGGCGTCCTCGACCCCAAATGGCCGCGCGATGCGGCAGGATCGAGCCTGAATTTTATGCAAATAAAACGCCAGCAAGCTTCTCTAGTCATCTTGATGCCACGGACGACCCGGGCGCAGGGGCTTCGTTGCCGTTGACACGTCAGCATCTTCGGTCCACTGTGCTCGGAAGGGGGGGTGGGCCAGGGAAGGAAGAACCACGCCCTCATGAGTCCGAAAGCGATTGAGCGTCAATAAGTTGTCTTCAGATCTTTCATTTTTGTGTTTTGCAGGAAGGCGTTTGCGTCCAGATCCAATTGAAGCCGCTAATTTCCGGACCGTTGATCCCTTCAACCTTTATGAAGCCTGAGGATGCCAGAGCATGCAGCGGGAAATGAAGAAGTCGATCGAGGAATTCATTTGGAATTTTGTAGCCCTGTCTCCTCACAATCGGATGCAGGAGGGAGGAGATGAAAAGATCTGGAGGAATCCCCTGGTCGGTGTTTCCCGCGGAGATGATCCCCTTTTTGATTTTCTGAAAGAGGATATCGGCGAGTTTCTCTGGACGCCTCTGGAAGCCTTCGGCCTGGCCTTTCCCCATTTGTCCGCTTCCGCGGACGAAGTCTCCGTCATTTCCTGGGTTCTGCCGCAGAGCGACGCGACCCACACGGATCATGCAAAGGAGCGGGCCTATCCCAGTGAACGGTGGGTCAGGGCCAGAGTTCGCGGTGAAGACTTTAATGACCGGCTGCGCAGGGAGCTGGTGTCGTTTTTTCTGGCGCGAGACGTTGCGGCCGTCGCCCCCGTCCTCTCACCTCTCTGGTCGCGGCAGTCCTCCGCAAAATACGGTTTTGCCTCCAACTGGTCCGAACGGCATGCGGCCTACATTTCAGGGCTTGGAACGTTCGGCTTGTCCGATGGACTCATCACTCCCGAAGGCAAAGCCGTGCGCTGCGGATCGGTCGTCGCCCGGGTGGTCCTGCCGGCGGACAGGCGGCCCTACAGCCATCACCAGGCCTATTGTCTCTTTCATGCACGGGGAACCTGTGCCAAGTGCGCACGAAGGTGCCCTGCAGGCGCCATTTCCAGGGCCGGGCACGACAAGGTTGCATGCCATGCGTACATCCGGAATGTGACGAAGGCTTATGCGCAGAGGGAATATGGACTGGCGGGAAATGCCTGTGGTCTGTGTCAGGTTGGAGTGCCCTGTGCGAAGAAGATTCCCCGCCCGACGCGGGCAGCCTCATGAGGGAGGGTTCGCCCTCCCCAGCGCCTCCCAGAACCGCACCTTGAAGTCCTGCAGGACCTCCTCCAGGGATGCCGAGGCGTTCAACACCACATACCGGGCGGGATTTTCGCGGGCGAGATGAAGGTAGCCGCGCCGAACGCGTTCATGGAAGGAACGATCCTCCTGTTCCATGCGGTCGGCCTGATGGTTCCTGTGACGCATCCGCTGCCAGGCCAGATCCACGTCGCAGTCCAGCAGGATCGTCCGGTGGGGCCACAATCCCTCGGTGGCCCATGCCTGAAGTTCCCTCAGGAAGTCCAGGTTCAGTCCCCGCCCATAGCCCTGATAGGCCAGGGTGGCGTCCATGAAGCGATCGGACAGAACCCAGCGCCCGGCCTCGAGGGCCGGAAGAATCTGCTCCTGGACCAGCTGCGCACGGCTGGCGGTGTAGAGGAGCACCTCGGCACGCCGATTCATTCCCTTGTACAGGGGATCCAGCAGGAGTCTTCGAATGTTTTCGCCGAGGTGCGTCCCTCCGGGCTCCCGGGTCTGGATGAAGTCGATGCCGGCATCGGTGAGCCACTGAGTCAGACAGGACATGAGCGTGCTCTTGCCACAGCCGTCTATGCCTTCAAAACTGACGAAAAGCGGTGGCACCTTCACCCTGCATTTGTTCAGGGCATTTTCTCCCGGTGAGTCAAGGTTTGCGGCCATGCTCCAAATCGTCCTCGTATCGCCCATGGGGGTAGAGACCTCACAGCCGGATGGCAGTGTTGTCCGCCTCCGTCTTGGTGTCCTCGTTGTACCCTTGTGCCTGTCTCCGGAAATTGACCCGGTTCTTTTCCACGTAGAGTTTCTTGACCGTTTCCTCATCCATGTCGAGGAGAGCGCAAAGCACCTCGAGACAATGCCAGAGGACCTCGACCGCTGCCCGGGCCCTTTCGGGTTTGGTGCCTCCGCCCCTGGCCCACCACTTCCACTTGACGCTGTTTTGCAGATCATCCAGGGCGAGAAATGCCTCGATGACGATTTCGGAAAAGGAGGCAGGCTGAGCTTTTGCCGGTTGCAGGCGCACCTCTTGAGGGGAGATCCCCAAGATCTGTGAGAGGGTCACAAGAAAGTGGAGCAGATCCACGACCTCTATTTGTCCATTTTGTGTCCCGAGGCCGTTTTCCCGGACCTCTCTCACCAGTTCCGCGAGTTCCGAGGAGAGAGCTTTTCGGTAGTTCTCGATCCAGACCGCTTTCTGTTCAGGGTCGGCCATGGTGCGGTGAAAATCCAGGCCGATATTGCCCAGCGTGCAGACATTCAGTTTCATCTGCATCTCGAAAATGTCTTCCACGAATCTCCTCTCAAACCGTTGCGGATCACAGGAATGCAAAATTAGTTCGCGGGGGATACGCGCGGCGAGGCGTTATGCGGCCGGCGAGACTCTCCGGAACCCCGCAGGTCTCCGCCTGGGGGTGCCTCTTGCCGCAGCTCCGTGCAAGCCGGCTTTCAGGAATCCACGTGCAGTCCCAGTTCCTCGAAATAGGTGCGGACCTCTCGGGCGATGGAACGGATCCTGGGGTGCGCCGCCATCGAATCCCTCAGCCGGATGAAGTGGCGCCATCCGCTCCAGCGACCTGTCACGAAGATTTCGCTTTTCAGGAGGTTGGGAAGAATGTCACGGGCGATCTGCGGTTTCAGGCCCCTTGAAATGTCGTCCTGGTACCATTGAAAAATTTTGTTCCCGCGGTCGATCCACAGATCGACCAGAGCATGGCCGGGTTCAAAATGCCCGGATTGTTCGTTGAAATAGGGCTCGAGTTCTTCGGGCACCATGAGAGCCATGCCGCGGTTCCTGTAGTTCACGTAGCGTGTGCTCTCCTGAGTGAAAGAAAAAACGCGATGGCGGACGACCTCGTGAGTGATCCCCCGGTCACAGATCAATTTGAAAACGAAGGCAGGCAGGTCAGTGCCGGGATCCTTAAGGAGGGCTTCCAGCTGTTCTTCCTCTTTCATCAGCGAAAGGGTGAAGGAAAAATCATGCTGCCCGCGGCCGTCCAAAGAGAACAGGGAAGGATAGAGCGTTCCCAGTTCGCCCAGGAAGAAAGCGTGCAGATCGGGATTTTTGGCCTCAAACATCTTGAGGGTTTCAATCCAGCTCCGAAAATTTCCCGCCACAGCCATCGCGGGTGTCGGAGAACCTGCGATTCGGGACACCCGGTGGAACCCCGCGCGCTCGTTCAGTGCATTCAGAAGCTGAAGGCGAAACGATTCCAGCGCATCCTGATCTCCGCCCCCCTTGAGGCCAGATTGAATTTTCAGCACCACGTTGCTGTGCTCCAGGACGGAGAGGTGCCCGTGTTTTTTTAGCATGAGCACAAATGCCCTGGCGGAATCCGGTGTGATTTTCTCCTCGGATTTGTAGGCACAGCGGCCGCACAACTCCATCAGTTCAAGAGCTTTCCGCTCGTCAGAGGGGGCCATGTGGCAGGGCGTGACCGTGGTCTTGAAAAATTGCAGTTTCATCTAAAGTTCTCCTCTCCGTTTGCGGGGTAAACGCAGGATGTGCCCATCAGGGGAAGGCCGGGTCTTTCAGCCCTCAGTGATCCCGGAGCAGGTCCCATCACGGATCTTTACGAAGGTGGTCTGATGACTCACAGGCAGGAGGCTGGAGAACAAAAATAGTAGATCGGCTGCCAACACTCAATGGAAAAGCTGTTTTGGGAAGCGGGCCCCATGGAGCTGAAACCGTGTCCCCTTCACAGGCCCTCCTCCTCTCGGGATGCTTTGAGCCGGCTCATGAGAACACGGAAGAGTGCGCGTTGCGCTCCTTTGGACATTCCCGATTCCGCCTCCTTGCGTGCGAGGTTCACCAGGCGCAGGATCTCACTCGGCTCCAGGCCGGCGAAACGCTCACAAAGTTCCTGCAGAAGCTGAGAGTCTCCGCTGAGCAGTCGATCGCGCCACTCTTCCACCCTGTGGAACAGCCGTATGTCCCGGCCATGGCCCTGCTGGACCTGGAGGAGGGCTTCCCGAATCGGTTCGGCATCGATCTGGCGCATCAGGGCCCCCAGATACTGGAAGTGTCGTCGCCTGGCCTCATGTTTTTTCATCCTCCGGGTTTCAAGCACAGCTACCAAAAGCTCTTCCGGCATGGGAATACGCTTCAGCAGGTCCACTTTGAGCTCCGCAAGCTGCTCTCCCAGTTCCTGCAGGGCAAGCATCTCCTTCTTCTTCCGGGTTTTGCTCTTTTTGGACGGTGCGGCCTTTTCCTCGCTTCCGAAATCGTGATCTTCACTCATGCCATCCTCCCTTCCCCCACGGTTTCGCCGCACTCCCTCCTTCACATTTCGACTCTCATGACACAGGGGCCCCCTGCGTCGGGCCGGTGGCATCCCGGGATCATCGGCAACCGCCGTGGGTCGAACTGCGGCCGTGCGAAACGGCCTGAATCAGTTCCTGGGCCGCTTTCTCAGGATCGGCCGCGCTCATGAGTGCGGAAACCACTGCGATGCCGTCGGCACCGTTTTGGATCACCTGGGCCGCGTTGTGCGCCCGGATTCCTCCGATGGCCACGAGGGGGAGACGCACGGCGCTTCGAATGCGACCGAGACCCTCCAGACCGGTCGCTGGCGGTGTATCGGGTTTGGTGGGAGTCTCAAAAATGGGACTGACTCCCAGGTAATCGGCACCCTGGGCCTCCGCCTGCAGCGCCTCCGCGACCGTGCTCACAGACACCCCGATGATGAAACGGTCGCCGACGATCTCTCGGACCACGGAGCACTCCAGGTCGTCCTGTCCCACGTGCACTCCCTGGGCGCCGCTGGCCAGAGCGATGTCAAGACGATCGTTGATGATCAGAGGCACCTTTCGGCGGGAAAGGATTTCCTTGAGTCTCAGGGCCATGCGAAGAAACTCGCGCGCACTGGAGTCCTTTTCACGCAGTTGCACAACGGTGACGCCCCCCATCAGGGAGCGTTCGACCACCTCTTCCAGGGGGCGCCCACCGGCCAGGGCTCGGTCCGTGACAAGGTACAGGGTGTAATCCACGAGAGGTTTTGCGTTCACGAAACGTCCAGCTCCACTTTTCCCCGGGAGAGAATGACAGCGCGATTCACTTCGTTCAGAGCATCCAGCAGGCGAATCTGGAAGGTCCCCGGTCCCGGATTTCCCTCCGCGGCCAGTTCTCCTGCCAATCCGAACACCACGAGAGAACCGGCTGCTGCAAGCAGGCGGTCCGATTCGACCGAGCAGAAGGCACCGGCGACAGCACTTGCGACGCACCCCGTTCCTGTGACGAGGCTCATGAGCGGGTGGCCGTTGGCGATGACGGCCGTCCGCCTCCCATCGGTCACAAAGTCCTTTTCCCCCGTGACTGCAACCACAAGGGACAGGCTTCGGGCAAGATTCAACGCGGCATCCTGCGCCTCTTCCACGGAATGGAGGGAGTCGACGCCTTTGGTGGTGGTCCTGTTTTTGTTCAGGGCCAGGATTTCGGACGCATTGCCGCGGATGAGATCGACGCGGGTTTCGGCCAGAATACGCTCCGCCACTGCGGTTCGAAACCTCGTGGCACCGGCCCCGACAGGGTCCAGAACGACGGGGATTCCCAGCCCGTTGGCAGCCTTTGCCGCAGAGATCATCGATTCGACCCAGGGTCCCGATAGAGTGCCGATGTTGAGGACCAGTGCGCCTGCCAAAGACGCCATCTCCTCCACTTCTTCCGGCGCGTGGGCCATGACCGGGGAAGTGCCAAGCGCCAGGAGTGCATTGGCGCTGAAGTTCATGACCACGTAGTTGGTGATGTTGTGGATCAGAGGCCTTTTCTCTCGAACCTTTTCCAGAAGGTCTGCAAACGTCTCTTTCATGGGAAGTCTCTTTCCTGCGCCGGGTTCAGGCATAGCCCCCCGGCGAATCATGGGGGAGGCTGCTTCGCTGCGATCGCAGAAACGCAAAAGGGGTGTAGTGTAAAAAGTTGGAAACCCGCGACATGTAGATGTCTGCGTGACGCTCGACCTGACGGGCAAGGTGACTCTTGTCGATTCCCGTGCGCATGAGGAGACCCCAATGGGGGTTGTGAATGCGGCTCGAGGCTTGCGCAAGGGGCCCGATGCGCGCATCCAGCTCCGTCAGCCGGCGATGGATCTCTCTCATGGCCATTTCCATCTCTTCCAATCCCACGGTCGGTTCGGGGCCGTAACGCTGCCGCGACCGCTGAAGCTGCAGGCGAAAGGATGCGAACTCCCCCTCGAGTTCCTCCTTCTTTCGCATGAGCACAGACAGCAACTCCTGAGTGTCCCGGAACTTCTCCACGGACGCAATGTCTTCCTCAAGCTCCCGGATGATCAGGGCGGTGCGCCACCGAGACATGCTTTTGGAGACGTTCACATCCACGAAGATGTGGTCTCCCACGTAGAGGATCTCTTCCCCGCAGAGCCCCAGGCTTTTCTCGATGAGGTGCGCGTTGCCGCCCAAATAGACCTGGCCTGTCGTGAGAAGTCCCAGCTGTTCCTGAAGCAGCCCCTCATCGTTCACCAGTCTGAACGCCGGCATGGGATGCGAGAAAAAGTCCGGTTTGTGGGCGCGTATGACGGCAATGTCGAACAGATCCCTCCAGGTCATGGTCGACGGAAGGAATCGATCGAAGGCATACGCCATCATGAAGGAAGCATATCTCCATTCGGAGTTGGTGATGAGAAGGAGCTTCTTGCCGGCTTGCTTCTGATCGAGGAGTGCGAGGGGTGTCTCGTCGTCAAGGTCCACGAAACGATCCGGGTCGTTGATGACCTCGTCTTTGAGCCTTCCTTCCATGTGCGCCGCATCGAGAGCCTTCCGCACCATGCCATGCAGGTCCCTATATCCCAGGTGGCCGGGCAGGAGCCCTGCATCCAGCAGGTCCACCAGTTGCATGTAGAGACAGGCCTCCGAGATGGAAAACAGGGTGTTCAGAAAGCTCCATCGATCTTCATTGAGATCGACCAGAGTTCGTTGATAAAGGCGGCGCTGCATCTCGAAATCAATAGGTTTCGTCCCGTGAAATGCCCGCTTGATATACCCGAAACGATTGGCCTTGACAACGTTTCCTTTTTCCCGGTCGATGATGAGTCCCCGCATGGCCAGGCGGGAGTCGAAAACGAGATCCTTCAAAGGCCAGCCCATGTTCACCAGCAGGTTTTTCATGTGCTCGTAGGCACACCGCTCCCACTCCTCCATGCGGTAATGAATGAGGGTGTAATCCATGTCATAGCCAATGGCGCGGATGCCGTTGAGATTCAGGGTCCGATTGCAGAAAATGCCCCGTTGGAGACCGATCGCCTTCATGAATACAAACCTTTGTGAGTAAGATGCCTCAAGCCTTTTCGACTCAGGGCTCTGTCAAAATACCAAAGCAGGGTCCCACTCCCCCTCAATCCCCGCTGAGGGAATCGAAAGGGGCAGGCCGGTCAAACAACTCTGACAAAACACTCAGGACCGGGCTTGGTATGGGAGAATCCAGGCTCCTGTGGAATCAGGCTCGCGAAAGGGCGCACTGGACCATCTTTTGTCTGGGTCGTCACATACGGGCCGCAATGCCGTGTGCTCGAAAAACATCTCGACATTAGCACAAAAACCCGTTTACGGTTAAGGGCCATCGAGCGAGGCTGTTCGAATGACCCCGCCAGCCGGCTGTTCCTGAGCTTGCCAAAGGGAGCACCGGCACGGGAAGGAGCGTCCATTTTGCCATCGAGGTCTTCGTGCTCTCGGGATCATTGTTTCGGAGGTATCTGCTGCGGCGTGAGCCCGTCGGGAAGAGGAAAAGGTTTGAGAATGCATGAGTTATAAATTCAACAGAGGATGCTGGGTGCAGTCGGGCGAAGGCAAATGGCAGAACTGTGTGTCTGCAGCGGGAGGAACCGAAGCCGGCAATCCCAACGGCGCCGGGCGGCTGCCGACCCCGGAAGAGCGCATCGCTCTCGCGCGCCTGCTCTGGGGCAGGTTCGGTCATCGGCTCCAGGATCGTGTGGCCGTTCAGCGGTTGCTGTCGCGCCTGGAAAAGGGAATCTGCCGGTCCTGGGACACCATGCAACAGCTGGGAATCACGGATGACTGCGCCCGGTGCGATGCGGAAGCACCCAAAGGGAGCTGCTGCTCGGCCGGCCTTGAAAACAAGGTCGATACCGTCCTGCTCCTGATCAATCTGCTGCTGGGCGTGGAACTCCGGGGACAGCGTTCCCGCGAGGGAAGCTGCTTTTTTCTGGGCGACCACGGGTGTACCCTCAAAGCCCGTCACATGCTCTGCATCGACTACTTGTGCCCTGCTGTGGAGAGACGTCTTGGCACCGAACGGTTGCGTCGCATGCAGCTGGCCACGGGAGAAGAGATTGAAGCGCTGTTTCTGCTGGAAGAGGAGATCAGGGTGCTGGTTTCCTCGTGGCTTGAGCAGCGGTGAACGTCCGTCCTTCGCGCGTTCGGTTCGGTGCCCCGGAGCCGGTTCGGCGGCCACATGACCATGGGCAGCTCACCGGAGCGCTACGTTATGGTCCGGCCTCCATTGAGTTCTCAGGGGCTGGGAACCGGCATGTTTCGACAGGACTCGCTTGAGGTCGTCCACGATCACCGGGATGTCGGGATTGTCCTGGGTGAAGATTTCCATGGGCAGGAGGCCTGCCGTTCCATAAAAGGCGGAATTGGCCTGGTAGTCGACCTGCATGGAACTGCCCGTGAGCGAAACTCCTGCGAAGAGGCCGCGGCTTCTCGAATACGAGTAGATTTCGGCCCTGAGCTGGGTGTCGGTGCTCGCTTCGGCATGACGTCCGACCGGGCCCGCGGCAACGGAGGCGTCACCCCCGAGGGTGAACTTGCCTGCAGAGATATAATCCAGACTCCTGGGGGTTTTGAACACGAGAATCACATCAATAGCGTGGGCGCCGATCTGGAATCCCAAACTTCCCCCAATCACCCGGTAAAATACCGGGTTGCTCCACGTGCCGTCCTGCCTCCGAATGACGGTGATCCCCGTTCCATAGCGCGCGCCGACGATGAATCCTCCTTTGATCATGTTCGGGAAAATGGCAATGCCCTGCGCATTGTTGAGGAGTGCCGGCGGGATGGCCTGTTCAGGAATGGCCATGATCTCTTCCAGGACCTGAATCGAAGAACGAACCAACCTTTCTTCCTTGGCTCGGGCCTGAGCTGCTTCAACATTCCATACAAAACTTGCAAGCGGCAAACATAGAAACGTCCAAAGAATTTTTTTCATGGCGATCCCCTTTTCTGCGATCGTGAACTCTCCTGGAAAAGGCGCCCTGTTTCGTGAGACCCAGGTGCGTCTGCGGGTTGAGTCATTTGCATGACATAAAAAACGTAGCCGTAGTGATCCGAATATTTTTCAAACAACTGCATCTCTCTGCGTGTCATCAGGAGCACGTTCATGGCTTCAGGGTTGCCGGCATGCGTGTCCAACATGACGGCCAGATTCTTTTGAAGAGGAAGGTAGTAATCATCCCACCACGCCGAGACGGGCAGGGTGAAGTGGTCGAGTTCCGTGAACCCTGAAGCCTTCAGAATCTTCCGGTTTTTATGGACCCGGTTCATACCGGGATACGCCGACTTCCAGAAGTCAAGAACCTCCTCGGGGGGCTGCTCACGCAACCAGGAGATCTCGGTTGCCGCCAGATACCCTCCTGGTTTCAGCAAGGATCTCCACATCCTGAGCCCCTTCTCAAAGCCCAGGAGATAAATGGAACCTTCCGCCCAAATGACGTCAAAAGATCCTGGGGAAAAAGGGAGCCGGAACAGGTCGCCCTGGAGGGTCTGGATTCTGGATGCCAGTCCTTCGATCGCCGCCCGCTCTCGCAATTGAGCCAGGAAGGGCTCGTGAAGGTCCACTGCGGTGATCGTTCCTCCGGAAGCTCGAGCCAGGGCGATGGTCTGCATACCCGGGCCGCAGCCGACGTCGAGGATTTTTGGAAAAGGAACGAGCGGTCTCATGGCGCTGAGCGCGCGCAGTGTCGAGAGATCATTGCCGGGTCCGCATCGGGGGAGACCTTTGTGGAGTTCAAACAGAATGTCCATTTCTTGATCATTCACGAAATTTGCCTTTCCGATCTGCGCTGTCGGACAGGTGGCGACTTTGAGAAGTGGGGACTCACTTCCACTGGCCCATCTTCAGACGTGGCCCATGGCTGTCAGAATCCCTTGAAGGAGTTCGCTCTGGGACAGGCACTCCGTGTCGAGGGCCAGATGCGCGCATTCTGCGTAGAGTGGGGTTCGACGGTCGATCAACACGCGCACTTCCTGTGTCCAGGAGAGCTGGGTCAAGGGAGGTCGATTGCTGCTCGTTCGTGGATCGGTTTTGAGCCGCTCCAGGACGGTCGAAGGGCCTGCCTGCAGCCAGATGACCCAGAAGTTTTTTTTCAGAAGTTCCCGATTTTCCGGGCTCTCGATAACGCCTCCCCCCGTGGCCAGCACCAGATTCTCCTGGTCGCAAAGCTCCTCAAGCACTCGGGATTCCTCCCGGCGGAAAGAGGGCCATCCATGGCGCTGAACCCATTCCTGAATCTCCACGCCGAACCGGCGTACGAGTTCACGGTCCATGTCGAGGAATTTCCAGTGAAGGCGCTCTGCCAAGAGACCGCCAAGTGTGCTTTTCCCCGTTGCGCGGAATCCAATTAGTGCTATGCTGCTTACCCTCACGGAAATGCCCTTCCAGGAGGAAATGATGGAGGATATATTTGGTTCTGCACCGGCATCGAAACGCCCGGCGCGGCGGCGTCTTCACCCGGACCAGTTGCCGTTCATCCCGCCCTTGATGGCCGCTTTGTTTCGTGCGATCCATCGAAGCTGCCACTATACCATCGTGGGAAAAGAATATGAAGCAGAGGTCATGCGGTTCGCCGGTCCGAAACTTTTCACCTGCTGGCATTTTGCCAACCCTACTGTGCTGTACTACTTCAGGGACAACCACGCCATGGTCATGGTGAGCCGCAGTCGGGACGGGGAGTGGGCGGCGCGCGTTCTCAAGCACATGGGCTACGAGTGTTATCGAGGATCCCCGGGAAAGGGGGGGGCCACGGCGCTGCGTCAGCTGATCCATCAATTAAAAAATGGGCCTGGCGGCGGATTTGTCGCCGACGGTTCCCAAGGCCCGCCCCTCATCGCACAAAAAGGCATTTTGCTGCTCGCCCGCTACACGGGATCTCCCCTGGTGCCGGTGAGCGCGGCCGCAAAGCCCTGCTGGCGTCTGCGCAGCTGGGATCGCACCCTGATTGCCAAGCCTTTTTCTCGAGTGGCTCTCGCCTTTGGTCCTCCCATCTGGGTGCCCAGGGATGCATCCCCAGAGGAGCTGGAATCGGGCAGAAAGCAGCTGGAGGATTGTCTCAACGACCTGACACGGCAGGCAGCGGGCAAGCTTTGAGCACAAGTGCGTTCCAAGTGTCCCCATGTGCCGGGAGATCACGACTTGCAATGGGGCTGCCCTTCTGGTAAGGGGAGTTTTGCGCCCGGGGATGTTGACGGGCGGACGGGCTTCCAGGCAAATGAGCGCTGCTGGTGCCCATTGATTTTCGATAGCTATTTAGCTGATAATGGTAGAAAATTTTTGTTTGACAGTTTGGAGTTTGGAGCAGGTCAAATGATCGCCGGCTCCGCCTTGAGCGGTGCGGGAGGAAAGTCCGGGCTCCACAGGGCAGGGTGCTGGGTAACACCCAGTCTCGGTGACGAGCAGGAAAGTGCAACAGAGAGCAGACCGCCCTGCCTCAGGCAGGGTAAGGGTGAAAGGGTGAGGTAAGAGCTCACCAGTCCCGGTGGCGACATCGGGAGCTAGGCAAACCCCATCCGGAGCAAGACCGAATAGGAGAGCGTGTGAGGGCGGCCCGTCCGAGCTCTCGGGTTGGTTGCTTGATCCTGTCGGCAACGGCAGGACT
This sequence comes from uncultured Syntrophobacteraceae bacterium, assembly GCA_964654275.1. Taxonomy (GTDB): domain Bacteria; phylum Desulfobacterota; class Syntrophobacteria; order Syntrophobacterales; family Syntrophobacteraceae; genus SLCH01. The sequence goes on from CAZZHS010000002.1 coordinate 176,011, forward strand.
AGAGGAATGATCATTGCCCCTCAGACTCTTCCGGGAGCCATGAGGGGTCACAGAACCCGGCTTACGACCTGCTCCAGACTCCAATCTTTTCCTTCAGGGCTAAAATTTATGGATTCAGCTTGCAAAGTCACGAAGCCATGACGGTCAGCTGCGCGATCATTCCTGCAGGGGGAGCCGGCTTGAGGATGGGCGGAGGCCGGCCGAAGCAGTTTCTCGAGATTGCAGGAAAATCCATTCTGGGACGGACCCTGGAGACCTTCACCCGCCTGAGTTTTCTCACTCACATCCTGGTGGTGGTTCCCCGCGACCATTTGGATGAAGCTGAGGCTCTCGGTGCTGCTGTGTCGGCACGGTGCAAATCGGGTGTCCTTTTACGGATCGTGGCAGGGGGTATCGAGAGGCAGGACAGCGTTTACAACGGCCTCCAGGCGTTGCCCTCCGGCTGCGACTGGGTGATCGTTCACGATGGGGTCCGTCCCTTCGCGTCTCCGGCCCTCATCGAGTCGACCTGGCGGGCCTCCCGGGAAACTGGAGCGGCCATTGCCGCACTTCCGGCCATGGAAACCGTCAAACAGGTGGTTCAGGGAAAGGTCGCCCGTACCCTTCCGAGGGATCAGCTTTGGCTGGTTCAAACCCCCCAGGTTTTCAAAAAAGCCCTTCTCGTGGAGGCCTATGAAAAAGCCAGGGAGCAGGGATGGGTCGGCACCGATGACGCGTCGCTTGTTGAGCTCCTGGGGGGGACGGTGTCGGTGGTCCAGGGAGAGAGAACCAATATCAAGGTGACCACGCCCGAGGATCTCCTGTGGGGAGAATGGTTTCTTTCCAGAAACGCATGAGCGTGGAAAATAACTCAAGGGGAGGGCGGTTTTGAGGGTTGGATTCGGGTATGACGTGCACGCTTTCCAGGAGGGGCGGGCTCTCGTGCTTGGCGGCGTGTCGATTCCCCACTCGAGGGGGCTCGAGGGGCACTCCGACGCGGATGTGCTGCTTCACGCCATCTGCGATGCCCTGCTGGGGGCTGCTGCTCTGGGTGACATCGGCCGGCATTTTCCCGATACGGACCCTTCCTTCAAAGGCATCTCGAGCCTTCTGCTTCTTCAACGGACCGCGGAACTGATTCGGTCGAAGGGATTTCAAATTTCCAACATCGATGCGACCATCGTGGCTCAAAAGCCAAGACTGGCACCTTTCATTGCCCGGATGGTCGAAGAGATCGCTCGCGCGAGCGGCACGGATGTTACGCGCGTCAATGTGAAGGCCACCACGACCGAACATCTGGGATTCGCGGGACGCGAAGAAGGAATTGCGGCTTACGCTGTGTCCCTTCTGGTGCCTTTGTGACGACACGAAAGCCATCCGGGACCGGTCCTTGCGCCGGATCCTCTGTCAGTCGGTAGGTATCTCTGTTTGGTAGAAATCCGCAGCGCCCTGAATGCCGACTCTGATTTCAGGGCAAAACCCCGCGCCCCCCGGCTTGGACTCTTTGCATCCGGCGGTGCCGTTTGAAGGGGTCGAAAAGAGGGACGATGGTTTTACAGGTGTACAATACGCTGACCAAGAAGAAGGAAGATTTTCTCCCCCTCGAACCCGGGAAGGTGAGCTTCTACGTCTGTGGCGTGACCGTTTACGATCACTGCCACATCGGGCATGCTCGATCGGCCATCGTCTTTGATGTCATCTACAGGTATCTGCTGCACTTGGGCTTTGAAGTGACCTACGTGAGAAACTTCACGGACATCGACGATAAAATCATTCGTCGTGCCCAGGAAGAAGGCACGGATTACCGGACAATCGCCGAGAGGTACATCGCGTCCTTCTATGAAGACATGGACGCACTCGGAGTGCTGAGACCCACACTGGAGCCCCTCGCCACCGACAACATCCCCCAGATGATCGACATCATCCAGGCTTTGATGGACAAGGGCATCGCCTACCAGTCGGGAGGCGATGTGTACTTTCAGGTGGAAAAATTTCCGGAATACGGCAAGCTTTCGGGCCGCTCCCTGGAGGACATGGTGGCCGGGGCCCGCGTGGATATCGACCCGAACAAGCGAAATCCTCTCGACTTTGTCCTCTGGAAAGGCAGTAAGCCGGGAGAGCCCGCCTGGGAGAGTCCCTGGGGACCCGGGAGACCGGGCTGGCACATCGAGTGTTCCGCCATGGGGGGGCGCTACCTGGGACAGACCTTCGACATCCACGGAGGCGGGAAGGACCTCATCTTTCCCCACCATGAAAACGAGATTGCTCAGAGCGAGGCTGCTTACGAAAAGCCTTTTGTCCGGTACTGGCTCCACAACGGTTTTGTCAATATCAACAATGAAAAGATGTCCAAGTCGCTCGGCAATTTCTTCACCATTCGCGACGTGCTGGAACGGGTCCATCCCGAGGCTCTCAGGCTTTTCGTCCTGAGCAAGCACTACAGAAGTCCCGTCGACTTTTCCGACGAAACGGTTGCAGAAGCCGAACGCGGCCTCGACCGACTTTACAACACTCTGGCTGCGGTGGAATCCCGAACTTCCGAGTCGGAACCCGGCACCGTGGACCCAAAAGCTCTCCAGGCCCAGGATAACGAGCTTTTCCAGGAACTCCAGGCCCTGCCCCGGAACTTCACCGAGGCGATGGATAATGACTTCAACACGGCCCAGGTCATTGGGCATCTGTTCGCCCTGCAACGCCATCTCCAGCGTTTCTTGGACAAATTCGGCCAAAAACGTTTGAAAGGTCCGGCGGCCTCTCTGGCACGTATGGGCCATGATGAACTGGTCCGCCATGGCCGGGTTCTGGGACTTCTGACCCGGGACCCTGCTGCGTTCATGGAAGAGCAGCGAAAGCTCAAGATCCGTTTGACGGGGCTGACCGAAGCGGATGTGGAACGTGCCATTGCCGCGAGGAACGACGCGAGAAAATCCAAGAATTTCCAGGAAGCTGACCGAATTCGTTCCGAATTGGAGGCTAAGGGAATTTTTCTGGAAGATTCGCCTCAAGGCACCCGTTGGCGTGTCAGTCTCTGAGGCGTTCCCGGCCTCTTTTGATATTGTCTGAAAAATCAATGCATGCTATGCAGGTTCAATACTGCGTGGAACTGGTCTGATCTCTCCCTCATCTGTCCTGCACACATACTCGTGGAATATGCCCTTTTCCGTCGCCCGGTGAATCCCTGAGAAGGCGAGGCGGTTAGAACTCTGCCGAATGCAGAGTTCGAGGGGTTGCTTCCGATGCCGCAGCCCCAGGCAGGCCTTTTCGATTCCTTTTTTGAAATCGACATCTTGAAACTAATCGTTTTCGTGCGATTGCTGACTCAAGTGGTTGCGAGCCAGGACGACGGCGAACAGCCAGATTATTCTTCGACACGAACGCCTCATCTCTGTGGGAGTGACCCGGCAGACCAGCTTCATGCGCCTCTCGTCGGAGTTTTTCGAAAGAACGCCAAGATAAACGCAGGCCGGATCTTAACCCAAGTTTGTCAGGCCTGAGGTGAAGAAAAGGGTGAATGTCATCCATTTTCAATCTGTAACCCATTGAAAATAGGTGCATGG
>CAZZHS010000003.1:0-92475 GCA_964654275.1 uncultured Syntrophobacteraceae bacterium
TTCTCCCGTGTCCAGAGTTCTTTTGACCGTTTCAGGTTATTTGGCGATGGGCCCTCAGGCTGCTGGGCAAGCTCGATGAGACGACGGCCGAAGACCTGGAATCAGCAAATCGGTTAGAAGCACGGTTTCTCGCCTCCTTGCCGAACTGGATTTCCTCGAACCTTATGGAACCAGCCCTAAAACGACCCGATACCGACTGAAGGCGACGAGTTGAGGTGCGTAATACGGTACACATAAATAAACAACGTTGTGTAAAAAATAAAACAAAAGTTGTGTAAGTTTTGTTGTGTAAGTTGTCTGCAAAGAGAGGTTTTGACGGTCAATCTTTGATTCGGATTCGCGGACAGGAACACAAACCTGCCTTGAGTGCCTAGCGCTCGTGATGTAGACCCTGTGAATGGAGGATTGCGGCAAGGACTGGACGACCGGTATCGGAGGACAATATTCAACACCCTTTGCAGGAAATCAGGCCATTGAAAATTTGGGTCCAAACCTTGATTCATTCCAGGGCTTCGGCATTGGACAACAACGTTCTCATCCGTGCTATCCAAAAATTCCTGCTCCATGAGAAGTACAAGGCAACTGAATTAGACTCCCAACCGTTGGAAATGCGCAAAGAGAGGCCATCGCTGCTTTTGCATTTGCCACGGCCTCGATAAGAAATTTTGGCAAAGAACGCCACAGAGAGGCGCCTTGAAAGCGAATGGGGTTGGCTCGCTAAAGAGTCAACCCCAACATTTTCCTGGTGCCGGAGGAGAGAATCGAACTCTCACGGGGTTGCCCCCACTGGATTTTGAGTCCAGCGCGTCTACCAGTTCCACCACTCCGGCGAATTTGGTGCGACTATAGACACACGGCCAGACAGTGTCAATGAAAAAAACGGCGTCGGACTTGAGTTCACAACGCTCCGGGCCTCCCGTCCCCAGCCACTGGGCCGTCCCTCTCGGGGCAAATTTTCCCCGAATTCCATTTCCCATGCGGGGACCAACTTGTGATATCCTTCTCATTATCTGATCTGCCCCGCTCGCAAGTTTGCGAAGCTGACACCGGTGAAAGTTTGTCTTTTAAGGATCGGCCAGGGAAACGCTGGATGTTTTTGGCCCGGCGGCTCGTTTTCACTGTTCAAAGCGCGCCCTCCAGAAGGAAAGGAGAAGAATCATGATGCGTGGCGGCAAGTTACCTTGTTTTTTTTCATTGGCTGCGGCAGCGGTGATCCTGGGTATCGGGAGTGTTGCCCCGGGGCTCGCCAAGAGCACAAAAGAGATGTCGGTGATAAAAATTGCGGGTGCGCAGAGCATGTACCCGAGAATCCATGCCTTTTCCGTCATTTTCATGAAAAATCATCCCGGGGTTAAGGTCGAGGTCACGAGCGGTTCGACAGTGGATGCGGGGATGACGGCCCTGATAGAAGGGAGCGCGGATGTGGCCATGGCCTCCCGTAAGATCACTGAAGAAGAAATTCAGCTGGCCCGCGAGAAAGGGGTGGAACTCGTGGAGCGGTTGATCGGCTACGGCGGGATTGTCGTGGTGGTGAACGCCTCCAATCGCATGAATGACCTCAGCCTGGACGAGTTGAAAAGGATCCTCTCGGGAGAGGCGATCCAGTGGAAAGAGTTTGGGGGGAGTTCCGATCGGATCACCGTGGTGCGGACAGCCAAAGAGACCCACCCGGGGACCTTGCGCTTCATGGAAAAGGAGTTTCTTGGTAAAAGCGTCGCAAAGGAGGCGCTGGTCGTGAGGACGTTTCCCGAGGTGCTCCAAAAAGTGGCGGAGATTCCGGGGGCCATCGGGTATGTGAGGATCCGGGATGCCTTTGAAACGCCCGAGCCGCAGTCAGCGCCCATCAAGGTGCTCAAAATCAGGGAAAATTATGGCATGGCGGCGGTTATGCCCTCCCGGGAGACGGTCAAAGACGGAACGTATCCCCTCAAGAGGTCTTATTTCCTTTATCACGACAGCCGGACCTCTCAGGAAGTCAGAATGCTCGTGGACTATCTGGTGAGCAAGGGCTGGGGCACGCTGAGCGATGCGGCCCTCAGGCAAGAGAAGTGAGAGGGGCCCTGTTTCCATCGCAGAATCAGAAGATGTCCAAAGCTGCATCACAAACAAAGTGCCTGCGGAACGGGAAAGTCGCTCCAATCGACTGGGGATTGAGTCGACCCGTCCTTTGGCTGCCGATCCGTGTGTTTTTTCAGAGCGCTCGCTCACTCCACGAGGGGCATTCAGGTCATGGATGAGCCGCTGATCTACCTCGGCATCCTGTTTTGTGTCACCCAATCGGCGACCTTCTCAGGCCTCAACCTGGCGGTGTTCAGCCTGAGCCGTCTGCGCCTGGAAGCCGCCGCGCAGGGGGGCGATTCCCGCGCTGCCAGGGTGCTCGCTCTGCGGCGCGACGCCAACTTCACGCTGGTCACCATTCTCTGGGGTAACGTGGCTGTCAATGTCCTGCTCACACTCCTGGCTGACTCGGTGCTGACCGGGGTGACGGCTTTCCTGTTTTCCACGGTGATCATCACCTTCGTTGGAGAAATCATCCCTCAGGCTTATTTTTCACGCCATGCGCTGCGCGTTGCCGCCCTGCTCTCGCCGGTCCTGCGCTGCTATCAGGTGCTCCTTTGGCCGGTGGCGCGTCCGGTGGGGAAACTCCTCGACTGGTGGGTGGGCCCCGAGGGAATTCCCTGGCTACGGGAACACGAATTGCGCGAGATTCTCCTTCACCACGCTCACAGCACGACCACCGAAGTGGGGCGAGTCGAAGCCACGGGGGCCATCAATTTTTTGGCTCTGGACGACCTGTCGGTATGCCAGGAAGGGGAAGTCCTCGATCCGCTGAGTGTCGTGCGCCTGCCGGTCGAACAAGGGCAGCCTGCCTTTCCGCGATTCGAGCGAACCGCGGAGGATCCTTTCATCCGCTATATTGCAGGCTCGGGCAAGAAATGGATCGTTATCACGGATCTGTCGGATGAGCCGCGCTTCGTGCTCAATGCGCATGAATTTCTCCGGGAAGCGCTCTTCGGCGATGATCGGTTCGATCCCGTGTCGCTGTGTCACCGGCCCCTCATTCTCCGTGATGCAAGTCGTAAACTGGACCAGGTGCTGGGGCGTCTCACGGTGCGTCCCGAAGGGCCTGGAGATGACGTGATCGATGAAGATCTGGTGCTGGTGTGGACGGATGAGGAGAAACGGATCATCACGGGGTCGGATCTATTGGGGCGCCTGCTGCGGGGCATTGTCTGGAATCCGGCGGTTCAAGAGAGGTGGCGCCATAGAGATCTATGGGCCGTGAACGGGGAATGAAGGGTTGAAAGTCCGATTCCATCTTGTTGTGTTGACTTCGCTCTGTCGAGCTGCGCATCTCTGTCACCCGATCGAATCGAACGCCAACAAGCAGCATCACAGGGGTGCGTCCAGACCGTCGATCCTGACAAAGGTTGAATTGAGGCCTGAAATCCAAAAACTTATCATGAGTCATATCGGTCGATTGACCGCTGCATGGATCGGTTGCCCCTCACAGAATCGCTGATGCCTCTGATCAAAATCACTCCCGGGAATTCTTGAGCTGCTCAGATGCGTTGGAGCCTCAACCGTTCCCAGTGGATGTTGATGAGGTTGCCAACGAGCATCAAAAAAGCCCCCCCGATCACGAACCCGTCGAAGGCCTCCTCATAGAAAAGGAAGCCCACGAGGGCAATGAGCGGCAGACGCAGGAAATCCATGGGCACGACCACGGTCGCGTCCGAGAGCTTGAGGGCCTGTGCCATGCAGTAATGGGCACTGAGCGCCGTCACCCCCACGATCACGAGCCAGCACCAGCTGATCCAGGAAGGGTTGACCCACTGGGACAGTGCGGGCAGGAATGCCATGGGCAGCTGGATGAGCGTCATGTAGAAGACGATGGACAGGGGCGAGTCTGTCTGGGCCAGTTTTCGGGTGAGGGTGTGCGAGAGGGCAAAGCACACCGCACTGCCCAGAACCACGAGGGAGGCCGGCTGGATGACACCCAGGCCGGGTCTCAGGATGATGAGCATTCCGAGGAGGCCGAGGCCGATCACCGCAAGCCTGGGAGGCGTGATCTTCTCTCGGAGCAGCAGGGCTGCGACAAACGCGGTCCAAACGGGGACGGTGAATTCAAGCGCAAAGACCTCGGCCAGAGGAATCAGCGCCAGACCGTGGAACCAGCCGAACTGCCCTCCAAAATGAGCGATGTTTCGGAGCATGTGAAGACCGAAGCTCCCCGTGAGAAGCTGTTTCCAGCCCTTGTGTAAAATCACACAACTGATCAAAACGAGTCCGATGAAGCTCCGAAAAAACAGGATCTGAAAAGTGCCCAGCTCAGCGGAAGCATTCCGTCCTCCCAGCGCCATGGCCATGAAAGAGAGAAGTGCTCCCGACATCCAAAATGCTGCAAGAATGACGGGGGATTGAAACGGTTTCCAACGCTTTGAAAGGCGTGAAGAGGGCATGGTCTTTTTTCGCAGTTTCGGATAAACTTCAGTCAATTGAGAACAAGCTTAAGCACACGAAGCGGAGCCCAAACAGCCGATCCCTCTCAACGACCCGGTTTTCGTGCGCGTTCGCCATCGTAGCTCGACACTCCCGCTCTCCATCGTGCGATAATGTTCCTGAGAAAATTTCACCCACTCCAGTGTGCAATGGATTCAATTTTAGGCGTTGAAAGACACTTGGACCGGAAAGATCTTCATGGCCTCTCGGAATGTTTGACCGGTGACGGAGACCCGTCCCGTTGCGATGCGGGGGCCTTTTACCAGGTGCAGAAAGGAGGTGGAAGCGTTCTCTTGGAGGTGGATTGAATTTCCTGCCGTCACATCGAGACACAAACTTACAAAAAGGAGGGAATCATGTACAAGAAAATTTTGGTGCCTCTCGATGGTTCAAAACTGGCCGCTTCGGTCCTTCCACAGGTGATCGACCTGGCCAAAGCCTTCGGCGCTCAGGTCACTTTGTTTCACTCATGTGCAGCTCCCGTGGATGTGACCATGGGCGAGGCCGCAGCCATAGTGAGGGAAACTGCCGAATCGGCCGAGCTGAAGGCCTGCGAGAGCTTCCTGAGCGAAGCCGCTCAAGGTCTCAAAGCCGAGGGGATTGAGGTGAAAACCGTCTGCGTCACCGGCATGCCCGCCCGCGAAATCATCGCCTTTGCCGAGGAGAACGCCATGGACCTCATCGTGATGGCCACCCATGGGAAAGGGGAGGTTGCCTGGATTCTCGGCAGTGTGGCCGAGAGGGTGGTGACCCATGCCACCGTTCCCATTCTCCTGCAGCGGGTGATCAAGCCTCACAAGCCCATGCCCAAGGGTGATTTCGTGGGTATTCCCTGAAAAGCGGAGGTTTGAAGATCAAGAACGCCCATTTCCTGCATCCGGCTGTCCCGCGGTGAAGTGTGCTCGATTCCGGCAGCCGGATGGCTTTCCTGAAGTACAGCCCCACTGTAGAACGTGTCTAATCGACACTCGTCATGCCGGCAGGTTTTGAACCGGCATCCTGTTCTGTGGATTTCGGCGGTGAGACAACCGCACCGGCGCGTCGAGCGGTGGGCACTGGTTTGTGTTGAGTTTCACTAGACCACTCCGGCCACAAAAAAAGGGATTTGAGTCCGCTGAACTCAAATCCCGCTGCGATCCTGGTGGAGCTGAGGGGAGTCGAACCCCTGACCTCTTGAATGCCATTCAAGCGCTCTCCCAACTGAGCTACAGCCCCGCTTGCGATGTGCGTGTATCAATACAGAAGACCTTGATCGTTGTCAACAGTTTTGTTGAACCCTTTCCTGCGCTCTCGGAATCCACCTGTGCGGGTGCTCTTCACTGCCCCAGATTCGCAGGACACGCCACTCTAATCCAACTCCCACTCGATCTCCTCGAAAACGTCCTCCATTTTGTAGAGGAGCTGATCCGCAGCCGACAGTTTCCAGTCCGCGATGTGCCGGCCGATCTCCTCCTGCAATTGCCGCAGTTTGTCCCGATGACGGAGCAGCACCTTTCGGAGCGATGTCCCTTCGTGGCGGTAAAGGAGCCGGTCCAGTTGCGTCGTCAATTCATGAAGGGAGGGATTTCGGCCGGCCAATTCGGGGTCGAGATATCCCAGGTGTCGCGCCAGTTTGGGATACGCGCCTCTCAAGTCGCCGGGATAGTGAGGCTGAACCGTAACGGTCAGCTGCATGTATTTGCTCATGGGACCCTCCTGGTGCTATGGCTTGGGTTCGAGTCAGCTCGAACGGGACAGCCTGTCCCGCTCTCTTTGTTTGATGCCGTATCGACCCGAGGCGCGAGGCGCTGCGAGATCGCCGCCGTCCCCGAGGGGGATTCTTGAGTTGCGACTCACTCGGCCGACAAATTGGTCCTGTGATGCCCACAGGAGGGCGTGAAAACGTTTTCCGAAGAACTCCTCCCGGACGTCTCCATCGCGTCCTCCTTTTGCCTTCAGGATTGTCAATTGATTTCATGCGGCTATTTTTTCATAATGCATCCAAGCTGGCAGGTGGGGCAAGCCGGGATTTTGCCTCACCTCTCCCATTTCCTGTCCTGGTCGGCAGCGCTGGATTCGTGATGAAAAACGTCAAGACCTTCAAAATAATGATCTATTCAGCCCTGGTGTGCCTGCTTCTCCTTGCACCGTGGATGGCGCTTCACAGTGCCTTCGTACAGGGAATGTTCCTCCGGATGCTGCTTCAACGGGCTGAGGCGCTTTCGGGATACACCATTCAAGTCGGCTCCTTTGATTCGAGGCCTTTTTCCGAATTGATCCTGCGGGACGTAAAAGGGAAGGGGCCTGGAAGCGGCGATTTTGAGGCGGACACGGTGCGGGCCGACTACCAGGTTTCCCTTTTCCCGATGCGGGTGCATCTCAGGCAAGTTCATCTGGAATATCCCGTTTTTCGCCTCCCGCACGACGGTGCAGGGCGATGGGCCCTCTCTCCAAAGGCGTCAAAGGAAGCCGGATCTTCCTCGGGCCCCCGGACTCCGGGCCGATTGGTCTGGGAAGGGGCCAGACTGACCATTGCTTCGGGGACTCTCCTCGGCGTCGCAGCCAACGGAGACACCCTTTTTCAGACAAGACTTTCGGGTGCGTTTCAACTGGATAAACTCCTGCAGGGCGGAATGGAGCAGTTTCTTTCAAACCTGGAGAGCACGGCGCGGAGGCAGTTCGGTACAGGGAATTAGCGGGTCCAGCCTGCCAATGCGTCACACTTTGGATGCCGCCTTTGAATCTCCATGGCGATTTCCGGTATGGGGCGACACAGAATTTTCATTGTATTTTGATCACATTGGTCACAATCTTGGTGCAGCATCGCAGAGGGTTTCCGAAAATGACAGGATTGTCCTGGACCGATGCATGGACGGAACATGGACCGTTTCCCTTTAAGGAGTGGATTCCATGAAGATGCAGGAAGTGAGGAAGATCGCCCGGGAACTGGGCATCAATTCCTTCGGCAAGAGAAAGGTGGATCTCATCCGCGAGATCCAGAGGAAAGAGGGCCATTTTGACTGCTACGGCACCGCGGAGGGTTGGTGCGACCAGCTGGAGTGCAGTTTTCGTGAATCCTGCCTCGAAAAGAGTGAACGCCGCAAGTGACACAAAAGGTTCCAGGGTGGGTTGAATCGGGGCGGTGAAACGCAAAATACTTGTCGGCCATCTTTGCGGTGGAAGCAGCGTGAGCGGGACCACCTTTGAAAAAGTCGGGGGACGGCGCTGCTGGTGCCGGGATTTTGCCCGGTCGCTTTCCCGTGTGATCCCGCGGTGGCCGCGCATCGACACGAAAAGAACAAGGAGATCGGCAGTTGAACCAGGAGCGTCGCGATTTCAGATACAGGAGAGAGGACTTTGGGGCATTGCCCGTCAAGCTGCATCACCTCACGCTTTACTTGAACTTCACGACAGGCCGTGTGGAAGTGGTCAACTGTCTGGAGATGACAGCGCTGAGAGCCCTTGAGGAACTGGAGCTGGATGCCGCCGAGCTGGAGGTCGTCAAAGTCGTGTGGCCTCTGAAGCCCAGCTCGGCTCACTTTCCCGTGACTGAAGGCCTCAGACTGGAACACATTCACGACAGGACGAGGAACAAGCTCCTGGTGATTTTGCCGCATCGCGTCCAGGAAGGGGAGCGTTTCCACATCACGACACAAACCCATTGCATCCCTTCGGATCACATCCTGGAAGGGATCTACAAGGATGCGACGCCGCCGGGCTGTCCGCAGCAGTACATGTCCCAATGCCAGCAGTGGGGTTTTCAGCGAATCGCGCCCATTCTGGACGACTGCCGTGCCAAGTGTACGATGACGACCACCCTCGAAGCTGAAGCGGGCTACACGCATCTCATCAGCAACGGCAACATTTCCCGGAAAACAAACCCGGACGGAAAACCGGTGCCCAAGCCGGGAGACCCGGCGAGGCAGATCATCACTTTTGAGAATTCCGTCCCCATGGCGCCGTATCTCTTCATTGCCTGCGCGGGCACCTGGGACGCCCTGGTGGATCATGTGACCTACCCGTCAGGAAAACGGGTACGCCTCGAATACCTCGTGCCCCCTGGTTCCGTGGAGGGGGCTCGCATTCCCATGGAGATCCTCAAGGACTCGGTCCTGTGGGTGGCTGCAACCCAGGATTACGAATACACCGGGGACACCTACCGCACCATCACCATGAACAAGTCCAATTTCGGGGGCATGGAAAACGTGGGGAACACCACCATCGTCACCGATGCAGCCCTCATCGATGAGCACACCCTGGACCAGTCCCTTCTCTATGCCCACGCGGTCATTGTCCACGAATTCGAGCACAACCAGTGCGGCAGTGAGACCACCATGGAGACGCCCTTCGACGTCTGGCTGAACGAAGCCTACACGGTGGATGTCGAGCGGCAGTACATGGCCGGCCGGTTTGACCCCTCCTTCATCCGGCTTCAGCAGGTGGAATCCATCCGAAACCCTCTCCTGGGTCCGCTGGCCCTGGAGGACGCCGGGCACGTGGGACGCATTGTGCGCGAAGGGTTCAACGATCCCGATGAACTCATCGACGGGGTCACTTATGTGAAGGCGGCGGAGGTCATCCGCATGCTCCGACTCGTGCTGGGGGAAGAACGCTTCAAAGCGGGGAAGTCCCTCTATTTTTCGAGGTATCAGCACGGCAATGCCAACACCGACCAGTTTTTCCAGTGCTTTGAGGAGGTCTCGGGGCAGAATCTGGAGCAGTTCAAGAAACACTGGCTTCACACCATCGGTTACCCGAAAGTCACGGCGCATTGCGAATACGATGCAGCTGCCAAGGAATTTCGCATCGCCTTGACGCAGGACCTCGCTCCGGGGCAGGCACCTTTTCATCTCCCCATCGAAATGTCCCTGGTGGATCACCAGGGGAAGGACCTGGCAGGCACCGGAAGGGTCGTGCAGCTCAAAGACCTGCACGCTCAGGTGGTCTTCGATCGACTGGATTCCGCCCCCGCGTTTCCATCTCTGAACCGCGACAGCTCTTTCTACGGGACTTTCCGAAACGCGAGCGCCACTCGGGATGAACTCGTGCTCCAGACACGGCTGGACCCCAACCGCTATAACCGGGTAGATGCCATGCGCCAGCTGACCGATGTCGAGCGCGTGCGACTGCTCAACAATCCGGACGCGGAGGTCGATCCCCAATGGCTGGAACTCTATGACGAGATACTCGCGGATCGTGACAGTTCCACTTCTCTCAGGGCTTTTTTTCTGAGAATCGACGAACAGCCTCTGGACCGAGCCTATTGCACCTGGTACCCGGAGCTGGTGCTCGCCCGGGAAAAACTCATGAAAGCGGTGAACGCCGCATGTCGCGACCGGCTGCTGCAGGAGTTTTCTGCGCTCGACACCTACACAGCAAAGGCCGGATTCTCCATCACGGAGGGGATCGAGGCCCGGATGCTCGAGCAGGTGCTTCTGGATTTGATCGTCGTGGATGATTCCCGGGAGAGTCATGACCTTATTTTGGACCATTTCAGGAGAGCAACGACCGCCAACGATCGCGTGGCGGCACTTTTGGCGCTCAACCGGAGCAGCTCACCCGAACGCCGTTCGCTCCTCGAGGAGGTCTACAATTCCTGGCACGGGCATTTGAGCGCGTACGCCAACTATCTGCGCGTCATTGCAAGTGGAACCCGGGAGGATGTTTTCGAGATGATCGAGAGGGAAAGCCGCCGCTCCACTTTTGACATCACTCAGCCCACCTGGTGCCGCGCCCTTTTTTTACCCATGGCTCTCAACAACAAGAAGGTTTGGACGGAGGAGGGCATTCAATGGGTGACGGACACGGTCGTGAAGCTGGCACCGATCAACGGAACGACAGCAAGCCGCCTCCTGAACACTTTTCAGCATGTGGGGAGGCTCCGAGCGGATCTCCAGGCGCGGGTGACCAAGGCCCTTGAAAATATCGTGGCTCAGGTACCTCCGGAGGTGAGCGCGACCATCCACGGGCAGGCAAGGGCCTATTTGAAACTGTAAATAATTAGAGCCTCTTGCAGAAAAGTAGTTCCGTTCATGGTTCGATACCTTTCAAGAAACAGCTGTGTCTTGGCACTCCTTGCCGCCCTTCGATACCTCAGGGCGAACGTAGTTTTGTCGGTTTGTGGTTCTCCAGAATCTTGTAAGAAACAATCATTTGTTAGTGATTTTAGGAGCTAAAACCTCTCCAGCTCTACGTTCGCCCTGAGGTATCGAAGGGCGGCATGGCGTACCAAGTGATAGATGTTTCTTGAGGGGTATCGAAGGGCAGAGCGGAGTTTTGAAAAGGCTCGGTGAAATAAACATTAAAATTATTCGTATCTCGAGGTGTCCTTACGGCACGCTCCAGCTGGGAATCCCGTGAAAACTGATGAAAATCCGGAATCCCGCCAAGATCACGCGGGAATCATGGACTGACGGTCTCGCAGCACATCATTGTTAAGTTTTTATCAATAAATTTAATTCATTAGCTCGATCCATCGGTCATTTTGCGGCTATTTGAGAAACCTTCACGGATGAGTGGCCGTTCATTATTTGTTTCCGGCGCGGCAACTGAATAGACGTTTGCCGCCAGAACAACTCATGCACCTGCGCCACCCGACTCATCCTTTAGTTGCTTCCGGGCTGAATCGAGCGGCCTGCTGCATGGGACTTTGGAGAAATGGGCACGTGGAAGACTTCTATCTGGCTGTGGCCTGCTTCCTTTTCGTGACGATGGTGGGGGGGCTGTGGCGGGTGTTTCGGGGGCCGGATCGCGAGGACCGGCTGGTGGCGGTGCAGCTCTTTGGAACCACGGGTGTGGCCGTGTTGCTCCTGCTCGCAGAGGCTTTCGGGGCTCCGTCCATAAGGGATGCAGCGCTGTTGTTTGCCCTGCTTGCGGTGCTGGCGGTGGTTGCTTATGTGCGGATGCCGGAGAAAAACCCCGATCAAACGGAGTGACGCCATGAAAATCCTTTCCGTGGTGCTGTGTCTCGCGGGTGCTTTTTTCTTCCTGGCAGGCACCGTCGGACTGATCCGTTTTCCCGACACGTTGAGCCGCCTTCACGCGTTGACCAAGGCAGACAATCTGGGGCTTGGTTTTATTGTGGCGGCGCTGATGCTCGCGTCCGATTCTATGGCGGTGGGCTTGAAGCTGGCCTTGATCTGGCTCCTGGCTCTGGCGGGCAGCTCCAGTATCTGTTTTCTACTGGGCCAGAGGATGCTGCGCAAGGGCGGGAGGCAGGAGCCGTGACGCCGATGCTTCTCTTCGACGGGCTCCTGATCGGGGCGCTGCTGCTGGTCAGCTGGAGGCTTCTGGGGGCCTCGGATTTGTTCCAGGCCATGGTGCTTTTCATCTCCTTCGGGCTTTTTCTCGCCCTGGCCTGGATCCGGCTGCAGGCCCCGGACATCGCCCTGGCGGAAGCAGCGGTGGGTGCTGGGCTGGCGGGTGTCCTGCTGCTTGGAACCCTGAAAAAGATCGAACCCGATCCCTCGGTCCAAAAAACCGGCGCGGCCCCGGAACCGTGCAGGCTGGATCCGATCTCCCCGTGCCCCGGGAGGGGACATCTTGTGTTTTCCCTGGTCACGGTGGCGGGTCTGATGGGACTTCTCATTCTTGCGGTGTTGGATCTCCCGGGTTCGGGAGACGGTTTGACCCACGTGGTTGCCCGGTTTCTCGGGAAAAGTGGTGTGGAACATCCCGTGACGGCCGTGCTGCTCAATTTCCGGCTCTATGATACCTGGTTGGAGCTGGGAGTGCTGCTGCTGGCTGTTTTGAATGTTCTATGTGTCCGCAGTTGTGCTGATCTTCGGGGACTTGCGCCATCGGGGACCTTCAACCCTGTGCTCCTGCGTGTCAGCAGGGGACTGGCGCCCATGATGGTTCTGGCGGTGGTCTACCTGCTCTGGCTCGGGGATCATGCTCCCGGGGGAGCCTTTCAGGCGGGGGTTGTGCTGGCGGCCATGCTGGTGCTGTTCTGGCTGTCGGGGCAAAGCGCTCTCTCTCGAATGCCTCGCACGGGATGGCTGTTGTGTCTCGTTGCAGGCTTTGGGCTCATGCTCCTTCTGGCGATGATCTCTGCGCTCCGACCTGGATCCGCGCCTCTGGAGTACCCGGAAAGATGGGCGGGACTTCTCATCCTCGTGATGGAATGCGCTGCGACGTTGTCCATCGGCATCATCCTGGCCTCTCTTGCGGTGATCTCCCTGGCCGGCGATGACGCAATTCAGGAACCGGAAAGCTGAATGAACTTCGGAGATCATTTTTCTCTCCTTCTCCCGTCACCGTTTGTCCTGTATGCCGTGGGCGCCATGATTCTTGTGGGCCTGGGCATTCACGGACTCCTCACGCGCCGCCACCTGTTGCGCAAAGTCATGGCTCTGAACGTCATCGCCGGCGGCATTTTCCTCCTCCTGATCAGCACCGCCTATCGCAATCGTGTCCTCTTTCCGGATCCGGTTCCCCATGCCATGGTCCTCACGGGAATCGTCGTAGCCATCAGCGCTACAGGATTCGCCCTGGTCCTGGTGCAGCGGATCCACGAGGGCAGAGAAGATTCGGACTCGGTGCACTCGGATTCGAGTGGGGACGGGTGATGAATCTCGCGGTCTGGGCGGTGTTCGTGCCTTTCCTGGGAGCAACGGTTTGTCTTCTGATCCGGGGGAGGGCCCGTCCCCGTGTTGGAACGGCCGTATCGCTGGGAGTGCCGGCTGTGTGCGTGACGCTCCTGGCACAGACGTGGGAGCAGGGCACTGAGCGCGTCGCGCTTGGAGGGTGGGCCGCCCCCCTGGGAATTCACCTTCACTTGGATGGCCTCGGCGCTCTGTTTATGGTGCTCAATGCCGTGGTCGGTTTTCTGGTGAGCTTGTACGCTTGCAGCTATTTTGAGCAGAATTCCGAACATCGCAAAATGGGCCACCATTTCTGGCCGATCTGGCTGCTGCTGTGGGGCGGGCTCAACGGGCTCTATCTGTGTTCGGACATCTTCAACGCCTACGTGCTCCTGGAAGTCTCCGGACTCGCTGCGGTGGGCCTGACCGTGCTCTCGGGAAGTTCAGCCTCACTCATTGCAGGGCTGCGTTATCTGATGGCGGCCATGCTGGGTTCACTGCTCTATCTCCTGGGCGTGGCGCTGCTCTATGCGGGGACCGGCCATTTGGATTTTTTTCTGTTGAGCGGTGCCGTGACACCTCGGCTGTTCACTTCAACCGCACTGGCCCTGATGGTTTTCGGATTGCTCTTGAAATCGGCGCTCCTCCCGTTTCACTTTTGGCTTCCTCCGGCCCATTCCTCAGCGCCGGCCCCTGTCAGCGCGATTCTCTCGGCCCTGGTGGTGAAAGCATCTTTTTTCCTGCTGCTCAGGGTATGGTTTGTGGTCTTCCGCTCGATCACGGAAGATGCCTCCGGATTCCTGGCAGGTCAACTGCTCGGGGTGCTCGGAGCGATGGCGATATTGTGGGGCTCCTTCCAGGCAGTTCGCCAGGCAAGGCTGAAGCTGCTCATCGCATATTCGACCGTGGGACAGCTGGGCTATCTTTTTCTGCTTTTTGCACTGCTTGCCTCACCTCACTCGGCTCCCTGGGGGGCCATGACGTGGGCGGGAGGGATTTTTCACGTTTTTTCGCACGGCCTGGCCAAAGCTGCCCTGTTCCTGGCCGCGGGATGCCTGCTGCGGGCCATGGGCACCGATGACCTGAATGCCATGCGCGATATCGCCGGGCGTCTGCCGACGGTCACATTCACCCTGGGCGTGGCGGGGGTCAGTCTGATGGGCCTTCCGCCGAGTGCGGGATTCGTGGCCAAATGGATGCTGCTGCGCGCGACTCTGGCCAGCGGGCAGTGGTGGTGGGCGCCTGTGATCGTCCTGGGGGGGCTCCTCACGGCGGCCTATGTTTTCAAGATTCTCGCGTCGACTTTTGTGCCTTCCGAGGGCGAGGCGATCCCATTGAAATTCGTGCCCGCGGCGATGGTGATTCCCGCTCTGGGTCTGGCGGTTCTCTGTGCGCTGATGGGGTTCAGAGCAGAGGAAATCATTGCCCTGCTGCCTCACGAACCCTTTCCCGTGGTTCCGAGCGTCTGGGGGAGCGCCCCGTGAACATGACCTTCTGGCTGCCCTTGATCGTTCTGTTGAGCTCGTTCATCACCGGGCTGATCATCTTTGTGCTTCCCGAGGAGCGGTCCCGCCTTCGCACCATCTTGAACATGACCGGTGCGGCCGTGAAGGTGGCCGGCGTTTTCCTCATGGCGTGGGGAGTATTCGTCCGGGGTGAGGCCTATGAAGTGCGCTTCACCATGGGTCTGGAATTTGATTTTCTGCTCAAGGTGGACCTCCTATCGTTGGCATTTGTCTCCTTGTCGAGCAACCTCTGGTTTTTGACCACGCTTTATGCCGTGGGGTATCTGGAGGGGTCGCCCAACCGGAGCCGTTTTTTCGGTTTTTTCAGCCTTTGCGTGACGGCCTCCACGGGGGTGGCTCTCGCCGGCAACCTCATCACCTTCTTTATCTTCTACGAATTCCTCAGCCTGGTGACGTACCCGCTCGTGGTTCACAGGGGAACCCCCGAAGCGTTGGCCGCCGGACGCACCTATCTCTGGTATGCCATCACCGCAGGTGCCGTGCTATTTCTGGCAGTGGTGTGGCTTCAGGTACTGAGCGGCCCCATTGAGTTCACTCCGGGAGGGATGCTTCGCGGCCTGGAGCATCTCTCCAGGCACCATGCGACCGTGATCTTCGTCCTCCTGATCATTGGGCTTGGTGTGAAGTCGGCCCTGGTGCCGCTGCACGGCTGGCTGCCCACGGCCATGGTGGCGCCCGCCCCGGTCAGCGCTTTGCTGCACGCGGTTGCGGTGGTCAAAGCCGGTGCCTTTGGGGTCATGCGCGTGATTCTGGACGTTTACGGCAAACAGTATGCGGCGGAGTTGGGGCTGCTCGGTCCGCTGGCTGTGGTGATCGTTGTGACCATTCTGTTCGGCTCGCTGCGCGCATTGATGCAGGATGGACTGAAACGCCGTCTGGCCTACTCCACCGTGAGCCAGCTCTCCTACATCCTGTTGGGCACGGTGACGCTGGGTTCCCTCGCGACGGTGGGGGGGCTGGTGCACCTGGTTCATCAGGGAATTATGAAGATCACATTGTTCTTTTGCGCCGGGATACTCGCCGAAACCCTGGGCATCCATCGAATTGACCAGATGGCTGGAGTCGGGCGCAGAATGCCCCTGACCATGGCGCTGTTTTCCGTGGCGGCCCTCGGGATGATCGGGGTGCCTCCTGTGGCCGGCTTTGTCAGCAAGTGGTATCTTGCCCAGGGCGGCATCCAGGGGGGGCAGGAGTGGGTTGTGGCGGTGCTGGTGTGCAGCAGTCTTCTTAATGCCGCCTATTTTCTTCCCATTTTGCACGCGGCCTGGTTCAAGCCCCCATCGAAGGCATGGGATTGCGAACCTTCACGGGCCGGCAAGGCGGGCAAACTTTTGGAAGCCCCCTGGACCCTGCTCCTGCCCACGATGGCCACGGCCGGCTTTTCGCTGGCGGCGGGGCTGTTCGCCGGCTGGGAATGGAGTCCGCTGGGTGTGGCTGAAAAAATTGCCGCGGGGCGCGGAGGTTTGCCATGATCTGGGCCGGTGCCGTTTTCTTCCCTCTGCTCCTGGCCGCACTGCTGTTTTTTGCGCCGTTACGTCGGCTGGTTTTTCGGCCGGGGCTGTGGCTGGCGCCGCTTCCCGCGCTGCTCCTGGCGGTTGGCGGCCATGAGCTCGACCCAGCTGTTTTTCCTTCCCTGCTCCTGGGGACGTCCCTGCACTTCGGACCTTTCGGCCGAGTCTTTCTTCTGATCACCGCCCTCCTCTGGACCGCTTCCGGTTTGTACGCGGGCTCCTACCTGCGTAACGACCCGGGGCAAAACCGGTTCTCCCTCTTTTTTCTCCTGACCCTGTGCGGCAATCTGGGACTCACGGTGGCCCAGGATTTGGCCTCTTTCTACACCTTTTTTGCGCTGATGAGCTTTGCAGCCTACGGCCTCATCCTCCACGACGGCACAGAGGCCGCCATGCGGGCGGGCAGGGTTTACCTGACCATGACCGTTGCAGGGGAAGTGCTCCTGGCCTCGGCTTTCTTTTATGCAGGTCTTGCGGGTCATGGGGTTGCCTTTGAAGCGATCACCCCCATCTTGACGCAACATTCCCACGGCCCCCTGATCCTTGCGCTGGCCTTTTCGGGATTCGGAGTCAAGGCCGGTGTCATCCTCCTGCACCTCTGGCTCCCCCTCGCTCACCCCGTGGCCCCCACCCCCGCGAGTGCGGTGTTGAGCGGGGCGATGATCAAGGCAGGAATTTTGGGCTGGCTGCACTTCTTCGCCCCGGGAGAAGCCCCCTCCCTGTGGGGAATGGGGCTGGCGTGGGTGGGCCTCCTTGGAGCTCTTCACGGAGTGGTATCGGGAGTGGGGCGTCGCGATCCTAAGACCATTTTGGCCTACTCCAGCGTGAGTCAGATGGGCCTGATGACCATGGCTTTCGGCTTTGCTCTCGCCTCCGGCCCTGCGGACACTCCAAGAGTCCTGAGTGGTCTGCTGCTCTTCGTCCTGGTGCATGCGCTCGCCAAGGGGGCCCTCTTTCTCGGGATCGGATTGAGCCGTGTTGCAGGCCGTGGTTCGCTCTACGGTCGCGTTGTCCTGCTTGGGCTCGGTGTGGCCTGCCTGGTCCTTGCAGGTCTGCCGCTCACCGGAGGGGCGCTGGTCAAGCAGGTGATGAAAGAGGGGGCTTCTCTCCTTCCCGAAGCCTGGAGCGGTTTCTTCTCTGGAATACTGTCTGTGACTGCAGTGGGCACGACGGTGCTTCTGTCGGTTTTTTTACGGCGGGTCTCTGAGGGAATGCCGGACACGGGAAAGCGGTCCGAACCTGGGATGATCCTGGCCTGGGCGGCACTCCTCGGGCCGCTTCTGCTGGTTGTCCCCCTGAGCCGCGGCATGTTTCCGGGCGTTCCGGACGTAAGGTTTCTGGATCTGCATTCGGTGTTTTCTGGGATCTGGCCCATCGCAACGGGCGTCCTTCTGGCGGGCGGTTTCGTGAAGTCGGGTTTCGGTGCCGGTCCGTGGAAAGGGCTGGACGGCCTCATTCTGGAAAGTCTGGAGCACGGTCTGAGGCGGTTGGCGCAGCGGTGGCAAGCCAGTCCGTATTGTGATCCCTCCTGCGGCCGAATTGATCTGGTGGCCTGGACGGATCGGCTGCTCCGGAGCCGCCCCGTCCGCATCATTCCGGACAGGCTTGAAGAGCGATTGATGCATTGGCACAGTGTGGGGGTTCTGCTTGTTTTTCTGCTGCTGGGGTTTGTGTTTTTGGTCTGGTGGGGGTGAGTCTCCTGGAAGGGGGGACCGTGAGCAAACAAA
Organism: uncultured Syntrophobacteraceae bacterium; assembly: GCA_964654275.1. GTDB lineage: Bacteria > Desulfobacterota > Syntrophobacteria > Syntrophobacterales > Syntrophobacteraceae > SLCH01. The sequence continues at coordinate 17,832 of CAZZHS010000003.1, forward strand.
CAGGGTATGCTGGAACGGCAGCGGCTCTGGCCGCGAGGGTTGTGCTTCGGACTCTTTTCTTCGGTCTGCTGTGGTGGGTCCTTTCAGAGGGAGGTTCTCCCCTGAATCCCCTGGGCATTGTCGCGGCAGCAGGAGCGGTCTGGTTGAGTCTGCACCTGAGCCCATCGAGTCTCTGGGGCTGGAATTTCCGGGCGTTGGGGCGCTTTGCCGTGTTTTTTGTGTGGCAGTCCCTGCTCGGGGGACTAGATGTGGCGATTCGTGCTCTGAAACCCAATTCCCGCGTGCAGCCGGTGGTGATCCACCACCGGTTCAAAGGGGCTCACGAAGGAACCAGGGTCTTTTTCCTGCTGGTGGTGAGCCTGCTGCCGGGGACCGCCGCGGTGGATCTGGAAGGGGACACGGCAACGGTGCATGTGCTCGACGAAAGTCTTGCCGGAAGCGAAGCCCTGGAGGAACTGGAACGCCGAATCATCGCGCTGGCCGGTTCCGGGAGTGCTTGACCGAATGTTCCGGCCGTCAGCCCGCATCTGGAGGAGCGGTCATGAGCACAGCCCCTTCCTGGAGAGAACCCTCGAGACCCACCGCATGACCCTCTCCATCCTGGACCTTGAGCCTTCCGGCCGCAGCGGCCTCGTAGAGTTCCTGGTCGAGGGCGATGAGGGCATGTTTGACCCGCATTCCCCGGAAGACCGTGATTTGCTCTCCGTTGACGACGACGGTGATCTGGTTTGTGCTTTTCATGGGATTACCTTGTGAAACCTCCTTCACTGTCAACGCTGCAGCGACAATTTTCAGACCATGGCATGCGCCATGGATAGATTTTCAACGGGAAACCCTGTGGTTTGCCAGCCGCCCAGGAGGGCCGTTCACTCGCTGCCTCCCGGCACTGCCAGGAAGCGTATCCTGCCCTCCACGGCAGGGGCCAGAGGCGAGTGACGTTCGATGTAGGCCTGAACCGCAACTCGCAGGTCTTCCTCCATACGGTGTTGGGTACCCTTTCGGAAGGTCTCGAAGTGATCGCCGCCCGCAGCCAGGAAATCATTCGTGGCCACGCGGTACGTTCTAAGCGGGTCGAGTTTTTCGCTTCCCACGCGCACGTTGGAGACCCGGGACCCCTGGGGTCTGGAGAGGTCGAGGACCACCTCCAGCCCGGAAACCTGCAGGATACCCCGTTCAAGATTTCCGCTTTCTTCGAGGATTTGCAGAATCTGGTCCCCGGTCAGGTCCATGGTCACGATTTGATTGTCAAAGGGCAGGACCGTGTAGAGCTGCTCCAGCTTGATGGGACCTGCGAGGATGTCCGATCGGATGCCCCCGCTGTTGTGAAAGGCCAGGGGGGCGCCGGTTGCCTCGCGGATGGCGTCGCAGATGAGGTTGCCGAGATTGGATTCACGCTGGGAATTTCGCATGAGATCCACGCGTGTTTCGCCCAGAATCCCATCGAGTTTTGCCTGGATCCGCTCTCGGTAAGTGTCCGTAATTTCCTGAACTCGAACATCAGGCGCTGCACTCTGGGAGGAAGAGACCAGGCTCAGAACATCGCCGATGGGGGGGCGGACGATGTTGCCCGTCTCAGGATCCACTTCCAGGTGAAGGACGCCAAGGTAAATGCCGTAGTAGCCCGCTTGAACAATGAGTGTGTCCCTCTCGAGGATGGGTTCGTGGAGAACCGTGTGGCTGTGCCCCCCCACAATGACATGAAGCCCCGGTATTTGCCGGGCCAGTTCACGGTCGGCCTCCAGGCCGAGATGGGACAGGACCACGATGAGCTGAACCTTCCTGCTCCGCAGTTCCTCCACCCAGGGCTTCAGACTCGCCACGGGATCACGGAACTCCAGCCCCGCCACGTGGGAGGGTTTGACGGCATAGGGGGTATCCGGCGTGGTCACTCCCAGCACGCCGACTCTGATTCCCGCCCGATGCACCACCACATAAGGCCGGACCCCGGGGAATTCTTGTCCGGTCTTCAGGAAAACATTGGTTGAAAGAACAGGGAAGTTTGCTTCGGAGATGATGCGCCCCAAGGCATCCACTCCCCAGTCGAATTCGTGGTTGCCCAAAACCATGGCGTCGAATCCCAGGTGATTCATGATTTCCAGAACGGGCTGCCCGTGGAAGAGATTGGACACGGGAGTGCCCTGAAACATGTCACCGGCGGAAAGGAGGAGGGTTCCATGGGGATTTTTCCTGCGTTCCTCATGGATGCGTCCCGCCAGGTAGGCAGCTCCCCCCACGTCTGTCTGCAGGTCAATGGTCTTGTCACGGAAAGGAGCAAGCCGGCCGTGGAAATCATTGACATGAAGCAGAGTGATCCTGACGGGCCCCTTTGCGGAGCAGGGAAAGGGAACCGTGAGGGCCAGCGCGCAGACGACGAGGAGGAGGGTTGTCATTCTTCGTAACATGGCGCCATTCTTTCAGAGTCAACGCAATTTGGCGTGGCAGTTGGGGCAGCGTTCGGGATCGATGAGCACTCCCAGGTAATACTTGTCGTGGCCGCGGACAATCTTTTCGCACACCGGGCATCGGTACTGCCTGAATCCCTTGAGGGCAAAAAGTATGGCGGAAAAGAGTTGAACAGTGGCCAGCGCTCTCCAAACCCTCTGTTCGAGTCCCAGGAAACTGGAAACGCCGTCGCTCAGCAGCAAGATGGCCAGTCCCAGCCCAAGGAGAACGAGACAGGTCCCGAAGTACTTCAACATGTTTTCTCTTCTGCTTTGGAACTCTCGGATCGTTTGTTCCTCTTTGATGGACGACATGGGAGACTCCTGCCCTGGAAAGTAAAGAGGGCTCTTGAAAAGAGAGACGTTTCGAACGGTAAGCCCTTCAGGGGCGCATGGCAACGTGGAGACCTGCTCGTTCAGTTCATTTTATCAGAAAGCGTTGCGTTGCCGTTAAGTTTTCACAGGATGCCGCCCTTGCGCCCGGCATTTTGTGGATTGTCCACACGATGCGGCTAGGCCGAAAAGACATGACCCGGGAGTGTCCGGTTTGCCCCTTCGACGAGGGAGACCAAAACCAGGATGCCGAGCGCATCGATTTTTAGAAAAGACAGTGCGAACAGAGCGGAGGTTTTCTTTGAAGAACCTTACGGGGCAGTAGGCAGTTGTGGTGATCCGGCGGAGTGTGGCATACTTTCGGCACAAAGGTTCCCGTGCCGCAGGCCGGTCGTGCGGTCTGGAGTGAGCCGGGTTGGGCCGGGGAAAAAGGCCCGGCTTGTCCGGTCCGATGAAGAAACTTGCCCGTTTGAAAGGGGAACCACTTTCCCCGATGTCGAGAACCGAGGGTCTCGTGCCATGTCCTCATTTGTTTGGTGCCGGAGAGAGGAGCGACGCATCCCTTCCTACAGATGCCGCTTGTGCAGGGACCGGTGTCAAGATGGCGAGGCAGAAGCGCGGGGAGATGAGTGCCTCGTCCGGTCGTTGATCCTATCGGGAAAGCTGAAGGAGCGTTTCGTGATGAAAAAGAGAGAAGGGGCTTTATCCCAGAAGAGCACTGCTTCGGAACAGAAGGAATTCAACATCGAAGGGGAATGGGACAAGAGTCTCGAGGAGGGGCATTCTCGCGTTTTCATGCTGGATGAGGGGCGTCTGAAACCTTTTCCCAGGAATGAATACACGGTGTCGGCCCTCTACGAAGTTGCCGAGTCCTTCGCTGTGGAGTGCCGACTGGTGAAACCCGAGGAACCCGGCAATGTTCTTTATGAGGGGAAAAAACCATCCAAAAAAACTGTTCCGGTGATCGTGAACAGAGATGGGGAGAGCTTGGTTCTCGATTCCTGGGGAGACCTTGAGGCGGAGCCATCGCAGCTGGCAGATGCGCGAGAGGTGCTGGGCGTGGTGTCCGTGAAGCAGGTCTTTGTACTCAAGAGGAAGGAGCTTTGAAATCCTTCGGCCGCGGGACCACCCGCCGTGCAGGATACGATCCGTCCGGTTTCCAACACAACCTGGTGCACGGGTAAAGTTCGCTTTCTGTTGTTCCTGCTGCTATAAAAAAAAAGCTGTGGGGAGGACCGCCACCTGGATTTCCAACACACGCGCCCGGCTGCCTGCGAGGCCTGGTGGAAACCGGATGAGCAGAGACATGCTTTGGGGGCTGCGACGATCGGGCATGACGATGATAGAAGATCTGCTTGAGAAGACCTGCAAGAACATGATCCGAACCATTCTGTGCTGTCTCACCTCCGCCTTCAAGGGAACCGTCTACCGTGTGGGTCCCATGCCGGATCTCCAGGTGGTGCGGATCACTTCCGGGGTCCGGGAGGCTGATTGCGATGAGATCAAATGGGGCCTTCCCGCGACGTCCGACTACAATCCGCCCGGAAAAAGCTGGACGCAGTACTGTGACCATCCCGACCGGCCTCTCGAGGCCATGGGATGGTGTGTGGAAAAGCAGAAGAGCTGGACCGCCGAAAACCCTTACGAGGATGTGCGCAGTGTCGCCAAGCAGTTGCGGGGTGAACTTGAAGATTTCTACCATATGGAACCCGTCCTGGTCCGAAAGACCGATCTTTATGGACCCTGCCTGGATGCCTTGCCTTATCCCCGGGACTGGCGGGGAAACCCCATCTGGCAGGAGACCGAATATGTTGTCGTTGCCGTGATCAAGATTCACTTCCTGCCCCACACCATCCGCCGAGATGATCAATCCACCCGGGTGATCCGTGAACTTTCCCGCAGCCTGGGAACGGAAATCCTCACACTCCAACTCCGTGAAACCCTCTTCAAAGCCCAGCGCGAATTTGCACGTCAGCGGCTGCGGAGCTGTGAAGTCCTTGCGCATGAGCTCCGAAACACACTCATCAAGTTTGCCTTCATCATCGCAGCGGTGAATTCACAGCTGGGTGTTCTGAGACAGGAATGGGAAACGCAAATGAAGATCGCCTTCCCTTTGATGCCTTGGAGAGAGGCCGTCCTGCGTCGCCTGGAGGGCCTTTTGCTCAAAGGGTCCGGCTTTTTGGACGGCGACCAGGAGAGGATTCAGATCTTCCGCAAACTGTCGACCGATCAGATGGAGATGAAGACCTCGTGCCTGTTGCCCCATCAGTATGAACAATGGCTCAATTACAAAATCATACCGAAATGGGACCGATTGCTCTCCCATCCATCCGCCTTCAAGAGCGATGAAGGCGAAATCAGGCAGCTTCTCTCACTTTTGCGGGATGCCATCCATAAAGTCATCGACGAGGAACTCCTGACCCGGATTTCTCATCTTCCTCAGGACCTGTGCAGGCAGTGGGTCGACACCGCGTTTGTCTATTTCACGGCGGACAAGCTGAGTGTGCTCGACGATGCCGTCAGTCTGCTGAACCGGACGGACCTTCCCATTGCGCACCGCCACCAGATCAAAAAAACCCTCAAGTCGCTCCGGGCCTTGGTGGAACTGGTTCCCGAGATGGAGGAGAAGGCGGATCGAATCATCTATTCTCTGCGTCACAGCGGCATTGGGGAACTCAACGGGGCGAGAGGATTTGACCAGTTGAGTGCCTGTCCTTTGCTGTAGCGATTTTCGGGACAATGAGAGCGTGCATGCTGCAATGAGGTGCGGTGATGGACAACAAGGAAAGGAGCGGGGGTTCGCCTCAAGATTTCAACGAAGAGATGCGGTTGAAGGATCGTTTTGCTGAAGTCCACGCCCACCTGGCCCCGGAACTTCGCTACAAGAGTTTCTTTGATGCCGCTCAAGACATGCGATTCGTGGTGAGCCGCAAGGGAACGCTCCTGGAAATCAATCGGGCCGGGGCCGAGATCTTCGGTTTTGAGTCCAGCCAGGAAATGCTCGAACTGCCGTCCATCGAGGTCCTTTTTCAGGATCCGGAGGATATGGAGCTTCTCAGGAAGAGGATCGAAGAGCACGGGTTCGTCAGAAATTACGAAGTGGTGATGAAAAGGCGGAATGGGGGCACGTTTGTCGGCAGCATCACTGCCAATCTCTGGTTTGAAGAAAACGGGAGTGTCTCCTATGAAGGGCTGCTCCTGGACGTGACCAACTGGAATCGCTGCCGCCAGGCCCTCCGGGAATATCAGATCGAGAACCTTAACCTCATCCAATCCGGCGAGCGCATCCGGCAACTGAATGAGCAGATCCTGCAAATGCTGATGCTCATGTCCCATGACGTTCGCGGTTCTCTGGTGGCGATGGCGGCCCTGTTGAAGCTGCTCATCCGAGGCCGGTACGGTCACATGGACGAGAGTGTCTCGAAAACCCTCGAAGACCTGCTCGCCCGTGTGGCCCAGCTGCTCAATACCGCGGGTGAATTCATCGGCAAGGCGCATTCCATGAACACTTCGATGGGCGATGGACCGCAAATGCTGGACCTTCGTCAGGACATCATCGATCCGGTATTGGATGAACTGGCGGGCGAATTCGAGAAAAACGGCGTGCAAATCGACAGCTGCATGGGAGCCATCCCTGCGGGTCGGATTCCTGTTCATGCCGACAGGATCTGGCTGAAATCCGTTTTCAGAAATCTTTTTCGAAATGCCATCAATCACGGCGGACCAGGTTGCCGGGTCGCGTTCGGCTTTGAAGACCTCCCCGGCCATTACCGTCTTCATGTCTACAACACCGGTCTCCCCATTCCCGAGGATCGCCGGGAGAGACTCTTTTCCAAACTGGGGAGGATCGGTAAGGGGCATCGACAGTCACGCTCGGGGCTCGGCATCGGCCTCTACCTGATTCGCGAAATCATCCGCAAGCATGGAGGAGACATCTGGTATGAGCCTTGCCACGACGGCTCAGATTTTGTCTTCACCCTTGCCAAGGATCCTCTCATCGTGGACACCGAATGACCCAGCCCGGATTGTCCATCCTGGATGCTTCGCAGGTTCCGGCGCGCAGATCGTTTTTCCCTTTCTTGATGATCCCATTTCCAGTATTTCAGATGAACCTGCGACAGTAAGGCCCTCCGTAGCGGATGCAGGGAGGATTTTGGGGACGCAGGGTCATTAGAAAGGATTCGTCCGGACATCATGATCTCCCTTCAGGAAATACAGCAGGCGGGCAAACTGGTCGGGGGCCGATTCCTCAAAACACCCCTCGTTTACTCCTCGACCTTCAGCCGTCTGACCGGCGCCCAGGTCTATCTCAAGCTGGAGAATCTTCAGGAGACGGGATCATTCAAAATCCGCGGGGCAACTTTCAAAATCGCCTCGGCGCGAAAATCCATCGGACCGGGTGGGGTTGTGGCCGCCTCGGCAGGGAATCATGCCCAGGGAGTCGCCCTGGCGGCCCGAAGGGCGGGCCTGGCTGCCACGCTCATTATGCCCCGGTGGGCTTCCCTGTCGAAACAGGAGGCCACCAAGGCCTATGGAGGGCAGGTGATCCTGGAGGGGCAGAACATCACGGACAGCATCCGCGCAGCGCAGGACATGGTCCGGGAAGGCAAAACCTTCATCCATCCCTTCGATGACGCGGACATCATTCGGGGCCAGGGCACGGCGGGTCTGGAAATCTTCGAGGAACTGCCGGACCCCGACTTCATCTTTGTGCCCATCGGGGGCGGAGGCTTGTTCAGCGGAATCGCCACAGTGGCCAAGGGCCTGCGACCTTCGGTGCAGATGATCGGTGTTCAGGCCGCTGCGTGTCCTTCGGTGCGCGAAGCCCTGCGTTTAGGAAAGCCGACCAAGGTGGAGCCTTCACAATCCATTGCCGATGGAATCGCCGTGAAACAGTTGGGGACGATTCCTTTTGAAATCATCTCCCGCATGGCTGACGACGTGGTCCTCGTGGAAGAAGGGGAGATCACTGCGGCGATTCTGATGCTTCTGGAACGGCGGCGGGTTTTGGCTGAAGGGGCTGGAGCCGTTCCGCTGGCCGCTCTCCTCGGGGGACGGGTGCGTGTGCCGCCCGGCAGCAAGGTTGTCCTGGTGATCAGCGGTGGCAATGTGGACACGCCGCTGGTGGACCGCGTCATCCGTCAGGGACTCTTCAGGAACGGAAGGATTCTCCGATTCAGTGTGTGCCTTCAGGACGCACCCGGTGCGCTGGCGGGACTCCTCAACCTTGTGGCCGAACTGAGGGCCAATGTTTTGGACATCTATCACGACCGCGGGGGCAAGGATCTTCCCGTTCACCTCACGCGCGTCGAACTGGAACTGGAAACCCGGGGAGGTGATCATTCCGACGAAATTGTTCAAGGCTTGAAGAAAAGCGGCTATGACGTTCACCGACAGTGAGGCGCAACAGGTCGCACATTGAACCGTGCACACGGTGCGTTGGAAAAATAGAATGATTATCATAGCGTTCGATTGGAAACGAGATGCCTGCGCAGCCGGGTTTTTCGCTGAGCGATTCGAGAGCCCGCACAATGCTCTTCATGCTGAGAACGAAAGCACCCTGAGCAACCCCGGTGCATTCACGATCGAAGAGGACCAATGTGCAGCAGGGCGATTTTGGGACGGCTCAATCCGGCTGATCGTGGGATGGGTTGGCTGGTGATGCATTGGAGGTTTGCGAATGTTCAAGAGTATTCTCGTGCCGACGGATCTTACGGACCGAAGCTTCAAGGCACTGGAAATCGCAGTGAAAATCGCCCGGCATGATGACGCCGCCGTCACCCTGCTTCATGTGGTTGAGATGATCCAGGATGCCGAAACCGACGATTTTCAGCAGTTCTATGACAAGCTCGCACGCCGTGCCCACAAATTGATGGACCAGGCGATTGCCCGTTTCGAAAACGGATCGACCTTTATCCAAAAAGAGGTGAGTTTCGGTCGCCGAGTCCGGGACATCGTCAACTTTGCTCATGTGCGCAATGTGGACCTGATTGTCCTGACGTCCCACAGGATCGACATGGCCGACAGCTCCCAGGGTTGGGGGACGATCAGCTACAAGGTCGGCATCCTTTCTCATTGTCCTGTGATGCTCGTCAAATGAGCTGAGCGGCTGTCACCTCAAAATGAACTGATGCTGCAGCAATTATGGCGGAGCAGTGCGGCTCGGCCTGAAATCACTCCGAAACGCGACACCGGATCCGCCCATCAAAAGGAAGCGGTGTCGCCGTCTGATGCAGCGTTGGCTAGAAAATCGTTGAGAGAAAGCCTTACCCTGTCGTGATCATGGTGGAGGTACGGCTCTCTCTCCCTTCAACGTCTCACCTTTCTTTCAACTTTTCCAGGGTCCAGTCAGAGAGCCGCTCATGATCCCCATTCGTGACATCAACCCCTCCAAGGGCACTCCCACAGTAAATTATCTCATCATTGCGGCGTGTTGCCTGCTGTTTCTCTATGAACTGGCTCTAGGGCCGGATGTCGAGCGGTTTCTGTATGAATATGGGCTGATTCCGGCGCGCTTTTTTCAACCGGATGGATCCTCTGCTCTCACGGTGCCGGGAGCCCTGTTGCCGTTCTTCTCGTCCATGTTTCTTCACGGCGGCTGGTTTCATATCATCGGCAACATGTGGATCCTTCACATTTTCGGGGACAACGTGGAGGGCCACCTGGGACATGGAAGGTACCTGGTCTTTTATCTGCTTTCAGGTTTCATAGCAGGAATGATCCACGTGATTCTCAATCCGGCGTCCACACTCCCGACCGTGGGAGCGAGCGGAGCCGTGGCTGGAGTCATGGGGGCCTACTTCGTTCTGTACCCGAAGGCCAGGGTCCTCACCCTCGTGCCCATCTTTTTCTTTTTCACCTTGGTGGAACTGCCCGCATATATTTTCCTCGGGATCTGGTTCATGATGCAGTTTTTCAGCGGCACTTTCTCCCTCCTGGCCCAGGGGCATGAAGTGGCCGGCATCGCCTGGTGGGCTCACGTGGGCGGATTCGTGGGCGGCATCGCACTCCTGCTGGTCATGCACGCCACCATGCCCAGACGGAGACGCTCCAGGTGATCCATTCATGCCACCTTGATTCGATCCAGAGCCTCCAGCTCCCTCTTGCAGTGAATGCAGACCATCGTGGTGGGCTGGGCCTGCAACCTGGGCAGGGCAATGGGTTCCTCACAGAGGGTGCAAATTCCGAAATCTCCCCTTTCAAGGCGTCTCAGTGCGGCAACGATCTCCTGGAGCTGCTGGTGGTTGCGGCTCTGTAACTGCATCATCACCTCAAGAGCGTACCGCCTCTCCGTGAGGTCCACGTCATCCATCGGCCCCGATGCAGCACCCTCCTTTATGGTTTGTCGCACCTCCTTCATGTCGGGAAGAATCTGTTTCATGCGCTGCGTCAGTAGCTCCTTGAAATGTGCGGTCACTTCCTTTTTCATAATCCAATGACTCCTGGTGAATCGGTCTGCGAAAGGGGTCCCGAATCCTGTCGGGGTCATGGCGATCTCCCGGCCAGGAACGGGACGGGCGCAAACAATGCAAAGGGGAGACAGAGGAGAGGGGAGGCTTCTCCCCTTCGACCCGGTGAGGAATGATGGGGAGAGTCTGGCGTCCTCCTGTGACATTGCCGTTGCGTCCCGTTGACTTTTTTGTGATCCCCTCTGGACTTGGTGTTGATGCGTCCTTCGGATTGCGTTTCCGTCGCTTCAGGATTTCGTGCCGGCTGGATGTGTGAGCCAAACAGACAAAAGCTGCCCAAAATTTCGAGTTCTGTCTCTTCTACACAAGAATCAAAGAAGGCAGAGAGGCTGCAAGTTCAGGGAAAACGCCGGGCACGACGATCAGTTTACAGGATAGCCCCTGCAGGGATCGGAATGGTCCAAGAAGGGGAGATCTTCTTCAATGGGGGAGGGGGGTGGAGAAACCCTTCATGGGGAGAGACAGTTTCCCAGTGGGGGAGAGAAACCCTGGAGCCTGGTCGGCTGGGGGGGGAGCAGGGGCTGTCTCTGCACGGAGCAGAGGGTGTGGGGAGTTTTCCGAGTCCTCACCCCCGCTGACAAGAAGATCGGGGGAATCCAGAGTTCCTTCTGACAATCTGGATTCCCCCGCCGGTTCAGGAGTGAACGATGACCCAGGGGAGGCTGCCTTTGTCGCAGTGTGACAAGGTCAAGTTTTCAACTCTTCTGTTTTGCTTTCAGGATTTCGACCGTTGCAGCGATTTCCTCGGGGGTCACCGTCCGGCGCAGCCTTTCCAACTGGTGCATGGTGTTGGAAAAGCGAACTCCTTCGGCGGCACTGATCCATTCGAGCTGCAGCCTTTCCGGTCGAATGCCCAGTTTTTCCATTTTTTTCCAAACCTTCTGGATTCGTTTCTGGGTCCAGTGGTTGGCATCGATGTAGTGGCAGTCCCCAAGGTGGCAGCCGCTCACCAAAACGACGGGGGCTCCTTTGCCGAAGGCATGCCAGATGAAATCCTCGTCCACCCGGCCCGAGCACATGGTGCGGATGAGTCGTGCGTTGGGGGGATATTGGAGCCGGGACACTCCGGCATAGTCGGCCCCGGCGTACGAGCACCAGTTGCAGGCGAAGGTGAGGATTTTCTCCTCAGGGTTTTCCTCGAGCAGTTCGTCGATTTGGCTGAGGATCTGCACATCGGTGAAGTGGTTCATGGAAATGGCGCCGAAGGGACATTCCGCGGCGCACGTGCCGCATCCTGCGCACGCGGCGGTGTTCACCACGGCCGGCGTCTTCTTTTTCACATCCACGGTGATGGCGTTGTAAGGGCAGACTTCGGCGCACTTTCCGCAGGATTTGCAATGCTCCGCGATGACTTCCGAGGTGATGGGTTCGGTTAGAATTTCCCCTTTGTGCATGAGGCGGATGGCACGCACAGCCGCTGCGGAAGCCTGGGTGACCGTTTCTTTGATGTCTTTGGGCCCCTCGGAGCAGCCTGCGTAGAAGACGCCTCGCGTTGCCGCATCCACAGGCAGCAGTTTGGGATGGGCTTCCAGGTAAAATCCGTCGGAGGTGAGCTGCAGGCCGAGCATCTCCTGCAGTCGCTGCGTGCCTTTGGACGGTTGGACTCCCACAGCCAGCACCAGCATGTCGAAAACGTAGAATTCCAGTTCCCCGGTCGTGGAATTTTCCACGGCGACTTTCAGACTGCCGTCGGGCAGTTCTTCCACATTGCCGGGCAAGCCTCGGACATAGTGGACCCCCAGCCTGCGGCTTCTCTTGTAAAGGTCCTCGAATCCCTTCCCAAACGCGCGAATGTCGATGTAGAAAACCTTGATGTCGATGTTGGGGGAGTGTTCCTTGAGCACCAGGGTGCTCTTGACGGTGTTCATGCAGCAAACATTGGAGCAGTAGGCGTGTCCCTTTCGGGCGGACCGGGAGCCCACGCACTGAATGAAGCCGATGGACGACGGGTGCTTGCGGTCCTTGGGACGGATGAGGTTCCCACGGGTTGGACCGCCCGCATTGACGAGCCGTTCGAATTCAATGCTGGTGAGAACGTTTTCGTATCGCGTGTAGCCGTATTCATCCATTTCCGTGGGATCGTAGGGTTCGATGCCTGTGGCCACGATGATGCTGCCCACGCTCTCCACGATCTCCTCATCGGACATGTGAAAGTTGATGCAGCCCTTCTCGCAGGCTTCCACGCATTTGGCGCAGACCACGGGATTGTGCCCGAGGCATTCACTCGTGTTGATCACATAGGCGGAGGGCACTGCCTGAGGGAAGGGCGAGTGGATGGCTTTTCGTGAAGACAAGCCGAGGTTGAACTCGTCGGGACGGACCACAGGGCACACCCGGGCACAGTCGCCGCACGCGGTGCATTCCTTTTCGTCCACATAGCGGGCTTTCTTGAGGATCTTCGCCTCGAAGTTCCCCACGTAGCCCTTCACGTCGACCACTTCACTCAGGGTATAAAGCTTGATTCGGGGATGTCGACCGACATCCGTCATTTTCGGACCCAGAATTCAGATGGAGCAGTCCATGGTGGGGAAGGTCTTGTCCAGCTGGGCCATGATGCCGCCGATGGAGGGCTTCTTCTCCACGAGAACCACTTCATACCCGTTGTCGGCCAGGTCGAGTGCGGCCTGGATGCCCGCGACGCCTCCACCGATGATCAGGGTCCGCTTGGTGAGCGGGAGCGTTTCGGGTTCCAGCGGGTAGAGATTCTTCACGCGGGCGATGGCCATGCGCGTCAAATCGACGGCCTTGGCCGTGGCGGCCTCGGGTTCCTGCATGTGCACCCAGCTGCAATGTTCGCGCAGATTGGCCATTTCCAGCAGATAAGGATTCAGCCCCGCAGACCGAAGCATCTGGCGGAAGGTGGGCTCGTGGAGCCGGGGCGAGCAGGAGGCGACCACGACCCGATCCAGTTTGTGTTCGAGGATGTCTTCCTTGATGCTTTCCTGACCGGGTTCCGAGCACGCATAGGAGACATCCCTGGAGACGACCACGCCCTCGTGACGGGCCGCGATTTCTGCGACGTGAGTGCAGTCGACGGTCTTGGCGATGTTGAGCCCGCAATGACAAACGTAGACTCCGATGCGGGGTGGGTGATTGGGCTGGTTTCCAGTTTCCATAACTTCGCACTCCCTATCTCAACGGGTTCTCCCCTGGCACAAAGCCTTTTGGGGGGGTTGCCTTTAAATCCAAAATCATGAAGCTTCCCGGCGGCACGCGCGCGTTTCGGCAGCGGCAGTCCTGGAACCGGGAGCTCTTCTTCAAGCCCATTTGATGGTTTTGGCCAGCAGGCTTGTGAGATCCATGATGTCTAGTTCGATCTCACTCCCCCGAAAGGGATCCTGCATGGCACACTTCAAATGGATCTGACATTTGGGGCAGGCGGTGACGAGCAGGTCGCTGCCCGTGGCTCTGGCCTGGCGCAGCCGCTTGTTCTGCAGCGCTTTGGTGAAGCTGTCGCATCCGGTCCAGGCGCAGTTTCCGCAGCAGAGAGCGGACACTCCCCGATCCTGCATCTCTTCGAACGCTTGGGGGCGAAGCCGCTGCAGGAGTCTTCTGGGGAGTTCGGGGCGTCCCTCCAGACGGCTGAGTCGGCAGGGATCCTGAAAAGTTATCTTTTGTTGCGTCTCTTCAAAATCGACGGCTCCTTTTCCAATCTCCTTCTCCAGAAGATCGTAGAAGTGCGTGACTTTGACCGGGAGGGGGACGCCTGCCCGCGGATAATCGTGCGACAGGGTGCGGAAACATTCGGGACAGGAGGTCACGATCTCCTCAATGCCCATCTTCTCGAAGGTCTCGGCATTGAGCCGGGCCAGGCGCAGGAAGTTTTCCTCGTCGCCGGACCAGAGCAGATCATGGCCGCAACACCGTTCCCCGGAAAGAATGTTGGGGAAAATGTCAAAGAAATTGAGAAGCCTCAAACTGTCCACCAGGATGTCGCTCGTTTTGACCCCCAGGTGGTGTCTGAAAAAGGTATCGAAATAAGGAGCACATCCTCCAAAGTAAAGGATCGGGCTTTTCGCGTCGGTTTTGACGTCTTCGGGCAGCCAGTCCCAGTGGCGGATGGGAAGGTTCGGAGAGGTCATGGTTCGCATGAGAGACTGGAAAAACCCCCCATGGCTCTGCTGGCCATCCACGCCGCCGCACTTGAGGACATGACGCATCTCGCGGATGAAGTCGGGAAAATTGACGGCAGAAGGGCACCGGTCGGTGCACAGGCCGCAGGTGAGGCAAGACCAGACATCTTCCACCACGGGCCGGGACTCCAGGTCGCCCCCGATGATGGCGTTGGCCATGGCTCGGGGAGAAAAAGTCTTGCCTGAAAGGGTGACCGGGCATGCGGACGAGCATTTGCCGCAGTCCTGACAGGCGTAGACGTCGTGAGCCGCCACCACACGGGCGGTTTCCATGGGGGAGAGGGTGGACAGGTCCCGCGGGTTGACCACCACCGGACTCTTGCCGATGGTCTGGATCACATCCCGAAAGTCCTGCAGGAAGTTCAGGAGAGCTTGGGATTCCTCCGGGAAAAACATGGCAAGACGCAACCGATCGCGCCCCAGTCCCAGGAGATCCAGGATGCCCTGGGTGTCCTGAACATTGCGCTCGGCCGATTCGGTGCCGCTGCCGTAGCGGCAGGATCCCGCTTCACACCCCACCAGGGCGACGCCGTCGGCGCCCATCTCGAAGGATTTGAACAGCAGCGATTTGCTCATTCTTCCCGTGCAGGGGATCCGGATCATGCGGACTTCGACGGGAATGTCCGCGTCGGTGTCCTGAAGCGTCTGGAAAGCCGCATGAGGCCCCCAGTTGCAGATGAACAGGATGATCTTGGGTTTTTCCATCAGGGTCTCATTGGGCATCACAGGAGAATCTCCTCCAGCATTTGTTCCAGGTACTTGTGGTCGCGATACGGACTGTCCGCCGCATTGGAGGGGCAGACCGTGATGCAGTTGCCGCAGCCTTTGCACAGGGCTTCATCGATGACGGAGTACCACCCGCCGATCTCGTTGCTCCTGAAACTGACGGCCTGGTAGGGACAAACCTGCAGGCACCGGCCGCAGCCCCGACATCGGCTCTCATCGACAACCACCGTGTAGCCTTTGTTCTGGCGTGGACCCCGCGGCATCACGCAGGCCGCCAGAATGGCAGCCGCCGTGCCCTTGGTGCGTTCCGAAACCCTGATTCCCGCAGGGTTGGCCAGAAACAGTCCTGGAATGGAAGTGGCGCCGGGGGCAAAGAAAGGCACCCCCGTCACACCGCGGGACTGCATGGAGGCTTCAACTATGTGCGGCGGCAGCTGCTCGGTGGCCGTGTAGGGAATCTTCCGGCGGCTCTTTTCGCCCAGAATGACGGCCCCCACATGGAGGATTTGCCGGCCCCCCTCTGTTTCCACGGTGACCTGAAAGTTGCCCACCGTGCCCTTGAGGCCCACCACCTTGGAACCCTTGAAACTGTGAATGTTGGGATGGTCCAGGGATTCCCGAAGTGCCGCATTGGGGGGGCCGAAGAGGAAGACTTCCATGCCGGCCTCCGCCAGGGTGAGGGCGCTCTTGAGGGTCGCGGGAGAGTCCCCGATGACCGCTGTGGTGAAATTGTAGGGGCGCGCCGGTGTGGGCATTGCTTTAAGGAGTCCTGCACGGCCGATGGAACGTTCCATGAGTCCTCTGAAGCGTTCCAGTGCCAGGGCCTCATCGACCCTGAAGAGTCGAAGGGCTTCTCCTCTCAAGTTACAGGTTTCCACCATGGCCCGGTTGATGCCGGTGCCATGAAAGAGTGCGTATTTCAAACGGGTCCGCTGGTCCGTACAGGCGGTGCAGATGAAATCGAGCGGGCAGCACACACAGGAACCCAGCACAAGCCGCGTCAGGTTTTTTTCACGAAGGGACCGGAGAATGGCGCTCGACCCTTCAGAGATGCAGGCGGAAGGGAGTGCCTCCACATGAACCACGTGAGGAAGCCGCGATAAGCTCTCAAGAATTTCATCAAGTTCCTGCGGCCAGCCATAAGAATCGTTGCAGCGGCAGACGAACACCCCCACCCGTACCGAGTCCGACAGCTGGGGCCCGGCTGCGGCAAAGGAGAGGCCGTGGCCTCTCATGCGCTGGGTGATGCCGCCGAGCAGAATGAGAGCCTCCGCAGCCACGGCAAAGCCCCTCAGCATCATGGCATAAACGTCTTCGTCTGCGGATTTGGTGCTGTAGGCCCGCAAAACGTCTTCGCCTTTGATGCCCGGCGCCAGCCGGGGATCGGCGATGATGACCACACCCGCGTGTTCGACCTCTTCTCCGGGTCTGGCATCGTGATGAATGGTGTTGCCGCTGACGCAGACCTCCATGCACTGGAGGCACTCGGCGCAGACCCCGCAGCTGAGGCAACGCGATGCCTCGGCATGCACCTGTTCCTCGTCGAAGCCGAGCGCCACCTCACCAAAATCTCGAATCCTTGCAGTCGGTTGAACTTCCGGCATATGGACCCGTGCCACGGAAGGCACATGGGGGGAGATTTCGGGGAAATCCAGCGATTCGGGCCGAAAGGTTTGTAATCTCTCGGGTTCCTGTCCGGAGAGTTTCCTCATGACGGAACGAGCTGCTTCCCGCCCTGAAGCCATGGCTTTGACAACATTGGATGGGCCTTTCACGGCGTCACCCGCAGCGAAAATATGGTCCAGAGAGGTGGTGCAGCGGCTGTCCACCTGGATGAAACCGGCGGGCGTGGTCAGGACACAGGAATCCCCCCGGGGTTGCTGCGGACGTCCCGTTTGCCCGATGGCCACGACGGCCCGATCAAAACGCTGTTCAAACATTTGACCTTCCGGATCGATTCTGGGCCAGCAGATGCCGTTGGCATCGGGATCACCCGGCACCGTGGGGGCACATCGCAGCCGGTCCAGGCGGCCTCCATCACCCAGAAAAGCGGTGACTTGAATGGAGGTGAGAAGGTGCACACCCTCGTCGAGGGCTGCGCTCACCTCTTCCGCATCGGCCGGGATGGATTCGAGGGGAAACCAAGAGATGATGGTGACTTCCGCTCCCAGGCGCACGGCGGCGCGGGCCGCGTCGAAAGCCGAATTTCCGTCGCCGATCACGGCGATTTTTTCGCTGAGTTGAGTGATCTCACCCCGATACAGGGAACCGAGGAAATCGATGCACCCATGGACCCGCTCCAGATCTTCCCCCGGAACCCCGAGCCTTCGATCATGCCAGGTTCCTGTGGCCAGGATCACCGCATCGAACTCCTCTCTCAGGGTTTGAGGATCTTCAGCGACGTTCACAGGCGTAGAGGGCTTGAATTCAACTCCCAGCGTCCTGATGTTTTCGATTTCATGGTCGAGGATCTCCCGAGGCAGCCGGTAAGGGCCGAGGCCGTAGCGCAGGAGGCCTCCCAACTGCGCTTCTTTTTCAAAGACCGTCACCGGGTAGCCATGGCGCGCCAGTTCCGCAGCAGCCGCCAGTCCGGCGGGACCGGATCCCACCACGGCAACGCGTTCTTTTTTTTGGAGAGGCGGAGCCGGGCGGTGTTCGCGGGGATGCTTCATCTCATAGTCTGCCAGGAACCTCTTGATGTCCCGAATGGCAACCGGCTCGTCCAACTCTCCTCTTCTGCAGGAGATCTCGCAGGGATGTGTGCAGATGCGGCCGCAAATTCCGGGCAGAACGTTGTCGCGTCGAATGAGCTCCAGAGCTTCTTCATATCTCCCGGCCTTTGCCAGTGCCACGTAACCCTGGGCATTGACGCCGAGCGGGCAGGCTTCCTGACAGAGGGGCTGCCGGCGTTTGTCGATGAAGGTGTGACCTGGAAGGGCCTGTCTGCTGGAGAAACGGATGGGTTTGTTGCCGTCGGGAGCCGTGGCGGGGCAGACCTCCACGCACCTTCCGCAGAGAACGCACAGATCGGGATCGACATATTGCGGCGGGGTGCCGATGTGTGCACAGAAACCTTGAGGGGTGTGCTTGAGAGAAAGAACCCTTCCGGGCATGATGGTTCGAATTCTTGCATTACGAAAGATTCGCAGAAGGCCGGGCCGAAGGGCGTGATTGGTGAGCTGCCCCGAGGCGAACCGGTATTCATCGCTGGAAAGCTTGGTGTCCAGATCGGGTGCACTGTCCACCAGGGTCACGGGAATGCCCATCTCACCCAGCTTGTTGGTGGCGGCAATTCCGGCGGGATTGGCTCCAATGACCAGCACTCGCTGCAGGCGATCCTTGGGAGTTCTCATGAGCCCGCTCCTTTTCTGCCGGCGGCTTTTTTCTCCATTCCCTTGAGGATTGCGGCGCCGTAGTCATACCCCTTATGAAAGGCGGTGGAGTTGAGCTCCTGAGTGCCCTTGGGGACCGATTTGAGCACGGTTTCGTGCAGGGCTTCCTTGGAAACGACGTCGCTCACGGCCGAGAGGAAACCGAGCATGACGATGTTGGCCATCATCTTGCGACCGAGTTCTTCAGCGATCCGGGTGGCTGGAACCTTGAAAAATTTGGATTCATTCAATTCGGATGTCTTGACCAGATCCTGGTCGACGATGAGCATGCCGTCGGCCTTGAGCTGGCGGGCATATTTGTCGTAGCCTCCCTGAGACATGCACACGACGATGTCGGGAACACGCACATAAGGGTAATGGATGGTGGCCTGGGAAATGATCACTTGAGCGCTGCACGCGCCCCCGCGGGCTTCGGGCCCATAGGATTGAGTGAGTGTGCTCTCCTTTCGATCCAGAAGGCTTGCGGCTTTGCCCAGGATCTGACCGGCCAGGACAATTCCCTGCCCTCCGAATCCGGTGATGAGCACTTCTTTGTGTTTGCTGGTTGGTTCCTGTGATGCCATCCTGATGATTTCCCTTTGCAGAAAGCCCATTGGGCTGGAGACAATTGGTCCACCTGCGCGGGCGGGACCCCGCATGGCGAGAGAGGGGCGGCCCGGCCGTTCAGCGCGCAAAAGCATTCTTCCAAGACTCATGGATGCTCGAACTCGTGGTCATAGACAGGCCGCCGGGTCCAGCCGACAGGTCTTGTCATAGATGTCCTGGAAGGTGGGTCGTTCCATATCCACGAATTTCCCCAGGGTGATGCCCTTCTGGTAATCCAGGGTGATGTCCGCAGGGTGCGCGTCATTTTTGATGATGGATTTTTCCTGGTAAAACCGCAGAGCGTCGAGCGGCCTCTCCTTGTTGCGTCGACCATATCCCGTGGGGCAGGGCGCCAGCACCTCGATGAATGAAAAGCCGCGTCGTTGCAGGGCTTCCTCGATGGACTTGGTGAGTTCGCGCGTGTGGAGGATGGTCCAGCGGGCCACGTAGGGAGCTCCCGAGGCAAAGGCCAGCAGCGGGAGGTTGAACGGCGGCTCGGGATTTCCCATGGGCGTCGTGGTGGTCTTGCTCATGGCCGGGGTCGTTGCAGCGGCCTGTCCGCCGGTCATGCCGTAATTGAGGTTGTTGACACAGATGACGGTGATGTCGATGTTTCGGCGCGCCGCATGGATGAAGTGATTGCCCCCGATCGCAAAGAGATCCCCGTCGCCGCTGAAAACCACCACATTCAAATCGGGATTGGCCAGTTTCATGCCCGTGGCGAACGGGATAGCACGGCCGTGAGTGGTGTGATAGGAGTCGAGGTTGATGTAGCCGGCTCCGCGGCCCGAACACCCGATGCCCGAGACCATGGTCGTCTTCTGCAGTTCGATGCCGCTGGATTTCATGGCGATCAGGCAGGCGGAAAAGGCGGTTCCAATGCCGCATCCCGGGCACCAGATGTGAGGGATACGGTCTGTGCGGACCAGAGAATCCAGTGGGTGGGCCACTCGGTTTTTCACTTTTTTCATGGAAGGTCCCCAGATTATTCCTGCAGATCACGGTCGCTCTGCAGTTTCGGATGAATGGACGACAGCCTCGGAATTGCATCGTCTTCCCACGGGAGGGAGCGGGCAGCTTCGAGTTCGCACCCTCACTCATGGGCAAACGGTCGAATCCAGGGCCGGATCAACCGGCGACGGCCTGCAGAACCTCCACAATCCGGTCGGGAGAAATGACGGTGCCCCCGGCATGACCGATCAGGAAGGCGTCGCAGCGGCCCCGGGAACACCGCTCGACTTCCAGGTGGACCTGGCCCAGGTTGATCTCCACGGTGACGAGCGCTTTCACTCTCCCGGCCAGCGATTCGATCAGTGTTTCGGGAAAGGGCCATACGGTCACCAGGCGCAGGAGGCCGGCCTTGATCCCCTGTTCCCTGGCCTCGTCCACGGCCGCCAAACTGCTGCGGGACGACACACCGTAGGAGACGAGCGCGATCTCGGCGTCGTCAAGGCGGTAACTCTCCGTGCGAATGATGTGATCGAGATTGTTGCGTATCTTTCCCGTCAGGTGTGCGACCATTTTTTCATGGGCGTCCGAAGTCATCACCGGGTAGCCGCGTTCGTCATGAGTGAGCCCGGTCACATGGATGCCGTAACCGTCACCCGCGATGGCCATGGGGGCAATGCCGTCGGGCCCGGGCTGAAACGGCTTGAAACGATCCTTGCGGCCCCTGGCCTTCTGCCGTGTCCGAAGCTTGATGGCACTTGCCTCGGGGATGACGACTTTTTCACTCAAGTGGCCGGTGACCTCGTCGGCCATGATCAAAACGGGGATCCGGAAGACCTCGCTGAGGTTGAAAGCCGTGATGGTCTGATAGAACATTTCCTGGGGGGATGCCGGAGCCAGGGCGATGATCTCGTAATGGCCGTGGGATCCCCAGCGGGCCTGCATCATGTCCCCCTGCGCCCCCATGGTGGGAAGCCCGGTCGAGGGACCAGCCCGCTGCACATTCACCACAACACAGGGTGTTTCCGTACAGATGCCCAGACCCAGATTTTCCATCATCAGGCTGAAGCCCGGCCCCGACGTGGCGGTCATGCTTTTGGCGCCCGCGCAGGAAGCCCCCAGCACTGCGGCCATGGCCGCAATCTCGTCTTCCATCTGGATGAAAGTCCCCCCCACCTCGGGCAAATGCAGTGCCATGTGTTCGGCGATCTCCGTGGCCGGAGTGATGGGATACGCTCCAAAAAAGCGGCATCCCGCCGCCAGGGCTCCCTCGGCACAGGCCTCGTCGCCTGTAAAGAAGTGTTCGCCGGTCAATACTGCTGGTCTCATAGAGTGTCTTTCGTTCAACACCGGGTTGGCTCCGGAAGCGGTGTAACCCGGGCCTGACTCAGAAACAGTCCGTGAATCTGTCGATCCGCCCCCAATCTCCCGGCGTGAACACCCCCACGATGGGTCCCGGAGAAGCGGCTCCGCTTGGTTTCATGGACGGGACGGCGGTTCTGCTTCGACAGAGTAGATGGCAAAATCAGGGCAAATGGTTTCGCAATAGTGACAGTTCACGCAGGTTGCGTTCTTCTTGACGCGTGGCGGGTGATAACCCTTAGCATTGTATTCGGGGGATTCTTCCAGAACATCACGCGGACAATAGGCGATGCAAAAGCCGCAGCCTTTGCATCGATCTTCGATGATGTGCACGATGCCCTCGGAGACTTCGATTTCAATGGCATCCAGCGGAACACGCCAGAACTTCATGGTCATTCGTCCTCACTCTAGGAGAAGTGCGATCCGCCCCGCATCAGGGAGGGCAAAGAAAAATATGGCTGTGGCTGCAACACGCAGAACCCTTCGGATGGATGGGGCCAGCCGAACGACGATCCATCCCCCCGCAGGAAGCACCAGGGTGGCCGCCGAAGAGCGAACTGGCGAAGGACCATCGACATGAACCGGACCGTATATTAGGCGCCTCCATGAGCAAGTCAAGGAAAAGTTTGCGGGACTGCACAGAAATAAAGGCCATGGGGTGTCATTTTATCGGGGGGTATCGGCAGGGCGAGCTGAGATGATGCGAGTGATGCGTCTTTTCTGCCATGGAAAGGGGAGAAAAACGAGCGCCCATTGATGCGCTGAAGGGCCTCGAGGGGAATTCCCTCGTCTCTGTGAGGTCGGCGCTGAAGTCGAACTCTGCTCCCGATTGTGGGGATTCCAAGTGGTCAGCGACCGCAGGAAGGTTTGAGGTTGAGTTGGACCACGGGTGCGGGGCGAAAAGGGACCGTCCCGGGAATCCACCGCGACCTGGAATGCGGCTGTGTGTGGCTGAAGGGCTGGGGGAAAAACGGGAAGGTCCTCAGGAACGTCGAGACCTTCCCGTTTTTCGCGGATCAGGAATTCCCGTGAATTCCCCTGATGTGCTGGAAAGAACTCCGGGTGGGAAACCGCAGAGACCTCCACCCTCGAAACGCTTGATGAGGGGCCCCTGCTCACCGCAAAGAATTCGGGGAAGCGGAGCAGCACACCTCCGCTAAAACATTTCGGGAGCTAGCCGCCGCAGTGGGGGCACCCACCAGCGGGTTCCTCTTCCTTTTTCTTTCCGTTCTCGTTGTCCTTGCCCCACTCTTTCACGATTTTGGCGATCTCCTGCAGTCGATCATCCACTTTCCTGAAGAGGGTGCCCTCGGGATAGGTTCCGTCGTCCTGCAAGCTTCCCGCCTCCATTCCCGTGAGGATCTCGATGCCCTGTTCCACCGTGTCCACAGGCCAGATGTGGAACTTGCCCTCCTTGACCGCATCGACCACCTCTTTCTTGAGCATGAGGTTGCGGACATTCTTGGAGGGAATCATGACACCCTGCTCTCCCGTGAGTCCCTTGTGCACACAGATGTCGAAGAAGCCTTCAATCTTGTAGTTGACGCCTCCGATGGGCTGAATTTCCCCTTTTTGGCTCACGGAACCCGTCACAGCAATGCCCTGTTTGATGGGCACCTTGGAAATTGCGCTCAGAAGTGCATAGAATTCCGTGCTCGAAGCGCTGTCGCCGTCCACCATGCCGTAACTCTGCTCGAAGCACAGGGAAGCCGTGAGGGAAATGGGCTTGTTTTGCGCGAAACGCTCCTTCAAAAGGTTGGTCAAAATGATGAGCCCCTTGGTGTGGGTGCTTCCGCTCATCTTGGATTCACGGTCGATGGACACCATTCCCTCGCGGCCCACGGAGACGGTGGCCGTGATGCGATTGGGTTTGCCGAAGACATGATCGCCCGTGGCCAGGACGGCAAGGCCATTGACCTGCCCGACCTTTCCGCCCTCGGTCTCGACCCAGAATATGTCTTTCTGGATCAGTTCCTTGATGCGCTCTTCAATGAGGCTGGATCGGTAAATGCGCTTGCGAATGGCCTCTTCGACATGCTTGCCCTGAATGAATTCACTTTCATCAAGCCCCGCGAAGTAGTTGGCTTCTTTGAGCAGGTCACTGATATTTCCGAGTTCAAGGGTGAGCTTTTCGTGGTCTCCCGTAAGCTCCATGCTGTATTCAAGGGTCCTGGCGACGCCGGTGCGGTCGAGGTGCCGCAGATTGTGATCCTTGCAGTAGAGGCTCATCATGCGGGCACATTCCAGGGCCGAGGAATCCTTGCGGTCCATCTGGGTGTCCATGTGCGCCTTGACCTTGAAGAGTTTTTGAAAACGTTCGTCATAGGTGTAAAGGAGCTGATAAATATGTGGATCGCCCGTCAAAACAATTTTGATATCGAGAGGAATGGGTTCCGGTCGAATGGTGCGGGTGCTGAGGAAACCATAGAGCTCGCCGATGTCCTCGATTTTGATTTCCTTGTCTCTTAAGGCGCGCTTCATGGCTTCGTAAGAAATGAACCATTTCAACAGGTCCAGGGATTTCATGACGAGGTAGCCGCCGTTGGCCTTGTGCATGGCCCCGGCCTTGATCATGGTGTGGTCGGTGAAAAGCGCCCCGAACCAGGCCTGCCTTTCGATCGATCCGAACAGGTTGGGGTAGGCCGGGTTGGACTCAATGACCACAGGGGCTCCCTGGGTCTCCGAATTGTCGATGAGCACATTCACGTCATATTTTCGGAAAACCGTTTCTCGCTGCGGAACGGGGAAGGGCGCTCCGGGCTGAGGCTGCTGGGCTTCGGGTTTCTTTTTGAAATCGTCGATGTTTTCCAGGATGTCCTCCTGGACTTCCTTGAGATATTCCAGAACATTGGCTTCATTCTGATATTTTTCTTCGTAGCTGTCCATCAACTGCCCGACGACGAACAGCGCGATCTCATTGTCGAGCTTGGTGTGCTTCTCCTTGAATTCGGCCTCGGCTTCCCGAATCTTCTTGATGGCCTCCTTCATTTTTTCGTGGAGGTCGTCGCTTTTTCTGCGGAGTTCCGCGCGCTCTTCTTCATCCAGGTGGCGCAGGTCCTCCTGGGTCATGGGTTCCCCCTCCTTGTTGGCGGGAATGATGACCATGCCCACCTGCGAGAACTGGAGGATGAATCCCTGCTCTTTGGCTTCCTGTGAGAGTTCATCGATGAATTCACGCCGCTGACGCTCAAAGGACTGATGGACTTCGCTCTCCTTGGCCCTGTAGTCGTCGCTGTCGAAGACTTCAGGTATCTTGGCCTGGAGGGTCGCGATGAACTCGTTCATGTCCTTTTTCAGCTGCTTGCCCAGACCTGCGGAAAGTTTGAGGCTTTTGGGCTTGTCCTGCTCTTTGAAGTTGTAGACGTAGCACCAGTCAGGGGGCGTGGGCTCCTTCCGAGCCTGTTCTTCGATGAAGGATTTGGCCATGTAGGTCAAACCCGCTTTGGGAGGTCCCGCAATAAAAATATTGTAACCCCCTTCCTTCATGCCCATGCCGAATTTGATCGCATCGATGGCTCTTTCCTGTCCCACCACGCGTTCCTGCAACGCTTCCAGAGAAACAGTGGAGTCAAAAGGCAGGGAATCGGGATCGACGTGCGCCCGCAGCTTTTCCACAGGCAGTTCTTGTATCGGTTTACCAGCCATAGAGCGTATTCCTCCGTTTTCTATCAATCCTGATGGATTCTAAAGGTCATTGAATACCATTCGCCGAATATTTACCAGTTCCTAGGCATTGTTCATGAGGAGTCAAGGTGCCGGACGTCCCATCTTGATGTAAAAGGTGAAAGGCCCTGGTCCCCGGGGGAAAAGTCCGGGCTTTCGATCTCGATTCGACCTCCAGGCCCGGTACCGAATACCCGGCCCTCTTCCCACGGCGCCTTGCCATTGCGCTGAATCTCAGCCGGGCAACCGATCAGCTCCGCGAGCGCTCCCGGGGCGCCGTGTCCTGCCGAGCGGTCGGTCCATTCCCACACACAACCGGCCGCAGCGGTATCGGATTCAGTTCAAAACTTCGAGTTTTGCCTTTTTCTTGTGACTTGAAGCAGCGGCCTGAACGAGGGTTCGGATCGCGTTGATGGTGCTGCCGTTCTTGCCGATGATTTTGCCCACATCGGCCTCCGCAATCTTCAATCGCAGCACCAGGGTGTCGCCGGCATCCTCTTCGTGCAGTTCAACCTCATCGGGGTGATCGGCCAGGGATTTCACCAGGTATTCCACAAGCTCTTTCATACAGCATCTACCTCGCCATCCATCGGGAGATCAGGGTGGATATCATGACAGCTTCTTGAGAACCGACTGGATTTTTTGGTCAGGGTTCGCGGCAATGTCCCTGCGGTCATCGATTTTCACATGCGTGAGCACTCGCGCCACACCTCCTTCAAAGCAGGCCTCATGCATCTTTCTCAGGATGATCCAGATCTCGTCCAGATCTCCCGACAAGATGGTTCCCATGGCAGTCAGTTCATAGGACAGAGAGCTTTCCCTGACGACCTTCAGGACTCTGGCCACGTGAGAACTCAGACTCGTTTCCTTCAGTCCCAGCGGCACAATGCTCACTTCAACAATGGCCATGATCTTCCATCTCCTTTCAGCCGTGTTCATGCAGGGACGGTAGATTGCTCAAAGGGAACCCAGATACCTATACCATAAAGGCAGGTGGATCATGACTCAATATCTTAAAGAGGGCCTCAAGAGTTTCGGACAGGTGTTGTCGCGTGTGAGGTTCAACCGTCACAAGCACCCTTTCGCCTTTCACCCTGAGCATCCCGAAGAGGTGATGGAAATCGATGGTCCCCTGACCGATGGGGAGGTGGTGGTCATGGGACCCGTCATTGTCATGAAGGTGGAGTTCCTGGATGTGGGTCATGAGAGGCAGCAGCCATTGGTCCAGCGTTGATCGGGAAAAGCTGTGCTGATGGCCGACATCGAAGCAAAAGCCAAAGAAAGGGGAAGGCAGACGTTCGAAGAGTCGCTGATGCAACTCCGGCCCCTCTTCCCATACATTTTCCAGGAGGAGCGGCACACCGATTTTTTCGGCCCTCATGACCAGAGATTCCCAGACCCTCAGGCTCTCCGAGACCCAGAATTCCACCTGGCCGTGGTGGTGGCGGGGGTCGAACCCGGTATGACAAACGGCCTTCAAGGGTTGGAAGATTTCGAAGACATCCACGAATTGGTTCAAACGCCGGCGGGAGACCTGTCGAACAGAGGGATCGACACTTCCGGGATTCAAGTCCCAAAAGGGCCCGTGGAGACTGATGCGGGAGCCTCTCTCTTCGAGCCTTTTGGAAACGGTTTCATATTGAAGGAAGGCTTGTTGATCCAGGTCGACGGCGTCTAGGCCGATTTCCAGGTTCAATCCAAGGTCCAGGGCGAGTTCCAGGTACTCGGGGATGACCCTCCATGGCATGGACACGTGGACCCGGGACATCCACCTGCGCCCGTCGTCGGGCAGGAATCTGGCAGCTTCATGGCTTTCACTTGCGGCGGTGTCTTTGAGTGTGGGCATCTCGGTCCTGACAATCCTGAAAGAGCGTCTTGGTTCCCGGCAGCCTCGGCTTCCGCTGGGGATTCGTACTTATACTCGTAAACACGAATAAATATGTCAACAGGTCTCTACCACAACATAAAGGATACAGAAGAGCAAGAATCACCTCGAATCCCGCAGAGCACGCATTTGCTTCGGCGGCGGGCGTTCACGGGAGGCAGCGAGGATTCCCGCGAGTGTTTTCGATGAATTCGAAAGGGTCTTGTCTTGAAGGAGCATGAACGGGCCTCGGTGCGGTGCTTCAAAACAGACGACGGATCAGACACCTTCATGGCGGTTCCCTTCCTTTGCCGCTGATCGGGAGCAGCAGCTCACGGCCTGCGTCGGGAAACCTTTGCAGCCGTGTTTTTCTGCAGGTCTGCCGGCCGGTGGTCTGTGACCTGGTCTTGCAGCCGACCTTGTCGGTCGTATTTTGTGACCACTTCATCGATTCGGGTTCCCGCAGTTTTCGGGGTGTTAGAATTTTGGCTATGCTCGGGAAGTTTTTGTTGATAGATTTTACTTGAAGTTGTAATAATTTGAGCAATAGCAGACACCATTTTTCATTTGGATGACTCACGACCCCCTACAGTACAGAGCCTATGAACCTTCCCAGCACAATTTTAGTGGTCGACGACGAACCCATGACCGTCGAGCTGATTTCCGAGGAGCTGCGCCGGGCCTCCTTCGATGTGGACACGGCTTCCAATGGGCTCGAAGCCATCAAAAAGGCCCAGCAAAAGTTCTATGAAGTGGTCATCACGGACATGTCCATGCCGGGACTCGACGGCATGGGGGTTCTTGCCCACTTCATCGAACATTCCCCCGAGACCATGGTCATTGTCCTGACGGGATTCGGTACCATCGAAACGGCTGTGGACGCCATGAAAAACGGTGCCTTCGATTACCTCACCAAGCCCGCAAAAATCGATGAAATTCTGCTGGTTGTCAAAAGAGCGCTGGAGCTCAAGAATCTCAAGGCCGAAAATCAGTATCTCAAATCTCAGCTTCAGGAACGATACCGGTTCGACAAAATCATCGGCAAGAGCCAGGCCATGCAGAGCATTTACCGAATGATCGAGCGGGTGGCCAAGACCGACTCCACGGTGCTCATCACCGGTGAGAGCGGCACCGGCAAGGAACTCATCGCCAGTGCCATTCACTACAACAGCTCCAGGAAGGACAAGCCCTTCGTTCCCATCAATTGCGGGGCCATCCCCGAGGAACTCCTGGAGAGCGAGCTGTTCGGACACGAAAAGGGATCCTTCACAGGGGCTTACCGGGAGCGCATCGGTCGTTTTGAGATGGCCCACCAGGGTACCATCTTTCTCGACGAAATCGGGGAGATGAGCGCCAAGCTCCAGGTGAAGCTGCTGCGCTTTCTTCAGGAGAGGAAGTTTGAGCGAGTGGGTGGAAGCCGGACCATTCAGGTGGATGCACGCATTCTGGCTGCCACCAACCGGGATCTCGAAGCAATGGTGGCTCAGGGGGGGTTCAGGGAAGATCTCTATTATCGTCTCAACGTGATTCCCATCCGAGTGCCCCCTTTGCGCGAGCGCAAGGATGACATTGTCCTTCTCACGCAGCATTTCCTCCAGTTGCACAGCCAAAAAAAAGGCATTCCACTGAAGCGGATTTCCTCGGCGGCGATGGACGCCATGCAGCGCCACAACTGGCCGGGAAATGTGAGGGAGCTGGAGAACGTGATCGAACGGGTCATCATCCTGACCGAGGGTGATGAGATTCAGCTGGAGGATTTGCCGCAGCGAATGCAGGTCCAGCCGCTTCGCCAGTCTTTCCCGTCCATTGGGCTGGATGATGACGGGATCGACCTCAAGGGAATGCTGGACGAGCTGGAAAACTCCCTCATCCTGGAGGCCCTCAAAAAGTCCGGAGGTGTGAAGAATCAGGCTGCCAAACTGCTCGGGCTCAATCGCACGACCCTCATCGAGAAAATGAAAAAGAAAAGGATTCTGTTCCCCGAAAAAATGGGAGGCGCTCACGGCTAGTAATCCCGGGCGCAAGTCCTC
Source organism: uncultured Syntrophobacteraceae bacterium (assembly GCA_964654275.1). Classification (GTDB taxonomy): domain Bacteria; phylum Desulfobacterota; class Syntrophobacteria; order Syntrophobacterales; family Syntrophobacteraceae; genus SLCH01. The sequence continues at coordinate 46,778 of CAZZHS010000003.1, forward strand.
AACCACTTGCCTGTTTCCAGGCAAGAGCCTGGAAACCAGCCGATCTGGGCAATCATTTCTGCCCGGCTGTACCGGTCATCCTTCGCGGAGTATCGCAAGGATGCGGGTGTCTCTCGATCACCTTTCCCATGAACCCACCTTTTGAAAACGGCACGTCATGACGGCTCCGCGCGTGCCCTCGCCCCAAACAGGCTCCCAGGATACTCAATTCCGCCGGGCCCCTGGCACAATTGATGCTCTCTCGAGGCTTCGAATGCTTTGGTTCTGTCTCGAAGTCATGCCTGAAGCTCAATTCAGACCAGAAATGCCGGAGGGCTGGGATCATTTCTATGATGCCGTTGTGCCTCAAAATCCTGGGACTTTGCGTCCTCCTTTTCCATGTCGCCGGGGAGAGCTTCGCCCTGGAATCCACACGGTTGGACAAGGTTCGATTCGGGGTGCACGACGCCTACTCGCGTCTGGTTTTTGACGCTGAGGGGGGGCGTCCGGTCCGCGTGGAGCACTCCGAGGAGGGCAAAATCACGCTCAGTTTCCATCAGCTCCAGAGCAGCCTGCCCTCCAGGGTCACCAGTGAAAACCCTGCCTCCCTGGTCCGGGCCGTCGAGATTGTCAACACGGGGAAACAAGGTCGTATCCTGATCCATTTTGCGGGAGGCCAAGCGGGGTTTAAACATCATTATCTCGACGGGGTTTCTCCGGGCGGCTCCGGATATCGCCTGGTGTTTGACTTCGTGCCCCAGGCGAAGGCTGCACCCCGCGAACAAGCCTCCACCCAGCACAGGTCAGGCGATGCCCGGACGGCTTCATCCCCGTCCAGGCCCCCTCGCCCCCGCGAGAAAGTTGATCCGACACTGCAGCCGCTTCCAGGGAAGACTCCCCTCATGGAACAGGCTGCCAAACCCGAAACAACAACGGCCGATGTTCAGTCTGAACCGACTCCGTTGCCCGACGTCCTGAACCTTTGCCTGAAAAAGAGTGAAGCGCTCATGAAAGACAGGCGATTTGGAGATGCGGAAGCGGCTTTTCGCCACTGTCTGGATGAGACTACCCAGGACAAGGGGCTGCGGCTCCTGGCGCTCTATGAATTTGCCGACACGTATTACCAGTACCATGAGGAGAACCTGGAAGAAGCCGGCCCCGATGTTTTGACCGCCTACTCACAGGCCATTCATGCCGGCAACTTGGGACAGAGAACGCGCCTTGCCCTGTTTCGCACCGGTCTGACCTGCCAGAAGATGGGAGACTGGAAGCGTGCTGAAACGTATTTTCTCCAGTTCGTCCGGAATCATCCCCAGGACCCGCTGGTGGGCGGATGCTGGATAAATCTCGCACGAATCTATCTCGCGGCGGAGTCCTATCTTGAGACCACGCAGGCGGCTCGCAAGGCACTGAATCATCCACTTTCAAGTCAGGAGATGGCCGAGGCGCACTGTCTCATCGCGACCGGCCATCACATGCTGGGAGAACCCCAGGGCGCCGTGGAAGGTTTTGAAAAATGTCTGGAACTCCAGCCCGCTGCCTATCTCTCGAACCCTCAACTGCTGCGACAGCTGGGAGAATCCTATTTCTCTCTCAAAGATTATCGCAGGAGCCTTGAGAACTTGCTCCACTACCTGAATTTGATCAATGCAGCTTCCGACCGGGATCTGATCATGGCGAGAATTGCCGAGACCCTCACGTCTCTCGGCGAAATCGATCTCGCGGAAAAGCTCAGATATTTTCTGGCCAGTCAATACCCCGAAACGGAAGGAGCCGTGATTGCCCAGCTTCGAATGGCCGAGGCCTATGAAAGCCTTGAACCGGCTCAGTCCCAGAAAGCTTATGACATTTATGAGCAATTGCTGCGCAAGCCCTCTCCCCCCCCCTTGCGTGATTTGGTGAAGCTCAAGCTGGCAGGGTGGCACTGGAGGTTTGGGGATCTCAACGAAAGCCTCAAAATCATAACGGATACACTCGATGAGGACGCAAAGGGAAAATCGAATGAAGACTTTTATCTGTTGAAGGAAAAAGTGGTCTCGGCGCTCATCAAGCAGGCTGCTGCCGGAAGAGATCACGAGACCGTGGTGGGCCTGTACGCTGAAAACTCGACCATGCTCAAACAACAAAGCTCCCCGGAAATCCTCACGGTCATCGGGGAGAGCCTCGGAGCCCTCGGGCTCTACCCCGAAGCCATTGCCCTGTATCAGGAGATGGTGAAATCGGGGCGAGGATCGAAGACCGACGTGGTGAAGCTGGCGGAGTACCATTTTCTTGCCGGAGAGGTTCAGAAGGCCGTGGAATTGATTTCCAGGACAGGCTCGGAAAAGTCTCCCCTTAAAAGTCGACTCCTGGGAAGAATTGCGACTGCTCAGGGGAATCATGCGGAAGCCGTGGAGCATTTCTCCGGGCTTCTCAAGGAGGTTTCCGCAGCCTCCAGGGAAGATCTCGACTGCCTTCCTGCCTATGCGGAGAGTCTCCTGAAGACGGGTCGGGCGGCGGATTCGCTCAAGTGGGCCGAGCGAGGTCTCCAACTTCTTGACGACAAGGATGCTGAACTGGCGATGACGTTCCAGCTCTCGAGGGTGGCGGCGCTCAGAGAACTGCAAAGATGGGATGAGGCTGCCGGGATTCTTGAAGACCTCCTGGCTTCCACTGAGGAAAGCGATATGAGGTATCGCCTGACCTATCAGCTCTCGACGGTCTACCGCCAGGGGGGCATGGAAGGCCAGGCCGTGGAGCGGCTCACCCAGCTGCTGGAATCACCCGACGCGTTTTGGCAGAGTGTGGCCCGACAGCAGCTTGGCTACCTGCAATTGAAAAAAGAAGGGCTTCTTGATTTGTGAAGGAGTCGGGTCCGGGAGGCTGGGTGAAAAAGGTTCGGCCGCGAGGGAATTGGGGGGAAGATGTTTGCGCTGGTGATTGAAAGAAATCCCGTCGAATTGAAGAAATTGGAAACCGGGCTCAGGGAACTGGGCCATGAAGTACAAACTGCTTCGGACCCTCGCAGCTTCCCGAAAAACCGTGATGTGAGCCCTCCGGATATTGTTTTCCTCTGTCTGGACGGCATAAAGGAACCGGCCCTCGAATGGCTCAGAAAAAATCAGGAACGGGAGTTCCCTATTCCCGTCATTGTCACCTCGGGAGACGCACGACTCGAAGATGCGGTGGTCTTCATGAAAGAGGGAGCTCATGACTTTTGGGTCAAACCCCTGGACAGGGATCGTCTGGCTAAATCCCTGGAACTGATCGTCTCGCAGCGCAGAACGGCGGCTTCCAAAGGGATCGGGGTGGACCGTCCCATTTTGAGTCGAAATCCGATCATGCTCAGACTCAAGGAGATGGCCGAGAAGGTCGCGGCAAGCAGTGCTTCCGTCTTCATTCAGGGGGAGAGCGGCACGGGCAAGGAGCTGTTTGCCAGGCACATTCACCGGCACAGTCGGCGTGCGGACAAACCTTTTCTGGCCATCAACTGTGCGGCGCTTCCGGAAAATCTTCTCGAGAGCGAATTGTTCGGGTATGAAAAGGGGGCCTTCACCGGGGCCGCCAAAACCAAGGCCGGAAAATTCGAGCTGGCTGATGGAGGGACTCTCCTGCTGGATGAAGTGACGGAGATGAGTGTCCCGCTACAGGCGAAGCTTCTCAGGGTCCTCCAGGAAAACGAAGTGGACCGGCTGGGAGGGCGCTACCCAATCTCAGTGGATGTGCGGGTCATCGCCACCACCAATGCCGCCATGGAGGAGTCACTGGCCGAAGGGAGGTTCAGAAGGGATCTCTATTACAGACTGAACGTCATTCCCCTGAAAATCCCCCCTCTCAGGGAAAGAAAGGAAGATATCGAGCTCCTGTGCCGTCACTTTGTCCAAAAGTACAATGAACGACATGGAGGCTCGGTGCAGTCCATACACCCGGGTGCTCACCGGAGACTGCAGGAGTATTCCTGGCCTGGTAACGTCAGGGAGCTGGAGAACGTGGTACAGAGGGCCGTTCTGCTGGCGACCGGGCCTGTGATCACTGCGGAGGGGCTCGTCTTCGACGGAGACGGGGCCCCCGGGCACTTGACTGCCTCGGATTCCCAGGAACTCATGGCGCTGAGCGAGATGGAGAAGAGGCTGATTCACAAAGCCCTTGAGTCGGTGGATGACAATCGGACTCGAGCTGCGGAAATTCTTGGGATCAGCGTCCGCACCCTCCGAAACAAACTCAATGAATATCGGGCGCAGGGAGCAAATGTGGCCTGAGGTTCGGAAGAAAATTCCCACCCGCCTGTCAAGCCTTTGACGAAATTTTTCGGGACCTGGGGCGCGCCGAACGCCGTGGTCCCCTTCCCCGCGACGCCTCGATTCACAACCCCATGCATGGTACGGACCTTGCTTCACTTCACAGTGCAATTGAAATGCACTGTATATCTTTCAGGAGCACAGGAGGTGTCCCATGCAAGTCCAGAAAGCCTTCGATAAAACCATCGACCTCATACAGGATCGATTGAGTCTCAACTCCATGAACCAGCAGGTCATCTCGAGCAATGTGGCGAATTTGAACACGCCCGGATACGTTTCCAAAGAACTTTCTTTTGAAAACACGCTGCAGGAGGCTCTTGAGGGAGGTGCACTTCCCATGGCGACAAGCAACGCACAGCACGTGGATACATCCAGTCTGAGGACAGCCATGCGCGCTCCCGAAATGAAATCCGTCGGCCCGGTTGACCTTGACCGGGAAATGGTCAACCTGGCACGCAACAACGTGGAATACCAATACATGGTCACCATGCTCAACAAAAAGTTCGCGATGTTCAAAGCGGCGCTCAGTGAAGGAGGCCAGTGATGGATTTTGACACGTCCATGCGCATCAGCGCTTCGGGCCTCACCGCAAATCGGGTCTACATGAATGTGCTGTCGTCCAACCTCGCAAACGTGAACACCACGCGCACCGCCGATGGGGAGCCTTACAGGAGAAGGACCGTGATCTACGAGGCTTCGCAATTGGAAGGGAGCTTTGAGGATGCGATGGAGAAGGCTCTTCATGATGACATTCACAAGGTGCGGGTGGTCGACGTGGTGGCGGATGGAAGGGATTTTAGAGAGGTTTACGATCCCAACCACCCCGACGCGGATGAGGGAGGGATTGTGCGCATGCCCAACATCACCCCCATCGAGGAGATGGCCAACCTGGTCTCGGCTGCGCGTTCCTACGAGGCCAATCTGGCGGCCTTGCAGACAGCAAAACAACTCTCCCTCAAAGCCCTGGAAATCGGGCGTTAGCCGCAGATTCAGGAGGTGCCCATGGTCCAGCTGTTCCCCTCATCGGGCGTGGAATCGAAAAGCCCTGCCGGTGAATTCCCGGCGGCTGTCGGAAGAAAAGGCCCGGCCGGCGACGGATTTTTCCAGGAGGTGAGGTCCAGGATTCAAGAGGTCAACGCCCTGCAAAATACGGCGGATCGCGCCATGGAAGAGGGAGCCGTCAAGGGGGCGGCCAACGTGCATGAAACCATGATCCAGATGGAGAAGGCCGATCTGAGCCTTCGCATGATGCTCCGAGTCAGAGACAAAGCCATTTCAGCCTATCAGGAAATCATGCGCATGCAGTTCTGAGCTGCATGGAATCACGGAGAGGAACACACGCCACATGGATTCCTTTTTAAAGGCTTTTCAGAAAGTGGGTTCTGCCTTTCGGACGCTGCCCGTCTCTCAGAAAATTCTCTACAGCGGCAGCCTTTTCATCCTCCTCGCAAGCTTGGGCTACCTCCTGTACGCGGCAAACTCGAGAGAATACGCGGCGCTCTACTCAGGCCTTTCCGATGAAGATCTCGGACTCGTGGTCGAGAAGCTGAAAGCTCAAAAGATCCCCTATGAAATCACCGGGCAAAACCGCATCAGCGTCCCGAAGGAGAAACTGTACGACGCACGCCTCTCCCTGGCCACAGAAGGAATTCCCAAAGGCGCGGGAATGGGTTTTGAGATCTTCGACGTGCAGAAGCTCGGCAGCACGGATTTTGTCCAAAAAGTGAACTATCAAAGGGCGCTTCAGGGGGAACTTGCCAGGACCGTCAACAAAATCGATCTGGTGGAAGAAAGCCGCGTCCATCTCGTTTTGCCTGAGGAGAGCCTTTTCAAGGAGGACCAGCAGCCTCCGAGTGCCGCCGTCGTGCTGAAGCTCCGAACCGGGGCCAGGCTGACGCCCGCGCAGGTCCAGGGCATCGTGAATCTGGTGGCGGGAGCAGTGCCCGGGCTGCAGGAGGACAAAATCACCGTGTTGAGCACCGACGGGCAGGTCATCTTTAAAAAGAATGCCCCCGACGGCTCTTTTTTGAGCGACCAGCAAACGGAATTCAAAAGACTCATGGAGGAGGACTACCGGCGTAAGGTGCAGTCCATGCTCGAACAATTGCTGGGTGCCAATCGGGTCATCACCCGCATCTCCCTCAACCTCGATTTCAATCGGGCCCAGGTGACGGAAGACACCTACGATCCGGACAGCGCGGTGGTGAGAAGCCAGCAGCGGAGCATAGAAAACTCTCAGGACCGCGAGCTCAACCCGCGCGGCAATCCGGACAGGCCCGTCAATCTGGAGGGGCGGCTCACGGACACCCTTCCCGTTGACACCCAGCAGCCCGGAGGAGCGAAGGGGTACAATCGACAGCGGGAAACGGTCAATTACGAAATCAATCGTGTGTCACGCCAAATTGTCCAGGCCCCCGGAAGTGTTCGCAAGCTTTCGGTGGCGGTGATTGTCGACGGCCCCTATGAGATCAAAGCGGATGAAGACGGCAAAATGAAGCCCTTCTTTGTGGGCCGGTCGGTCGATGAGATGAAGACCCTGGAAGATCTGGTGAAGAAGGCCGTGGGATATGATGAAGCGCGCGGCGACCAGATCTCGGTCTCCAATGTTCCTTTTGTCACGGACTACAACAGCCCGGAGGGCGTTTCCCGGGAAAACCGATGGCTGCAGCTGCTCCAGGAATACCAGCGGATTCTCCTCAACCTGCTGCTCATCGCTCTGGTGTTTTTCTTCGTGGTGCGCCCCTTCATGAAAAAACTTCAAAATTTTGAGGTCCGTGAACTTTCGGCCGGGGAATCGGCGCCGGCGCTGCCCGGTGCCGAGGGAGGGGCGAATCTTCTCGGTTATCAGGAACCGCCCGGGGAGGTGAGTCTCAAGAAAAAAGCCATCGCGCTCGTCAACCAGGATCCCAAGAGGGCCAGCGAGGTGGTGAGGTCCTGGCTTCGGGAGGAGGCTTGATCTTATGTCTTCAAAGCTCACCGGGCCCCAAAAGACCGCCATGCTGCTCATGAGTCTGGGCGAGGAAACGTCCTCCCTGGTGCTCCGCCACCTCACCAGCGAAGAGATCAAAAAACTCGGCGTCCACATGACATCCATCAACAGCATCAAACGCGAGGTGGCGGACGAATTACTTTCCAGTTTCATTTCGTCCCTGGGACAGGAATCCGACCTGGTTTTGCCGGGGAGTCATTTTCTCAAGAATCTGCTTCCCAATGTGCTCGGGGAAGAAGCGGATAAAATGATGAGCAAGATCGAGCTCGAACGGGAAAGGATGCCCTTCAAATACATCGAGGACATCGATGCCAAAATCTTGGCGAATTTCATCAAGAGCGAACATCCCCAGACCATCACCATCATCATGGCGCATCTGAGCAGGGACAAGGCGAGCCAGGTGCTGCATCATCTCCCGGAAAGCATGCAGTACGAGGTCGTCGCGCGCATTGCGCAGCTGGAAACGGTGCCGCCCGACCTGGTCCGGGAAGTGGACGAGGTCCTCGAGAAGGAACTGCTCTCCATGGGCCAGGAAAGTCACCGGATTCTGGGCGGAATCCCTGCAGTCGCCGAAATCCTGAACATCTGCGACAAGAGAACGGGTGAAAGCATCCTGCAGGTCATGGAGGAGCGAGATGAGGAGCTCGCCGAAAAAGTGCGCAAGCTAATGTTTGTGTTCGAAGACCTTGCTTCCATCAACGATCAGGGGATCCGCGAACTCCTCAAAGAGGTGCGCAACGAGGAGCTCACGCTCGCTCTCAAGACTGCCTCCGAGGACCTGAAGGAGAAAGTCTTCCGGAATCTGTCCAAACGTGCGCGCGAGATGCTGCAGGAGGACATGGCGGTTATGGGTCCTGTGCGCCTGAGCGAGGTGGAAGCCGCCCAGCAAAACATCCTCGTGACGGCTCGGCGACTGGAAAAGGAAGGGCGTATCATCATCTCGGGAAGCGAGGGGGGAGATTTCCTTGTCTAGCATCATCAAAAGGGCGGATGACAGCCGATTCGAGCCGTATGATTTCTTTGAAATGGAGTCGTCCCGTCAGGCAGCGGGCTCGGGGTTGGGGGAGGTCCAACGGTCGGGCACGGCGCACAGGGGTTCGCCCGGGACAAAGGCTGCATCGCCCCTGGAGGATGCGCAGGAAACCGTTCGCAGCCTGCTCCAGGAGGCTGAGCGCCGGGCCGAGGAAATCGAGAAGAAAGCCTATGAGCAGGGCTACACTCAAGGAGAAAAGGATGGGTTTGAGTATGGCCTCAGAAGTGCTGCCGTCGTCACGGAACAGCTTCAGTCTCTCGTGAGGGCACTGAGTGCCCTGCCCAGGGAAATCTATCGGGATTACAGAGAGTGGTTCCTGTCCGCATCGATGGCGGTGGCACGAAAAATTGTTCTCCAGGAAATCTCTTCGGACCCCCGCATTCTCGTGCGCATGATGGACCAGTTGCTGCGGGAAGCCGAAGCGGACCGAAATCTTTTGATTCGTCTCAATGCAAAGGATTTTGAAATGCTGCGGCAACACACGGCATTCGAGACCTGGCTTCAGGAGAATGGGGAGTTTCTCTCGGTGAAGCCGGATCCTGAACTGAAGACGGGGAGCTGTTTGCTGGAGAGCGACATTGAGCGCATCGATATTTCGGTGGACACCCAGTTGCAGCTGATTTGGGAGCACCTCAGCGAGAGCGTGAGAGAGTGTGAGGCAGAAGAGCTATGAACCGCGATGTCGGGGAACTTGCGCGGGCTGTTCAGACCCTGGATTCGTTGCAATGTCACCGCAGGTTCGGAAAGGTGGTGCATCTCGTGGGCAACATCATTGAGGTGTCGGGTCTGCGCGCCGCCCTCGGCGAAATTTGCAGAATCCTGCCTAAAGGAGACCACACCCCCATCCTTGCGGAAGTGGTGGGATTTCACCACAAGCAGCTGAAGCTGAGTCCCTTGACGCCGCTCCGGGGGATCGGTCCGGGGGATCTGGTCGAAACGTATCGGAAAGCGGGGCACGTGGAAGTGAGCGACGGGCTGCTGGGAAGGATACTTGACGGAATGGGACGACCACTGGACGGTGCGGGTTCCCTGCCGCGAGGAATTGCTTATCCGCTCTCGGGAACCATTGTCAACTCCCTCGACCGTCCCCTCATCCATGAACAGCTGGACGTGGGCATCCGCTGCATCAATGGACTCCTCCCCGTGGGAAAAGGGCAGCGCATGGGGATTTTTGCCGGATCGGGCGTCGGCAAATCGACTCTCCTCGGCATGATGGCCAGGTACACGACCGCCGATGTGAACGTCATTGCGCTCATCGGGGAACGAGGGCGGGAGGTGAACGAGTTCATCGGCCAGGAACTCGGGCCTGAGGGCCTTGCTCGTTCGGTTCTCGTGGTGGCCACGTCGGACCAGCCTGCCACGGTGCGCATGCGTGGAACGTACCTTGCCTGCGCAGTGGCGGAGTACTTCAGGGACCAGGGCCGGGATGTGCTGTTCATGATGGATTCCGTGACCCGTTTCGCCATGGCGGCGCGCGAGGTCTATCTTTCGGCGGGAGAACCGCCGACCAACAAGGGTTACACGCCGAGTGTTTTCGCCCAATTGCCGCAACTTCTGGAACGGGCGGGAAAATTCGAGAAAGCCTCCATCACCGGAATCTACACCGTGCTGGTGGAGGGAGGAGACATGGAAGATCCCATTGCCGACAGCGTGCGCTCGATCCTGGATGGCCACATTGTTCTGGACCGCAAGCTGACCCACAAGCACCATTACCCGGCCATCGATGTGTTGAAGAGCGTGAGCCGTCTCAGTGGGCGGCTCCTCAGCGACAGACAGAAAAATGCGGTGGGGACGTTTCTGCAAATGCTTTCCCGGTATCGGGATGTGGAGGACATGATCCACATCGGCGCCTATTCTCCCGGAGTGGACCGAGAGACCGATGCCGCAGTCAACGCCATCGACGCACTCAATGCCTACCTTCGACAGAATGTCGAGGAGTGTTGCACCGTTGAAATGGCTCAGTCGGCGTTGGAATCGCTCTTTCAATGACGAGAATGAATGGTGGGTATGAGGTTTTGCTTTCGATTTGCAGCCCTTCTGAAACAGAGACGATATGAACTCAGGCAGGCGCAGTTGGCGTTCAGCCGTGCCCATCAAGACCATGAAGAAAGTGTCCGCCTGGAAAGCCGGACCCGGGAGAGGATGCAAGAATGGCTGGAAAGGTGGCAGCATCAACAGGCCGAGGGACTTCTGGTGGGCTCTCATCTGCAGGCACGCGACTATGTCCATTGTCTGGAACAGGAATTGCTCTTTAGAAGAACTGATCGCCTCGAAAAGAGCAGGGAACTCGAGCGGCAAAGGCTTCACCTTCTGGCATGCGAAAGAAAGGTGAAGATGCTCGAATGCCTGGAGGAACGGGAGTGGGAGGACTTCCAATGCCATCGTGCTCAACAGGATCAAAAGCAGCTCGATGAAATGACCGTCTTGCGAAAAAGGCTTTGATAGCGCCATGAAAAAGACCTCTGAAGACTCGACAAAGATCCGGGGCCGTGGGTGGAAAAAATCCATCAGATGTTTGCTCCTCATTGTCCTGGCGGCGATCCTCGTGAAGGGGGCCGTGGCTCTTGGATTCCTCTCCTTCATCAAGGATCGCCACTCGGCGTGGCTCAGCACGACCGAAGTGCTGGCCGAAGACCGCAAAGGTTCCAAAGAAGCCCGCTCGACTGCGCCCGGAGGAGACCTCCCGAAGCAGGAGAGTGAGCGGCTGATTGTGGCTTCAGGGGGTGCGGCGCCGCACAGTGCCCGATCGGGGCATCTCGACATACGTGAATCCGAGCTGATGCGCAGGCAGAGGGAGCTTGAACAAAAGGAGGAAACTCTCAAAAAGATGGAGCAGGACGTTCAAAAAAAGTTCGAGGAATTGAACGCCATCCAAAAAGAAATTCAGGACTATCAGGCGGAAAGGGCCTCGCAAAAAAATGCCAGGATTCGCTCTCTGGTCAAAATATACGAAAGCATGAAACCCAAGGAAGCCGCAAAGCTGCTGGAAAATCTGGAAGAGCAGCTGGTGGTGAACATCATCTCGACCATGAACACCGAAGCTGCCGCCAGCATTCTCGCAGTGATGGACACCAAGAAAGCCGCCAAGATTTCACAGGTGCTGAGCACTCCCTGAAAAGATGACGAACCCTGCAGTTTTCACCAATTCACTCAGAGGGTGAGGCTTCGGCGGTCGGGGCGGCAGTCTTGTTGAGACCGATCGCTGCCCGCCGTGCTGAACCCTCGCCACACCGGCTCCCGGGAATCCCAAAATCGACTGTAACCCTCCCGCATCCATGCTCCCGCGCAGCCTGGGGCAAAATCTTCCGCAGAGGTTTCGGGTGAGAAAAATTTTCCCCGTGCCGGGGCTGGCATCACCGACCCAGTGTACGTTTCAATATTTTAACTATAAGAAATAGCTATATAAATTGAGATTAAGAAGTTGGCATCATAATTGTAATACTTTTTGCCAACATTCGCAGAAGCATCGCAGGACGACTCCAGGAAAGAAGGATGAGGCATGTTCGGAAGTCTACCGGCCGCAGCGCAACTGATGATGAGTTTCCTCGACCAGGTCCACCGGGAGATTGGGGACAAGGTGCAAGACACCGGCTTTGAATCGGAACTGGCGGGCCAGTTGTCGCATCGGGATCCATGCCGGCTCACTTCTCCAGAGGAGCAGGAGCTCGAGGGCAACATCCAGGTGGGGAGTGTGGTTCATGTGGAGTCTATCCTGGCGCGACTGGGCGTACACGCGGATGTCCGGCAGGCGGTCCTCGGTGCTGCAGACAGGGAAGGCAAGGTGAGCCTGAGAGACCTGCAGGGCATACTGGGGCGAGAAAACGGCAGGGGGCAGAACTTGGAGAAAAGTGGCCGAGTCGATGGGCAATCAGTTCGGGACCTGTTTCAAAACATGAAATTGCCCGTTTCCTCTTTGGCGACTCATGCCGCGCTGGAGCAAGCATCATCGGAGAGCAGTTACGATGTGCGAGGTCTGCAGCGTGTTCTCTCTTCGCTGACCGCCGGCCTTGCCGACAGGCAATCGGTCGAGGAACCCGGACGACCTCGCCTTGAGGTTCAAGGCGCGGAGCCAAGCCGGCGATTGGATGTGAAAAACACCGACAGGGAATCGGTTTCTCCGCACACAAGCAAGCCAAGGTTCGAGACCATGATCCCTTCCTTTAGCGACATAGAAGGGAAGGGAGATGATGACGCGACCTGGTTCCCGTCGCCGGACGAGAGAATTCCCACACCACCTTCCAATGAGACGGCAGAGAAGTTCGACGGCCGGCGATCCTCAACAAAATCGGAATCAAACGCTTCAGGTGTGCCGATTCGGGAACACGGCAAGCCCGCTTTTTCCGGGACGACGGTCTCCGCTGTGGATGCTCGTGAGGGGGCGGCGATGGAGTTGGAAGCTGGAGCGGAGCCCCTGGCCTTTCCTTCAAGGGGGCGGATGGGTGATGGCGGGTGGAGCACTTCAAACCTGGAATTTCCCGATTCTCAAAATTCGACCCTTCCTGTTCGTCCTTCCTCACCCGAGAGCAAAATTTCAGAAGGCGAGCGTGCTTCTGGAGCGGGTGTTTCATCTGCTGGAGCCACTGAGAAACAGTTGCCTCAGCCGCGGCCCTCTCTTCCTGGAGATACTCCGGAGGTCCCTGAAGACGAAACACTTCCCCGGAATGCCACGGGACGGGAGCCTGGTTTTCTCTCGGCGTTGACTGAGGGGAGGCGCATACTCAAGGCCGGGGCCGTGGAGGGAGCTCTGCTGTCCAAGAGGATCGATGCAAACGCGGAACTGGAGATGGTGCGTTTCACACCGGAGCAGGAAGCGGGTGGAGGAGCTTCCGGTTCGGATACTTTTCATAAGGGATCCGAGGGTGATTCGCCATTTCCATCTTCTGAAAGATCGGCCTCAACAACGTCAGCCTCTGAAACTCAGCCGCCTTTTTCTGCTGTCGCTTCAGGAGAAAAGGGAATGCCGGGACCCTCGGAAAAACATGTGAGCGCAACGCGGCCCGATGGTGCCGCTCACAACTGGGAGGAGGAGTCCTCTGACCCGGGTGTCCGACAGAGGGATTTCTTAAAACTGGAACTCAGCGACAAGAGGCTCGGCCGCCTTCAATTGGAGGTGGAGGCCAGACACCAGGAAGTTGCGGCGCGCCTCACGGCGGAAACAGAACAGGCTCGGAGCCTGATTCTTCAGAACGCTGCATCGCTGCGCCATGAACTTCAAACACAGGGCCTTGTTCTGGGACAATTTCAAGTGGATGTTCACGGGCAGGGCAATCGGCGCGGGAGCCAAAACCGGGAAAAAAATTCGAGAACAATCAAAGGGGAAGCCATCGGTGTCAAAGGAGAAGGGACCCAACCCTCACACTCCTTCGCTTCGGCACGATCCCCTGGAGATCTTTCCGAGGGCATCAGCCTCATCGCCTGACAGTTTGAAACAACCTGATCCTTTGCGCTTCAAAGACTTAAAAGGAGCAAAACGCCATGACCACTGCCATTCAAAACATGGGCAACTTATTTGGGGGAGCCACTGTTTCAGAGAACAGCTTCAAAAGCCCTTTGGACATGAATGCTTTTCTGAACATGTTTTTGACGCAGCTGAAACATCAAGACCCCACCAATCCCATGGAATCTTATGAACTTGCAGCCCAGCTGGCTCAGTTCAGCAGCGTGGAACGTCTTTCCGAGATCAACAAGAACGCCGTGCATCAGCTGAATTCTTTGAAGTCGATCAACTATTCTCAGATGATCCAGATGATCGGGCGAGAGGTGGTTGGCGTGGACAACGGCATCCAACTCCACGAGGGAGGGACATCCAGGAGTTCGTATGAACTGAAAGTTCCTGCCAACGTGACGGTCAAGATTCTCAGTGAGGAGGGGTCGTTGATTCGGAGCATCCCCCTGGGTGTACAATCGTCCGGCTCGTACGACGTGGCATGGGACGGTAAGAACAACGGCGGGCAGATGATGCCTCCAGGCAAGTATTCGGTGCAGGTTGAAGCGAGGGATGATGACGGCAGGCTCCTCCAGGTGGAACAAAGCGTTGCGGGCTCGGTGCATGCGTTTCGACTGGAGCAGGGCAAACCCTATCTGGTGCTGGATCATGAGAAAGGGATCCGCGTGCCCATCGCTGCGGTGAGTCAAGTGAGCGGTCCTGGAACGGGCGGGGCGCTGTGAACTTCAATGAATCCATGAGAACTGTGTCCTGAGGAGGAGATCCGCAGCACATCAGGGAGGAACTCCCGGACCTGGGTAACCATTTGATTCTTACGGCCGGAATGTAAATGAGACAGGAAAAGCCGGATGAACTTTGAAAAAATCCGGCATCGAAAACAGAGAGGAGTCGATCATGGCACTGAGCAGCGCAATGTTCAATGGAGTGAGTGGGTTGAACAGTTTCAGTACGGCCCTGGAAGTCACGAGTGACAACGTGGCCAATGCAGGGACGACCGGTTTCAAATCCAACACGGCTCGATTTGGGGATTTGGTGAGCAGCTACTACAGCACTCTTTCGAACGACACGGATCGTCGCGGCGCCGGCAGCGCTGTGCTGGGCATCGCAACGGATTTCGCTCAGGGTCCTTTCGTGAGCACCAGCAGTTGGTCCGACATGGCCATCAACGGGCCGGGGTACTTCAGTTTGAAAAAGCCCATCGGTGTGGTTGAAGGAGTGTATGAAATGTCCCCGTCGACCTTCTTCAGCCGCGATGGAGGTTTTTTGGTGAGCAAGGAAGGTTATCTGGTCAACCTTCAAGGATACCATGTTCTGGATGAGCACGGCGGGTCTATCCGGATCGAGGAAGTCCCGGCGGAGCCGGCTTTCGCCAATTATTATGTGGACAACAACGGTCAAATCTGGGGCTATCCGGTGGACCCCGATAGACTGACCGATCCCACGGACCCCACCAGCGCCATCGGTAAGGATCCCGTCAAGCTTGGGAACGGCCGCATCGGAATCTACATTTTTCCGAACGAGGGGGGACTCATTCGCCAGGGCGGGAACCTGTTTGTGCCCGGTCCGGAGTCTAAAGATGCCATTCTCGTGACAGGTCAACCCAATCTGAGAGGTGACATCGCGGGCTTTACGCTGGAAAACTCCAACGTGGATCTGGCCAAGGAAATGGTGAACATGATCATCTACCAGTCCAGTTACAATGCCAACACCAAATCGATCACCACCAGCAGGGATATGCTGGAGACGACGGTCAACCTCATCCGATGATGTATCGACGAAGAGGGGCGCCGAAACCGAAACAGGAGCCCCTCTCGATTCCACCACCTTCCGTCCGGGCTGAAAGAGAAAACAAAAGGCTTCACCTGCCCTGGACAAATGACCCCGGAAAACCCCACCCGCTGAGTCTTCCTGCCTCCCTTCGGTCCAAAACCGGCGTCAACATTTGGAAAACAACAGCCGGCTCCCCTCCAGAGAGAACGCTTGCGCGGAAAGCTCCATGGAGCTGCGCAGGTTTTCCGGAGCCGTCCGACCGCCCTGCCGACCCCAGTGTTTGTCAAGGCTTTGACAAGCATCCAGAACCACCGCAGATCGTGCTGTTTTCAACCGAAACGGAAGAGACGGCTTCATTCCTCGGAACAACCCCGCCGCCGAGAGCGGAGCCGCATTGAAGCCTGTGCCGGTCTCCCGGGGTTCCACGCCGACTTTGTCGCCTTTCAATGGCACGCTCGTTGCTTTGGTGCTCCTGCGTGTTTACGGTGCATGAAATGTCGCCACATGAAAAGCTGAGCTTTTTTCCGTCCGCGGTAACCGCAAGGTTTTGGTGGAAATCGAGATCCTCGTCACCATTCCTGGATTGTTGCCCGGACACATGGGAAGGATGTCTTGAGACTCTCGACACTCTGTTGTGAGGCGCTCGAATCAGCCCATTGAGATGGGTTCATAACCCGTATCCATCAGCAGACCCGGTGAGGCAACCAACCTTCTATGGATCTCGCAACCATCATCGGCATCATCTCCGCGTTTGCGCTCGTGCTCATTTCCATCACCATGGGCAGTGGCCTGGGAACCTTTATCAACGTTCCTTCCCTCATGATCGTCATGGGGGGCACACTGGGCGCGACCATGGTTCAGCATCCCATGAAGGAAGTTTTTGGTGTCTTCAAGGTCGTGAAACACGTCTTCTTCACCAAGGTGTGGAGCAGCCGGGACATCATCCCGCGATTCATCGAGCTCTCCAACAAATCGCGCAAGGAAGGCATCCTGGCTTTGGAGTCCGAGCTCCCTGGTATCGAAGACCAATTCTTCTCCAAGGGCCTCCAGCTGGCCATTGATGGCATGGAGCCTGAGACGATTCGGGAAATCCTGGAGACAGAACTGGACAATCTTGAAGAGCGCCATCGCACCGGGGCGGAGATCATGAACACCATGGCGACCTATTTCCCGGCCATGGGGATGATTGGAACACTCATCGGTCTGGTCCAAATGCTTCAAACCATGGACGATCCCTCGACCATTGGACCCGCCATGGCGGTGGCCCTTCTCACCACATTCTACGGGGCGATTGGCGCCAACCTCGTTTGCATCCCGATGGCGGGCAAGCTGCGCAGACGGAGCAAAGAAGAGATCGCGGCCAAGGACATGGTGATCTGCGGCGTCATGGCCATTGCCAACGGGGACAATCCCAGGATCATCGAACAGAAACTGCATGCCTTCGTGCCGCCCAGCGCACGCGAGAGCAGTTTCAATTGATGGCTGCGCTTGTCGCGGCCTTTGAGAAGGATTTAAGAGGAGAAGAAAGCGATGGCGTCACGGGATGCTGAAAAAGGGCAGCAAGGGCAGCTGGCGAAAAAAAAGAAATCTTCGCTCATCAAATGGATCGTGATGGGGCTGCTGCTCGTGGTGGCTGCGGGAGGGGGGGGCTTTGCCTACACGAAGTACTTCGACAAAAGCTTGCCGGTTGGAGGAGCGGCTAAGAACCTCGCGCCCGTCATGCACCCGCTGGATTCGTTTCTCGTGAACCTCTCGGATCCGGGCGGCAAAAGATATCTGAAAGTCAGCATCGAGCTTCAACTGGAAAATTTACTGACTCTGAACGAACTCAAGGAGAAAAACCATGCGGTGCGGGACTCCATTCTTACGCTGCTTTCCGTCAAGGTTTACGACGATGTGGCCAGCGCCACAGGCAAAATGAGCTTGAAGAGGGAAATCCTCACTCAGCTCAACCGATTCCTCAGTCAGGGTCAGGTGAAAGAAGTCTTTTTTACCGACTTCCTGGTTCAGTGAGAGGCCGAACGCCATGGAAAAGATCCTCTCACAGGACGAGGTCGATGCTCTGCTCCGCGGACTGTCCGACGGCGAGATCGAGGGAGAAAAACAGAATGCGGACGAAATCGACGGCATCAAAACCTACGACCTCACCAGTCAGGATCGCATCATTCGTGGGAGGATGCCGACGCTGGAAATCATCAACGACCGGTTTGCCCGGCTCCACCGTGTGACGCTTTCTGCGGCCATGAGGAAGATTGTCGACATCACGGTGGTTCAGACAGACATGATCAAGTTTGGCGAATTCACCCGCACCCTTCCTGTCCCCACGAGTCTTCACATCCTCAAAATGGACCCTCTCCGTGGACACGTGCTTCTGGTCGTGGAGAGTCGACTCATCTTCAGCCTTGTGGACTGCCTTTTCGGGGGGACGGGAAAAAGCCGTTTCAAGATTGAAGGTCGAGACTTCACCAGCATCGAGCAGCGGGTCATTGCACGTGTTGTGCAAGGGGTGCTCTGCGATCTGGAGAACGCCTGGAAACCCGTCGTTCCCCTCAATTTCCAGTTGACCCGTTCCGAGGTCAACCCTCAGTTCGCGACCATCGTGGCACCCACAGATCTGGTGGTCGTGGTGCATTTCGAACTTGAACTGGACCAGCTCATCGGGAAGATCATCCTCTGTCTGCCCTACTCGACCATAGAACCCATTCGATCGCGCCTTTACGCAAGTTTCCAGAGCGACCAGCTGGAAGTGGATGTGGAATGGCTGAACAGGCTGAGGCAGCGGGTGATGGATTTGGAGGTGGAGGTCATGGTGGAGCTGGGCAACGGCACCATCAGGGGAAGGGATCTCATGCAGCTGGAAGTGGGGGACGTGGTGGTCCTGGACAAGGAAATTCAAAGTCCCCTGACCGTGAAAATCGAGGGAGTGCCCAAGCTAAAAGCGAGGCCGGGCATCTGTAGAGGAAATCGCGCTTTTCAGGTTACCGATTTCATCAAGGCACCTGAGATTGAACCAACAGCCAAGAGGGTGTTCGACTCATGACAACTCAAGAGGGTACGTCATTTCGCGATCTTCAGGAAAAATCCAAAGACGGTGAACCCGCCGAATTCCCTCCCCTCGATGCGGCTTCGCCCAAAAAGGGTGGCGTGAGGGATCTCGATTTCATCCTGGACATACCGCTCCAGGTTTCGGTGGAGCTCGGACGAACCAACATCATCATCAACGACCTCCTTCAGCTGGGGCAGGGTTCTGTGGTGGAGCTTTCCAAGCTTGCAGGGGAACCCCTGGAAATTCTCGTCAACGGCAAGTTGCTGGCCAGGGGAGAGGCCGTCGTGGTGAATGAGAAGTTCGGCGTGCGAATCACGGACATCATCAGTCCCCTCGAGCGCGTGAAACAACTGGCTTGAGCCCTCTGGAGGGAGTTATTGCGCTGAGGAGTCTCTCTGCAGCTTTTCCCCGGGGCCAGGACGGTCGAGCGCGCCGGGGATGAAGCTTCCCCGGGGTTTTGTCTTTTCGGCAACTTGAATGTGGATGGTTTTTGTATGGCCGATCCAATGGATTTGGGTGTGCAGCTCTTTCGCGTGTTTGGGGGACTCCTGCTGATTCTGATCCTGCTGGGAGGTGCGGCGTTCGGCATGAAAAAATTCGGACGCTATGGACAGGTGTTCAAGAGCGACAACACCCTGGAAGTTTTGAGCCGGCATCACCTCGATCCTCGGAACTCACTCCTGGTGGTCAAGGTCTACGGCGATCATTTCCTGCTGGGCGTCTCCTCTCAGGGAGTGCAGATGCTGGCTGCTGTGACTCCACGTCCATTGAAAGCCTCCCGAGCGGCGGAGGGTGCTTCCGAAACCGGAGGAAAGGAAGCGACCGATGCCGCCGCATGACTCGAGCCTCTGCGCCCTGATGCCAAAGAGATTTTTCGGGCGGGCGACAATTCTGACGCTCCTGATCCTGAGTCTTTGGAGCGCTTTCAGCTCTGCCTGGGCCCTTGACGTCAATGTCCCGTCCATGCGGTTCAATCTGGATGGAGTCGACGGTCCGGAACAGGTCTCCAGCATCCTGCAGATCGTCTTTCTTCTGACGGTGCTCACCCTTGCTCCAGCCGTGCTGATCATGATGACCTCCTTCACGCGTCTCGCCGTGGTGCTCTCGCTGCTTCGCCAGGCCATCGGGACGCAACAGTCCCCCCCCAACCAGGTGATCATCGGTCTGGCCCTGTTTCTCACGTTCTTCATCATGCAGCCGGTTTGGGACAGGATTCACAAGGAGGCGATGGTCCCCTATCAGAACATGGAGATATCCGGCGAGGAGTTCTTGGCGCGAAGCGCTGTGCCCCTGAAGGATTTCATGCTGAAGCAGACGAGCAAGAAAGACCTTGCGCTTTTCATCTCCTTCAGCAACTCGGGAAAGCCCGACAGCCTGGAAGCCGTCACGCTTTCCACCCTCATTCCGGCTTTTGTCATCAGCGAACTCAAGACGGCTTTCCAGATCGGATTCATGCTCTACATTCCGTTCATCATTCTTGACATGGTGGTGTCGAGCATCCTTCTCTCCATGGGGATGATGATGTTGCCCCCCGTCATGATCTCGCTTCCCTTCAAACTCATGCTCTTTGTGCTCGTGGACGGATGGAACGTTCTGGTGGGCTCGCTTGTAAAAAGTTTCCAATGACAGGGTCGTTGCGGCAGGCCGACGCCTTGCGGCAGCGAGATGCAGACAGCCCGGGAGTTTCCCTGGAACCGGTCCTTTTTCTTCCTCGAGGCTGGAAAGCCCGATGCTCCGGGCTTTTTCTCTAAACCGATCCTCCATGGGGGGTGGTGCACCATGACTGTGGAATTCGCACTGGGCCTGGCTCAGAGGGCTGTCGAGACCATGCTTTACACATCCTTGCCTGTACTGGTGATTTCTCTGATCGTCGGCATCGTTATCAGTCTTTTCCAGGCGGTTACCCAGATTCAGGAAACCACTCTCGCTTTCGTCCCAAAAATCATCGTGACGTTTCTCTCGCTGCTCTTCTTTGGGGCCTGGATGGTGGAAAAGATGGTGAGCTTCACCCGGGATATTTTTCAAAATTTTCCCGCCTGGATTCGATAGAAAGCCGGGTTGACCGCTGAAAGGCCCGAACGCATGATTCAACTTCACGTGGGTGTTTCGGAATTGTGCGTTTTTATTGCGCTGGTGCTGCGCATCGGACTGGCTCTGTTTCTCCTTCCGTTCTTCAGCGGCCACCAGGTTCCAAATCTCATCAAAGCAGGGGCCAGTTTCTCACTCTCCCTGCTCCTCTATCCCACACTGCGCGAAGTGGTCCAACCCATTCCCACGGAAATGGTCAGTTTGATGCTGGTGGTGCTCGCCGAGCTCATCATCGGGATGATCCTGTCCCTCACCTGCGTCCTGATCCTCGGAGCTTTTCAGCATGCAGGCGAAGTGATCAGCTTCCAGATGGGGCTCGGCTTTGCCCAGGTCGCGGATCCACAGAGCGGGAGCCAGGTCACCCTGCTCAGCCGGTGGTTCAACTTGTTGGGGCTTCTACTGTTTCTGAGCCTCAACGGCCATCACCACCTTCTGCGAGCCATCGTGGAAAGCTTTCATACCATTCCCCTGGGAGGAGGCGTTCTGACACCTCTGAACTATGGGCGCATGATCGCATTGTCCGGGGAGATCTTTGTCATCGCGGTCAAGCTCGCTGCTCCGGTGATGGCCGTCCTGCTGCTTCTCCAGCTGGGGCTGGGGCTCATGGGCAAATTCGCTCCGCAAATGAACATCCTCATGACGAGCTTTCCGCTCTCCATCCTCCTTGGACTTCTCATCCTGGGGGTTTCCGTGACGGTCACCGGGGAGGCCATGATGCAGTTATTGGGGGAAATGCTGCGGCTTTTTCTCACCCTCACCCGTTTTCAGTCATGAAGCATGGGGCACCGCAACCGCCGTCCCCGCCCAGAAGCCGAACCGCTGCAGTGTGAAACTCGCGAAGGATCCGCGACCCATAAACGGCCCGCCATCGTTCAAGTTCCCGTGCCGCCATCCGGATTCAATGGAACATATGGGGCTGATTCCCCGCACAAGGCGACGTATCGAACCATGAACGGAAAAACTTTTGCAAAAGGTTCATGCGTGTTCCAGTTTTCGGGCAGGGTCTGCTTTGCCTCGATTTTGCACCTCACAATGAAGGACCGGGCTGCGAAGCGCGCGACACACGCCGGGGCCATTTCCCGACCGTCTGATTGGGGGTTGGCCCGGCTGTGCGTGACCTGGAGATACCCCGGTTCCTTTCCGGAGTGGCGCAACGATCCTCGGTGTCGGATTCATTAAAGGCCGCTGTCCTGCAGACATCCCGCTCAGGACCCCTGTTCGACAAAAAATTGACTCCAACCGGCGCAAAACGCTAAAGGTTGTGACAACATGTCGGGTTCACAAGAAAAAACAGAAAAACCGACGACCAAAAAGCTATCCGATGCCAGGAAAAAAGGGCAATTAGCGAGGAGCAAGGATCTCAACGGCGTCTTTTTGCTTCTGGCCGCGGGAGTTGCCGCCTATCTGAGCGCCGTCCTCATTTATGACCAGTTCCGCGCCATCCTCACAAGCCTCTGGGGACACGGGTTCAATCTTGCACATGAGTCGGTGTTCACTCAGGAATCGTTTCAGCAGATCACCTTGAAGCTGTTCGTCATGGTCGCCCCCGTTTTGTTGGCAGTGACGGGGAGTTCCGTGCTGACCAATGTGTTGCAGAACCGGGGGCTGCTGTTTGCTGCAGAGGCCATCAAGCCCAAGTTTTCCCGGCTCAATCCGCTCAAGGGGCTTCAGCAGCTCTTTTCGGTCAGATCCCTCGTGGAAGTCGTCAAATCCGTTCTCAAACTGCTGGTGGTCGGGAGTGTGGTGTACCTGGTGGTGCGCAACAACCAGGACCTCTTCCTGCCCATGGTGAGGCAGGAACCCTCGGAGATCCTTTCGACGCTGGGGCACCTGGCTCTGAAGATGCTGCTCATGGTGTGTGTGATCATGGTGGTGGTGAGCCTCGGGGATTACGCCTTTCAAAAGTGGCAGCATCAGAAGGACCTTAAAATGAGCAAACAGGAGGTGAAGGAGGAATACAAGCAGGTGGAAGGGGATCCCTTCATCAAGTCCCGCATCCGCTCCATTCAGCGGGCTCTGGCCAAGAAGCGCATGATGTCGAAAATACCCGACGCGACCGTGGTCATCACGAACCCGACGCACTACGCGGTGGCCCTTCAGTATGAACGCGGGATGAGCGCGCCCAAGGTGGTGGCCAAAGGCGTCGATCACCTGGCACTGCGAATCATAGAGGCAGCGCGCCGGCACAAGGTTCCCGTAATACAAAATCCTCCTTTGGCACGTGCTTTGTATAAACAGGTCAAACTGGAGGGCACCATCCCTCTGAATCTCTACAAAGCCGTCGCCCAGGTCATTGCTCACATTTATCAGCAAAAACGAACGAAAAACTTCTGAGGCATCCTGCACCATGGCCACCGCTCAAGCAAGCGCCCCCTCCCTTTTCAACCGACTCAAACAGGTCTCCGACAGCGATGCCCTGATGGGGCTGGGCATTGTGGTGATCCTCTCAGTCATGCTGCTGCCTCTTCCCAGTTCCATCCTCGACCTGCTGCTGGCTGTGAACATTTCCGTGGGGCTGGTGATTCTCCTCACCGCCGTCTACGCGCTGAAGCCCCTCGATTTTGCCGTCTTCCCCTCCGTCCTGCTCGTCACCACGCTGTTCCGACTGGCCCTCAACGTGGCAAGCACCCGGCTCATCCTGCTGCGCGGCCACGAGGGACCCGAAGCGGCGGGCCACGTGATCATGGCCTTCGGGCAATTCGTGGTGGGGGGCAATTATGCGGTGGGATTCATCCTTTTTGTGATTCTCGTCATCATCAACTTCATGGTGATCACCAAAGGGACCGAGCGTATCTCCGAAGTGACGGCGCGGTTCACCCTCGATGCCCTACCCGGCAAGCAAATGAGCATCGACGCCGACCTGAATGCGGGACTCATCAGCGAAACGGAAGCCCGCAACCGACGGGAGGAAGTGCGACGCGAGGCCGATTTCTACGGCACCATGGACGGCGCCAGCAAGTTTGTCCGGGGCGACGCCATTGCCGGCATCCTGGTCACTTTTATCAACGTGATCGGCGGGCTGGGCATCGGGGTGCTTCAAAACTCCATGGACGTGACAGACGCCCTGAAAAATTACACGCTGCTTTCGGTGGGAGATGGCCTGGTTTCACAAATCCCTGCCCTCATCATCTCTTCGGCGGCGGGCATCCTGGTCAGCCGGGCGGAGTCGAGTTCGGGGATGGGAAAGGCGTTTCGAAAGCAGTTCGGCCTTTACCCCAAGCCGTTTCTTCTGGCGGGGGGGATGCTCCTGGTTCTCGCCATTGTGCCGGGCTTTCCTTTTTTTTCACTGGCACTGGTGGGAGGCGGGTTTCTGGCGGCGGGGATGTATCAGGTCAAAAAAAACACGCTCAAAAAGAACGAGGAGCCGCTGCCTGGGGTTCCTGAAGAAGCCCCGGAACGCAATGAATTCCGCGATCTGCCCCCGCCGCTCGATGTGTTGGAGCTCGAAGTGGGCTACGGTCTCATTTCGCTGGTCGATGAATCGCAGAATGGGGATCTGCTTCCGCGTATCCGGGCCATTCGTCATCAGTTGGCCAGCGAACTCGGCATGATCGTGCCGCCCCTTCACGTGAGGGACAACCTGCAGCTCAAACCTTCCGAATACCGTTTGCTGCTCAAGGGAAACACGGTGGGCCGGGGAGAACTCATGCTGGGGCACCTGCTGGCCCTGAGTCCCGGTGATTCCGGGGGAGAAGCCATCGGCATTCCCACCCGCGACCCGACTTTCGGCCTGCCGGCCGTGTGGATTCCTGAAAAAGACCAGAACAGCATCCAGCGCGCAGGGTACACGGTGATCGATCACTCCACCGTGGTGGCAACCCATCTGACGGAACTGTTCAAAAAACACGCGGATGAACTTCTCAGCCGTCAGACCACGCAACGGCTTCTGGACAACCTCATGGAGACCCAGCCCAAGCTGGTCGAGGAACTCGTCCCGAACCTGCTTTCGGTGGGAGGAGTGCAGAAGGTTTTGCAAAATCTCATCAGAGAACGTGTTTCCATCCGAGACCTGCAGACCATCTGTGAGACCCTTGCCGATTATGGGGCCAGCGTAAAGGATCCGGACATCCTGACGGAGTATGTGCGTCAGGCCCTGGCCCGGACTATCACCAAGCCCTATGAAACCGCCGAGGAAAAACTCCATCTCATCACCATTCAGCAGGATCTCGAGGACCGGATGGCCAAGAGTTTGCAAAAGACTGAACAGGGAACTTACATGGCCATAGACCCTGAGTTCATGAGGCAGCTGATCCAGGCCGCCAATGTGGAAATCAAGAAAATCGTCAACATGGGAATGCATCCGGTGATTCTGTGCTCACCGATGATTCGAAGACACCTGAGGAAGCTTCTGGAGCGGTTTTTGCCGGAAGTTGCCGTGCTGAGCCACAATGAGCTGAGTGGGCATCTGGAAATCAAATCCGTCGGGATGATCAGGTTCAAGCATGCAGGTCAAGACGTATAGAGCCGCCACTATCAACAAAGCCCTGGAACTCGTGAGGACGGAGCTCGGCGAGGACGCGCTCATTCTTGGAAACAAGAAAGTGTCCGTCTCGCCGACAGAGAACTATGTGGAAGTGATGGCAGCCATTGAACCCTCTAATCCCGAACCGCTGCCCCCTCAGCCTCCCATCGGTATGGACGCTCAGGCTCAGCGAGACCTCCAGGAGATCAAGAGTTTCCTTTCACTTCTCATCTCTTCGCGGGACTACTTCAACAAACTTCAAATGCAGGAACCTCTGGCCGAGGTGTATCACAGCCTGCTCGTTCGCGGACTTGATGAAAAGCATTGCTACGTGCTCCTGAAAAATTCTCTGGCTCAGTGCACGGAGATTTCCCTCGGCAAGCGCCACGTCGTGGAAGGGTTTTGCCGGGAGTTGCTTTCCAGGATCAAGTTTTCCCGGCCGTTTCATAACTTTTCACCCACCGCCAAAGACCCGTGCACCTTCACCTTTCTGGGACCCACCGGCGTGGGCAAGACCACCAGCCTTGCCAAGCTCGCGGCCTATTTGAA
Source organism: uncultured Syntrophobacteraceae bacterium (assembly GCA_964654275.1). Lineage (GTDB taxonomy): Bacteria > Desulfobacterota > Syntrophobacteria > Syntrophobacterales > Syntrophobacteraceae > SLCH01. The sequence continues at coordinate 72,417 of CAZZHS010000003.1, forward strand.
AATCAAGCGCAACCTGGAGGTGGGGATCGTTTCCGTGGACACCTATCGCATCGGGGCCGTGAGCCAGCTGGGCACGTATGCGGAGATTCTCAATATTCCCTTTGAAGTGGTGCAGAGTCGCTCGGAATTTCAACACGCACGGGAAAAATTCAGACACCACGATGTGGTGCTCGTCGACACAAGCGGCAAGAATTATCTCAAGCCGGCGCACGTCCATGAGCTGTCCGACCTGTTCGGTAAAAGCAGGAATATCAATCATTTCCTTGTTTTGAGTGCCACAGCCAAGGACAACGACTTGAAGCAGACGATCGTGCATTTTGACCCCATTCCTCTTCACAGCTTCATTTTCACGAAAATCGACGAGACTCTGACCATCGGGTCCGTCATCAACCAGCTCCTCCGTTTTCCCTATCCCCTGTCCTATCTGGGGACGGGGCAGCAGGTGCCTGAGGACATGGAGCTGGCCAGTCCGCGGAGACTGCTGTCCTTTCTATTTCCTTCGAACCATGGAGATCAGGTGAAATCCTGACGCCCGTCGTCTGAAGCGAAAGCAGCGGTGGACCTGGACAGGGAATACCTTCTGGTTGCGGCATTGAAAGGGATCACGTTTAGAGAAGGCTCAATGGTCGATTAGGAAAGGACAAGGATGGACCAGGCATTGGGATTGCGCAGGGACTTGCTCAGGGAAAAGTCCTGGAAAGGGTCGTTTGAGGAACCCGTTTCCCACGTCGGCCAGGGTGTCCGAGTGATGTCCGTGAGCAGCGGTAAGGGGGGGGTGGGAAAGAGCAACATCGTGGTGAATCTCGCCCTGGCTCTGGATCGCCTCGGCCGGCGCGTCATGGTCATGGACGCGGATTTGGGACTGGCCAATGTGGACCTCCTGCTCGGACTCACTCCCAAATACAATGTGGGTCATGTGCTGGCCGGGGCGAAGCGTTTCAGCGAAGTGCTCGTTGCGGGTCCCGGGAATCTTCGAATTCTCCCGGCCTCCTCGGGAGTCCAGGAGCTGACAAAACTCACCGACGATCAAAAACTGCATTTTCTGGAGATGCTCGATGAGGTGGATCTGAAGATCGACATCATGCTCATCGACACCGGGGCCGGCATCTCCGACACGGTCCTCTATTTCAATCTGGCGGCCCAGGAACGGATCATCGTCATCACCCCGGAGCCCACCTCTCTGACCGATGCCTATGCGCTCATCAAAGTTTTGTACACACGCCACGGGGAGCGACACTTCAAGATCGTCGCCAACGGCGTGGACGACGAGCAGGCAGGGAAACTCGTTTTCAGCAAAATCAACAAGGTGGCGGACCATTTCCTCGATGGACTCTCCCTCGACTTCCTCGGAAGCATTCCTCGGGATCCCTCCATCCCCAAGTCCGTCCTGCAGCAGAAGCCCTTGCTGGAGCTCTTTCCCGAGGCGGCAGCGTCCAAGGCATTTCTTCGCATGGCCGATCAGATTCAAAGGCAGGCACCTCGCGTGAATCCGGGGGCCATTCAATTTTTCTGGAAACGTTTGATGAACGTCTGAAGACAAAAAGCAAGAGAGCTCCCATGCTTCAACGAGAAATGCACCTAAAAGACGATTTCCCCGTTCAGTGCGCCTGCACGCCGAAGGGTCAACAGGCCTACAAGAGTCATGCGCTGGGCAAGCGATTGGATCCGGGCGAGCGGGAAAAGTTGATTCTTGAACATGCGGGAGTGGTGAAATACATGGCCCTGAGACTGGCAGCCAGGCTGCCGGCCCACATTGCGGTCGACGATTTGACGAATGCGGGCATCATCGGCCTCATGGACGCCCTCGACAAATATGATCCTGAGCAGGGGCTTTCTTTTGAGGCCTACGCAAAGATCAGGATCCGTGGCGCCATGCTGGATGAAATCAGAGCCATGGACTGGGTCCCGAGATCGCTGAGGCAGAAAAGCAACGAGCTGGGCAAGGTTGCGCTGGGGTTGGAACAGCGGCTCAATCGCCCGCCCACCGACGAAGAGACAGCGGCGGAACTTGGAATTTCCTTCAGCGAGTATCACAAGCTTCTCGATGAAATCAAAGGCATCTCTCTCGTTCCCGAAGACATTCAGGATGTGTGTATCGAGGGCAGGGGCTCACGGGCCCTCAGCGCCGACAAGGATGATGTCTTTGAGGGTGCCTACAGGAAGGAGTTGAAGAAACAGCTGGTCGAAGGGATCAAATCGCTCTCCCCCAAAGAGCAGCAAATCCTCATGCTCTACTATTACGAGGAATTGACCATGAAGGAAATCGGGGCGGTCATGGGATACACGGAATCCCGGATATCCCAGATCCACACCAAAGCGATCCTGAAACTGCGAATCCGCTTGTCCCGTAAACTGGGAAGAGACGATTTGCCCGACACCTTGCAAAACAGCCTCCGCGACCACAAGCTTCGCTGAGATTCGGAGGCCGTGAGCGATAACGGATGATTTTCATGGCCGGCAAGATCGGGAGTGAATCGAGCAGAGCCTGACAGAGGCAAGAAGCTTTCCCGGAAGCCATCGGGGTGATGACGCATGGGTGAAACGAAAAAGCAGGAACCGGCAAACGAGGGCGGCCAATTCGACGACGGTTTTGACGAGAACCTGCTCAGGCAGATCCAGGAGCAGTTCTACCGGGAAGCTGCTACGGACTCCGCGAATGCCGAGACGGAGACCGGGCCGCTGCAGCGCGGGGAAGGGGCAGGCAACAAACCCGATTCTGATAAACGAGAATCCGTCAAGGCCGAGGAGTTTCTGGAATTCGAGGAATTCACCCGCTCGCTCGAGCAGGAAGTCACTCCCCGAGAAATCGAACTCGACCCGTCTTTCAGTGTTCCACCCGATGGCGGCCAGGCAATTCCCGACGTGGAGGAGCCGGTCAGGGCGAAATTCATGTTTCCGCGTCTGCGGGGAAAAGCACTGGTGATCACCGGAAGCCTGGGCATTATCGCCTTGCTGGCTGCGGGGTGGTTGGCCCTTTCGCTTTTCACGTCGAACGATCAGGCTCCGGCGGCACCAGGGTTGCTTCGCCATCCCATTCCCCTGCGGTTTTTTTCGGAGAAACAACAGTATTTTTTCCTCGCGCAGTCAGGGGAAAGCAGGAAGTTCCTGAATTTGGAGCTGGAATTGACCTTTGAGGGGGAGGAGGCGAGGCATTTTCTCAAGGAACGTCGGGTTGAACTCAGAGATCTCATTTACCGATTCCTCGTGGAACAAAAACCTGCCAAGAACAGCTTTTCCCAGTGGCAGGCCATCCTCGAGGATCCCCTCCTGAAGACGATCCGGATGAAATTGCCCGGGTGCAATCTCCAGGAGCTCTCCATCACCAGTCTCGAATGGATTTAGCCCTGACAAGGGGGACGTATGGATTTCCTCGGAGACCTGTTTTCAGATCAATCCTATTTCGTGGCCCTGCTCCTGGTGCTTCTCGACGGCATCCTCATCGTTTGCTTCGTTCTCCTCTGGAGTCGTCGCTCAAATCTGCCCGAAGGTTCGGACGAGCTCAAAGAAAAGCTCCAGGGGTTGATCGATGAAATGAACAGGATGACCGGGGAACTGTCCTCGAACCTCGAAGAACGGATGAACATCGTTCAACGGATGATCGAACAGCTCGATGCCAAAATTGCCGAGGCAGACAGAAGGATCAATAATCTAGAGCAGGCGAAGCAGACGATCCGTCCGGTCGCTTCTCCCAGGCCGGCCCCTCCAAGAGGCAATGAGGCGGATCAGGTCCTCTCTTTAGCGCAAAGAGGACTGGATGCGGGCGCCATTGCCCAGCGCCTTCAAAAACCTCTGGGGGAGGTGGAGCTCATTTTGAACCTGCAGAAGTTGACCCTGGAAAGCCATTGAATGGTTTCTGCCCCGGACCGGCAAGAACCTCCACATCCTGCCCGCCACCACGGGCAACGCTTGCCCATTTCTCTGCGATCCGCCCGCCTGGGATTTATGTTTCATATGTGATTTTAAATGGTTAGCTGTTTGATGCAATCATCTCTCGCGTGGCACTCTCGTTGCATATCTAATGAATCACAAAACAAGGAGGTTGCAATGCGAATAGGACACCACGCGGCGGTCATCGGAAGCCGGCAGCAGGAGAAAAAGCTTGCGGTCATCGCCAACAATCTCGCCAACGTGGGCACTGCCGGGTACAAGAAGGACAATGCTCACTTTTCCCATTACATCAACCAGACTACTTACACCGCCATGGATCAGGGTCGGGTGAAAAGCACGGGGCAGCCGCTGGATTTGGCTCTGATGGGTAAAGGTTTTTTCAAAGTGCAGACGGAAGAAGGCGTTCTCTACACCCGGTCCGGCAATCTCTCCCTCAATGAAGAGAACATCCTGGTGACCCAGGAAGGCTGGCCGGTTCTGGGGCAGTCAGGCCCCATCGAACTGTCCAACTCCGATGTGCGCATCGAACGCAATGGTCAGGTTTTTGACAAGGGCGACGGGGGAGAGGCCGAATACGAGATGGTCGATACCCTCGATATCGTTGAATTTCCCGAGAATACTGCGCTGGAAAAGGCGCGGCACGGTTACTTCAAGCCCCGCCAGGACAACGTGGAACCGGAGCCGTCTGAAACCACCTCAGTCCACCAGGGGACTCTCGAAGACGCCAATTTCAGCGCCATTGAAGAAATGACGCGACTCATCGAGACGCAGCGCATTTTTGAAGCGTACACCAAAATCTTGCAGGTATTCGATCAGGAAGACTCCCAGCTGATCAGTAAACTGGGAAATCCGTGAGGAGGGTCAAAGGTATGATCAGAAGTCTCTGGACTGCTGCAACGGGCATGGCCTCGCAACAACTGAACATGGATGTGATCGCCCACAACCTCGCGAACTCCAACACAACGGGCTACAAACAAAGCCGGGCCAACTTTGAAGACTTGATGTACCAGACCATCGTACCGCCCGGTGCCAATGCCGGTGAGGACAATCGAATCCCCGTCGGCATCCAGGTGGGCATGGGCGCAAAAACCGCTTCGGTTCAAAAGAAGTTTGTGCAGGGAAATTTTGTGGAAACGGGCAATCAGCTGGATCTGGCCATCGAAGGCAAGGGCTTTTTCACGGTGCTCCGCAACGGGGAAGAAGTCTACACACGATCGGGAAGTTTCAAACTCGATCAGGAGGGATTCGTCTGCGACGCGGAAGGCAACCGGCTGCAACCCGAAATCACCGTGCCCGTGGAGGCCACGAACATCAATGTGGATTCAACTGGAACCCTCACGGCCATGAACCAGAGTGGGGAGATTCTGGCCACTGAAAATCTCACGCTGGTCGCTTTTGCCAACCCGGCGGGACTCTCCAGTATCGGCAGGAATTACTTCATCTCCACCGAAGCTTCCGGGGAAGCGGTTGAAGGGCAGCCCGGATCGGAGGGCCTCGGTGGCCTGCTTCAGGGTTTCCTGGAAAACTCCAATGTGAATGTGGTGGAGGAGATGGTCAACATGATCGTCGGGCAGAGAGCCTATGAAGCCAATTCCAAAGTGATCAAGGTCTCCGATGAAATGCTTCAGATGGCCAACAATGTCAAAGCTTGAGAGTCATGAGCCGTTGTGGGTTTCCTCCGTGAACCCGAGTGTACTCCGCATGTGAGACGAAGATGTTGATATCACCTGGGCCGCGTCCAATGAGCACCCTTCTGACCTGTTTTCTTGTGCTGCCGCTTCTCGCGTTCACTTCCGCCCAGGACGTTCTGTCCAGGGAGATCTCCAGACTCCGGATCCCGTCTGAGATCCAAGTGGATGGTGAGGTGGTTACCCTTCTGCACCTCTTTGAACACGAAGACCTTTCTCAGGGCTTGAAAGAGCTCATGGGCCGCGAGGTGATCGGGAGCATTTCCGAAGAGGGCGGCAGGAAATATGTCTATGGAGAACAGCTCAAGGATTTCGTCCGCGAATTCTTCACCTCACACGGCGTGGAAGTAAACCGCCTGGAGTTGGATTTTCCAGCCCAGATTGTCGTGGAGCGACAGTCCCCTCTCGTTTCGGGTGGTGAAATTGTTCAGCTCCTGAAAGAACACGTTTCAAAAGTCCTGGGCAGCTCACAGGGAGGTTTCACGATCAAGGACGCACAGTTCCCGGCGACTCTTTCGCTGCCTCCGGGAAGGAGAACCGCCCGCGTGGTTGCGGACCCCGGACAAGCTCATTGCGGTCCAGTGAAGTTCACTGTGGAATTCTACGTGGATGGGAGGAAGGCGGCGAGCACCCCCGTCAGCGCAACAGTCCACTGTGTTCAAAGGGTGGTTCACACACTCCACCCCATCAAGAAAAACCAGCTCATCACACCCGGGGACATTGACGTGCGACCCCTTGAAGGGGGTGACGGCGAGCAGGGATTTTTTGAGGAGGCAGGGGACGTTGTGGGGAAGCAGGCCCTGCGGGACCTCGACGGCCTTCAACCCATCAGGAAAAACGACGCGGCCGATGCCCTTGTGGTCAAACGGGGGGACAGCGTGACCATCGTCTATGAGACGCCCGGGCTCAAGGTCACAGCCGGCGGACAGGCGCGACAGAATGGAATCAAGGGTCAGGTCATCAAAGTGGTCAATACGAAATCGAACCGGAGCCTGGACTGCCGCGTTATCGACTCAGAAACGGTTGAAGCCGTTCGCTGACACTATCACCAGGAGGCATCATGATTGCTGTAATGGGAACTGCGAAGGCCCGGGCATCGGACAGGAAGACGCGACCGGTGAGGGGGGCATTGTGGATCTGGTTTCTCACCGGGTGGCTGCTGCTCGCCGGCGGATGCGCGACCCTGTCGGGGCACGTGGAATCACCTCCCTCGCCGATCGCCATGACGCCACAACCCACGACTCCGGCTCCCCTGCTGCACGATACCGCGGTTCCTTCGAGCAATCCACTCCCGCCGCGAGCGCCGAGCGGTTCTTTATGGTCGGCCAACGGCGGATCCTTGTATCAGGACATCAAGGCCAGAAACGTCGGAGACATTCTCACGATCGTGGTCAGCGAGGAATCGCGTGCATCCAAGTCTGCTCAAACCGGGACGCAACGGAGTAAGAACTTCAGTGGAAGTGCCTCGTTTGGGGGCCTGACCGCCGGAGACCAGACGTTGATGGGTCCGGCGACGCTCGGCGCATACCAGGGAGAATTCGGAATGGGGTTCAAAGGACAGGGCACAACGGCCAAGAATGATTCCATGTCTGCCTACATGACGGCAACGGTGGTGGACATCCTGCCCAACGGCAACCTCTTCATCAGGGGATCCCGCTGGACCAAGGTGAACAATGAGATGCAGCAAATCATTCTGGAGGGGGTCGTGCGCCCCAACGATGTCACTCGAAACAATACCATTTTGTCACAAAACATAGCCGACGCGAAAATTTTCTTTGAAGGGAAGGGGCCTCTCACGCAACACCAACGGCCGGGATGGCTTCTGCAGTTGCTGGATCTGGTTTCGCCCTTTTAAAGGTGCTGGCATGATCATGAAAAAAATCTGCCGCCTCGTGGTGGTACTGGCGATCTCGACCTGCACCCTGCTTGCGGGGCCCGACACACACGCGACCCGAATCAAGGACATTGCTTCGTTTCTCGGCGACCGCCCCAATCAGCTGATTGGATACGGGCTTGTCGTGGGTCTCAATGGGTCGGGTGACAAAAACAAGACACAGTTCACACTGAACACTTTGGCGAACCTGCTCGACAACATGGGGATCCGTGTGGACCCTCAGCAGATGCGGGTGAAAAACATCGCGGCGGTCATGGTCACCGCCAAGCTGCCCCCTTTTGTGCGTCAGGGGAGCCGCATCGATGTGCAGGTGTCTTCGGTCGGTGACGCCAAAAGCCTGGAGGGAGGAACACTTCTCATGACTCCTCTGCAAGGTCCCGATGCACAGACCTATGCCGTGGCCCAGGGGCCCATCTCCACGGGCGGATTCAGTGTTTCAGGCGCGGGGGGGAATTCAGTGCAGAAAAATCATCCCACTGTCGGGTTCATATCCGGAGGGGCCCTGGTGGAAAAAGAGGTTCCGCTCAGTTACGGTCAGCTCAACGAACTCGATCTCGTCCTGAAGAACCCGGATTTCTCCACAGCAAGCAAAGTGTCTCAGACCGTCAAAAACGCGCTGGGTGGTTCATTCGCTGAAGCGCTGGACGCGGGCACCATTCGAGTTCGGGTGCCTCCGGGCTACGAGGAGCGCCTCGTTGCCCTCATCAGCCTTGTGGAAGCACTGGAAATTGAACCCGACGCCACGGCAAAAATCGTCATCAACGAAAGAACCGGGACCATCGTCATCGGGCAAAATGTGCGCATCTCGCCCGTGGCTGTGGCCCATGGAAATCTCACGGTGCAGATCTCCTCCGATCCGCTCGTCTCCCAGCCCCCGCCTTTCAGTGAGGGACAGACGGTGGTGGTGCCGCAGAGCACTGTGGAGGTGAAAGAGGGGAAGGGGCATCTTTCTGCAGTGGGCGGGGAAACGACCATCGGCGACATCATCAAAGGATTGAATGCCATAGGGGCAACTCCGCGCGATCTCATCAACATCTTGCAGGCCATCAAGGCCGCGGGCGCTCTTCGCGCCGAACTGGAAATCATCTGAACCGCTTGAGCTCCATGTAGAATGCCGGGCCATGGGAAAACGAGAGAAAAAAGACGAGGACATGAAGCCGGGGAGTTCCTGGCTGACCACCTTTGCCGACCTGTGCACGCTGCTCCTCACTTTTTTCGTCCTCCTCCTGAGCATGTCCATTATCGACGAGCAGCGCCAGAGAAAAGTGCTGGATTCACTCGTGGGGGCCTTCGGGTTCCTCTCGGGAGGGCGTTCCGCAATGGGAAAGGAGAAGGGAAACGACCCCCGGGAGTTCACCAGCCCTGTGTTGCGGAGCAGGGCGGTGGATGTGGACATGCTCCGGGAAATCACCATGCACAACAATCTGGATGAGAATGTTCAGATCCTGGAGGATGAAAACAGGATTGTCATACGTTTGAATTCAAAGCTTCTCTTTGAACCGGGTTCCGCAGTCCTGCGGCCTTCTATCAAAGAGTATCTGGCATCGCTGGGTGATCATCTGGGAAACAAGACCTGCGAGATCGAGATCCAGGGGCACACAGACCTGCGGGAAATATTACATGAAACGGAAGTGCAACGTTTCTCCTGGCTGTTGTCCACCTCGAGAGCGCAGGCTGTGCATGATTTCTTTGCGAGCAGGGGAATCGACCCCAAGCGGCTGGCCTCCCACGGTTACAGCCATGAGCACCCGCTTCGAGTTGGCACGGAGTACCAAGATTTCTTTGAGGAGAATCGAAGGGTGGACCTCGTGATCGCAGATAAAACGGCCATCCCGGCCTACCTGCCCCGGGCGCGGGATAAGCCCCGCTCCCACGTGAGCTACAAAAATTTTTTATTTCGTTTGATGCCGGGAGGCGAGAGAGAGGGCAACTGAGGACCGCGAGATCAGGGCGACGCCCGCCCTGATCTCGGAAGAATCGAGATGAGGGAACATGCGAAGGAAACGTCGGGGGGATGCGGATGACAGTGCGGGGCAACTGGACAGTTGGCTGATCACCTTTTCGGACCTGTGCACCCTTTTGCTGACTTTCTTCGTTTTGCTCCTTTCCATGTCGTCGTTGAACCAGAGAGCCTTCAGGATGGTGTTTCACAACTTCAATGCATCCAGTGGCGTACTGCGCTACAACCAACACGACAAGGTCGTGCTGCCCCAGGACATGGCTCTGAAAGAACTGGTCAAGAGTCTGGAAAGCGTCTACGTCCTTGACGTTCGCGATCTTGACGAAATCACTGAAGAGCGGCTCGAGACGGATGAAAATTTGAATTTTCTCGTCTCCTCGGGGAATGCCCTCTGGATCAAGAAGATAGACAGCAACAATGCTTTTTCGTTTATTTTCGGCGACAAATTGCTGTTCGAAAGCGGGACGGCTCAGCTCAACCCCTCCGCCTATCCCCTTCTCGACAGAATCGGCGAGTTCCTGCTCGCGAGCAACTACCTCGTTTACGTGGACGGTCATACGGACAGCATCCCCATTCACAATGCGGAATTTCCCTCCAACCGGGAGCTTTCCATGGCCAGGGCCTATTCGGTGCTTCATTACCTGAAGGATCAGGTCCAGGTGCCTGCCCGGAGACTCGCCATGGGGGGATACGGAAGCTCCCACCCTCTTGCGGAAAACACCAGCGCAGCGGGAAGAGCGTTGAACCGAAGGGTCGAGATCATCATGAAAAAGCCCCGATGAGGGCCATGAAAAAGTTTCAGGAAACAGCAGAGAGGGGAGGTCGGAATCGATGATGGAGAGAGTCGCTCGGGTGAAGGCAGATTTTTCTGAGGTGCGACAAAACACATTGGATGAAAAAAGGCTGAGGGACGCCTGCGCCGACTTTGAGGCCATTCTCCTCTCTCAGGTGTTTCAGTCCATGAGGGCCAATCCGCTCGCGTCCGAGGATCATGATCCGGCTCGTGAAATGGTCGAGGGGATGATGGACCAGTCTGTGGCCATCCACATCAGCCGCAGCAGCCGGAAAGGGCTTGCCGATGTTTTGTTCGAGCAGCTCAGCCCTTTGATCAAGACCAGGACCTCGGGGGATTGAAGGCTTTAAACACGTGAAGATCTGATGAAGAAGTATTTTTCAGCATCCTGGAACCCTTCTATTTCACGCAAGCGCTGCAAAAGCGTCAAGACACCGGACCCACATGCCGATAAACATGGTGAAAGTGCCTCCATTGCGGAGTATCCAACTGCACCTTTTGTTCAATCTTAGAAGAAGGACACACACCCATGGCCGAGACTGAAATTCAAACGGCGTGTTCCAATAACGGTCAGCGGGATGCCGTGGAGGCCTGCCTGTCCTCGGCAGTTGAACTCCTCAGACTCCTGGAAGAAGAAAAGTGTCTGTTGAAGACCTTTGACGCGGATCGTCTGCTCCAACTGCTTCCCAGGAAGGATTTCTTGGTCAATGCACTCTTTCGAGGTCTCGGCATGCTGCGACCTCAGACAGCTTCATCGGCAGAGGCCGTTCGCTTTCCTGCCGAAGAGGCTTCGGGACAGCTCAGGCAGGCACTGAGGGATATTGAACGTCTCAACGGTTTCAACCGCCTTTTCATTGAGCACTCCTTGAGTCACTGGCGTCGGCTGCTGGCCGCCATGGATCTCTCGGGTTATGGTCCCGCCGCCGAAGAAAGTGGGGCTTTTCACCTGCAGAAGGGGTTCCATTTTCAAGGGGAGGCATGATCCATGGGCAACCTCATGTACACCCTGGAGACGGGCAAAAGCACGCTCCTGAACACCCAGGTTCTCATTCAAACCACGGCCCACAACATTGCAAATGCGGACAGTGCCGGCTACGCGAGGCAGAAGGCGATCGTACAAACCAATGGCGCCTACAGCACCCGCCCGGGTCATATTGGAATGGGAGCGAAAATTGCGCAGATCATTCAAAACCGCGATCAGTTCATCGAACGCCGTCTGCTGGAGAGCGTCTCGGATGAGTCGCACTACGACGCCTTGTCTTCTCAGTTGAGGACTCTTGGAACGTACCTTCTGGACGATGGCGCATTGGGGTTGAGCGATGCCCTCGGGAATTTCTGGAATTCCTGGGAGACTCTCCAGAAGAATCCCACGGGTGTTGCAGAACGGGAGCATGTCAATCAGGCAGCACAGAGAATGACGGAGGTCTTGAACACCGGGTCCTCCAACCTTCAGCGACTGGTTGCGAGCGTTGACTCGGAGATGGAAATGCTGGTGGGGAAAACGGGGGCAGATGCAGGCCTGGTGGAAGGACTGCTGTCCAATGTCGCTGTCCTGAACCGCCAGATTCGTCTCACGGAGACCCCCGGTCGCCCTGCGAACGATCTCCGGGATCAAAGATACCAGGCTCTTCAGGAACTTTCTCAGCACCTGCCCATCGAATTCACCGAAGAAAAGAATGGTTTGGTGACGGTTCGGCTTTCAACCCGCGAAGGGTCCATCCCTCTGGTGGACGGCGAAAAAAGCGCTCAGATCCGCTATCAGAACGAAAGCCTTCAAGTTCTGCCTCTCAATCTGAATGCCGAAACCGCTCTGGAAGAAGACTGGGTGAGTGCGGATTTGAAGGGAGTGGTGGGGGGCAGGCTGAGTGGACTTCTTGCCGCCAGGGAGGAAATGACATCCGCTCAGGCCCGCCTGGAAAACTTCGCCCAGACCTTTTCGAAGCAGACGAACGGGCTGCTTCCGGAGGGAGTGACTCCTTTTTTTTCTCAGGCTGAAACGTCGAATGAGTGGCAGTTCTCGCGTGAATTCTGGGCGCATTACGACCCCGCATCGAACAGTTCGGCCATTAAAGATCTCAATGAACTCGCCTCGAAAATGGTGACCCTGAACACCGAACCCCAGTCTGATCTTGGAGGCGCCTCTTTCTCCGATTACCTGGCGGAATTGCAGCGGCACCTGGGGGTGGTGCACAAGAACTCCGAGGTCAATGGGGAATTTCATAAAACACTGAAGCATGAACTGCAAAAACAGCAGCAGTCCGTCTCGGGAGTCAATCTCGATGAGGAGATGGTGGACATGTTGAAAAATCAGCAAGTTTATCAGGCTGCAGCCAAAATCATCCAGCGAACGGGTGAACTGCTCCAAAGCGTCATCAACATGGTGTAAACCGCCTGGGGAGTCAAAAAGATGCGAGTCACCCTGCCATTGAAGTATGACCAGACCGTCAGGGATCTGAATCAAAAAAACAGCCAGCTGTCAAAGCTCACTTCCCAGGTCTCCTCCGGCAAACGGCTCAATCGGCCCTCCGATGATCCCCTGGGTTGGGCACAGGCCATGAGCATCAAAAGGGGCCTGGAGGATCTGAATACCTTCCAGTCCAACGTGGACTATGCGATTCATTGGCATCGCGCCGCGGAAAATACCCTGGACCAGCTCTCGGAGCAGTTCCTGCGCGCCAAAGACGTCGCCATTCAGGCCATGGGCATTTCTTCCCCCGAAGTGCGTCAGGCCCACATGGAACAGCTGGAACAGGTTTTTCAGGAAGCCTTTTCTCTGGCAAACAGCCGGCATGAAAACCGGTTTCTTTTTGCGGTGAACAGCAGCCAGGCACCTTTCAGCCTTGTTCCCGGGGAAACGGGTGTGGATGAGGTTCAGGGTCCCCCGGATGTGTCCGAACTCAGCGAGACATTTCACGTCCGGACAGGGTTCGGTCTCTCTCAGGCTGTGGGGCTTGACGGACAGGACCTCTTCCATGTTCCCAGGGGGGAGGGGACAGTAAACAGTCTCCAGATCCTTCTCGATCTGAAGCAGGCCGTCTCCCGGGGGGATAGGGATGCCATCACGGAAGAGATGGAACAGCTCGATAGAATTCTGGAGAATCTGGGGCGTCAAACCGCCACGGTGGGCAGCCGCCAGGCAGCACTCGACGTTCGCCGGGAAGCGCTGGAGAGTCTGTCTCTGGAGGAACAGATTCGCCTTTCGGAGCTGGAAGATAACGATCTGCTTTCGACCTTGTCCCAGATACAGGCCAAGACCACGGCGTTTGAAGCCGCGTTGAAGGTCACCGGGTTGCTGCAGGGGCTCACCCTGGCTAACTATATCTGAGGGGACTGGGCAGTCGAACCTGAGGAATATCGGCGTGTTGGTTTGGATCCTGCGGAGAGGTTTCGCGGAAGGGAGACAGCGGCGCTTCGTTTTACGCCGGCAGCCCCGTTCCCTCCACACCGAGGGACACGGGGCCTCCCGGTCTCAAGAGACTGAGGGGATCCAGGTCACCAGATCTCTCCCATCATTTTTTCTGCAAGTTTTTCGGGCTCCACGACATACGTTCCGTTCTTGATGGCCTGGCGCAACGGCTCCACTTTCTCCAGACGAATTTCTTCCTGCTGCATGGTCACTTTCTTTGCCAGCTCCACTTCGCGGTATCGGTCTGAGAGTTGAACACGATCCTGTGACGCGGAACTTTCCCTTGTCCCGATGCTTTTGTCGTCAGTTTTGCCTGGAGAAACCACGTCCTGGGCCTTCTCAACAGGCCGATTCATATACGCGGGAATTCTGCTCACATCCATCGGTCATGTTCCCTTTTCCAGATAAGATTATCATGAACGCATAGCTTCCTGGAAATCTCGATGTTTTCAAATCACGAAACCTGGCCCTTGGAATCCTTTTGACGCGAGAAGCGGCCTCCAAGTTTCTGTTCGCCTGCGGGGAAACTCGCGATCCTTTTTCCGTTGGCCAGTCCAGATCGCATCAGAGGAGATCCGTGACGCGGAAGGAGTGTCTCGTCAACACGTTGACAAATATTCCGTCGTCCGGGAGCCTCCTGTCACATATTATATCGGTAACCGGAGGGGAAACTTAAAAAAAATGCGCACTGCACCACCAAATTCCGGTCCACGAGCCCGCGCCGTTCCTGTCTGAGGTGGAATGTGGTGGCATGAATTTTGTTAAACCTCTCCCTGAGTTCTCAAGGTTGCAAAAACGCCTTTGACAGGCGCGTTGAACAGATCGCTCACTTTAAGAATCCTTGTTCGCTTTTACTCCTCACGAGAGTAGGAATGTCGGTTATCCTGTGGAACTGCTCCGTAACACCCAGGCAGAATCCGGAGAGAACTCATGTAACAGGTCTTTTTTTCCCGGGATGCCGCATCCTCCTGGAGCCACAGGAAGCGGGTGCACAAGCACATTCAGGAGTCGCCCGGCAAGACAACACTTGGGGCAAGAGTGTTTCGCCATGATGAACAAGACCGAATGCCCTCGCTGCAAACATTTCTACATCACCTGGCATGAACGGACCCCCTATGGGTGTCGGAAATGGAGGATCATGAGCTCCGCTCATCCTGACTCTACTGTGAAGGCCTCCTCAGGAATGCCCTGCCAGGTCTTCGAGGGGAAAGAGAAACCCCGCGATCCCGGTTCAAGAAGGTGACCCCTCGCGGACTGAAAGACCGTCGCGAACCACCGAACCCCCCGGCTGATCTCAATGCTGCGGATGAAGCCGCGATCCATCGGTTCCTGTTGAGACTTTTTCGGCAATCGCTCTGTCAAGCAAATCATTCCAAGTCAATGGATTGACCAGTCGTGAAAACACCCTTCTCAGCAGTGGATTGACCATGTCCTCAATGAAAACCAACTCCCACCGTCAGGAATCCCTCGAAAAACTTTCAACGGTTGTCATTCAGGTGCTGCGGGAGATTTCATCTCAAAAACGCGCGCTGACGCCGGCCACGCTCTCGCAGGCCTTGATTCAGCAGAAGGATTTGGGAGCGATCTTCGGGGACCGTGAGTTGACGAGGACAGACACCCCCGAACCCTCCCTTTCCCTTCCGTCGCGAGAAGATTTGAGTCGATTGAGAGAGGAAATTCGCCGGCTCAAATTGAATAAAAACAGGCTGGACCGACAGATCAGCGAACTGGAAGACGCGAAAAATCAAAACGACCAGTTTTTCAGGCGGGCGCTCATGACCATGGTCACGGTGATCATGAATCCCCTCGATGCAAATCTGCAGATCCTTCTTCTGCAGATGAGGGAACTCCTGAGAGCCGATGCAGACCTCGCAACCATCAAAGAATTGTACGGCCAATTGAAGAACACGGTGCTGTCCCAGGGAGTGTCCGATTCCCTTCAGGAGGAGGGTGGGGGTGGGAGTGAGAGGGGTTTCATGCGGAACTCAACCTCAACCGCCAAGAAATCATTCCGCTCAAACGGGGCCGGCGACGAACTTTATTGCAGGGAAGTTCAGCAGTTTTACCAGGACATTCTTCAACTGCTGCCATCCGAATTGGGAGATGCCTGCCGTCAACGCTCCCAGGTCCTCCAGGGGGTTCTGCGCAGCGGCCTCGATTCCGAGCAACTCCTTTCGATGAAGCGGGAGGTCCTGCTCCTCCTCAATGCTTCATTCAAGAATATCCTGGATGAAAAGAAACAGGTTGCCAATTTTCTCTCGGAAGTGGGCAACAATCTGTCGCACATCGAGAGCCTGCTCCTCTCTTCTCACGGCAGCAGCGAGGCGCATGTGAAATCCAACAACGACTTCGGCCGTCTCATTGAAGGCCATATGGATGAAATTCGGGATTCGCTGGCTGCGACAGACACCCTCACCGGCCTCAAGAACCTCGTCCTGTCGAAAATGACCACGATCAAGGCGGCCCTTGAGGCCAAACGCATCGCCGATGCCAAAGAATTGAAGATTGCCAATGCCAGGCTGGGGGCACTTCAGGAAAAGATCCAAAAGGTTCGACTGGAAATAGACCAGGTGCAGCAGCAGGCGAAGAAACTGGAAAAAGAAATCCTGCAGGACCCGTTGACCGGCGTCAACAATCGCAGAGCGTACGAAAAGAAGATACAGGAGGAATTCCAGCGGTTCGAAAGGTACGGACAGGTCTTTTCGCTGCTGCTCTTTGATGTGGACAGGTTCAAAGATGTCAACGACCGATTCGGCCACACTGCCGGTGACAGGTGTCTGAAGGAAATCAGTGCCCGGGTTCGCGAAATCATCAGAGTGTCCGATTTCATAGCCCGTTACGGCGGGGATGAGTTCGTCATCCTCTTGCCGGGAACCGGTAGAGACAGCCTCGATGCACTGGCCGAAAAGGTGAGAGGGGCCGTCGAGCGTCTGAGATTTCTTTATCAGGGTCTCCCCATCGATTTGAGCCTCAGCCTGGGAGGCACTGAAGTCAGTCGTGCAGATTCGGATGTGGAGTCCCTCTTCAACCGTGCTGACAATGCGCTTTTCCAGGCCAAGAAGGCCGGAAAAAACCGTGCCGTGATCCTCTGAACCCAACTCAACACAATTGAGTGTCCACCACTCGAGTCGTCATTCCGGAAGTCTTTTAGTCGAAATGACGAGTGTCGAAATGGACACCTTCCACTGTGGAGCTTTACGAAGCACGTACACTGCCGCCACGTCGGTCTGTCAGCGCGACCGCTCTCCGCCCCGGGTCTTCATTACGGATACGTCTCGTAATTCCGGGTCCAGTTTGCTTCTTCATCCTCGACACTCCCCCATAAACACGAGGTTCCGGGTGGGCCTTCCCAGGCAAAAGCCCAATTCCGGCGGTCGTCGGTTTCTCGATATGGCAAAAGTTTTGCTAAAAGAGTTCGACATGAGGATGGAATCGACCACTCACAGGGGTAATGGGAGACGGAAGCGCACCGATGCGGGCCGGGGAGGCTTTCAGGGTTCAGACTGAGCGCCTGAAAACATTGCCTCACCCACGGGCTGTCTTTTCATCTTTCTCCCGATTCTTGACGAAGGCTGAATTCAGTTTCATGCGACAGGGGGAGCAGGGATACCATGGCCATCAATGTCTTGTCACCGAAGGCCGGTTTCAAGCCCGCAGATGCGGGTGTCAGGAGGGCGACCCAAGAGGATTTGAAGCCGCACGAAGGAATGTTTGGGCGTCTACTGGAAAATACTGCAGCCCGGGGGAATTCCTTGCCGCCTGAAGCGATCAGGGCGGATTCGCTGAGAGACCGCTCGCTTGTTCAGTTGGCGGCCTCGGAGTCCATCGACTTTGCGCAGCTTGATTCCAAAGGGCCTGCATTCCATGAACTGGCTCTCAATCATCTGACCACCACACTCTATCTGAAATTTTTTTCGGCTCAGGATCAGGCCCCATCAAACCCCCTTCTGGGCCTGAGACTCGGTATGGGTGCAAATGCACTGAACCAGCGGAGTCTGCTGGATCAACCCCCCACTGCGTTCAAAGGGGGAATTGCAGTGAGGAGTGAGGCGGAGTTGGGAGCGCTCTCCGCTCAATTTGAATCGGGAAAGGCCGGCGCGGCTTCTATCGGTTACGATCGTACCGGAGGCACTTCCTACGGCACGTATCAGATTTCTTCGCGTCAGGGGACCTTGTCTCGTTTCCTGCAATTCCTCGAGGGCTGCGACGCTCGCATGGCCGCCCGACTCCGTGAAGCAGGCCCCGGGAACACGGGCAGCAATCGGGGGGCATTCCCTGACGAATGGAAAAGAATTGCCCAGGAAGATCCGGAATATTTTGAAACTCTCCAGCATCGATTCATCCGGGAAACCCACTACGAACCCGCTGTGGCTGAAATAAGGTCCAGGACGGGAGTGGATCTTTCGAGACGTTCTCCCACTGTGCAGCAGGTGCTGTGGAGCACCGCCGTCCAACACGGCCCTCAGGGAGCTGCCGCGATTTTCGAGGACGCCCTCAAGGGGCATCCTGTCTCCGGTGGCGAAGGGGGAAATGATCTGGTGAATGAAAAGCGTTTGATCGACCGCGTCTATGCTCTCAGATCGACGCGCTTCGGATCGTCTTCGAGTGAGGTACAGGCTGCGGTCCTGTCAAGATTCAAGCAGGAAAAACAACTGGCTTTGAACATGTTGCAGGGTGACTCCCCCGTGGGATGAGCGCGAAGCGGTCAAGTTTACCTCGCAGCCTGCCGATCTATGCACAATGTGAAGTCGATAGCGATCCCCGGGCGGCAATCCGATGCCCTGAGTTGTTCTCAACGTAGCGTTGCACGCCCGGGGCAGGGCTGCTTTAACCCCCTGTATGAGGAGAGTCCATGCAGAAGACCATGATGGAAAAAAACGACAAGGGAGGGAAGTATCTCACCTTCAGCCTGGCCAACGAGGAATACGGCATCGAGATTTTGAAGGTCAAGGAGATCATCGGCATGATGCCCATCACCACGGTGCCCCAGACCCCCGAATATGTGAAGGGCGTCATCAACCTGCGCGGCAAGGTCATCCCTGTGGTGGAACTGCGGCGCAAGTTTGGAATGCCCGCGCAGGATTACACGGAGCGCACCTGCATCATCGTCGTGGAAATCGCTGCAAGCCACGGTTCGACGATGATGGGGATCGTGGTGGATTCGGTTTCGGAGGTGGTCCAGATCAAAGGGGAGGACGTGGAGAAGACCCCACGATTCGGCGTCGAACTCGACACGAATTTCATCCTCGGCATGGCCAAACTCGACGGCAATGTAAAAATCCTCCTCGACATTGATCAAGTGCTCACCACCGAGGAACTCTCGCTCGCAATCCGCGCCGCCTGAGGCCCGTCCTTTTCTCAACAACTCCACTGTCTTTGAGCAACGGCAACGCTTTGCCCTTTCGCCTCGTCCCCTGCCGGAGGCGAAAGGGCAGAAAGAGGGAGACCGCGTCGCGGCCTCGACCCCCGGCTGCCGACAGCGTCAAAATCCGAATTCCGCCAGCAGATTGTCCACATCGTCCTGAGAATGCAGGGCCTCGATGATTCCCTGATGTGCAGGGCCGTAGAGTTCTTCACGGCTCCCTGCCTTTTTCTCTTCCTGGACAGCCCCGAATGTGCGCACAAGATTCACGAGTTTGAGCTGCAGTTCATTGAGCAGGTTGATGATCTTGATGATGATTTGTCCGGTGAGGTCCTGGTAGTCCTGAGCTGTGAGAATGGCAGTGAGATTGCTGTCCATTTCGGAGAGAGAATCGCTGAGCTCCTCGATGATTCGCTGACAGGCGGAGAGCTTCATCTCTGCCCTGTCACCGATGGCCGTCAGGTGACCGTGCATCTCACGAAGGGTGCCAAGTCGCTCCACGTTGCGGTCGTTACGCCTTTTGATCAGCTCCACGTGATCCAACGTGGTGTTGGCTGCCTTCTCGGTCAGATGAAGGATGTGCTCCAGGCGATTCCCCGAATCCGGAAGCTTGTCCTCAACGAGCTCCTGCAGAGCGGGATCGATGGACATCATGAAGCCCTTCAACGAGTTGTGAAGATCTCGCGCCAGGGTACCGATTTCAACAAAAAGCTCGGCGTTGTTTTCCTGTCGTTCAGAGAAGCTCTTGAGTATTTCCTGAGCGTTGCGCAAGTCTCCCTGGGAGATCGAGGTCATGAACTCCCGGATAGACTCAAAAATTCGCTCGATTCGCATATCTTTGAGTCCCTGAGGCATCGACGGTGACGATTCCCTGCTGCACAGCGAGAGAATCGCCTGAATGCGCCGGAGTCTCTCCGAATCTGCCCGGAAGCGCAGATAGAAGTAGCCATCCCGGCCCGATTCCGGGTCGGATGAAAAAATCAGGTCCCCCCCCACTTCCTTCACAAGACCGCCCAAAATTCCAAAATCCAGTTTTTCGCCTGTTTCGCCTGTTTCGCCTGTTTCGCC
>CAZZHS010000003.1:92575-161682 GCA_964654275.1 uncultured Syntrophobacteraceae bacterium
CCAAAATTCCAAAATCCAGTTTTTCGCCTGTTTCGCCTGTTTCGCCTGTTTCGCCGGCGTTGTGCGGCACGATGTCGGCTTTTTCATGCGTCGAGAGTGCACTTGAGGAACCAGGGCGATTCAAAGCCGAGGCGTGGAGAGGATCTTCCCGGGGCGTTATGGACTCCCTCCCCAGGAGGCTGTCGATTTTCTCGGCGACCTTGAGCGAGTCGTAAGAACCCGCCTCCGTCGCCTGCATGGCACTTCGAACGGTGTTGACGGCCTCGATCAATCTCGAGGGGAGTTCTCCTCCCTGCGCAGAATCGGCTTCGGACATGTGGCGCGCCAGGCAGATGCCCGCCTGTTCGAGATCCTTGTGACCCAGCATGGCTGCCGTCGTGTGAAACGTCTGAAGCATCTGTTGAGAAAAAGCCAACCGTTGAACCGGGTCATTTTCGGGGGAACCCGCGTTCCAGGAGTCATCGATGCTTTTCAGAATATTCATCAGCTCATGCCAGTCCTGTTGTTCCATCGCGATCATGCCTGTCTGCCCTCCTCATAGAGACTCACCAGACCCTTGACGTCCAGAATGAGTGCCACGCGTCCGTCTCCCAGAATCGCGCCCCCCGATATCCCCTTGAGATTTCTCAGGGTGGAGCCGAGATTCTTGATGACCACCTCCTGGCGCCCGAGGATCTCATCGGCAAGCAGGCTGTAGAATCGGTTGTCTTCGTTGACGACCAAAAGCAGTCCTTCCCAGGGGTTGCAACAGAGTGGCTCGACCTGAAAGATTTTGTGGAGTCGAATGAGGGGCATGAGGTTTTCCCTTACCCGGATCATCTCCCCCTTTCCCTGCACTGTGTAATAGGAATCCCTCGAGGGTCTTAGAGACTCCTTGAGGGCGGTGGTGGGAACAATGAAACGTTCCTCCCCGACCCGGATGATCATGCCGTCGATGATGGCCATGGTCAGGGGCAGTTTGAGAGTGAACTGACTGCCCTGTCCCTGAGTATTGGAAATTTCGATCTTGCCTCGAAGTCTGTCGACGGATTCCTTGACCACGTCCATGCCCACACCCCGTCCAGAAACCTCCGTGACCGCATCCTTCGTCGAAAATCCCGGGTGGAAGATCAGTTCATAAATGGACCGTTCGTCAAGCTTGTCGCCGGGAGCGATGATTCCCCTCTCCAGCGCTCTCCTGTAAATTTTGTCTCCATCGAGACCGCGGCCGTCATCTCGAACCTGGATGAGGATGTTTCCGCCTTTTTGCTCCGCCGAAAGGTTGATTTTTCCCTGCCCCGGTTTTCCCGCCTGAATGCGCTCCTCCGGAGATTCGATGCCGTGGTCCATGGAATTGCGGATCATGTGCACAAGCGGTTCGTAAATGAGCTCGATCATGTTGCGATCGATTTCGGTCTCCTCGCCGCTCATTTCCAGCACGGCATCCTTGCCTGATTTTTTCGAAAGATCACGAACGAGACGGATGAGTTTCTGGAAGGTCCCGCGGATGGGGACCATACGCATGGAGAGGACAATGCGCTGGAGCTCCGCGGTGATCCGCCCGAGGCGGCTCATGTCCTTGTGGAGCTTCTGGTCTCGTATGCGCTGCACGTCCTGGTTTTGCAGCACCATGGATTGGGCGATGACCAATTCTCCCACCATGTCCACCAGATTGTCCAGTTTCAGGGTGTCCACGCGAACGGAAGAGGTCTCCTTGAAGTGGGCCTGCTCCTGGAGAGCCTCGTTCAGTTGTTTTTCGGAGACCACTCCCATGGCCACCAGTTCCTCGCCGAGGCGGGTGCCTCGCTGCGAACTCCTGGTGAGGGCCTCCTGAATGACGTGCTCGTCCGCGAGGCCTTTTTCAATCAGGATCGTTCCAAGCTTCTTGGAAGGCTGAGTCTCTGAGGACTTGGGCGCATCCCTGTCGCCGCTTTGCAGCGCTCGCACCGCCTCGATGAGAGGCGGGACCAGGGGGCAGGGGGGAGGAGAGAGCCCGTCGCCGTCGAGCGCTGTTTCCAATTGTTCCAGGAGCATTTTGAGGACGTCCACCGAGTTCAGGACCACGTCGATGACCCGTTCGTTGATGGTGAGTTTTCCCGAGCGGGCCATGTCGAGGAGATTTTCGACCTCGTGGCTCAACTGGTGAACCTCCGTCAGGTTGAGAAAACCTGAAACCCCTTTGATGCTGTGGAAAGGACGAAAAACCGCATTGATGACTTCCGCGTCGGTGGG
The DNA here is from genome assembly GCA_964654275.1 of uncultured Syntrophobacteraceae bacterium. Classification (GTDB taxonomy): domain Bacteria; phylum Desulfobacterota; class Syntrophobacteria; order Syntrophobacterales; family Syntrophobacteraceae; genus SLCH01. The sequence continues at coordinate 94,787 of CAZZHS010000003.1, forward strand.
GTTGTTTTCCAGGGCGATCATGTGGAGCTCGATGGATTCCAGGTGTTCCCGACCCTCTTCGATGAATTCCCTTGCCAGTTCCGGATCCCCCAGGGGTTGCGGTCTGTCCTCGGAAAGCGATTCCTCCCGAGCGCACGTGGATTCCTGCTCCGCCATTTCAAAGAAGAGAGCCACATCATCGTTCATCTCGAGGGGGATCTGGGCTTCCTCCTCCAAGTTTGGTGGGTTTGTCGCGGGAGTGTCCAAGATGCCCGCAATGACTTCATTCAAGAGCGCTCGAAGGTGCGCCCAATCGGCCTCAGGATCGAGGGATTCCCCCAGGATGAGTGCGTTCAAAAGCTGTTTGCTCTGGGAAATGCGCCTGCAAGTCTGTGCTTCCTCGACCTTGCACGCTTCCAAGGCCTCGAGAAGGTTCAGGCACTCGCCCATGCCCATCAAATCGTCCTTGTCGGCGATGACACCGTGAGCGAGACGGTCGTGGATTTCCTCTAAAGACCAGACAACGGCGGAGCCTTCCATGTAGCCCTGTCTCCTGCTCAGGTTTGGGGTAGAATTTTGCTGAGTTTCTCGGCGAGAGTGGCTGCAGTGAAAGGCTTGACGATGTAGTTGCTCACCCGCGCCTTGACCGCTTCGATGATGTTTTCCTTTTGAGATTCGGCCGTGACCATCAGGAAAGGCAGGTCTTTGGTCTTCTCGTTGCTCCGCACGCTTTTGAGCAGTTCCAGTCCGGTCATCCTCGGCATGTTCCAGTCGGACACCACCAGATGAACCTCCTGCGAATTGAGGACATCCAGGGCCGATGCGCCATTGTCTGCCTCCAGGATGTTCTTGAACTCCAGATCACGCAAAATGTTTCTCACGATGCGTCGCATGGTGGAAAAGTCATCCACAACCAGCACGGTCATGTCTTTGTAGGTCACGGCGGTCTCCTTGTCTTCGGCACGCTCTGCTGCCGAATTGTATCGAGGTGTGAGATTGTCCTGGATCGGTCAAGCTTTTCAAAGCGCAAACGGTGAAGAAATCCTTTTCGGCCGTCTGTCCCGGAAATTTCCGTCTTCCAAACGCCCGGAACTCAGGATCATCGTGCGCTCAGGGGTTCTTCGCGACGAGCGCCCTCAAAATGGCGGCGGGGATCTCCTCGAGTGGGGCGACGGTTTTGACACTGCCCTGTCGAATGGCCTCCTTGGGCATGCCGAAGACGACGCAGCTGGCTTCATCCTGGGCAATCGTGTGCGCCCCGGCCCGGCGCATTTCAAGAAGCCCTCTGGCACCGTCTTTTCCCATACCCGTCAGGATGACGCCCAGCGCATTGGCCCCCGCATGCCTGGCCACCGAGTGGAAAAGGATGTCCACGGAAGGACGCTGATGGCAGACCAGCGGGCCGGTCTTGATGTCGACATGATAGCGCGCGCCACTGCGTTTCAGAATCATGTGAAAATTCCCCGGAGCGATGAGTGCCAATCCCGGCGTGACCGAATCCCCATCGCACGCTTCCCGAACCTCTATGCGGCACAGGCCGTTGAGCCGTTCGGCGAACGCTGTGGTGAACTTCGGCGGCATGTGCTGGACGACCACAATTCCGGGACACGTGGGCGGCATTTGCGTCAGCACGCATTTGAGGGCCTCCGTGCCTCCCGTTGACGCTCCCATGGCAATCACTTTGTGGGTGGTCTCCCGGAGCGCTTCATGATCCGGTGAGAGGCCGAGCGGTGCCGCTGGACCGCTGGACGCTTGCACCCTGGTGTGGTGGGGCAGCAGGAACTTGGCCTGAGCTGCGGATCGGATTTTCTCGATGAGTTGGACGCTCATGTCGCCGACGGAAAAGGGTCCACCGGGTTTGGCCAGCACTTCCAACGCCCCGATTTCCATGGCGTCGAGGGCCATCCGGCTGTTTCTCGCCGTGAGGGAACTGACGATCACAGTGGGGATGGGATAGTGTTTCATGAGCGTCTTCAGGAAACTCAAACCATCCATGCGGGGCATCTCGATGTCGAGCGTGATCACGTCCGGTTTCAGTTTAAGGATCTTATCTCTCGCGACAAAAGGATCGGGCGCAGTTCCCACCACCTGCACATCTTCGTAGCGTGAGAGTTCCTGGGTGAAAATCTTTCTGACAATGGCCGAGTCATCGACGATCAGCACTTTGATGGGGTCCATGGGATCTCGATTGTCCATTCAAGATAAAGTGCCTGTGGAAAATGCCCTTCGAAGAAATCCCTCCACGACGGCAGTGTCTGAAATCGCGCATCATGAGCGCTTTTGCGGATTTCTTGGAAGAAGCCGTCACCTGTCTTCCGGAAATAGTGTTGCAAAACGCGCCGGCAACCTGGGAAGAGCCTCGGAGAAGGGTGGCGAGCTGAAATCGGTGAGGTGATCAGGTCATCTCCATCTCCCCCTGACCTGAGACTTCAAGAAACACTCTGCCGGTCTGCATTTCAAGGCGGACAGTACGATTCACCTGTCCCCCCACGTGTTCTCCGAGGATGGCAACACCGTTTCGATGGAAAATCTCTCGCAGTGCCAGGTAGTTTCGCCGTCCCACATTGAAGATCCCGTTTTCGTCCAGGATCTGAGCGCCACCGGCGACGCGGACGGCAAGGGAGCTCTTCTGAGCTCCCAGGAGGTAGCTCTGCTTGAAAAGCCAAGGAATTCCAGTGTCTGCAAACATGGCCGGCCTTTTTCGAGCCTTTTCACGATCCATGGATGAATCGGGCAGCATGTAATGGAGCATGCCCCCGACATTTGCCTGGGAATCGTAGATGATCACCGCAATGCAGGAACCGAGGGAATAGGTGATGAGGGTCTCCCGTTTGTTGTTGCTGACCGCCATGTCGGCAACCCCGACAATTCTTCGCATGGGTCTCTCTTCCCCGGTTGGGCTGAATCAATTTCGGGCCTGCCGGTTCGCCAAAGTCCTCGCTTCCCAAACGCTAAAGCCTTTTCCTGTAGACCGCCGGCCTCACGTAAGCCAGGGGGTGAGCCAGACCTGTGAGGCTCTCCGAATGGCCCACAAAAAGATAGCCTCCAGGGATCAGATATTGGCTCATCCGCTGGATGATGCTCTCTTGGGTCTTCTTATCGAAATAGATCATCACATTCCTGCAGAAGATGCAGTGAAAGGGGCCTTTGAAAGGGTAGGGGGCCTTGAGATTGAGTCGTCTGAACGAGACGATCTTTCTCAGGAGAGGCACAACCTCCCAGACCGGTTGACCCTTCCCGTCCATCGTTTTCCTAAAGTATTTGGCTCGGCAGGCAGGAGGCACCCTCTCCATTTTGGACGGCGCATATAGTCCCCGATGCGCCGTGTTCAAAACCCTGGTGGATATGTCTGTCGCCAGAATTTTGAAATCTCGAAAAGGAAGATCGTCCACGTAATCGAGGACGGTCATGGCCAGCCCGTAAGGCTCTTCTCCCGTGGAGCACCCTGCACTCCAGAAACGAACGCGTTGAGGGTTGGTGGGCGGTCCGGCGCCGAAAATTTCAGGTAAAACCGTTTCCGATAGAAATTCAAAGTGTTGGGATTCCCTGAAAAAGAAGGTCAGATTGGTGGAGATGCAGTCCAGGAAATGGAGGAGTTCCTCTTTGCCCTCCAATGACATCAGGTGGTCATAGTACATTTGGTAGGAGCCCAACCCTACGGTCCGGAGGCGCTTGTTGAGCCGGGCCTGCAAAAGGGCCTTCTTCCCATCGTGGAGATTGATCCCGCATTCGTTATAGACCAGAGTGCTGAACTTGGTGAAAAGATCTTCCGACAACGCCCTTTCGGTGTGCATGTTTGATTCACTCCCAACGGCCTTTTGGCTTGAAACGGCACCCGAGGGGGCGGTTGTGAATCGCCCCATGTTGCTTTTGTTCATGGGAGTATTTCGGTTGAAAGGGTGCATCACTTGAAAAAATTGCGGAAATCTTCGTCGTTATGGACAGGATTTTCCTGATTTCCGGCGATGTGCCGCTCATGGCTCATGAACTTTGAGCCCGAGTCGATCACATGGAGAGCGCGTCCGACTCTGCCGAAATTCAAAGAGGGAGGGGCAGGAAAACGCATGTCCTCTCGATCTGCCGACTGGAAGAAACAGAAGTTTGGAGAACGGAAGGCAGCGAGACTTGGTCCCCAAAAAGATGTCCGAAATCTGAGGGAATTGATCAAAGGTAATCGCCCCGGTTCCATTTGACGGATTCCACGTGGGCCAGGATGTTCACTTCCTCGCTCATAGACTGCAGGGGGTGCTGGATGGGGAGGGCCGACATGAGCGATTTCAATCCCGCCAGTTCATTTTGGATTCCATGGAAGTGCTCCTGGATGCCTCTCGGGGAAATGGAAGGGTCGGCCAGGGCTTTTTCCAATCCTCCCAGGGCATCAACCACCCTCGTGAGCCCGTCCAGGGACTGGTCATCCAGCTGGTTTTGAAAGTCCAGCGCCATCATGAGGTGGGGCGGCACCTGAAAAATGGCCTGGGGGGCCATTTCGTCCAAGCTTCTTCCCAAAGCTGCGGGAAGCTGTGCGCCGCGGCATTCTTCCTGAAGAACCTTTTGAAATTCGCAAGGATCGGCGCCCTCACCCCCGGTTCTTTGGGAGTTCAAGGATTGCTCGGTACCACGAACTGGAATGTCACCGACTTTCATGACTCGTCTCCATGGTGGATTGCTGCGAGAGATTAGAGAGGCATTGACCGCCGTTGAGGCAGGACTCAGGCCACTGGGGTGGCGACGGGCTTCACGCGCCACACGGAGAAGGGTAAGCAAATCTTTTGCCAGGATGGTTCGATAGGCGAGATCCTCTCAGATCCAGGTTCAACCCCGGCGAAAGATCCGATCACGTTCGAGGAAGGCTTACATGGACAGGAATGCGGGGAAAAACTTTCCCTGCTCGAGGAAAAGTCTTCCCCATCTCTCTTGGAATCAAGGAGACACGGGCATCCTCAGGATTGCGGAAGTCTCTTTTCCATCATAAGCCAAAGCCAGTTGCACCCCATAAGGCTTCAACATGAGGCAGGTGAGGTAGAGACCCAGACCGAAGTGTTTGTGCCGCTTGCCGGAACGCCCGTACTGAGCCGGACGTCGACATTCAAACGGTGTGCACAAATTCTTTGGATCGCTTTGCACGGAGAGACCGCACCCCGTGTCGCTGAACACGAGGACAACATCGCCATCTTCGCGATGGCAACGGATTCGCAGACTCTTCTCCCTCGAGTCACGCAAGGCAGCCAGGGCATTGTCGAGAAGGTGTATCAGGGCAGGGACGACGACGCTTCCCGGAATCTTGAGGGGAGGGATGTCGTCGTCTATTTGCAGATCGAGGGCCACATTGTGCTTGAAAAACAGGTCGGCCCTAAAGACACGGACCAGTCGCGGGAGGAGCATCCGAAGGTCCACCTCTCCACCATTTTGTTCGATGTCGTCCACAGCGATGAAGTCCTGGAGTGTCTCGCCGAGGATATGGATCTGCTGGCTCAACTGCCGCAGCCTTTTTCTATGTCTTTCTGAGACCTCCTTCACCCTGGGATCGTCTTCTCCTGTCTCCTGGAGGATGGCCTGATCCATTTCGGCCTGACTGTTTTCGAGCATCTCCACGAGCATGGTCATGTTTTGGAGAGGCCCATTGACATTATGAATCAAACCATGAAAAAAAGCGCCCCACTGCGCAGATCGCTGCTTGTGCAGGAGGACCTCCAGGCAGGGTTCGGGAATGGCTGTCGTGTCGATGTCTTGAACCTCGAGTTCTCGATACACTCTCATCGTTTTCCTTCTGAACTTGATCTTTCCAGGTCGGTGCTGCACGCGTGGGAACACGATCATTCTCTCAATCGCTCCCAATTTTCCACCGGGATTGATTTCAAATCGTGCATGGCTTGGGTCGCAATCGGACTTGCCGGGAAGTGTGGCGATGGTCCCGCAATGTACCTCAGAATGGACAGATGAAACAAGGTCCGAAGAACCTTGACTTTCCGGTCACGCTCCGGCAGTTCACAAGTTCTATGGCGTGCTGCGGCCAATGATGATCTCTTTGAGGCGCTTGAATTCATCGTGGCTGATGACGCGGTCTTCGAGCAATCGCTTGAGTCGCTCGATTTCAGCCAGGACTCGGGACGAATCCTCCTCGGGAGGCTGAAAAAAGGCTATGGGCAAGGTGTGACGCGGGAACACGACCATGGCAGGTTTGGCGGCCTCCACAGGCTCCGGCGGGGCTGCTTTTTTCTCTGACGCCCCCTTCATGGCCTGCAGTTCCGAGAGTTTCTGATGTGCCTCCTCCAGTTCTTTGAGTAGCTGTGCCTTTTCTCTCAGGATGGTGATTTTTTCGATGGCGTTGCGGACGGCAACGGAAATTTCCTCGAGTTTGAAGGGTTTTTGAACGTAGTCGTATGCCCCGCGGCGTATGGCCTCAATAGCGGACTCGAGACTTCCGAAACCCGTGATGATGATGGACAGCAGATGGGGAACCAGTGCACGCGCATGAGCCAGCAGGGTCAAACCGTCCATGCGGGGCATATTCAAATCGGTGATGAGGATGTCGAAAGCCTGAGCTTCCAATTTCTCCAGGGCCTCCACTCCATCGCAGGCCAGGATGACCTCCACACCCTCCATTGCCTCCATGGCATCTCTCAGGATTGCTCTGCAAAGGTCATCATCATCGGCAATGAGAACACGAATTTGATTTCGCACGATTCTCCTTTTGTGATGATCCGGGTTTGTGTCGCTGAGGGTGGTCTCCAATCTCCGGGAAACGATCCAGCACGCCGGAAGCGTATTGAGGCCTCACTACGGGAAGCATCAAATAGCTTGCCGCCATCTCCATTCCTATCGACGCTTCTGGTCCCGCTGGGCCAGCAGGTCGCCAAATTGCCTTGCCAGACAATGGGCGAGCCGCCTGTATCCTGACGCATTCTCTCCCGGAAGTGTTCTCCAGAACAGATCGAGGTCGGCTCCAGGGGAGGACAGAGCCCGCTGCTGCACATACCAGAGGGTTTCGCCCGTTTCCGCATCCAGAAGCTGAACGCTCAGTGCCAGGCGAGTAGACTGGGCACCGCCTGCATCGAGCAGATCCGACACACGCCCGAGCAGAACCGCGTTGCACCCTTCACTCTGTGCTTTCAGGAGCGAGCGTTTTGAATCGCCCTGGTCTTCCGTGAGCACAAGAATCGTTGAAAAAATAGGAACTTGCAGCAATTCCCGAGCGTACGAGGTGGTCACGGTTTCCGTGACACCCTTCAAATGGGCGGGGGCAGAAAAAGGAAGGATGGCGAGGCGCGCACCCTCATAGCGTCCAGGGTCGGCCTTCACGAACACCTCCGGATCCTCGGCAACGGTTTGACTGGAGAGATTCATGGCGCCGCGCAGCCAGGCCTGCTGAGCGCATCCCCCGACGGAAGTCAAAGAAATGGCGATGAGCACTAGGATCTTGCGCAAATGTCCGACCTTTCCTGCACGCGTGGGACTCGCATCAACTAAAAGGCCATCGGAGTGGTGTCGGGAACATGACGGCACCCTGGATGTTTTTTCTTGAAAGAGCCTGTTGGAAACTTGGTTGACTCCCTGGGAGCACGACCCAGGAAGGGCCAGGGAAAAGCGGGCCGGAGCTGCTGTTCTCACGTGTCGCGAACCCCGGCCACGTGGTTGTTTTGGACATGTGGAGGCTTTTCAGGCCGTTTCTAAAGACCGGTGTGACCGGGTGACAGAAACACACGAGAATCTGAAATCGTGATGTGCATATGGAGATTGCAAACAATTTGCCATAAATCCCTTCAAATCGTTCAACTTTAGAAACACTGAAGCAGTAAATCTATCGGCAGGTTGGAGGCAGATCTTCAATTTTATTTCTTCCCCTGGAGAGGGGCACCCCGCGTGTGCATTTTTCCACGTCAGCAGTGCTGCTTGAACAGCGAGTTTGGCACCGACCTCAGAGCTCGAAGCTTTTGGGAGCTCGCCCTGAAGAAATTTTTTATGTTTTTCACTCGCGACGCCGATTCAATCCAACAAGACAGGGTGATGCATCGGATTTTCACGGCTTGGACATCTACTCACAGGAGCGCTTTGATATGGAAGCACGTATCTCAGAGATCAAACCCCTCATGGCGGACGCATGGGGCCGGCAACAGCAGATGGGTAGCCAGACGGCCGAGGTCCGGCAAATTAAGCCCGTTCCCAGGAACGAAGGGGGAGGGCTCAGCCAGTTGGACAGCAATAAAAAAGAGGCCCAGGGCTCTCAGGGAAAAAACGAGGTGAAACGCGACGATCTGGAAAATCTGGTCAAGGATGTGGAGGACTATCTCACCCAGATGCGCGTGGATCTGAGCTTCAAACTTCACGAGGGCACCGGCGAAGTCGTGGTGCAGGTGATCAGCGAGAAGACCGGAGAAGTCGTTCGACAGCTTCCACCGGAAGAGGTCCTCGAACTCAGAGAGAAGCTGAAGGACTTGCGGGGTGTTCTCTTCGACGGGAAGATTTGATGCGTTTTGGATCAGAATGGTTTGATGTGACCTGCTCCCCCGGAAAGGAAGATCTGCGAACCAGGGGTCCCAGTGCCCCCCGTGATTCGGCGGTCTCACTTTCCAGCACTGGAGCCATGGAAAGGCAGTCTCCATGTGCGGCATAGTCGGAGTGTATCACCCCTTCGGTCTGAACCCTGAGCAGAGTGTGGTGCGCGGAATGGCCGACGCCATTCGTCATCGGGGTCCGGACGAAGAGGGGTTTTATTTTGCGCCGAAGGTCCACCTTGGATCTCGCCGTCTGAGCATCATCGACGTTCCGGCCGGCCCCCAGCCAGTCTTCAGCGAGGACGGAAAGAGCTGTATCGTCTTCAACGGAGAAGTGTACAATCACGCGGCTCTCAGGCGGGAGCTGCAGGCAGCGGGAGTGCGATTTCGCACTCAAACGGACACGGAGGTGGTCCTCAACGCGTATCTGACCTGGGGCACTCGATGTCTGGAGCGTTTCAGAGGCATGTTCGCCTTTTGCATCTGGAACGAAGAGCAGGAAGAACTGTTGTTGGTCCGAGACCGTTTCGGGATCAAACCTCTATACTATGTCGAACTTCCCGGCGGCACCTTTTTGATGGGATCGGAAATCAAAGCCATCCTCGCGCACCCTGCCGTGGAACCGCAAATCCACCCACAGGCTGTCGACAGCCTTTTCACTTTTGGGTTCAACGTGGCACCGCGCACGTTTTTCCAGGACATTCGCCAGCTTCCCCCCGGGCATTTTCTGACCCTCTCCTCGCGAGGGAAACGATTGTGCGCTTACTGGGACCTCGACGGGCAAACGGGAGTTTCAACAGAATCCGACCTTGAACTCCTCGACCAATTCCGAAACAAATTGGAGGAAGTGGTCCAGCTGGGAATGGTTTCGGATGTTCCCGTGGGCGTTTACCTCAGCGGCGGCATCGACTCGAGCACCATCGCTTCGCTCGCCTCCCGATTATCGGAACGTCCCCTCAGGACCCTCTCCATCACTTTCGAGGAGGCGGAGTACGACGAGCGTGAGTTTTCACTCCTGGTGGCGAACAGCCTGGGAGCTCGACACCATGAATTCCAGTGTTCCGTCGAGGAAGAAGATGTCGTGGGGATGACCCGCGCTTTGGAAAACCCGATTGTTTCGCTGCTCCATTTGCCACTCTTTCTGCTGTCGCGGAAGGCCCGGGAACTGGGTCTCAAAGTGGTCCTCACAGGGGATGGCTCGGATGAGATCATGGGGGGGTATGACTACTTCCAGCAACTCAAATGCATGCAATTCATGCAGCGCGGTGGTGGCGGAAGCTGGCGGCGAAACATTTTGAGGCGCCTTTATCCTCTCCTTCAGACCAGTCGCCAGCTGGATTTGATGCAGGCCCACCTGCAGCGGACGGGGGCAGGCTTTCCGCTGAGGCATCCTGCCATGCCTTACCGATATCGCGCCTTTCAATTCAAAGAACAGCTCTATTCCGAGGATTTTGTGGACAGGCTCTCTCCCCTCCTGCCGAAAGACATGTACATGGGCAACGTGGAGAGCTTCCGGAGCAGGGATCTCTTCGACCAGGCCGTCTACCTGGAGACAAAACTGCGCCTCCTCAATCTCACGCTTCCCCTGGCAGACAAGATGGGCATGGCCCATTCGATCGAGGTGCGTCCTCTCTTCCTGGACCACGAATTGGTGGAACTCCTTTTTCGGATCCCCTCTCACCTCAAGATGCAGGGGCTCAACGAAAAGTTTCTGCTCAAGGAGGCCACGAAAGGCATCATACCCGAAGCGGTTCGCCTTCGAAGAAAACAACCCTTCAACCCTCCCGCCCCATGGTTTCTCAAGAGCATGGAGGACCTGGTGAGAGAAACCCTCATCCCTCCCAGAATAAAGGATGCAGGCTTCTTTGAGCCACGATTTGTTCAGGACGTCGTTGCACACTTCTACAAGGGAGCTTCTCCCGATGTTTCAGGGCTTGTTGTGGTGATCTTCTTTGTCCAGCTGTGGTACAAGGTGATGGTCGAAAACAAACGGAAACACTCCGTACGAGAGCATTCCGAGTTCGCCCCTGTCGCAAAGCTTCTGGCCTGTTGATGCTGAAGTGACCGTCCCGACTCCTCTCTGAAATGCTCACTCGCCCCGGTGGCGCTTCCCGATCCTGCCACGGCACCCAACCCCGCCTGTCCAGTTTTTTTTAGCCTGCTTCACAAGCCTGGGAGACCCGGACGATCCGGCAACAGAAATGCATCAATGCATCGCTCAGTGTTTGAAAATTGACAGAGCGCCGGTCGACAACGACGATACCGTTGGAGGCAGGGTTTGCGCCCTGCACGAGGAAGGACACGTCCGGTCGCCAGGCGCGAAGCCGCTGAAAAGGGGGAGGGGGTCACGTGAAGATGGAACCGGGCGGTTTACCGGGAGTTTGCCTGCAACCTCATGGGGAGGCAATGCTTTGAAGCAAATCGGATGCATCGGACCGCCCGCTGGATGCCATTGCGAAAGCCGGTGAACTCTCTTCTTCAACATTCAGTGCCAGCTGCGTGGCATAGGCTGCGGTGCGGCTTCTATGGCGTGAAAGGGCCCCCAGGACTTCAAGCGTGCGTTCGCGGCAGGATTCCAGTCGCGCCATCACGTCTTGGACTTCCTGCCAGGTGTCCTGGACCAGGGGGAGGAGGTTGGGATCAGAGCTCGGCCCTGCCTGAATTATCAGATCCAGAACTGCGGCCTGTTCCTCGGCCAGATTTGCCAGGGTTGCCTGAGCTTGTTCAGGGCCAGGGCAGGGGAGCCCATGTCCTGGTGAAGAATATGTTTCCTGATGGGGAGTCTCGTGAAGTCCCCTGCCGCTCCCCAGAGATGCGTCTCGCTCGAGGGTGCTCAGGGCTACCTTCAGTTCCCCCGTCAGGTAGAGCATTTTCACCAGAAGATCCATCAAGGATTGAGGCATTCTTTCAGCTTGCACCGCAGATTCTCCATGAGTGAGCGTTGAAGGTCAAAAACAGGCTCACCGGAAAGGGCTTCAAACCGCACAGTTCAATCTCTTGGTCTGCGTTGAGGGTGGCTGGATGCTCGCGGCTGCGGAGTGCGGGAGGGCAGTAGTTTCCTTTGTTTGAAAACCGGGTTGCACGGTTTTGCCGGCCAGCTGCCGTGCCGCCCCCTGAAAACCCTCCATCAGTTCCAACGCCACATTCTCCACCTCTTTGAGAGCGCGCATGTCGTCGTGCAGATTGGCTTCCGTGAGGCGTCCCATCATCCACTGGTATAAATCGGCCAGGTTGAGGGCCATGTCCCCACCCGCCTCCCGATCCAGGGCGCAGTCCAATTCGGTCAGCAAAGCCATGATGCTGGAAATGGCCTCCCCCTTGCGGGCCTTTTCGCCTTCCTGAATTCCTTGCCTTGCCTGTCGCAGAAAATCAACAATTCCCTCGTAAACCATCACCACCAGGCGTTCCTTGTCATACAATGCGTTTGCCGCAGTCTGCTGGTAGACAATGTGCGCATAAGGGGTCATGATCTTGTTTCCTCCTGAATGTTCATGGTCTGTATTGACATGAGATGGGGACGACAGGCCGGTCAAGGATCGGCGGAATTTCGACGGCGATTGCTTCGGGCCGCCACTGAACGCCGAAGCATCCATCCTCCTCCGGGAAACCATCGATCGCACGTGCTTTGATCCGGCATTCCCGCAACCTCTCGGATTCCCGCCAGAAAACTCCGGGAGCAAAGTTCTGCGGTCACGGTCGCTCTCCAGGCTGTGCGGTGCCCAGGCCCAAAGTCAGTCTCAGGGTCGGTGTCGATTCTGCTCCTGAGGAAGCTTTGGCGAACAAACCTTGAAGAAATGAACGACTCGCTGCTGTCTCCAGCACCTCTGGGAGCCACGCTGTGTCAAAAAGCACCTGTGGGGTGCATCACCTCCTGGTCATGCTCTGGTTCATGTTCTGCAGAGCCGTGATCTGCTGGGCGAGATAGTCACCCGTTTTCTGATATTGGCCCAGAAGTCGTTCCAGGTTTTGGAACTGAGTCTGGAGGCGACTCTCGGTTTTCAGTATGCGAGTTTCGTGCCGGGCAATGTCCTTGCTGATACGGTCCACGCTGGTCTGAATTCCTTTGGTTCGAACGGCCAGGTCTCCGTTGTTGTTATTGAGCATGCGGTCAAGCAGTTTCACCATGTTCACTCCAAACCCCTCGGCGTCCTGCTCATTGGCCGTGAAGAAGGTCGTGACGTCGTCGAAGCGGGATTGGATGGCGTCGTTGAGGGTGCTGTGGTCCACCTGGAGCTTGCCGTCCTTGTTCAGGGTGACACCCAGGTCCGAGAGTCTGGAGAGTCCCTCGACGCCGCCCGAAACAAATCCGGCGAGGTTCGTTCTCAGGCGGTTGCGGATGAGGTTGGTGGTACCGTCCCCGAGCAGAATCCCTGCCCTTTGAGTTTGGGGGTCATAACTCTGAGCGTTCTTGAAGAATTCGGTCACAGCGTTGTAGGCATCCACAAAGGCATTCACTTTGGCGGCGACGGCGGCGGTGTCCCTGGAAATGGTGAGCGTTTCCGTTTGGTCCTGCTCGGTGGTTCCCGTGAGTGTCAAAACGACGCCCTTCAAGACATCGGTCACCACGTTGGTGGGTCTTCGAATGTTCTCCACGCCGTCCACCGTCAGAACGGCATCGGAGGCCTTCTGAGTTTCCACAAGCCCGTTGTTTTCTCCGCCGGGCAAGTAGAGCAGGCGCGACAGTCCCTCTTTGTCCGTCAGGGAGCCGGGATCCGGAGGATTTTCCGGGTCGGGCGGTTCGCCGGCGGGAGGGGGAGTCTCTGCGGTCACCTCCAGGCGAATCGTGTTGGCTTCGCCCGTCCTCTGCCCGGTGAGGGTCAGATAGCTCCTGGTGCCGTCGGTGATGACGGCCGCATGGATGCTTCGTTGAGCTTCATTGATTTTGCGGGCGACGTCTGTGATCGTGTCTTCCGCGGATGTAGAAATTTCCGTGGCCTCGCCGTCACCCAGTTGGAGGGTGAACGTGCCTTCCCCCACGGCTTCTTCAGTTCCAAAAGCTTCGCTTTTGACTTTATGAACTTGAGCCAGCGAGTGCACGCTGATGGACGTGCTGCCGCCGGTTGCTGTGGAAAAAACGGAGGCGGTGAATGTTGCAGGATTGCTTGAGACGCCGGAGAACTGATTGAAATCGGAGGGCGAGTCCAGGGCCGCTGCTGCTGACCGAAGGCTGGAGAGAACACTGCGAAGACCCCCGTAGGAGGTCAGTTTCACCTGGTAGGCGGCCTCTTTGGTTTGAAGCTTGAGGATGGGCTTGCGCTCCAGTTCCGTCAACTGTTTGATGACACTCTTCGTGTCAATCCCTGAAATGAGTCCTCCCACAGAAATTGCCATGACGCCCTCCCACTTCGGTACGGCAAGGCTGCGTCAAAACCGGCGCAGCCCCATGGAATCGCGTGGCCGCATCCCCGCACATCCCTCCCGCACGCCGTGGGGGGAAAAAGACTTCTGAGCAGCTCTCCCGAGATGCACGGCGTGTCGGGCATCGTGCGGATCGAGGATGGGTCACCCATTCGCATGACAGTGTGCAAAAATTTCCCCTCCCTCACGGCTCCGTCAACCGCCTGCGGGATCAGGACGTGGGGGAGGGGAGGTCAAAAGCCATGGTTTACAGACTCACGGCTGATCGAAGGTGTGATCCGCTGTGATGCATCAGCCTTGCAGCAGACCCAGGACCTGCTGGGGCAGCTGGTTGGCCTGAGCGAGCATGGCCACACCCGCCTGCTGCAGGATTTGGTTTTTGGTCAGTGCCGCCGTTTCCGATGCGAAGTCTGCATCGATGATACGGCCACGGGCGGCGGACAGGTTTTCGGTAACGTTGCTGAGGTTGCTGATGGTGGCCTCGAAGCGGTTTTGATAAGCACCTAGAGAAGAACGACTGTTGTCAACCTGGGTGATGGCATTGTCCAGGGCGGTCAAAGCAGCCGTGGCGCCTTCAACGGTGGAAATGTCGATCGTGTCGAGAGCTTGACCACTTCGCGTGCCCCCATAATGCCCAACCGCCAAACCGAAATTCGTTGTGGTGTCGGTGCCTGTGGTGCCGCTTTCGATGGTGAAGGATTTGGCGGAGGTCAGGGTGATGGAGCCCGTGTGTGTGGAGTCCGCCCCCAGACCGGTATCGGTTGCAGCGAGGGTATCATGCGCAATCGTAACATTCCGTCCGTCGGCAGCGACAAGTTTGATGCCGCTCGAATCTGAATTGGTGTCGATCGCCATGACGCCCGTCTGACCGGAGATGGCATTGATGGCCGCGACCACCTGACGACGGTCATCAGCATAGTTGCCCGTCGTGGTGATGGAAGCCGTGTCCACCCCGTTTATGGTCAGTTTTCCAGTTACCCCTCCAGCGCCGCCCATTGTTGAACCCAATACTTCGGTGGCGTTGGCGGTCGCAGTGACTCCCGTCTGCTTGGAAACTGCATTAACCGCGGCAGCTTTGGAAATGGCGCTGGTCGCCTTGTCTCCCGGGTTTGTCTCGTAAGAAGCCGTGTCGTAGCTCACCAGTGAGGCACCCACCAGGACGCCGTTGATGCGCACATCACCCGCTGCCATGGCCGTGTTTGTGGCCGCGGTTGCGACGTAAGCAGTCTGGGCCGCATATTTGCCTGCGGTCAGACCTGCGTTGCCGATGGAACCAGTCCCCTGTTCGATATTGATCTCTTTGGTGGAGGAGAGGGTATATCCCCCGTAAAAGATTTTGGCATCGGCGCTTGTGACGTCATCAGATACCACGGCACCACTGACACCGGTGGCCTGAGCTGTCAACGTCGTCCCATTGGCAAATCCGACGACAATATTCCTGCCGTCCTCGGCCACCAGTTTAACACCACCCGTATCCTCGCCCGTATCAATGGCCTTTACGCCCGTTTGGGCCGAGATGGCATTAATGGCGGTCACCACACTGGAGCGAGTTGCAGCAGTGTCGGCCGTTGTGTTGACGGTGGAAGTTTTGAAACCATTGATGATGATTTCGCCGGATGTTGAGGCACCGGTCATGGCAGTGCCGGCCGCGACGTTGGCATTCACCGTGGCCGTGACGCCGGATTCTTTGGACTTGGCATTGATGGCGGCCACCTTGGCAATGGCGCTGCCCTCCTTGCCGGCGAAAGAGGCCGTGTCGCTGGCTGCCACTGAGGCTCCCAGAACGACCCCGTTGATCACCAGGTCACCTGCGACCATCGCAGGAGGATCATCGGTGCCGAGAACCCCGGAGAAACCCGTGGAGGAAACGGAGGCCACGTCCGAAGTGCCCAGTTTGTCGGTTCTCGCGCTGTTCATGCTGATGGAGATGGTTTCATTGGCGTTGGCCCCCACCTGGAATTTCATCTCTTTGAAGGAGCCGTCCAGGAGCTTGGTGCCGTTGAAATCGGTCACTGTCGCCACGCGGCTGATTTCATCGAGGAGCTGCTTCGCCTCTTCCTGAAGGGCCGCACGGTCTGTTGCCGTGTTGGTCGCGTTGGCCGACTGCACGGCCAGTTCTCGCAACCGCTGCAGGTTGTTGGTGATCTCGCCCAAAGCCCCTTCCGCCGTCTGCGCCAGGGAGATGCCGTCATTGGCGTTGCGCATGGCCTGGTCATTGCCGCGGATCTGAGCGGTCATGCGGTTCGAGATGGCGAGCCCCGCAGCGTCGTCCTTGGCATTGTTGATGCGCAGGCCCGAAGAAAGGCGGGAGAGGGATTTCTGCAATGCACCCTGAGTCTTGTTGAGGTTTTTTTGTGCATTGAGAGAGGCGACATTGGTGTTGATGGTCAGAGCCATGAGTTAATCCTCCATGATGAGATGAGTCGGGGCTTCCTGCCCTTCTTTTGTGCTTCGATGATGTTTCAAATGGTTTCCACTGGTTTTTGCTGAAATTGGTTCTTCCTCTGGTTCAAACGCTCGGTGCGATGAAAGTGACCTCCTCTGTTCAGGTTTTTGTCTCATCCGGTTCCGTTTCCCTTTCGCGGCGTTGAGTGGTGGGTGAGAGTCACCCCTCACTTGGGCTATTAAGTCGGAAGGGGTCGGATGAGACTTTAGAGAAAAACATTTTGGTGGAGGTCAGGGGGGATTCTTCTAAAGAAGGGTGGGTGATGGACGTCGGAACTTTTGTCTGTCGACTCTGTGTCTGGAGGATCTGTTCCCCATCAGGTCGGTCGGTTCAAAGGCATCCCCACCCTGCATTCAGAGCTCCGGCGGCTCCATCGCAGGGTGGGCATGCTCTCTCGAACCATTGGAAATGATTCAATAATTCTCTAACCTGAGGTCAGCTCTGACTGCCTCGTTCCAGCTGCCACACGATGAAATCGCCACCCTCCGGCGTTGTGGAGCCATTGGGCGGCAATGTGTACTTCTTCAGCTCGTCCTGGTCCATGTTCCACTGCTGACCGGTCCTTGTGACGGTATTGACCAGGAGGGGACTCCGAATGTGAAACCGCACGCAGTTTTCTGACCGATCCAGCGAAACCAGGTTGAGGATGGCCAGATCCTCCTCGTCTTGCACGGACAGGGCATTGAGTCTCCCAGGGGGCACCCGGTAGCGAAGTCGGTGGACGTCCGGGGAGCAGACGAGAAAAGCCACATCGGGGTCGTCCGCGGATTGCAGCCAGTGAAATATGCCGTCCCCGTGTTCGAGAAGCACATAGCGCTTGAGCTCTTCAAAACCGGGGATGCCCCATGGGAAGTGGATGAGCGATCTTTCTTCGATGTTCATGATTCCAAAACGTGTGGTGTTGATTTCCATGGGTGTCCTCTGCAGGAAGTGACCGATCTGAACAAAATTTGCGATCATCCGGGCCTCATCCCTGGGTCGTGTCGACTCAGGAAAGTCCCTCCCCAACGAAATGCTCCGCGCTCCACAGACAAAGAAGCGATCTGAAGCAATTCCGAGAGGGGTTGCGGGCCGGCTTTCACTTGTGCGCCATGTGCAGCACAATTTTCTCCAGGTCGTGAGGATCGACGGCAATGGCTTCACGGTTCTCGCGCTGCACGCGGTCGTAGATTTCCGAACGGTGCACGGGCACTTCCGCGGGGCTCCGTATGCCGAGTTTGACCTTGTTTCGATCGATGGAGGTGACCACGATTTCGATGTCATCCCCGATGCGAATCGATTCGCCGAGTTTTCTAGTGAGCACGAGCATGTCTGGGATTTCTCCCTCTTGCGGGGAAATGTGCGTTGACTCTCATGACCCTCTGCGGCCCATCGAGGAAAGGAAGGCGGCCCGTGCGCGTCGTGAGCCTTCCCACCATGAAGAAAGGTTTCGATTCTCTTGAACGGGTTTCAAAACCTGTGCTTCCCCTCGAGCGCATCGTGTTGGCCTATCCTGAGGCGCCCTTCTGAATGCCGCCGCATCGCGGGTGGCCTCCCGGACTCTCTCCCGCACCCCTAATTGCTCAGGAACTGCTGTGTCTCGTCCAGGGCCATCACCACATCGGCCATGAACCTTTCGATCATCGCGGAGGTGAGGTTCAAATCCAAAAACACCCGGTCCCCGTTTGGTTGCAAGAATCCGTCCACACCACAACCCACACCCACTGCGGAGACCATACGGTTCGCCGCGTAGACGATGGCTGCCACCTGACCGTGTTCCCTGGCTTTTTGCGGGGTGTGGTGGCACCCGATGGCAGTGATCACGGGAGGTGGGAAGTTCCAGCGATGCGCAATCAGTGCCCCCAGCTGCTGGTGGTCAATGCCCAGTACCCGACGCTCCGCGTCCAGGAAAGACAGTTTCTCTTCGTGCACCAGGTAGTAGATGCCGTCGAGGTAATCCTCGACATAGAAACTCAAAATGGTCTTGCCGATGTCGTGCAGGAGCCCCCCTGTGTAGGCCACATAACGGCTGGGACTGTCAATTTCTTGGGCAACCCTGTCGGCAAGAATGGCGGTCCCCACCGCATGCTCCCAGAGTTCGCCCTCCTGCAAATCATATCCCAGCGCATGGGCCGTGAAATATTTGCTGGCACAGGCAGTCAAAATGACCGTCACCAACTGACGGGTGCCGAGCGACACAATGGCCTCTTTGAGTGATTCGATCCTGGTGCGCCTGGAGAAGAGAGTAGATTGGCTCATGGCAAGCACCCGGGAAGCAATGATCGGATCCAGCCGGATGACCGCCTCGATTTCCGAGACGGATGCCATGGAACGTATGAGAGGCATGACCTTGGTGACGACCTGGGGGAAGGGTGGAAGCCGGTCGGCGGCCTGCATGATTTCTTCCAGCAAGGGCGTCAAAGCGGTGGCACTCATGGGGCATTTCCTCCTGCGCCAGAGACGAAGTTCAGGACGTTGACCTGGGGATTTTAAATGACGGAGGCCGGCTCCGGGGGGTTGATGCTTCATGGGACTCAGTCGGGTCACCTTGCACAAAACTTGAAAGCTTTTCCTCCACTGAGTCATTTCACGCACAAGGAACGTCTTCTAAAGCTCGATCGACGCGCAAACGGAAGGAAAATTGCATAAGTGAGCTCCAGACCGACTCCTCACGACTACGAACTTCTGGGAGTGACCCCACAGGTTGGTGCGGCCGGGCTGAAAAAGGCTTTCCGTCAAAAGGTCAAAATGTGGCATCCTGACAGGTTCCAGCAAAAAAGCCTGGAGGAGCGAACCATTGCCGAAGAACGATTCAAGGCGGTCCATGAGGCCTATCAGCGCATTCAGGCAGACCTCGAAGAATGGAAATCAGCCGCGAGGACGGGCCAGGCAAAATCTCGAGCAGGTTCTGCGCAGCCCTCGCCGAAACACCAACCAGAGCGTCCGGAAACAGATCGAGGAAGAGAGTCCTCTGTGCATGCGGGTCTCCGCAGGTTGCGGCAGAGTTGGAGACACCAGGCAATTATGGCCTGGCAGCGGGTTCGGACACGGGCAGGATGGACAGGAGAACAGAAAAAGCTGCTCCTTCTTTGTGTTCTGATCGGCATGTTTTTATATGTCAACCGGGATTTTTTGCCGGATTTGAGCGGTCCGGCGCCCGACCCGAGCGGTCACCATGTGATCGAAGAGACTGAGGTGGCACGGGAACCCTTTTCCGGCGCCGTTTCATCCGAAGCATTCGAAGATGAAAAGCTCGAACCGTGGGATCCGGGTCCTGCGGATGTGCCCGGAAGCGGAGAACGAGAGTCGAACAAGGAATTCTTCACATTGGGTTCCTCCGAGCAGGAAGTGCTTCAGGTGCAGGGTGCCCCCACAAGCGTGAAGGGAAGGATCTGGTTGTATGGCCTTTCGGAAGTTTTCTTCAAGGAGGGCAGGGTCGAGCGGTACAACAATTTCGACGGAAACCTGAAAATTCGACTCATGCCCGCCAGGAAGGACATGGAAGCAGAGGCGTCCTTTTTCACTCTGGGCTCCAGCCGGGACGAAGTGCTGGCGGTGCAGGGAACACCCACCCGCGTGTCCGGAAATCGATGGCAATACGGCTTCAGTGAAGTGCGCTTCAAAGAAGACCGGGTCGAATCCTACGACAATTTTTTTGGGGACCTTCGCATCCGTTTGCTGCCCTCTGCGGGATTCAAGGGCGCAAAGGGCCCTCGCACTTTCTCAATCAACTCCACCAGGGACGAGGTGCTGGCAGTACAGGGAACACCCTCCAGCATCCAGGGGAACATGTGGTTTTACGGGCTCGCCTCTGTCCAGTTCAGGGAGGACCGGGTTCAGGCGGTTTTTGACCCTACGGGAACTCTGCGCTTCGATGGCGGAGAAGAAAAACGCTCAGCTTCCCAGTGAAAATCGCAGAGCTCCTATTTAAGTGCGACTGGAATGTTCTGCCCCATGCGATCGGGTGGGAGAACATTCAGTGAAAATTATTCAAGCCCGGACATTTGGATGCCGATGGTGGGCTCATGAGAACCGTGCGAACATTTCTGCTGAAACCCATAAAGCGGGGTATGAACACAATCTCCCGCCGCACCGTCCCGTTTGGTCCGCTGCCGGTTTTGAGAAGCGGACCAGGCCATGAAAGCGTACCGGGGAGATAAATTTTGAAGGTCAAATCTGGGCCGAACAGGCGTTCGCTGCTTCCCCAGGAACGAGCCGGCCGGCCCGCTGACGCCTTGCCCGCTTGGTCATCGGGAACTGGGCGTTCGGGGAGGCGGTTGCCCGTGTGGAGAGAAAACAGGAATCCCTCGAAGGGAGTCAGACCGAAATCATGACGCAAAATGTTGCAGAGAAAATAGTCCTGACGACCACCGATCTTCCGACGATGCCTCATGTGGCCAACCTGGCCATGCAGAGGCTCTCCGATCCCGAGGTGTCCCCCGCGGAACTCCAGGAGATCATTTCCAAAGATCAGGCCCTTGCCGCTCGTCTTCTTCGCATTGCCAATTCTTCGTGCTATGCCAGGCGCAGAGTCGTCAAAACCATCAATGAAGTGGTCGTGACCATCGGCCTCAATACCATCAAATCCATCCTCATTTCCTGTGCCATGCACGATTTTTTCAAATCATTCGGCCTGGCTGAAAAATTCATCTGGGAGCATTCGCTGGGGAATGCACTCATTTGCAGGATGATCGCACAAAAAACAAAATACCCGAAAATAGAGGAGGCATTTCTAGCAGGACTGCTTCACGATGTGGGCAAGGTGGTCATGTACATCAAAATACCCAAGAAGATGCTCCTGATCTTTCAGGAGGTGTATCACAATCCCGAAATCCCCTTCGTTTACATCGAAAAGAAGCTTCTGGGATTCACCCACGCACAGGTCGGGGGCATGGTGGCGAAGAAGTGGAATTTTCACCTGGACATTGTGGAGGCCATCGCATTTCACCATCAACCCAATCACGCAAAGATCAACCCGCTCCTCTCCCACATCGTCGCCATGGCCGATGCACTCTCACACAAGCTGGGCATCGGTTTCGTCAACCGCCCGGACCTCAACCTTTCTTCCCTCTCCAGCGCACAGGCGCTCCAGCTCGATGGCCTGGCTCTCAATGAACTGTCTGAAGGAATTCAGGAAGTGTTCGAATCTGAAAAAGGGATCTTTGCATGACAAGCGTTGGTAAATGATGTGGCGCCGGAATTTTGAGACGCCACCCTTTTCCAGAGGCTGACCTCATGGTTGAGCGAAATGGCATATTTTGTACCCATGGTTCTCCGTTGGTGAGCGATGAACCCCACTGGGGCTCCGCATTGGTTCGGGAGAATTCCAGTGGAGAGCCTTGTCTGCCGCATCGGGAGGATTGCGGATCAGGACTGGTCGAGTCACTTCGCAGACAGACACCCATGGGTTATCAGTCTCTTGATGCGGCAGGCCGGCTTCAGGACGTCAATGAAGCATGGCTGAAACTCCTGGGTTACGAAACCAGAGAAGATGTGCTTGGGCGGCCTTTTGAAGACTTTCTCTCCGAATCCTCACGACGGGTTTTTCAGGAACGTTTCGGCTGTTTCAAGAGCATCGGTCACTTCAATGACCAGGATTTTGAAATGGTCCGTAAGGACGGTGCAACTATTTTCGCACTTTCCCATGGGCATGTTGCTCGCGGTGAGACGGGACAGCTTCTTCAGATGCACTGTCTCCTGCAGGATGTGACCGAACGCCTTCGCGCGGATGAAAGACTCGGTGAGAGCGAAGAGCTCTTCCGCACGGCTTTCGAGTTTGCTCCCATCGGGATGGCTCTCTTGGGAATCGATGGGCATTTTCTCCAGGTAAACCTGGAACTTTGCCGCATCCTCGGATACACCATGGAAGAGATCCTTGCGAAGACCTACGACGATGTCTGCCGCCCCGTAAACACGGAAAAAAGTACTGAAGCCTTTGGGGAGATGCTCTCCGGAAAAATCTGCACCACTCAGTTGGAAAACCTCTGCGTTCACAAGGAAGGCCATGAGCTCTGGGTGATCGTCAATGCATCCGTGGTGAGAAGTGGCACCGGGATTCCTCTCCATTTCATCATGCAGTTTCGGGACATCACGGACAGCAGGCGCACTGAGCAGGAACGGACACTGCTGACGGCGGCCTGTGAGCAGATCGCTGAGGGACTGGCCATCCTGAACCTTGGGGGTGTGATCCACTTCGTGAATCCGGCCTTCGAACAACTTACCGGAGTTTCCCCAGGAACGGCGGTCGGATGCAGCTGGAGTCAGCTGAACATTGGCAGGATCAATGCGCGACACTCCAGGGAAATGTGGACCTGCCTTGCGCAGGGAGAAGCCTGGACGGGCCGAATGGTCCTTGAGAGGGCCGGTGAGGAATCGTTGGAACTGGAGACGAACGCTTCCCCGATCCGCGATGCATCGGGAGCGATCACGCATTGCGCGCTCATCCTTCGTGATGTTACCCAAGAGCGAAAAATGGAGCTGCATCTTCGCCAGGCCCACAAGATGGAGGCCATCGGGACGCTGGCTGGAGGCATCGCTCATGATTTCAACAACATCCTGGCCGCGATTCTGGGATACACCGAACTCGCGCAGATGAAGGCTCAGGGAAACAGAGCGCTGCAGCAAAATCTCGATCAGGTTTTCAAGGCAGCCAACCGGGCTCGAGACTTGGTGAAGCAGATCCTCACCTTCAGCCGTAAACGGGAAGAGCCTCTCAAACCCCTCGAAATCGGCATTGTGGTCAAGGAAGTGCTCAAGCTGCTCCGTGCTTCGCTGCCCGCGACCATCGAAATTCGCCCAAGAATCCATAGTAAAAGTTGCGTTGCCGCCGACCCAACCCAAATTCATCAAGTCATCATGAATTTGTGTACCAATGCCGCTCATGCCATGAAAGAGCGGGGGGGCGTCCTGACACTCACCCTGGAGGATGTGGCCTTCCAGTCACCCGAACTGGCGGGATACGGCGGAGTGGAAGCGGGCGATTACGTGCTGCTGACCGTGAGCGACACGGGCCACGGAATGAGTGAGGATGTGCTCCGTCGAGTGTTTGATCCTTTTTTCACCACGAAGGGGCCCGGTGAGGGTACGGGGATGGGGCTCGCGGTCGTTCATGGAATTGTGCAGAGTCATCGGGGCGCCCTGAGCGTGGAGAGCGAACTGGGGAAAGGCACGACCTTCCGGATTCTCTTTCCAAGATGTGAAGCATTGTTTCAAGAAAACCCCCGGCGGGACCAGTCGGAAGTCATCGAGGGGGGAAGCGAGTCCATCCTGGTGGTGGACGACGAACAGGCCCTTTTGGAATCCGTCAAACAAATGTTGACCCTTTTGGGGTATAATGTCACCGTGAGCGCGACGGGCGAGGAAGCGTATCGCCTCTTCAAAAAAAATCCCTCGGGATTCGATCTGCTCCTCACCGACCAGACCATGCCCGGCCTGACCGGCGTAGAGCTGGCGCAGCTCTTTTTTTCAGTTCGAGAGGACCTGCCGGTCATCTTGTGCAGCGGATACAGCAACGCAATGGAGCTGGAGCGCCATCCGGGTCACGCCATCAAAGTCTTTCTCAGCAAACCCGTGCTCATGGAGGATCTTTCCTCGGCTGTGCGCCGGGCGTTGAACAAGGAATCCGCGGCGGACCGAATGGATCAGGACTCCGACCTCTCAAGACCCTGGTGAGGAAAACTGCATTCATGAAGCAATATGTCATCGATCAACTGAGAGAAACCGATCACAAGCTTATTCACGAATATCTGCAGAAGCACGGAGAAACAACGTCTCTGAGGGAGATTTTCTGGATCTCTTTGCCCGAAGAGCTCTACTCAGCCACGCAGAAAGAGCACAAGGCGTGCCACCCCTATTATTTTGCGGTGAACCTCTCCTGGACCCAGGCCGCCTTCGAATTCCTCATAAGAAGCCGCCAAATCATGCGTTGCGCGTGCATCGGCTACGCCTCTCGAGAGCAGCGTGACCACATCATGGGCTTCGCGGACGACATGCTCGAAACGTTGGGCATCAAAGTCTGAGCCCCGTGCGGGGCGGTCCGGCAGGGAACAGTCCATGCACCGCGAAGAGAAAGAAATGCGGGGAGTCGCACAGTCCTTTGGGGCCGCCTCGCAGCCCTATCTCATGGCAACCGAATTTCCATGGTTTGCGGCCTGGGATGAAGTTTTTGGAGGAAAGGAAGTTCTGGCGGTGGGCGGCAGCGGCGATGTCCCGTTCTATTTCGCCCAGGAAGGTGCGGCCCGCGTCTTGGCCGTGGATGTCTCGCTGCACGCCTGTTTTCTGATCCGGCTGAAAAGAGCATGCCTTCAGGAACTGGGCTGGCGGGATTTCCTGAGTTTCTTCCTGTCCGATATTCCCGCTGCATCGGACTTTCTGAAGGGGAGAGGCGTTCCTTCGCACCTGGATGGCGCGAGCCGGGGAATCCTGCTCGAACGTCTGAAGCACCGCTTGAGAAAGCCTTGCTGCAAATACTGGGAGAGGCAGCTGCAGGACGCTGCCGAGCACCTCTCTCCTTTTGCACATTTTCTTCGCGCCACAGATCTGTGCGGTTTGCACCTCATTCCCTGTATGAGCGATCCCGGTGCCTATGGGCGATGGCGTGAAGCGGCCTCAAAGGTGCAGGTTCTGAATCTCTCTCTCGATGTGGCTCTGAAGCGTCTCGAGGGGCCCTGGGACCTCATTTACGCGTCAAACATATTTGAATACCTGGAAATGGATCACGTTCTGCGAGACAGGCTGAGAGACTACGAGGCGTATGTGAGTGCATTTGCCCGCAGGGCGCATAAATCCCTGCAAAGGATGGGAAAGCTCTGCTGGTATGCGTATGAGAACCGGGATTCTGTGCACTTTCGGAAAAGATTGGAACGCTTGAGGTCCCTTTTCGGCGACAGGTGGGCGGTCTCCACCCGCGCGATCGAATACGGGCTCCCCAAAATCTCCCAGACACGATTCAGGAACACGCTGATCGTTTTTGAAAAATGCTGAGGGGTTTCAGCCCGGTGAAGGTTTGCCGCTGCCTTTTGCCGTGCTGAGGGGCGGCATTTTGCTGGCCGAACGCGATGCCCAAACAACTTTACCGAGCAGGGCTCCCCCGGGAAGCGTGTCGGCTTGTGGGTGAAAGGGCCCCGGGAGCACCGGCTTGGAGGGTACCGCTCCCGACTGCTTGAGGTCGTTCACGATCTAGGGGGCTTGGTTGAAAGTGACGGGTGAAGGAGGAAATCTGCGAGCACCAGGAGCATCATGGCCTCGCAAACGGGGATGATGCGGGGAATGGCTGAAACATCGTGGCGCCCTTCCACTTTCAGGGTTGTGGGCGTGCCGTCTCTCGTCACCGTCTGCTGTTCGATGGCTATGGACGGGATGGGTTTGACGGCCACCCTGCAGACAATGTCCATTCCCGTGGAGAGGCCTCCCAGGATGCCCCCCGCATGATTGCTGGCGTAGCCTGACGGGTTGATGGGGTCGTTGTTCTCACTGCCGAGCATGCGCGCTGAACGAAAACCCGAACCGATTTCCACGCCCTTGACGGCCCCGATGGACATGAGCGCGCCGGCCAGGCGAGCGTCCAGCTTGTCGAAGACCGGCTCACCGAGACCGGGAGGACATCCTCCTGCGCACACTTCCACAATACCGCCCACCGAATCGCCCAGGTGTTTGACCTCCAGGAGTCGCGCTTCCATGGCTGCCGCAGCCGCCGGATCCGCGCACAGAAGCGGATTTTCCTCAATGGTTTCCCAGTGAAGCGCCCGGGCTGCAACCCCCCCCAGTTCCACTGTGTGGGCCTTTACCCAGATGCCCCGCTCCTGGAGAAACTTTCGGGCCACCGCTCCTGCAGCCACGCGCGCAGCCGTCTCACGAGCGGAACTCCTCCCGCCGCCCCGCCAGTCTCTGAGGCCGTATTTCTGCTCATAGGTCCTGTCTGCGTGACCTGGGCGGTACACGTCGGCGAGACGCGAGTAATCGCGGCTTCGGACATCCGTGTTGTGGATGATCAAACTGATGGGGGTTCCCGTGGTCAGCCCCTCGAAGGTGCCCGATAGGATTTGAACCCGGTCTTTTTCTTTTCGGGGCGAGCTCAGTCTGCCGCCGGGCTTTCGCCGGTCGAGATCCCTCTGGATGTCTTCTTCTGCGAGAGGCAGCCCCGAAGGACACCCTTCGATGACGACACCCAGCGCAGGGCCATGGGATTCCCCCCACGTGGTGATTCTGAAAAGCCGTCCGAAATGACTCCCTGGCATGGTCTCGATTCCTCGTTGGTGCGACCGGGATGCCTGATCGCTCCTCTCACGTTCCTTTATGTCACGGGCGCACAGTCAGGGCCGGTGGGTCCGGAAGGGAAAAGCCCTGTGGCGCGCGGTTCCGCAAGCTTGACACAACCGCTTTAAACGTTAAACTTGTATATGAATTTTAGGGGAATGACAACAGGCAAGACTTCGGTGGGTTGAAGGGAGGGTCGACGATGAGTGAGCATCGTCCTGATTTCGGCGAGGAGCTCGAATCCAATCTGGAGGAGGAACTGGAAGAACCTCCCATGTTCAAGGTGCTCCTGCACAATGACGATTACACGACGATGGAATTCGTTGTGGAAATCCTGCAAACGGTCTTTCACAAGTCCCCGTCCGAAGCCACACAGATCATGTTGCTCGTTCACAAGAACGGCACGGGCGTCTGCGGCATCTTCACCGCGGAAATCGCCGAAACCAAGGTTCAACTGGTACTTCATCTGGCGCGAAAAAAGGGATTTCCGCTTCAGTGCAGCATGGAAGAGGCCTAAATGATAAACCGAGAACTGGAATTGACTTTTGCGGCGGCCGTCAAGGAAGCGAAAATTCGGCGACACGAATTTTTCTCCCTGGAGCATGTCCTTTATGCGCTCCTGCGTGACTCATCGGGTCGCAACATCTTGCGCCACTGCGGTGCAAATCTCGATGACCTTGAAACGCGCCTGGAAAAATTCTTTCAAGAGCATTCCGAAATGCTTCCCGAGGGGATCGACCAGGACCCCATTCAGACGCTCGCTGTCCAACGTGTTTTGCAGCGTGCCATCATGCACGTGCAGGGAGCTGAAAAAAGCGAGGTAGACGCGGGGGACATCCTGGCAGCCATGTTCTACGAAGAGGGCTCCTACGCGGTCTACTTTCTCAAAGCCCAGGGAATCACCCGCCTCGATGTGCTCAATTTCATCACACATGGTGTGTCCAAAATAGGGGAAGTGGGGGACCAAAGGGCGGAACCACGAACTCCCCTGCCTTCGGCGCCGCAGCCGCAACGGGGTGGAGGTCGCCCCAAAGCTCTGGACTCTTTCACGGTCAATCTCATTCAAAAAGCAGCCCAGGGCCTGATCGACCCGCTCATAGGTCGTGAGGACGAAATCCTGCGCACGCTCCAGGTTCTCGGAAGACGGACCAAAAACAATCCCATTTTTGTGGGCGATCCCGGAGTCGGAAAGACAGCCATAGCCGAAGGCCTGGCACTGAAGATTCACCGCAGGGAGGTGGCGGACTCTTTCTATGATGTGGAGATCTTCGCTCTCGACATGGGGGCCTTGCTGGCCGGAACCAAGTTTCGCGGTGATTTTGAGGCGCGTCTCAAATCGGTCATCGAAGAACTGAAGGCGCGACCGGGAGCCATCCTGTTCATCGACGAGATTCATACGGTCGTTGGGGCGGGCGCCACCAGCGGCGGCTCCATGGATGCATCGAATATCCTGAAGCCTGTTCTGGTGACCGGCGGTGTGCGCTGCATCGGGTCCACCACCTACGAGGAGTACAAGAATCATTTTGAGAAGGACCGGGCTCTGAGTCGCAGATTTCAGAAGATCGAGATCAGGGAACCTTCGGTCGAAGAAACCTACCAGATTTTAAAAGGTCTGCGTTCCTACTACGAACAACATCACCAGGTCCGCTACACCGATGCGGCATTGAGGGCCGCTGCAGACCTGGCGGGACGTCACATCAACGACCGCTATCTGCCCGACAAGGCCATCGATGTCATCGACGAAGCCGCGGCAAGCCTGCGACTCAAGAAGGATCACCGGGTCCGAAAAGTCGTGGGGCCCAAGGACATCGAACTCGTTGTGGCGCGAATGGCAAAAATCCCGGCGCGCAGCGTTTCGTCCTCGGATCAGACCCGTCTCCAGAACCTCTCCTCGGATTTGAAGTCGAAGGTTTTCGGCCAGGACAATGCCATCGAAGCGCTTTCCAAGGCCATCAAGCGTTCCCGCGCGGGTTTGCGTATCCCGGACAAACCCATCGGCTCATTTCTTTTCATCGGGCCGACGGGAGTGGGAAAGACCGAGGTGGCCAAGCAATTGGCAAGTGTGCTGGGCGTCCAATTCCTGCGCTTCGACATGAGCGAATACATGGAGAAGCACACCGTGGCGCGATTGATCGGAGCTCCCCCCGGCTACATCGGATTCGACCAGGGCGGACTGCTCACCGATGCCATTCGCAAGCAACCCTATACCGTGCTCCTTCTCGATGAAATCGAAAAGGCCCATCCCGATCTTTTCAGCATTCTGCTGCAGGTCATGGACCATGCGACACTCACCGACAACAACGGGAAGAAGGCAGATTTTCGTAATGTGATCCTCCTCATGACCTCCAACGCCGGAGCGCGGGAGATGAGTGCGGCCACCATCGGATTCGGCAAACCGGATATCAGCGGCCAGGCCGGCAAGGGTCTCAAGGCCGTCGAGAATCTTTTCAGCCCTGAGTTCAGAAACCGCCTGGATGGAATCATCAGTTTCGAAGGTCTTTCCGTTGAAATCATGGAACGGATCGTGGACAAGTTCATGGCCGAAATGGAGGAGCAGCTCAAGGAAAAACGCGTCAAGATCGAACTCACCGATGCAGCGCGCTCCTGGCTGGCGCAAAAGGGTTACGACCCTGCTTTTGGGGCTCGTCCTCTGGGGAGGCTCATTCAAACGGAAATCAAGGATCGTCTGGCAGATGAGATTCTCTTCGGTCGCTTGAGAAAAGGGGGCAGAGTGGTCGTCGATCGCAATGAGGCCGCTGGTGACGGACAAGACGCCCCGATCCAGGCTCCTCTCATCTTTGAAATTTCCGAACTGTCTCCCCCGTCATGAGGGTGCACACCCCGGGTCCTGCTCCCGGGTGTGCGGATGAATCATGCCGGTATTTCGCCTCACTCGAGCCAATGTGTTTCCCCCCATTGATCTCGCAGACCCCGACGGACTGCTGGCCGTGGGAGGGGATCTCTCTCCGGAACGCCTCCTCCTGGCTTACCGTTTGGGCATCTTCCCATGGTACTCGCATCGCATGCCCATACTCTGGTGGTCCCCCGATCCTCGACTGGTCCTCTTTCCCCACGAACTGAAAATCACCGGGAGTCTCGCCCGCATCCTGAGAAAAGGAACCTTCACGGTGACGTTCGACCGTGCGTTTTCCGCCGTCATTCGTGAGTGTGCCGTGGTCAGACTGGAAAGGGGTGAAGAGACCTGGCTGTCTCCCGAGATGGTGGAGGCGTACCTGCACTTGCACCGTCTGGGGCACGCTCATTCGGTCGAAACCTGGCATGGGCGGCATCTTGTGGGCGGACTCTATGGGGTAAGCCTGGGAAAGGTCTTTTTCGGAGAATCCATGTTCACCCGCATGTCCAATGCCTCCAAAGTCGCCCTGGTTCACCTGGTGGACGCCCTGAAACGCATGAATTTCGAGCTCATTGACTGCCAGGTCACCACGACGCATCTGCTGTCTTTGGGGGCGCGGGAAATTCCACGCCGCCGATTCCTGCGTCTTTTGGAGCAGGCCGTGAGCTCAAGCGACTTTCCGGTGGATTGGAGTAACCTGGGCTCCTATACTGGACGCAACGGCTGAATTCGCCCTTTAACAAATGTCGAGCCCATCGGGCCAATTTGATTTCTATAGATTGACTCCAGCTGAAGGGAGCCGGCAATGGTGAATGTGGTCCTCATGGGTGCTGCAGGAAGAGATTTCCACAATTTCAACATGGTCTTCCGGGACAATCCCCGATACCGGGTCGTCGCATTCACCGCGGCTCAAATTCCGGAAATCGAGGGGCGGATCTATCCCCGCGAGCTCGCCGGGCCTCTTTACCCTCAGGGAATTCCTATCGTCTCCGAGGATGAACTTCCCGGGCTGCTCCGCGACCATGCTGTGGATCTGGTTGTGTTTTGCTACAGCGATGTCTCTCACGTGGAGGTCATGCACCGGGCCTCCCTGGTCATGGCTCAGGGCGCACACTTCCTGCTCATGGGAGCCTCACGCACCATGCTCAGAAGCCAAAAGCCCGTGGTGGCCGTTTGCGCAGTGAGAACAGGGTGCGGCAAATCCCCCACCACGCGCAAGCTCTGCACCATCCTGGAAAAGTATGGCAAGAAACCCGTGGCGGTGCGACACCCCATGCCCTATGGAGACCTCCTGCGACAGGCGGTGCAGCGTTTCTCGTCCTATGAAGACTTCGTCACACATCACTGCACCATCGAAGAGAGAGAAGAATATGAACCCCTCGTGGACATGGGGGTGACCGTTTATGCGGGGGTCGACTACCGCGAGATCCTCAAGCGCGCGGAAGAGGAGGGCGACGTCATCATTTGGGATGGGGGAAACAATGACACACCTTTTTTTGCGCCCCAGGTGCACATCGTGCTTTTTGATCCGCACAGGGCAGGGCACGAACGGCTTTATTATCCCGGTGAAACCAACCTGCTCATGGCGGATGTGGCGCTCATCAATAAAATGGACACAGCCGATCCTGAGCGCGTGAGGGAGATTCTTGAAAATATTCAAAGTTTTGCTCCTGGGGCAGACGTGGTCCTGGCCACTTCGCCGGTGAGCGTGGAGAATCCAGAGAGAATCAGGGGAAAGAGGGTTTTGGTGGTGGAGGATGGCCCCACACTGACCCATGGAGGCATGTCCCTGGGAGCGGGAACCATCGCCGCACAGAAATACGGAGCCGCAGAACTGGTCGATCCCCACCCTTTTGCCAAGGGATCCATCCGGGAAGTCCTCAGGCTGCACCCCCACATTCAGCGCCAGCTCCCTGCCATGGGCTACAGCGACCACCAGATTGAAGACCTCCGACAAACCATCGATGCCAGCGATTGCGATCTGGTTCTCCTTGGAACCCCGAGTCATCTGACGCGCCTTCTCACGATCCGGAAACCCTCCATGGCCGTCACTTATGAATACGCAGACCACGGGGAACCTACTCTGGAGCAGGTCCTGATTCGCCGGCTTCATTCCCGGGGCGTTTCTCTCAAACAGACATGCTGAAAAGGAGAAAAACAAACGATGATCGGTGAGTCCAGGAACGAAGAAGAAAAGCTTTCGGGGATGCGCGTCGGCTGGATTGGGACCGGCGTCATGGGACTCTCCATGTGCGGGCATCTCCTCAAGGCCGGCTGTGACATCGTGGTCCACAGCCGAACGCGGGAGAGGGCGGAGCCCTTGCTGGAAAGGGGGGCCCGGTGGGGAGAGAGTCCCCGGGAGGTTGCCGGTGAAGTGCGCGTCCTATTCACTATGGTGGGGTTTCCGCAGGAAGTGCGGGAGGTCTATTTCGGAGAAAAAGGGATCTTTGCAGGGGTGAACCGCGGCACGGTGCTGGTGGACATGACCACAACCGAACCTCAACTGGCTCGGGAGATCGCACAGGAGGCAACGGCCCGTGGGTGTCATGCTCTTGACGCTCCCGTGTCGGGGGGAGATGTGGGGGCGAGGGAGGCCACCTTGTCCATTATGGTGGGGGGGGATTCCGAAGGACTGTCCTCTGTTTTGCCGTTGCTTCGCATGATGGGAAAGAACATCGTGCACCTGGGACCGGCCGGAATGGGTCAGCACACCAAGATGTGCAATCAGATCGTGATCGCGGGAACCATGATCGGCGTGTGCGAAAGCCTCATCTATGCGCACAGGGCGGGATTGGACCGGGAGGCGATGCTCGAAGCGATCCGCGGAGGCGCGGCCCGTTGCTGGAGTTTGGACCACCTGGCGCCCCGCATCCTCCAGGGAGATTACCGACCAGGCTTTTTCGTCGACCATTTTATCAAGGACATGGGCATAGCGCTCAAGGAGGCGGAGCGCATGGATCTGCCCCTTCCGGGGCTTGCGCTCGTCCATCAGCTTTACGTTGCGGTGAAGGCGAACGGTCACGGCAAAAGCGGCACGCAGGCGCTCATGTTCGCTTTGGCGAAGCTTTGTGGAGAACACCTGCC
This sequence comes from uncultured Syntrophobacteraceae bacterium, assembly GCA_964654275.1. Classification (GTDB taxonomy): domain Bacteria; phylum Desulfobacterota; class Syntrophobacteria; order Syntrophobacterales; family Syntrophobacteraceae; genus SLCH01. The sequence goes on from CAZZHS010000003.1 coordinate 127,233, forward strand.
GGGATAAGGTTCGGCATTCGGCCTCACAGCAAATTTTCCCATTAACCAGGGACGTGTCACTGCACAAGATAAGGTAATCCCGCATGGAAAGAAGCCGCGGCAAGCCGATTTTGATGATCGCCCTGGGGGGCAATGCGCTCATCAGGAAGGGCCAGCGGGGCACCCTTCAGGAACAGTTTGAAAATCTCAAGCTGCCCGTGCAACAAATCGCCCGCCTTTCGCAACATTATCGTTTGATCATCACCCACGGCAACGGGCCTCAGGTGGGAAATCTTCTTCTGCAGCAGGAGTGCTGTGATAACGTTCCCAAAATGCCCTTGGAAATCCTCGTGGCGCAGACGCAGGGGCAGATCGGCTACATGATAGAATCCTCGCTCGATAACGAGTTCATGCGACGGGGACTTGACATGCGCAGGCTTTTTGTGACGGTTCTGAGCTACGTCATGGTCGATGAGAACGATCCCGCCTTCAAGAATCCTACGAAGCCCATTGGCCCTTACTTTCCCAAAGAGATGGCATCCAAATTGTCATTCCCTGTCGTGGAGACCGCAGAGGGTTGTCGGAGGGTGGTGGCCTCGCCGCAGCCGATCACCATCGTGGAGAAACGGGAGATCAGAAAGCTCCTGGAGATGGATTACATCGTGATTTCCTGCGGCGGCGGCGGAATACCCGTCATCAAGGAGAGTCGTGCCTACCACGGGGTCGATGCGGTCATTGACAAGGATTTGGCGAGTGCCGTCCTGGCTTCCGAGGTGGGCGTGGACACCCTGATCATTGCCACGGATGTCAAAGGGGTGGCACTTTCCTATGGAAAGGAGGGTGAACGTTTCCTCTCCGCTCTTTCTGCCGCCGATGCAGAGCGCTATGCCGCCGAGGGGGAGTTCCCCGAGGGATCCATGGGCCCCAAGGTGGAGGCGGCGGTCCGTTTTTTGCGTAAAGGGGGCAGAAGGGCTCTCATCACTTCCCTCGAAGACATTGCCGCAGCTGTGGAGGGCCGGGCTGGAACGGAATTCACCCTGTCGCGGCGGTGACGGAGCGAGGGACTGGGATGGAAACGCACGATCGGATTCGAAATTGATGGGGTTGTGGAGATCTGCATGAATGATTTGCCCGGAGTGTGGAATCCGGCCGAAGAGAGGAGCACGGGACAAATTCTGCTCGTGGGAGGGAGCCCGGATCTATGGGAGACCGCCCTGGATGGTTTCACAGACCGTCTGAAACGTGCTGAATTCATTTGTCTGCCGATGGAAGCAGAGGCCCCGAAGATGGATGAATTCAAGAACTGCCGGGCGGTGCTTTTGGATTATGAGGCCTTGACGCCTTCCCAGCTCCAAAACCTGCCGCAACTGCGATTGAGAATGCCGTCCACGCCGCTCCTCCTGTGCGTGGACGCCGCGCGGGCATCTCAGGCGCTTGAATCTCTGGGCACTTTGATCGATGACGTCGTCGTCAAATTTGAGGGTTATGCGGGCCACTTGATCGAGAGAATCCATTGGCTCTGTGAAAAGGCCCTCAGACAGGAACAACGACTGCATCAGGTGACAGAGCTTTTTCGGCAAGCTCAGAAGATGGAAGCGCTCGGCATTTTGGCGGGTGGCATTGCCCACGATTTCAACAACATCCTGTCCATGATTTTTGGACACACCCAGATGGCACTGCTGAGCCTCCCGGCGGAGGATTCCGCCCGTGTTCATCTGGACCAGGCACTGCTGGCAGGAAACCGTGCCCGCGACCTGGTGAGGGAAATTCTGAACATCAGCCGCCAGGAAGAGGGGACTCCCCAAAAAGTCCGCGTGGGAACGATCGTCAAGGAAGCCACCAAGTTCCTCAAGGCTTCCTGTCCCTCCAACATTGAAATCGTTCAAAATCTGCATATGCAGCCCGCGGGCTGGGATACGATCCTCTGCGACAGCGCGCATCTCTACCAGATTTTCATGAATATCTGCACGAATGCTCTCAACGCCATCGGCCAGGATCAATACGGCACTGTGAGCATTGAACTCCATCCTCATGAGGTCGCTTCCGAGGCTGCCGTCTCCCGCCAGGGCCCACGGCCCGGGAAGTATGTGTCCCTGAAGGTGATCGACAGTGGCCGAGGGATACCTCATGAGCTGATGGAAAGGATTTTCGATCCTTATTTCAGCACGATGCCAAACAGTCTCAGCCTCGGCATGGGACTTCCCGTCGTCAAGGAACTGGTCGCTGCCTACAACGGTTTCATCACCGTCGAAAGCCGCCCGGGTCAAGGAACATCGGTGACGATCCTCCTACCTTGCGCGGAAGCTGCGTCCGCCTTCAAGTCTTCCGATGATGGCGGGCGTTTCATCACAGGGAGTGGACAGATCCTGCTGGTCGACGACGAAGAGATGCTCGTGCAGGTCGGAACACTGATGCTGAACAGGTTGGGGTATGAAGTGACGGGTTTCACGGACAGTCTGAAGGCTTTGGAGTGTTTTCGGGAACGCCCGGACGCTTTCGACCTGGTGATCACGGATTTGACCATGCCGAGGATGACGGGGGCCGATTTGGTGAGGAACCTGCTGGCGCTGCGTTCGGATCTTCCCGTGATCGTTTGCAGCGGTTATGGCGATTCGATTCAGGTGGAGACTCTCAGGAAAATCGGCGTCAGAAGCTTTCTCAGAAAGCCTTTTATCCTCAAACTCCTGGCTGAGACCGTCGCAGGAGTTTTGAACCCTGAACAGGTCTCAATGCAATCCGTCTAATTTCAGTTTTTGGAGAAAGGTTCCATGCAAGATCAAGCCAGAATCCTCGTCGTCGATGATGAGTATGACAACCTGTACCTGATTCACGACATGCTCGTGCCTCAGGGATACAAGGTCAGCCTCGCAAGCTCCGGGGAGGAGGTGATGGACCTGGCCAGGACAGAGGACCTGGATGTGGTTTTGCTGGATATCAATATGCCCGGAATGGACGGCTTCGAAGTTCTCAAGACGCTCAAGGGCAATGGACACACCAAGTTCGTGCCTGTGGTGATGGTCACGGGCCAGGGTGACGTGGCTCATCGCATCAAGGCCTTGGAGTTGGGAGCGGATGATTTCCTGACCAAGCCCGTCGACTGCATGGAGCTGCGCGCCCGCGTCCGCTCCCTCGTCAAAGTGAAAGCGTTCCACGATCACCTCATCGACCATCAAAAACGCCTGGCCCTGGAGGTCGATGAACGCACGAGGGCTCTGCGACGCGCCACGGAACGTCTGCACGATACCCACGAAAAACTCAAGCACGCGTCGCTCGACACCATTTACCATCTCTCCAGGGCGGCAGAATACAAGGATGAGGACACCGGCGAGCACATCCGGCGCATGAGCAACTATGCTGCAGCCATAGCCCGCCGCTTGAATCTCGACAACGGCGTGGTCAACGGAATCCTCTATGCCGCCCCCATGCACGACATCGGCAAGATCGGCATTCCGGACCGGGTGCTCCTCAAACCGGGCAAGCTGGACCCGGAAGAATGGGAGATCATGAAGCAGCATACGGTCATAGGCGCCAAGATTTTGGAAGGTGGGAAAACGGAATTCATCCGACTGGCTTCGGTGATTGCCATGACGCACCACGAGAAGTGGGACGGCACGGGCTATCCCAGGGGCTTGAAAGGAAAACGGATCCCCCTGGTCGGGCGGATCACTGCTCTGGCCGATGTCTTCGATGCTTTGACTTCCAAAAGACCTTACAAGGAAGCCTTCTCCGTGGAGGAAGCCCTGAAGATCATCGAGGCGGAACGGGGAGGCCATTTTGATCCGGATGTGGTGGACGCATTCCTTTCCCTCGATGATCTCATCGTGAAGATCAAGGAGGGCAGGAGTTCCTGAAGAGCGGCTGCGGCAAAGCGTCGCGGAAGCCAAACGCCCCGCAAGGTTTCATCCGTTGCACCATCCTTTGAGTCCTCGGTTGAGCGTCACGATGAAGTCCTGAACATTGGTCAGAATCGATCGCACCGACAGAGACCCGCGGTCGGCAAGTTTGTGCACTGCAAATTCGGACATGTCCACGATGTAAAAGTACACCGGCCGCACCCGGTTGTCCGGGCTGACGTGGTAGGCAGGGAGCAGGTTCCCCGTTGCGATGGCGTGCAACTGGGTGGCCAGTGCAATCACGGTGGTGGCTTTGCGGGCAAGGCTTCGCATCTGGTCCTGAGCCTGACAGGCATCAGAAATCACCTCGGGAAGGGGACCGTCGTCCCTTATGGAGCCTGCAAGGCAGAAGGGGACGGGCTTTGTCACAAGGGCGTGCATGATTCCATCCTTGATGAGGCCGTTTTCAATGGCTTGCCGAATCGATCCTGCAGCCCGGATTCGGTTGATCGTGTCCAGGTGATTGTAGTGGCCGAGTGATGTGTGTTGTTTGGAGTAGATTTCCTGGCCCAGAGCGGTCTGGAAGAGTACGCCCTCCATGTCGTGCACCGCGAGTGCATTTCCTGCCAAAAGACCGTGCGCATAGCCCCTCCGGACGATCTCCACGAACGCGTTTTTTGCATCGTGATCAAACACCAGAGCCGGTCCCAGCACCCAGAGAATGAATCCCCGCTCCTTTTCGTATTCGAGGAGTTGATAGAGTTGGTCGTAGTCGATGGAAAAGGACGTTTCCCGACTGATGCCCGTTCGGAATGAAAACTTGTCGTGCAACCGCGTCGAGGCTTCGAAACCGTGGGTATGGACGTAGATGCCCTCTTCACCGTTTTCCCCCCTGCCGCAGGCCACTCGATCTCCCCGCCTCAGGCGCCGCATCTCCTTCACTTCCAGGCGATCATCCCTGCCCGGAACCACCACACAATCCATCCGAGACTCCTTGAGAATCTCCCATTTGCCGGGACTCAGATGAAAATATTCCGGGTGAATGGACGTGGCATGAAAATTTTCCGGGGCGACGCCATCCTGCTCGACGGTTTGAAATTGCACGAGCGGGGCGCTGTCCAGAGGTGGTTTGTCCCAGTCAGGTGGCTGATAGGTGGGCAGCACGAACGGCATGAGAAAGGGCTCCTCTTTGGCACGATTCCCAGCAGGAGTCTCACCACCGACTCTGGAACGGCCTCCTCCTGAGGGGAAGACGAGAAATGGTGCCGAACTTGGTCGGACAGAGAGGTCAGGGGGACTGCTGCTTGATGCGTTTGGCTTCTCGATAGAAGTTCACGAAATAGTCCATCGCGGACCAATAGCCCAATATCACGGACACCCAAAGGAAGAAGAGACCCAGGGATTCGAGGAAAATCTGCAAATGCGGGATGCTCAAGAGGAGGAGACTGAGGGCGATGGTCTGGGAGACCATTTTGTTTTTTCCCAGACGACTGGCATTGATGATGAGCCCCTGGCTGGCGGCTATGGACCTGAGCCCCGTGATGGTGATTTCGCGCCCGATGATGAGAAAGACCAGCCACGCGGGCACTTTGCCCAAAGGGATGAGCATGATGAGCACGGCTGAAGTAAGGAGTTTGTCCGCGAGAGGATCCAGGAGCTTGCCGATGGAAGTCACCAGATTCCAGCTCCTGGCCAGAATTCCGTCCAGATAGTCCGTGATGGAGGCGATCACGAAAAGGAGGAAGGCCACATTGAAAGATTTGGTCGACACGGGAGCCATGAGCACCAGGATGATGACGGGGATGGTGGCCATCCTCAAATAGGTGAGGATATTGGGCAGGTTCATGATGTGTCTGCGGGAAAAATCACTGGCATCCATGTCGACGATTTACCCGGTGTGATGTTGAACAATCTGCGGGATGCGCGGGCCACATCCCGTAGGTTGAAGTTTCGGCACCGCTGGGGGCGACTCCGCGAACATGTCTCAACGCATCCCGTTTTGGGGCTCGCTCAAATCGGGTCCCTTTTTTGTCGGAAGACTCATCCGCTCACGTATCACGCCCCCAGAGCCCAAAGAGGAAATTGCCGTGCCGTCCCGGGCAGGGACTCGCAGCTCAGACAGGCATGGTCCCGGCTCTTCGGCATGTATGGGTTCGAACGGATCGTTTCCACGGAGACAGCACCTCGGCATGAGCAGCCTGCAGCCCGGGTTCAATACCACGCGCGAGCCGGCCTGAAGCAATGCCCACTTCAATGCCGATAAGCTTCATAAGTGTCCAAAACCTTTTGAACATAAGTTGTGGTCTCGAAAAAGGGGGGGATACCCCCGTGTTTGACCACGTTTTCAGGCCCGGCATTGTAAGCCGCAAGGGCCAGGACAATATCGTTGTTGAAACGGCTCAGGAGGTACTTGAGATAGCGCACACCCCCATCGATGTTCTGGAGAGGATCGAAGGGATCCGAGACCCCGAGATCCCTGGAGGTGCCGGGCATGAGCTGCATGAGCCCCATTGCTCCCTTGGGGGAGACCGCCTCCGGATTGAAGCTCGATTCCACTCGTATGACGGCTTTCACCAGATTATGGTCCAGGCCGTGGCGAACGGAAGCCACACGAATGTGTTGATCGAAAGAACCGGACTTCATGGCTCCCGTCGATCTGTAATCTCCCGGCGGGGAGATCCGAGCGTTCTTCGACGAATTCCTCGACGGATTGGAACCAAATATCGACGGATTGGATAGTTTCCTGGAACCGGGGTGTGTCGGCACATTCGTGAAGTGGATCACACCGTCGCGGTCCACGTACTTGTAAATTTCACAGAAACTCGGGGAAACCACCAAAAAACAGAAGCAGGACAAAAACCCGATGACATGGAAGGTTTTTCTGAGTCGTTTCCTGCTCGGCTCCATGGCTAACCTCCATCTGGCTGCACGGGGTTCAAACTCTTGCAAATCAGGCTTGCTCCACTTTTTTCCAGTCTTCGAGGAATTTCTTCAACCCCGCATCTGTTAAGGGATGCCGGGCAAGCTGGTCGATGACCCCAAAGGGGATGGTGGCAATGTCTGCGCCCAGTCTCGCTGCACTCAGAACGTGCAGGGGATTGCGCACGCTGGCCACGATGACCTCGGTTTCAAACAAGTAATTGGAATAGATCTCAACAATCTGTTCCACCAGGGCCATCCCGTCCTGAGAGATGTCGTCCAGGCGACCCACGAAAGGACTCACATAGGAGGCCCCCGCTTTGGCGGCCATGAGGGCCTGAAGGGGGGAAAACACCAACGTGACGTTGGTGCGCACCCCGTCCTGGGAGAGTTGTTTCACTGCCTTGAGGCCCTGGGTGGTCATGGGTATCTTCACCACCACGTGAGAGTCCAGAGCGGCGAGTCCCTTGCCCTCGGCGATCATGCCTTCTGCCTCGGTGCTGACCACCTCGGCGTTGACGGGCGCCTGCACCAGACGGCAGATTTCCTGAATGTGTGCTTCGAACGCTTTGCGGTCTTTGATGCCTTCCTTGGCAACGAGGGAGGGATTAGTGGTGACCCCATCCAGAATCCCCAGGCTGTGGGCTTCCTGAATCTCGCGAATGTTAGCGGTGTCAATGAAAAACTTCATCACGCATCTCCTGAAAAGATCACGCTGCCCTCCATTATTAGAGGAAGTGGGGGACCTGCGTCAAAGGGGTTTTGTGCTCTCCTCATCAGGTCAAGATTTCCCATGCTGACGCATATAGTTTCTTCGGCATTCTTCAGTGCAAAAATAAAGGGTGTGTCCATTGATCTTGCCTTGGACACCCGTGTTTTTCTGAAAATAGGCGCCGCACTGAGGATCCCGTATGAGTTCAGTCTCTCCGGGAGGCTGCCTGTGGAGAGGGTCTCTGTCCTGAGGGCTGTGCAGGGGGGGAGAAAAATACTTCAAGATCCTGTAAGCCACGTAGGCGAGAACCGCGTACATCAGAATGCGAAGCATATGCCATCCAATCGTTGAAGCTGCTGTTCCTCTCCAAAGAGAGTCAATTCCTCCAGCATTTTTGCAACCGTCTTGAGCAAAACCGGGTGAACCTTCGAAGCAGCGATCTCCGCCAGGGGCTCCAAAACAAACCTGCGCCCGGCGATTCCAGGATGCGGCACGATCAGGTGCGAGGTGCGGATGACGCGGTTCCCGTAAAACAGCAAATCGAGATCGAGCGTCCTGGGCCCCCAGTGCTGCTTGCGTTCCCGGCCAAAGAGTTTTTCAACGTCCCACAAAAGAGCGAGCAAAGACTCAGGCTGCAAGAAGGTTTCGAGCGAAACGGCACCGTTGATGAACCAATCCTGGTTCGTGAATCCGAAGGGCTGAGTCCTGTAGAAGGAGGAAACTTTTTTGACAACAATTCCAGGGTGCTGTGCAAGAGCCTGGATACCTTGCCTGCAAATTTGCACCGAATCCCCGAGATTGCCCCCAAAGCCCACCAGGACCTCCTCGGGATTTTCCGTGCGTTCCTCACACATGCGGCACTCCATGTGTCAACCTGCGGGCCGGAAATCTTGCGCAGGGCTGAATCAGGCGCACTCGACGCTGCTAGTGCTCCCGGGCGCAAGTCCTAAACCACTTGCTGGTTTCCAGGCAAGAGCCTGGAAACCAGCCGATCTGGACAATCATTTCTGCCCGGCTGTACCAGGTGACCCGGACTCATCCCGCTGGGGCGCTGAGGATTCGAGCAGCCCTCATCGTGCACCCCCCTGGCTCAGAGCGACATCTTTTGAATACGTTCCGTCGCCTCTTGAATTCTCTCTTTGCTCACGGTGAGCGCCATACGGACATAACCCTCTCCGGGTTCTCCAAATCCACTGCCCGGAGTTGTGACGATGCCGGCTTCCTTGAGAAGTCGCGCGGTGAATTCCTTGGAAGTGGCCCCGTCGGGAACCGGGCACCACACGTAAAAGGTGGCTCTGGGGGGAGTGGGATTCAACCCGGCCTTCCGCAGTCCCGCGATGAGAGTGTCCAGCCGCTCCTCGTAGATCTTCTGCATCTCCGCCACGCAGCTCTGGTCCCCTTCCAGCGCTTCAATCCCCGCTTCCTGCACGGCGTTGAAGGCTCCTGAGTCGATGTTGCTCTTGATCTGACCGAGGCCTTCGATGATCTGCGCATTGCCCACGGCAAATCCCAGACGCCAGCCGGTCATGTTGTAAGTTTTGGAAAGCGAGTGAAATTCGATCCCGACTTCCCGTGCTCCGGGAACCTCCAAGAAGCTCATGGGCTTGTAACCGTGAAATCCCATTTCCGTATAGGCGGCATCGTGACAGACGATGATTTCATTCTCCCGGGCGAAGGCGATCACCTTCTCGAAGAACTCTCTTCCGGCCGTGGCTCCCGTGGGATTGTTGGGATAGTTGATGAACATCACCTTGGCCTTGCGGGCGACCTCGCCAGGAATACGCTCCAGATCGGGCAGGAAGTCATTCTCTTTGACAAGGGGCATGAAATAGGACTGTCCCCCGGCAAACATGGTGGCAATGTCGTAAACCGGGTAGGCAGGGGAGGGCACGAGGGCCACATCGCCCGGGTCGATGAAAGCCAGGGGAAAATGGGCGATGCCCTCTTTCGATCCGATGAGGGTCAGCACTTCCGATTCCGCATCGAGTTCCACGTTGAAGCGCGATTTGTACCAGGCGGCCACACTGCTTCGAAACCGGTTCATCCCTGAATAGGACGGATATTGATGATTGGCGGGGTCTTCTGCCGCTTCTTTCAATTTCTGAATGATGTGAGGCGGTGTGGGAAGGTCAGGATCGCCCACACCCAGGTTGATGACGTCCACGCCTTGAGCAAGGAGTTCCGCTTTCAGTCGATCGATCTCCTGAAAAAGGTAAGGGGGAAGTTTCTTGAGACGTTCAGCCTTTTGAAAAACCATTGGTACCTCCGAATGGGTTTGGGGGGTGGAGCCCTGACTCAACAGCGGCAGCGCGCACGGGTTGAGGTGGAAGAAGGCGTTGAAAGGTTAAAGGGAATCAATCGGTCGCCTGAGCCGGCGCCCTATTTTATCCCGAGCACATCGTGCATGTCATAGAGCTGCGGGGGCTGCGCCACGACCCACAGCGCCGCGCGAACCGCTCCCCGCGCAAAATTGTCGCGACTGTGCGCCCGATGCGTGATCTCGATGCGTTCACCCAGGCCGGCAAACATGACGGTGTGTTCCCCCACAATGTCTCCTCCGCGCAGAGTCTGCACCCCGATCTCTTTGGCCGTCCGCTCGCCGATCATTCCGTGGCGCTCGAAAACCCCCGTCTCCTCAAGATTCCTGCCGAGGGAGGCGGCGATCACTTCCGCCAGTTTGAGGGCGGTGCCGCTGGGGGCGTCCTTTTTGAACCGGTGGTGTGCTTCGACGATCTCCACATCAAAGTCGTCGCCCAGAAGCCGTGCCACATCGGCAACCACTTTGAAGACAATGTTGACCCCCATGCTCATGTTGGGCGTCAGGACACAGGGAACAGATTGAGCCAGTTCCCGCGCCTCCCGCAGCTGATCCGCTCCAAAACCGGTGGACCCGATGACCATGGGCTTTCCGGCCCTGGCGGCTATCCGAAGGTGTTCGAGAGAAGCGGCAGCATTGGTGAAATCGATGATCACATCCGACTGGTCCAGGATATCCTCAATGCTTCCCCTCACCTTCAATTTCGGGGCACTGCCGCCGATCACCTGCGCCAGGTCGCCGCCGACGCAGGGATGCGCCGCATGCTCGAATCCTGCCGAGAGCATCAGTCCGTCTGTTTCCCGAATGATCTGGGCGATGCGTGTGCCCATTCTTCCCGCCACTCCAGCCACTGCAGCGCGGATCATAGTGGAACCTTCCTTTTCATCGGACTTCGAGCCGGTACACCAGTTCCCGATGCCCGTCACGGGTGTTTTTGCATCGTTTCATGACGTCCGAAGCGGCCCGGATCACGTTATGAGCCCATAGGCCAGGAGATCCCGGCGGAGCTTTTCACGATTGGCCTCGCTCATGGGGGCGAGCGGCAGCCGCACCTCTTCGCTGGAGATTTTATTCATCATGGCCAGTGCGGCTTTGACGGGAGCCGGATTGGTTTCGTAGAAGAGGGCGTGACACAGGGGCAGCAGGCGATAGTAGAGTTGCAGGGCTTCATCGGTCTTTCCCGCGAAGTGAAGGTTGCAGAGCTGAGCCATGTCCCGGGGAGCCACGTTCGATGTGACGGAAATGACGCCTTTCCCGCCCACGCACAACAGGGGGTAGGTGAGGTAATCCTCTCCTGAAACCACATCGAAGGAACTGTCGCAGCGTGCGATGATGTCCGTGATCTGTTTCATGCTGCCGGAGGCTTCCTTCACGCCCACGATGTTGGGAATTTGAGCCAGCCGGGCGATGGTGTCCGGTTCCATGTTCACCGCGGTGCGACCAGGGATGTTGTAGAGAACGATGGGAATGTCCACCGCTTCCGCCACTTTCCTGAAGTGTCGGTAGAGCCCCTCCTGAGTGGGCTTGTTGTAGTAAGGGGAGATCATGAGCGCGCCGCTGGCCCCGGCTTTCCTGGCATGCTCCGTGAGCCGGATCGCTTCTTCGGTGCTATTGGAACCCGTTCCCGCTATGACAGGGACCCGTCCCTTCACCTGCTCCACGGCGATTTCGACAACACGTTCGTGTTCTTCGAACGAGAGCGTTGCGGATTCTCCCGTGGTTCCGCAGGGCACAATGCCGTGAGTTCCGTTGGCGATTTGAAACTCGATGAGTTCCCTCAAGGCAGTCTCATCCACCCGGCCATCTTTGAATGGTGTCACGATGGCCACCATTGCGCCTTTAAACATGACTACCTCCCCCTCCTGTGGTTTGGTCGTTTCTCATAAGGTTTCATCCCAAAGATCCGCCTCGTAAACCACCTTGGCATCACCTTCCAGGAAAACATCTTGAAATTGTGCCGCACCCCCTCCCTTCTCGGAGGATTGGGTGAAATGGATGGTGAGGGTCTCCCCACTGCGGGTCACCAATTCAACGGGTGGTTCGACCTGTCCGAATGCTGCAGCCACAAGAGCCGAAGCGATGGCGCCCGTGCCGCACGCAAGGGTTTCGTCTTCCACGCCGCGTTCATACGTGCGGATCAACATGCGCCGCCTGCCCTGAACATGGGCAAAATTCACGTTCGTCCCTGCCGGTTGAAACCTTTCATGGAACCGGAAAAAGCGTCCATGCAGGCAGACATCGAGGCGGTTCAGTTCTTCCTCTGAATTCAGAAGTCCCACGAGGTGCGGCACACCCGTGTTGATAAAATTCAAGACGAAGGGCTTCCCGTCGCTTTCCAGGGTAAAATTCAGCATCAGATTCTCGGGAGAAGTCATCCGAATCTTGACGCGCTTCCCCATCACTTCCGCAGCAATGATGCCCGCACGTGTCCGAAACGACATGCGAGGTTGCGAAACGATGCCCTTGAGAAACGCATAGCGCGCCGCACAGCGCGCTCCGTTTCCGCACATCTCGGCTTCGCTGGAATCTGCGTTGAAAAAGCGCCAGCGGAAATCAAGCTCCGCATCCTTTTCGATGAAAATGAAGCCGTCGGCTCCGACCGAAAGCTTCCGTCGACACGCTGCCCGAATGAGATCGGAAGAGTGGTCCGCATCGAAAAGCTGCTCCCGGTTGTCCACGATGATGAAGTCGTTGCCGCTGCCGGTCATCTTGGTGAATCGAATGGTTCCATTGGATGGGTCGTTCATGTGTCAGGGTTCCTCAAACAGCCGTTCACTCCAAAGGCGGGTCGAGCTCAAGTGCCGGACCCGTCATTCACCCGTGGAGCCGGCCGTCTTCCGGAGGTTCATGAAATTCAGCCGGGCGGCGTCGGTGAAACTTTCGCTGGAATCCGAGCAGAGGCACTTACCGCAGGATGGGCGGCACCTCTTCCATGCGAACGAGATCTTCCCAGGTTTCCCGCCGGCGAATCACAAAGTAGCGATCGCCTTCGACCATCACTTCGGCGGCTCGAGGGCGCGAATTGTAGTTGGAGGACATGGTGAATCCATAAGCTCCCGCACTCATCACTGCAAGACACCCGCCTTCACTGACCCTCGGGAGACTTCGGTCTTTGGCCAGAAAATCGCCCGATTCACAGATGGGGCCCACCACATCCACCACCGCGGAGTCACCCTCTTCTTGAACAACGGGCTGAATGTGGTGATAGGAGCCGTAGAGACTTGGGCGCACCAGATCGTTCATGCCCGCATCCACGATGAGAAAGTTCTTGCTGGGTGTGTCCTTGGTATAGAGGACTTTGGTGAGCAGGATCCCCGCGTTGCCCACGATAACGCGCCCGGGTTCGAAAATCAACGTGCACGAAAGACCCTCCAGTTCCTCCAGGATGGCCTTGGCGTATTCCGTGGGATGCGGGGGGGTCTCCTGATCGTAGGGAATGCCCAGGCCGCCGCCCAGGTCCAGATGCGAGATGTGGACCCCGGCGTCTTCAAGTTTGGCGATGAGCAGGCGCAGCCGCCTGAGTGCATCCACAAAAGGGCTGATTTCGGTCAGCTGGCTTCCGATATGACAGTCGACGCCGAGGATCTCAATGTGCGGGAGAGCGCCGGCCTCCAGATAGGCGTTGAGAGCACTTTCCACGTCGATGCCGAACTTGTTCTTTTTCATCCCGGTGGAGATGTAAGGGTGCGTTTTGGGATCCACGTCCGGATTCACCCGAAGGGCGATACGCGCACGCCTGCCGAGCTTCCCGGCGCGTTCGTTCAGCGCAGCCAGTTCCCGGGGAGATTCGATGTTAAACATCAGGATGTCTTCACGGAGGGCGTAGTCGATTTCCTCAGTCGTTTTGCCCACACCCGAATAGACGATGCGTTCGGGCGGGATGCCGGCCCTGCGGGCGCGAAACAGCTCACCGCCCGAAACGATGTCCACGCCGCCGCCCAGGGTATGGAAAAGTCGGAGTATGGCGAGGTTCGAATTCGCCTTGACCGAGTAGCACGTGAGATGAGAGACCTCTGAGAACGCCTGATCGAAGACGGTGAAGTGGTGGCGGAGGGTCGCGTGGCTGTAGACATAGCAGGGAGTGCCGACTTCCTCCGCAATTTTTTTCAAAGGGACCTTTTCACAGTAAAGTTCGTTGCCGTGATACTTAAAGTGATGCATCGCCTGCCTCGTAGTTCGTGAAAGTTCAGCCGTTGCCCTTTGGGGCCCGACGGCTTGAGAGTCCGGTGAAATCAGGAGACCCCGGCCCGAAAGGAACCGGTTTTGTGACCGTCGGTTCGCCACGCGGAATCCGACGGAAAACTCGGGTTCACTCGAAGGACACACTCCGGATTTCCGCCCACTTGGAGAGCAGCCCCTCTTTCTGATCGGGTGGGTGGCTCACCGTCGACACAGCGTAACCGTAAATGACGTTCGACCTCACATTTCGATCATGGAACGGGGGATTTTTGACCGGTGTGGCAGTCAGCCGGATGATCTCCGTTCCCTCGCGTCGGTACACGTGATAGCCCGCAGGGTTGCCCTCGCCGGGTGTCCATTGAACCTCCAGACCGCCCTTGGACGGGATGACCCACACCGTGGCGGGAGGAGGCGGAGGAAGTGCCTCCGGGGCCTTCACGCCGCTCAAGAGGATCGGTTCGCCATAGACACTCGTGCCTTCGAAGACGACGAGCGGGGTGATCCGGTACTGATAAGAGTGGTTGGGCGCGGGAGCCGAATCCAGGAAAGAATCGCCTCTCACGGGAACCGGGGAGAGGAGTTCCCATTTGTCCGCTTGGGAGGTGCGCTCCACAACATACTGAAGCTCACCCTTCAAAGCCTTGCCCTCCAGATCTCGCCGGGTTTCTCTCCACTGAAGAAGAATTCCCTGTGGCCCTCCCGTGGCCTTGGCATCCCGCGGTGTGGCGGGGGCCGGGACCACTTTGGCCGTGGAGGTGTTCGACTGCACCAGCTGGTGTCCTCTCGCGTCCAGCAACAACACCTGGTAACGGTAGGCCCGAAAAGGTGCCACGGAACCATCGCGCCAGAAAACGCGTTCCGCGCGCAATTCAGCGCCCTGCGGATAGGCCGGGTCCAGCCGAAAAACTTCCTGCTCGGTGGGGACGGGGCAATCCGTGCAATCACGACTCTCCCAGGGGATCTCGGTGCGCAGGACCGAAAATTGATTCCTGGCGCCGCGCAGACCTTCCAGCCCCGGACTTGGCAGGGTCCAGGAGAGCTCGACCCCCTGGCCGAGCACTCGAGTTGAAAGGTCCTGAATCTGGGGGGGGGTACCGGGAGGAATAGGCCTCGGCATGGTCTTTCTGCCGCAGCCCGGGAGAAGGAACCCCAAAAGGAGCAAGATGATGAGCCCCCAGCGGGAATATCCAATATGGGTGCAAGGAATGTGTGTTCTCATGAATTGTCTTCCACAGGAGGGCCTTATCCCCTCCATTGATTCTTCTTCAGCTCCAGTTCTTCCCGGGCGCGGTCGATGGCTGCCCTCAATCGAGACGAGGCCGTTCCGCCGCAGGAGACCCTCCGGTCGACCGAGCCCTTCAGGTCCAAAAGGGCAAACACGTCTCTGTCGATGGCTTTGTGGAACATTCTGAATTCCTCGAAGGTGCAGTCCTCCAGTTCCTTGCCGTGCTGCACGCAGTGCTGGACGATTTGCCCCACCACGTGGTGCGCCTTTCTGAACGGGATTCCTTTCTGTACCAGGTAATCCGCAAGGTCTGTGGCCAGCGTGAACCCCTGACCCGCCAACTTCTGCAGGCGCTCGCGGTGAAAATGAATTTCCGGAAGGAGCCTTGCCAGGAGCCTCAACGTGCTCAGAACCGTATCCGCGGTGTCGAAAACCGGCTCCTTGTCCTCCTGGAGATCCCGGTTGTACGTCAGTGGAAGCGCTTTGGTGAGCGTGAGCAGCGCCATCAGGTTGCCGTAAACGCGGGCGGTTTTCCCGCGCATCAATTCGGGAACGTCGGGATTCTTCTTCTGCGGCATGATGCTCGAGCCCGTGCAGAAGGCGTCGCTGATCTCGATGAATCCGAACTCGCTCGTCGACCAGAGAATGAGTTCCTCGGCCATGCGGCTCACGTGCATCATGGCGATGGCTGAGGCTGCGCTGAATTCGATGAGGTGATCCCGGTCGCTCACAGCGTCCATGCTGTTGTTGACAACTCGGGGAAACTCGAGGTAGCGGGCCGTCCATTCCATGTCGATGGGGAAGGTCGTTCCCGCCAGCGCCGCACTGCCCAGGGGAAGCACATCCGCGCGGGTGAGACAGTCGCGGAACCGTTGGTCGTCACGTTCGAACATTTCATAGTAGGCCATGAAATGGTGTGAAAGCAGCACGGGCTGAGCATGCTGCAGGTGCGTGAACCCCGGCATGATGTAATCCTGATGTTTTTCGGCCAGACTGACCAGGGCGCTTTGAACGTCATGCAGCGCGAGCCTGCACTGCAGGAGGACATCCCGCAGGTAGAGACGCATGTCGAGGCAAATCTGGTCGTTGCGGCTTCGCGCCGTGTGCAGCTTGCCGCCCACTTCCCCAATTTTCTGAATGAGCCGCCGCTCGACGGCCATGTGAATGTCCTCCTGGGAAGGGTCGAACTTGAGTTGTCCCCGTTCGATTTCCCGCTGAATTTCACCCAGGGTTTCGACAATGAGCGAGGCTTCTTCATGGGAGATGATTTTGCACTCGGCGAGCATCTTGCAATGAGCGATGCTGCCCTGGATGTCGTATTTGTAGAGCCTGTTGTCGAAGTGAATCGAAGCGGTGTACTCTTCCACCTGTTTGTTGGTGGGTTGCTCAAAACGGCCCTGCCACAGCTTTTCAGGCATCACGCATTTTCCCTCATGCCGAAGCGTCCACCGTGGTGGCGGTGGATTTCCAGGTTGCAAAATTCTCGAGACGGATTTCTAGCCCCTCTTCTCCATCGCTCGCTTCACGAGCGAGTCGATCTGCAGACGCAGTCCGTTCAGGCGGATGAAACCGGTCGCGTCGCTCTGGCGGTACACCTCATCCTCTTCGAAGGTGGCGAAGCTGGGCTGGTAGAGTGACCGGTCGGATTTGCGGCCGGTCACCAGGCAATTCCCTTTGTACAATTTCAGACGGGCCGTGCCCCACACCATTTCCTGGGTCCGGTCGATCATTTCCTGCAGGACTCTCATCTCCGGAGAAAACCAGAATCCGTTGTAGATCAGCCGGGAATACTGTGGAATGAGCGAATCTCTCAAGTACATCACTTCCCGGTCCAGGGTGATGGATTCCACCGCCTGATGGGCCAGACGCATGAGGGTACCACCCGGAGTTTCATAGACGCCGCGCGACTTCATCCCGACAAAGCGATTCTCCACGAGGTCGACCCGACCGATGCCGTGGCGGCCTCCAAGCCGGTTCAGTTCAGCGAGGAGCGAGGCGGGGCTGAACCGCTTTCCATTGACCGCGACGGGGTTGCCGCGCTCAAAGTCCACTTCGACCGTTTCCGGGGTGTCGGGTGCCATTTCGGGCGACACACTGAGGGTGAACATGGCGGGGTCCGGTTCGAGCCAGGGGTCCTCCAGGATGCCCCCTTCGTAGCTGATGTGGAGAAGGTTTCTGTCGGAACTGTATGGCTTTTCCCTGGTGACAGGCACGGGGATGTCCCGTTTGCGGGCGAATTCTATGAGGGCATTGCGCGACTTCAAATCCCACTCCCTCCAGGGAGCGATGACCTTGATTTCGGGGTTGAGGGCCATGTAAGTGAGTTCGAATCGCACCTGGTCGTTGCCCTTGCCGGTGGCACCATGGCTGACGGCGTCAGCGCCTTCTTCCTCCGCGATGCGGATCTGGTGCTTGGCAATGATGGGGCGCGCGATGGACGTTCCCAGGAGATACTGTCCCTCGTAGATGGCGTTGGCCCGAAAAGCGGGAAAAACAAAGTCACGGACGAACTCTTCCTTGAGATCCTCGATGCGGGCCTTCACCGCCCCTGTTGCCAGGGCTTTGGCTTCAATGCCGCCGAGTTCTTCTCCCTGGCCCAGGTCCGCAGCATAGGCCACCACTTCGCAGTCGTAGGTCTCGATCAACCATTTCAAAATGATGGAGGTGTCCAGACCACCCGAATACGCAAGCACAACCTTCTTCACTTTCGTCACGGAAACCGTCTCCTTCTGCTATCCAACTTCGAATTTCCTGGTCATTTCCTGACAGGGAAATGCGGGTTCGTCTCGAATAAAGAATTTTCCTTCCTCCCCCCCCACACAGGAGGAAGGCTGCGAGGTGCTCCCCTCAGAGACCGCACGCAGGCGGCGAATGCCGGGAAAACAAGACCGGATTTCAACCCTCACTCAGGCGCGTCGGCCCCCGGGGGGCCTTGCGGGCCCTCAAGATTTCCCTCAAATCAGGCTCCCAAAAGGAGCCATTCCATGAGGGCCATCTGGAGGTGCATGCGGTTTTCCGCCTGATCGAAAACCACCGATTGGGGCCCTTCCAGAACCGCCGCGGTGATCTCTTCACCCCGGTGGGCGGGCAGGCAGTGCATGATCAGCGCGTGCGGGGGCGCAGCACGTATCAGGTCTTCATTGACCTGGTAGGGCTGAAACACCTTGAGACGCCGGTCCGCTTCTTCCTCCTGCCCCATGCTGGTCCACACATCCGTGTAAAGGACATCGGCAGAGCGCACCGCCTCTGACGGATCTTTGAAGAGATGAATCTCCCCCCTGCCCAGGGACTTTGCTTTTTCCAGCACCGACCTGTCGGGTTCGTACCCGTCGGGGCAGGCGAGGGTAAGCCGAAATCCCAGGAGTGCCGCCGCATTGATCCAGGAATGAGCGACATTGTTTCCGTCCCCCAGCCAGGCGACCGACAGTTCTTTGAGATGCCCCCTTTTTTCCTCTATGGTCAGCAGGTCGCTCAATACCTGGCAGGGATGGAAGGAATCGGTCAGGCCGTTGATGACGGGAATGGTCGCGTGTCGCGCCAGTTCCTCCACATCGGAGTGGGCAAAGGTCCGGATGGCGAGCAGATCCATGTATCGGGAGAGGACCCGGGCGGTGTCGGCCAGGGGTTCGTCCCTCGAAATCTGTGTGTCCTTGGCGGTCATGAAGATGCAGCGGCCCCCAAGCCGGTACATGGCCGCTTCGAAAGAGACCCGTGTGCGTGTGGAGGGCTTCACGAAAATCAGCCCCAACACCCTGCCGTTCATGGTAGGGGGCAGATCGCCTTCAACCCATTGTCTCTTGAGACGCTTTGCCCGGGCGATGAGATGGGAGACCTCCTCCGGGGACAGATCCAGGATGGTCAGCAGGTCGCGCTTCATGGTGTCTCCTCTTTCAGACAAGTATCCAGGGCAGCGATGAACGCGTCGATTTCCCCGCGAGTGACGGTGAGGGGCGGCACCAGCCTGAGCACCGTTTCATGGGTGCAGTTGACGACAAAGCCCCGGGAGAGCAGTTTCTCCACGAAGGCCTGCCCGGGTCGATTCAGTTCCACGCCGATCATGAGGCCGCGGCCTCTCACCTCCTTGATGATGCCGTTCTGCGCCCTGAGATCTTCGATCCTGGCCATGAAGTAGGCTCCTGTTTCCCGCACTCGGGCGAGGAACTCGGGGTCGGAAATGATCTGGAGCACTCGAAGTGCAGCGGCGGTCACGAGGGGCGTTCCTCCGAAGGTCGATGCATGGCTCCCGGGCACGAAGGCTTCCGCCACCCGATCCGTAGCCAGCATGGCCCCGATGGGCAGTCCGTTTCCCAGCGCTTTGGCCAGAGTCATGATGTCGGGAGTCACCTGTTCATGTTCATGAGCAAAAAGCCGCCCCGTTCGTCCCATCCCCACCTGCACCTCGTCGTAGATGAGCAGGAGGTCGCGCCTGCGGCACAGATCCTTCAACTCGGCCAGGTACCCCGGCGAAGGAATCACGATGCCTCCCTCCCCCTGAATGGGCTCGACCATGACCGCGCAGGTCTTGTCCGTCAGAGCGGCTTCCACAGCGGAGATGGAGTTAAAATCCACAAAAGTGAAACCTTCCACGAGCGGCTCGAACCCTTTGTGGACCTTCTCCTGGCCCGTGGCCGACAGAGTTGCCAGAGTTCTCCCATGGAAGGAGTTCTTCATGGTGACGATGTGGAACCGGCCCTGGCCGTAACGGTCGTTGCTGTACTTCCGGGCCAGCTTGATGGCCGCCTCATTGGCTTCGGCTCCACTGTTGGAAAAAAACACCTTATCTGCAAAAGACAAACGTGTCAATTCCCGGGCCAGATCCACCTGAGGGCGCGTGTAGAAGAGGTTTGAGACATGCGTGAGAATGCCCGCCTGCGTGCAGAGCGTCCGGGTGATCTCGTCGTGACTGTGCCCAAGGTTGCAAACGGCAATCCCCGCCAGAAAGTCCAGGTATTCCCTCCCCGTGTCATCCCACAGTCTGCATCCCTTTCCCTTCACGAAGGTGACCGGCAGTCTTGCGTAGGTTCTGCAAATGGTCTCCAAACATGCGTGCCGCACATCATCCATGTCCTGTTCTCCTTGGCTCAGCGCCGCCTGATGATTTCAGTGCCCACACCCGCATCCGTGAATATTTCCAGAAGAACCGCATGGGGAACCCGCCCATCGATGATGTGGACCTTCTTCACTCCTGACTGGACGGCATCGATGGAACACTGCACCTTGGGAATCATCCCCCCTCGAAGCGTCTGATCTTGAAGTGCGTCCGCAGCTTCGGCCACGGTCATGCTTGAAATGAGCTTTCCTTCCAGGTTCATCACGCCGGCCACGTCCGTCATGAGGATGAGCTTCTCGGCTCGCAGGGCTCCTGCGATGTGCCCCGCCACCAGGTCCGCATTGATATTGTACGTTTCGCCGTTTTCACCAACCCCCACGGGAGCGATCACCGGGATGAGATTGCTTTTCTCGAGGATCTCCAGGATCTCGATGTTCACATGCTGCACTTCGCCCACGAGTCCGATGTCGATGATCTCAGGCGGTTGATCATCCCCCTGGTATTTGAACACATGCAGCTTTCTCGCCTCGATCAGCCTTCCGTCCTTCCCGCTCAGACCGATGGCGCGTCCGCCGTTGGCATTCACGAGGGAGACGATTTCCTTGTTGATCTTGCCCGCCAGCACCATCTCCACAATGTCCATGGTGTCCGCATCGGTCACCCGCATGCCGGCGCAAAAATCGCTCTTCTTTCCGACGCGCTCGAGCATCTTCCCGATCTGGGGGCCGCCGCCGTGCACCACCACCGGGTTGATGCCGATGTATTTCATGAGCACGACGTCCCTGGCAAAACTCTCTTTCAGGGACTCGTCGACCATGGCGTGCCCCCCGTACTTGATGACCACGGTCGTGTGGTAAAAACGGCGGATGTAGGGGAGCGCCTCTGTGAGGACCGCAGCTTTTTCCAGCATCTTGTTCCTTTCCTGGATCATCAAAGGATATACCGGCTGAGATCCTCATCCTTGACGATCTCGCTCAGGGTGTCGTGCACGTATTGCTTGGTGATGTTGATCTTCTGACCTTTCAGGGCCGGAGCGTTGAAAGAGATTTCGGACAGAAGCTTTTCCATGATCGTGTGAAGCCTTCGGGCGCCGATGTTTTCGGTTCGGGAATTCACCTGATAGGCGATCAGTGCAATTTCGTCAATGGCCTCATCCTC
This sequence comes from uncultured Syntrophobacteraceae bacterium, assembly GCA_964654275.1. Lineage (GTDB taxonomy): Bacteria > Desulfobacterota > Syntrophobacteria > Syntrophobacterales > Syntrophobacteraceae > SLCH01. The sequence continues at coordinate 148,605 of CAZZHS010000003.1, forward strand.
AAAGACCAGCTCCACTTCCTCCGTTTCCAAAAGCGCCCGGTACTGAACAATGAGGGCATTTTCGGGCTCCTTGAGGATGCGGACGAAATCCTCCCGGGTGAGTGACTTGAGTTCCACTCTGATGGGGAACCTCCCCTGCAGTTCGGGAATGAGGTCCGAGGGCTTGGCGATGTGAAAAGCCCCGGAAGCGATGAACAGGATGTGATCGGTGCGAACCATTCCGTATTTGGTGGTCACCGTGGAACCTTCCACGATGGGCAACAGGTCTCTCTGCACCCCTTCCCGGGAAACGTCCGGCCCTTTGGTGGATTCACGCCCGGCGATCTTATCGATTTCATCGAGGAAAATGATCCCGGACTGCTCCACCCGTTCCACGGCAAGCTTGATCACCTTGTCCATGTCGATGAGCCTCTGGGACTCCTCCTGCACAAGGATTTCCCTCGCTTCGGGTATCTTGACCTTTCGACGCTTGGTTTTGCGCGGCATCATGGAACCGAGCATCTCCCGGAGGTTGTAGTCCATGTCCTCCATGCCCGACCCCGGGAAAATCTCGATCATGGGAAAGCTGCGATCAGGCACCTCCAAATCCACATAACGATCGTCCAGGGCGCCTTTGCGGAGCAGTTTACGCAGCTTCTCCCGGGTGGAATCGGCCTGGCGCGCTTCTTCCTCCGCAGCCTTCAGGGCGTGCTCTTCCGACGGGCTCGCTTCGCGGGGAGGCTCCGCCTGTCGCCTGGGCGGCAGAAGAATGTCGAGCAACTTTTCCTCGGCCACCTCTTCGGCCTTGAGCTTCACGGCATCCAGTTCCTCAGCGCGCACCATGTTGACTGCGAGCTCCATGATGTCCCGCACCATGGATTCCACATCCCGACCCACGTAGCCCACTTCGGTGAACTTACTGGCTTCAATCTTCAGGAAAGGGGACTGGGCCAGCCGGGCAAGGCGCCGGGCGATTTCCGTTTTTCCCACTCCGGTCGGGCCGATCATGATGATATTTTTCGGGGCGATTTCATCCCGAAGGTGTTCGGGAACTTGCTGGCGTCTCCAACGGTTTCTCAGAGCAATGGCCACCATCCGTTTGGCTTCGCGCTGCCCGATGATGTATTTGTCGAGCTCCAGGACGATTTCCGCGGGGGTGAGGGGTTGCTGCATCACTAAAGCTCCTCGAACGTGAAGGCATCGTTGGTGTAAATGCAGATGGATGCCGCAATTTTCATGGCTTCCTGAGCAATCTCCCGGTTGGACAGCCGGGTGTGCCCGGCCAGGGCCCGCGCGGCCGCCAGTGCGTAGGGCGCACCGGACCCGATGGCCGCTAGACCGTCATCGGGCTCGATGACGTCGCCCGTGCCGCTGAGGATGAAGCAGTCGACCGTATCGGCAGCAATGAGCAGGGCTTCCAGTCGGCGCAGAGCCCGGTCCATGCGCCAGTCCTTGGCCATCTCCACGGCAGCGCGTTTCAGGTTGCCGTTGTATTGTTCGAGCTTGCCTTCCAGTTTTTCAAAAAGCGTCAATGCATCGGCCGTGGACCCGGCAAAGCCTGCGACAACCTTGCCCTGGTACATTTTTCGGACCTTCCTGGCCTGATGTTTCATGACGGTGTCCCCAAAAGTCACCTGCCCGTCGGCTGCAATGACCACCCGACCGTTTCTGTGGATGGCCAGGACCGTTGTGCTGCGCACTGTCGTCTGTCCGGTCATAAGATTCTAAAATCCTTCCTTATCGTGTGAAAGACCGCCGGGGATGGACCAGCGCGCCGTGCAGCAGGTGAAAAACGTGCGAATTTCGGGCGCGTCCAATGTCTCGCCCCGGTGTTCAGGTGTCTTCACGGGCCTCCGGATTTTTCAAGCGGCTCCTGGGGTGAGCACGATCATAGGCCCTCATGATTTGATCCAGATTCACGTGGGTATAGCGCTGAGTCGTCGAAAGCGTTGCATGTCCCAGCATGTCCTGGATGGAGCGAAGATCGGCTCCCGCACTGAGCAGGTGCGTGGCGAACGTATGCCGTAGCCCGTGAGGCGAGATGTGCTGCCAGAAACCGCACGCCCTCAATTCGGCGACAAGGATCCTGTGAACGGACCTTGCACTCAACCGTCCTCCCATGGCGTTGCGGAACAGGGCCTCCCCCCGCAGAGGCGTGCCCGTCCACTGCGCCTGCAATCGCGCCAGATAATCATCGACCGCTGCGAGCGCCTTTCTTCCAATGGGCACCAGCCGCTCCTTGCGTCCCTTTCCCAAAATCCTCAACATGCCTTCGTCGCGGGACACACTGGACACATTCAGTCGGGTGAGTTCCCCCACGCGAACCCCCGAAGAGTAAAGCGTTTCAAAGATGGCCCAGTTGCGTGTGCGCCTCCAGGAAAGGTCTGTCCCGCCGGCCTTCCGTTCCAGGGAGTTGAGGAAATGGAACACTTCGTCCACCCCCATGAAGGCGGGAAGCTTTTGGGACACCTTGGGGTGATACACCCATTCGGTGGGATCCCGGTTGACCGCACCCCTGTCCCGAAGGTAGGCGTAAAACGAACGCAGAGCCGAGAGCTTTCTCGACTGGGAAACTTTCTTATGATCCCTGCTGAGGTGGGCCATGAAGCCCTGGATGTGGGTGTGAGTCACATCTGCCGGCGACACCTCCTCCACACCCATGACCCGGCTAAAGTATTCCGAGGCCTGTCTCAGATCCCCCTGGTAGGCACGCAGGGTTTCATGGCTCAACCCTCTTTCATGGAGGAGGTGCTTGATGAATTCCGCCTGATACCGAAACCAGTTCAACACCTGGTCCTCTCCTGGACGAGGGTGAAAGGAAGATCCGAAGAACCTCAAAAAGGAGTTTTAATAGCACAGTGAGCGAAAAAATCAATGGAAATGCTGTGCTTTTTTATTGAGATTATTGGGGGTTAGAAAGTGTGGAAAATTCAGTTCTTGACCTGAGCGCCACCCGGCCTCGCGTGGAAGAAGGGCGCCGACCGGCGTCGGGATGCTTCTCAGCGACCCAGTTCCGAACATCCCTTAGGGTATTGAATGGTCAAGAAATTCGCTTGACTTTGCTCAAAGGTTTGCCCTATTTTCCTCTTCTTGTATTTGCTCCCATACATCAAGATGATCGCCTCATGGTTTGTTCCGAATCCCATGCCTTTCTCGCGAGAATCCTGAGGTGTGCGCTCCCATATGCTGCTTTGCCGCCCCTCCGGCTTCCTCCGTGGGCTGCACACCTCACAAGGTGCTTCGAGCCGCGACTCCCCGCAGAAAGGCTGGTCAGGAAGGAAATGACGCCCGGCCCTCAAAGGCTGTAATGCTCTGAGAAAGGAAGAGAGATGAAAGAGGACCTTGCTAACACCCGAACTTTTGCAATCATCGGACATGGTGGCGCCGGCAAAACGTCTTTGACCGAGGCCATGCTTTTCAATGCGGGCGTGACGACCCGCCTCGGCAAAGTCGATGAAAAAACTTCCATCATGGACTATGAGCCCGAAGAGGTGAAACGCAGCCTGACCATCAGCACCTCCTTCACTTCCCTTCCCTGGAAGAAACACCAGCTCACCATCATCGACACTCCCGGAGACTTCAACTTCATCGCCGAAACCAGGATGTCGATGCTCGGCGCCGATGCCGTCGTCGTCATCACGGATGCCATCGACGGTGTGAGAGTCCAGACGGAGAAGGTCTGTGAATTCGCCGACGAATTCGAACTGCCGCGACTCTTTTTCGTCAGCAAGATGGATCGCGAACGGGCGGATTTCATGAAAACCGTCGAAGACATTCAAAACAATTTCGGCAAAGCCTGTGTGCCCCTGCAGATCCCCCTCGGAGCCGCCGAAGCCTTCAAGGGCGTTGTCGATGTTCTCTCGGATAAAGCCTATGTCTTCACCCAGGGAGACAGCGGCAAAATGGAAACTCAGGAGCTGCCTGCCGGACTGGCTGAGCAGGTGAGCAGGATCAAAGAAGAAATCGTGGAGCGTGTGGCCGAATCGGAAGACGCGCTGCTTGAGAAGTACCTCGAGGAGGGGGAGTTGAGTCCGGAAGAGGTCAGGAACGGTCTGCGCAAGGCCGTTTCCTCGGGCAAACTGATTCCCATCCTGTGCGGATCCGGAGTGGCCAACATCGCCATTCAACCTCTCATGGACGCTATTGTCGACAGCTTCCCATCCCCTGCGGACCGGCCTCCCAGGAGAGGGACATCGATGAAAAACAACGACGAAATCCAGCGCAATCCCGATCCCAACGACCCTTTCAGCGCCCTCGTCATCAAGACCATCAGCGATCCCTACGCCGGTCGTCTTTCCGTTCTGCGTGTTTTCTCGGGAACCCTCAAGCCCGATTCAACCGTGCTCAATTCCACCAAAGACATCAAGGAACGCTTCGGCCAGCTCTTGCGCCTCAAGGGGAAGAATCAGGAAAGCGTCGAAACGGCGGGCCCCGGCGACATCGTTGCCGTGGCCAAGCTGAAGGAAACCACCACCCAGGACACACTCTGCAGCGAAAAGGATGCCATCGTCTATCCGCGCATCGAATTGCCCCCACCCATTTACTCTCTCGCTGTGGAACCCAAGAGCAAGGGGGACGAAGACAAGATCTTTTCGTCGCTTTCCCGGCTCATGGAGGAGGATCTCACGCTGAGACTCGAACGCAACGAGGAAACCAAAGAGATGATCCTCTCCGGCATGGGAGAAATTCACATTGAGGCCACCGTCGACAAGCTCAAGCGAAAATTCGGCGTGGAAGTGAACCTGAAACTCCCCAAGGTCAGCTACAAGGAAACCATCAAGGGCAAAGCGCGTATCCAGGGCAAATACAAAAAGCAGTCGGGCGGTCGCGGCCAGTATGGGGACTGCTGGATCGAGATGGAACCCAAGGGAAGGGGAGAGGGCTTCGAATTTGTGGATAAGATCGTGGGGGGTGTCATTCCCCGCCAGTATATCCCCGCCGTTGAAAAGGGGATCGTGGAGGCATGCGAAGAAGGGCCGCTCGCCGGCTTCCCGGTGGTGGATTTCAAAGTGGACCTTGTGGATGGTTCCTTCCATCCCGTGGACTCTTCCGAAATGGCCTTCAAAATCGCCGGCTCCATGGCCTTCAAGAAGGCGGTCATGGAGGCCAAACCCACCCTCCTCGAACCCATCATGTACATGGAAATCATTGTTCCGGACGATTGCATGGGCGATGTCATCGGAGATCTCAATTCACGCAGGGGTCGCGTGCTCGGAATGGAGAGCAGCGGCAAGAAGCAGATTGTGAAGGCCAACGTGCCCCACGCTGAAGTCTTGAAGTATGCCCCCGACCTGCGCTCCATGACAGCCGGCCGGGGCATGTTCACCATGCGCTTCTCCCATTACGAAGAGGTCCCCGGACAGGCACAGGAAAAAATCATCGAGGCTTCCAAGAAGGAAGAATAACCTCCTTCGAAAAATGTTTTTCGCCACCTTGCGTCCCGTGGGACTCTCCGGCATGGGAGAGCCCGCGGGATTTTTTTTCAGCTCCTTTTGACAGGATGACGGCCATGGGCCACACGGAAAAGCACAAAAAGACGGATTCAGGATCACCGAGCGACCAACTCTGCAGATTTCATCGCACGGTGGCGCTGATCACCATCAGCGACAGGGGCGCGCGCGGAGAACGGGAGGACAGGTCGGGAGACGTGCTCGCCGAATTGCTGCACTCCCGAGGGTATGCCGTCGTGCACCGGTCGGTGGTCCCCGATGAGATCGCGCAGATCGCGGCAGAACTGCTCCGATGCGCCGACGAGAAACACGTGGCGGTCATTGTCACGACCGGCGGCACAGGGGTCTCTCCCCGCGATGTGACACCGGAAGCCACCCTGCAGGTTATTCAGCGGCAGGTGCCGGGCATGAGTGAAGCCATGCGGGCCGCCAGCCTGCGACTCACTCCGCACGCCATGATTTCCAGAGGCGTGGTGGGAATCCGGGACGCAACGCTCATCGTCAATCTGCCGGGAAGCCCAAAGGGCGCCGTGGAAAACCTCCAGGTGCTGCTGCCCGCTCTGGATCATGCATTGGAAAAAATTCAGGGAGACCCAAGGGATTGCGCCGCGCCCTGAGGTGTTCTGAGGAGCGCGCATCGAGGAGATGAACCGAAGAGGCAGGGAATTCCAGGCGGCTCCCAGGCCGGAGGGGGTGTGAACCCCCCCGGCCTGAGCAGGATGGAGATCAGAGGGGTTCCTCATCCTCCGGATAGCTGCGGCCGACCGCAGCCCGTTTTTCACCGTATCTTTCTTTGATTTCTTCTTTTTGCCGGAAATACTCGTTGTTGATATTCTGAATATCCTGTTCGTTGACGAGCACATTGGACTCAGCCTCTTCCACGGCTTTGAGCTTGTCTTTCACAGCGGCGTCTTCCTGCCAGTTGTTGAGCCCCTGGGTGTACAGGGAGTAAATGTCCTTGCCCAGCGCACTGCAGGCCTGATCAAGACGCTTGCGGGCACGGCACGCGTCCCACTTTTTCATGCGTAGCTTGACGAATTTCATGGTAAAGGCCAGGATCACAAAAAAATACTCCAGGACCAGATAGAAGAGTTTTTTCAATAGGGTCAGGATTGTTTCCAAAACAGACTTCATGCTTCGCCCTCCTTTAGATGGCCGCTGAACGCATTGCGGCCCAAAAGCTGTTCCAGTTGTTGCGCCATGCGCAAGGGGTGGCTTCCACGCCAATAGATGTTATGGCACTTCGAACACATGCAAAACGTCTCCGTGGTGGCGTAAACATGTTCCGGGACCCGGCCGAAAACTTGCGCTCGGGGGATTTCGATCAGCGGGTGATTGCATCGAATGCATAGGTGAAGCGGCCGGATCCTTTGGGGGTCCAGGTTCAGTGTCTGGAGAACCCCTTGCAGTTGCACCATGGGGTTGTCATGGTCGATGAAGATCACTCCTTTGCAGTGACGCCATTTCTCGCTGCGGGTCAGGACGATCCGGCCGTCCTTTCGATAGTCCTCGATTTGCCGCCTGCTGTCGATGGACACGTACCACGAATCCAAGCCCAGTATCCGCAGCCACTTGCACAACCGGCCCAGCATCCTGTCCACGGCAAAGTGCAGCATTTCATTCATGGACTGTGCCCCACAAATCCCATGACCTGGACGCCCTCAGGGACTTGAGGCCTGAAGATCTCCTGAGGGAGAATGTCCGCACGATCCATCTGCTCCACCACCACCGTCAGCGTCCAGTCGATTCCGGAAAGGGTCAGCCGCTGCGGAATGGCATCGCGGTTGACTTCGACCGGAGGCTCGTACCTGACCTCGTAGTCCCACAAGCCTTGTTTCACTTTCACCCCGGAAAGACTCAGTGGCTGGGAGATGAACTGGTACGTATAGCGCACTCCCTCCGCCGGCACATGTCTCACTGCGAGCCACCCGTCCGGGTCGGCCTCAAAACTCAGGGAATCGATGTGATTCTCCGGGACCGAAGCCGCCATGAGATACGGCAGAGATTCGAATGGAAAGGAAATTCCGAGCATTCGCCCGAGCAGCGGTTCAGGCTGGGAAGACGTGTAGACAATTCGTTCGGCCGGCATCCAGAGGCGGGTCAACCGTGTGTCGACCGTCAGTAGAGCCACCCCATGTCCCAGAGGATTGAAGGCCTCCAGGCGAAATCTATGGGGCAGGTCCGCAAACGCCAGAGAACGAAATGCGAAGTTGCCCTGATTCGTCTGCCCCCGAAGACGCCAGGCCGCCTGATACCTCTCCCAGTGACTCGAACGGGCACCCAGCAGAAATCGCCATTCCTGCAGGGAGGGCGCCGCAGGCTTTTCTTGAAGCGCCGGTCGGGGAGCACAGGCACCTGCCAACAGCAGGATCGCTGTGAGGAGCAGAGGCAGCCCGCATCGGTTTTTAAGCATGTATTTATTCAAGAGCTTGAATTCTCTCCATAATTTTCTGAGGTTCGGTGTGCTTAAACCTTAGAGCATCCCGGTAGGCATTCAATGCCTTCTTCTTATTGCCGAGACGCTCGTAGATATTGCCCAGATGCTCATGGATGACCGGGTCGTCGGGAACTTGTTTGAGTGCCCTGAGAATGATCTCCAAAGCCTTGTCATAATCACCCAGCCTGTAATAGACCCACGCGAGACTGTCCATAATATAACCGTCGTCCGGCTGAAGTTCCAGCGCGGCCTCGATCAACCGTTTCGCTTCCATCAGCCTGATGCCTTGCTCCGCATAGGTGTAGCCCACATAATTGAGGGCGTTCGCATTCTGTGGATCGAGTTCGATGAGGGTCTCCATAACCGAAAGGGCTTCGGCCTTGCGGTTCATTTTATCCAGGAGGAGACCTTTTCTGAAAAGGAGCTCGACGCTCTCATCAGTCGACTCGAGGCCTCTGTCCAGGGCTATGAGGGCGGCTTCATGGTCTCCCGCATCCTCGTGGATGATGGCCAGATAGAGAAAAAACTCCGTGGATTCAGGCTGTTGTTGCAGGGATTGCTCCAGGAGCCTGACCGCGCCCGCGTGATCCTGGTTCTTGGCCATGATCAGGGCGATTCGAATCTGCGCAGCGCTCCAGAGAGGACTCTCAAAGGGAATGGTGTTGAAACTGCGGGCTGCAGCCGACAAATCGCCCTGCTCCTCATAGGCGACTCCCAGATAATACAGCCCCTGGTCATAAGGCGGGACCTCGACGAGAAAGGGTGACAGAGCCTCCACCGCGGCATCGTAATTTTTTTGCTGCAGATGGATGATCCCGATTTTCAGGCGACTTTCGTTGTCCTTTTCGTCGAACTCCAGCAGTTTCTTGAACTGCCTGAGAGCCTGCTCCTGATTGTTTTGCCTCATGTAAAGGTTGCCGAGGCGGATGCGAGCCTGAGTGCTGGTCTCATTGAATTCCAATATGTACAGATATGCCTTTTCGGCATCGCGGGCGCGCTCCGTGACTTCATAGATGTAGGCCAGGTCCAGGATCGCGCTCTCAAAGGTGGGATCTGCCGCGAGGATCTCCCTGTAGACCGATTCAGCCTGATCATAAAACTTCATGTCCAAAAATATTCGGGCTTTGTAATAGGTTGCCAGGGGATTTTCGGGCAGCAGGCCTTTCAGCTGATCAAATGCCTTCACCGCTTCGGCGAATCGACCCTCCTGCGCATACAGGGCTCCGAGCAGAAGATAGGCGTCTTCATTGGACGGGTTGATCTCGATCGCCCGTTTGTAGGCCGCGATGGACTTCGCATTTTGCCCCAGCCCTGCGTAGAGTTGCCCCAGCAGCATGTAGCCGGTCTCGTGGAGCGGATCGATCAGCACGGCCTTTTCCACCATTTGCAGGGCTGTTTCCACCTGCCCCTGCCTGAGATAGAGTGCGGCCGCTTCCGTCAGGAGCACGGGGGAGTTCGGATCTTTGGACAATGCGGCATCGTAGGACTGAACCGCCCCCGCCATGTCCTTGGATTGCAGGTGATGTTGGGCCTTGAGGTAATCGTAATAGAGGTCGGCGCGTGCAAGGGATTCCCGGGGCAGGACCAGGTGGGCCGAGTGGTCTACGGGATTTAGAACCGTATTCATGTGAGAACACCCCATGAATAAAACACCCGGGAACAGCAGCCAAAAGAGTCGGCTCAAACGCGCGATGTTCATGACCATCCTTGTGTCGACAACATTTGAACTTTATTGAGAAATTAATGGGATGGAGCTCACTTGACCCGGCCCGGCCCATGGGGCGGACCGCGTGCCGCTCAATCTAAAAACAGGGACCCCTTCTGGAATCCCTGAATCACCTCTGAGTACCGACCCTGCATGTCGGCGATGTCCACGGGACCTCATCCGAGGTACTGATCTCCACCCACTTCATGGGTGTACATGCCTTGAGCTCAAAGAATCTGGATACTTTTCGGGACCGGACCGCTGCAGCGAGGGTGCGGAGCAGACCCCCAACAGATGTTAAGGCACCCTGAATGCTCATCTATACCATGATTGTGCGATTTCAAAGACAAAAAGATCACAAACACTCGGGTGGAAAGGCGACCACTTCATCGAGCGAAGCGGAATCGGTCAGGATCATGACCAGTCGATCCAAGCCCAACGCAATGCCCGCGCAGGGCTTCAAATGATCCAGACTATGGAGAAAGGCCTCAGGGAGGGGATACACAGGCAGCCCCGCCGCCTCGCGTGCTTTCAAAACGATTTCGAAACGGCGCCGCTGCTCTCCGGGGTCCGTCAATTCCGAGAAGCCGTTGGCCAACTCTATCCCGGCCCAGTAAAGTTCAAATCTTTCAGCCACTGCAGGATCGTGTGGGCATGTGCGTGCCAGAGCGGCCTGCTGTGACGGGTAATGGGTGAGAAAGCACGGAGCGGGAAAGCCCAGGCAGGGTTCGACCTTGAGAACGAGGTCCTCTTCGAACCGCTCCGCGTCCCAATCTTCGACCGGATCCCAAAGAGCGCGCGAACGAAATGCTTGCGAAACTGTGAACTCCTCCCAGGGGGCCGTCACATCCAGCCGATTTCCTCTGAACTCCCACCCGGCATCGCGGTGAGTGTTTCGGCAAACCGCTTCGAGCAACCCGCGGCAATCCCGCTGCAACGCCGTGTAGTCCTGGTGAAGCCGATACCATTCCAGCAGGGTGAATTCCGGGTGATGCAAACGGCCGCGTTCCGCCCTCCGGAAAACACGGCAAATCTGATAGATTTTCTCATAGCCCGCCGCCAGCAGCCGCTTCATGTGGAGTTCCGGACTGGTGATGAGGCACCCCGATTCCTGGAGGGGAATGGGTTCGATGTGGGACTCGGGAGCAGGGGCCGCGGTGACGGCGGGTGTTTGAACCTCGAGAAACCCTTGTTCCTCAAAAAAAGATCGGACAGCCCGGAAGACAGCAGCGCGCAGATTCAGGCTGGGGCGCTTTCCTGCCAGGGTGGACTGCTCGGGAACACGAATTTCATTTGACTCGTTCAACATAGGCCCCGGTGCGTGTGTCGATTTTGAGGACTTCCCCCTGCTCGATGAACAACGGCACCTGAATGACGAAACCCGTTTCCAGCGTTGCAGGTTTGGTGGCCCCCGCTGCGGTGTCGCCCTTGATGCCAGGGTCCGACTGGACCACCTGAAGGTTGACAAAATTCGGCAGATTGATGCCGATGGGACGCCCCTGAAAGAGGAGCATGCTCACCACGAGGTTTTCCGTGAGGAAGTTGACGGCGTCTCCCACTGCTTCCACAGAGAGCTCGATCTGTTCATAGTTGGTGGTGTTCATGAAATGGTAGCTGGTGTCCTGTTTGTAGAGAAACTGGTATTCCTGTTCCTCGAGATCGGCGGAATTGAACTTGTCCCCCGAGCGATACGTGCGGTCAAATTGCGCTCCCGTGATCATGTTTTTCAGGCGGCATCGGTAAAGTGCCTGGCCCTTTCCGGGCTTGGAAAACTCAAAGTCCACAATGATGTAGGGATCCCCATCGATCTCCAGTTTCAATCCCTTGCGCAGATCACTTGCAGTCAGCACGCCCATTTCGTTATCCTTTCTTTCACATTGATATATACAGCCAAATTTTTTATTCTAGTGTCATCCGATAAGCAGGGTCAAGAAAGTTCAATCCAGCTTCGTCCAATCTTTAAAGGATTACCTGTAGCATTTGCCGGAGCGCCTTACAACTGCATTTCATGAGCCCGCTTGCTAAATCGTTCCAACGAGACAATGTCCAAAAAGGAGGATGTGAAAGATGAGTGAGATATTGCTTGTGAAGGCCAGAGAAATTCTCGACTCCCGCGGCAATCCCACCGTGGAGGTCGAGGTCGTTTTGGATAGCGGCGTGCTGGGGAGGGCTGCTGTGCCTTCGGGGGCGTCCACCGGTTCGCGGGAAGCTCTGGAACTGCGCGATGGCGACGCTCAACGCTACCTGGGCAAAGGAGTGCTCAAGGCGGTGCAGAACGTCAACGACGAGATCGCTCCAAAGCTCATCGGCTTCGAAGCCACCGAACAGGTGGCCCTGGACCGCTTTCTCGTCGCGCTGGACGGAACGGAAAACAAGGGTCGGCTCGGAGCCAATGCGCTCCTGGGTGTCAGCATGGCCGTTGCCAAGGCGGCGGCGGCCGAGTGCGAACTGCCCCTCTATCGCTACCTCGGCGGCAGCCTGAGTTACCTCCTCCCGGTGCCGCTCATGAACGTGCTCAACGGCGGGGCCCACGCGGACAACAATCTGGACATTCAGGAATTCATGATCGTTCCGGCCGGGGCCCCGTCGTTTGCGGAGGCCCTGCGCATGGGAGCCGAGACCTTCCATCATTTGAAAAAAGTCCTGAACAAAAAGGGCCTGAACACTTCCGTCGGGGATGAGGGGGGATTCGCGCCAAATCTGCGTTCCAATGAAGAAGCCATGGAAATGCTGATGCAGGCCATCGAGGCTGCGGGATACCGACCGGGCCAGGACATTTTCATCGCTCTCGATGCGGCGGCCAGTGAGTTTTACGAAAACGGTGCCTATGTGCTCAAGGCCGAGGCCAACGCCCGCAAATCGGCAGAGGAAATGATCGCCTTCTATGAAAACTTTGCATCCAAGTATCCCCTGATTTCCCTGGAAGATGGAATGGCCGAGGGAGACTGGCCGGGATGGAAGTCCCTGACGGCAACCCTGGGGGACAAAATCCAGATCGTCGGAGATGACGTGTTTGTGACCAACACGGCCATCCTTGCAAGGGGCATCGCAGAAAAAGCGGCCAACTCGATCCTCATCAAGCTCAACCAGATCGGCACGGTGTCCGAGACACTGGAAGCCGTTTCCATGGCGCTGCGTGCCGGCTTCACCGCAGTGATCTCGCACCGCTCCGGTGAGACGGAAGACACCACCATCGCGGACTTGGCGGTGGCCTGCGGTGTGGGCCAGATCAAAACGGGATCCCTCTCGCGCACAGACCGCATCGCCAAATACAATCAACTCCTCCGCATCGAAGAGGAACTGGGGGATGCTGCCGGTTACGCGGGCCTCAGCGCGTTCAGGCGGAAAGTGTGAGCCGCGGACTCACGGTCGGTAAACAGCACCCGCGGACCTGCAACTCGTCCTTGACACCCACAGCGATTTCGGATACAAGGACCGAACTGATGGATCAAGGCGGCATGCCCAAGTGGTAAGGGAGCGGTCTGCAAAACCGTTATTCACCGGTTC
>CAZZHS010000004.1:0-131673 GCA_964654275.1 uncultured Syntrophobacteraceae bacterium
GCTTGAAGATTCCTTGAACCTTGTAAAGCGGGAGTGCGTCCTCAACGCATCGCGGAGCCTCCTGGGGCAGCCTTTTCAGCGGCCCAGGCGGACCCGGGTGCCAGTCACCGGCGTTGCACGAGCCGGTTTTGGGGATGACGGGAAGCTTCCACAATTTCTGGGAGTTTTGAGGAAGGAGAGATTACTTGATCGCTGCAGGTCACCGATGGGTTGCCGTGGCGGGTCTGTTGACGGCCATGCTGCTCTGGGGCAGCTCGTTTGTTGTTCTCAAGCTGGCTTTTCGATACTATGAGCCCATGTTCGTCATTTTTGGCCGCATGGTGGTGGCCAGCTTCTGCTTCATGTTCTTTTGGGGACGTTTTCGCCACAATGATTATCAACGGGGTGACTGGAAGCACCTGCTGGTCATGGCACTTTTCGAGCCGTGTCTGTATTTCCTGTTTGAGGCCAAAGCCGTCCAGAACACCACCGCCTCCCAGGCGGGGATGATCACGGCCATCCTGCCACTCATGGTGGCCGTGAGTGCGCAGGTTTTTCTGAAGGAATCGATTGGGAAACGAACCCTTCTGGGGTTTGTGCTGGCTGTCGCGGGGGTCTGCTGGCTGAGCCTTTCCAGTGAAGCGACCTCTGAAGCGCCGAACCCGCATCTGGGCAATTTCCTCCAGTTCATGGCCATGGTGTGCGCCACCGGGTACACCATCGCTCTCAAGAAATTGACGTTCAGATACAATCCCTTTTTCCTCACGGCCGTCCAGGCCCTGGTGGGGAGCGTGTTTTTTCTGCAGTTCGTTTTGTGGGGCGCGGTGGCCGTTCCGAAGACTTTCGAGGTGGTTCCGGCCATGGCCGTTGTCTACCTCGGGGTTTTCATCACGGTCGGAGCCTATGGCCTCTACAACTACGGGCTCAGCTGCATACCCGCGAGTCAGGCGGCGGCTTACGTGAACCTCATCCCCGTGTTCACTCTCCTTCTGGCCTGGATCGTGCTGGGTGAAAGGTTCACGCCGGGGCAGTATGCGGCTTCGTTGCTGGTCTTGCTGGGAGTGTTCTTGAGTCAGGACAAAAGATCTCACGAGGCACCAGCCCGGAAGGATGTTCTCATTTCCAGACGAATTCCCGAATGAGGAGCCTGAGGGCGTAAAATTTCAGGCGCATGACCGGGGAGGTGGCAGCACCATTCGCTCCGATTGGGGGAAATCGATCAGGTGGGGTCTTCCGTGGGAGGCACCCTGGGACTGTAATGTCGCTTGAGCCAGCGACTCAATCCGTCGAGTCCGGGGAAAAGCACCCTTTCGGTGATGTTTCCCTGGTCGAGTTTGTCACGGATTTCCCACTTCAGCTCAGCCGGTATGATGATCTTTCGCCATAGATCTCCGTGGTCTTCCAGCCAGTCGTCGAAAACCGCGTTGGGTTCGGACATGACCGAGCACAAAGCGAACTGGTTCACAATGCGGTCGTCGATGGAAGGTGGTTCGAGAAAGACCACGAAAGGTTCTCTGCAAAGACCGGCCAGTTCTTCTAGGGATGGGACGGAGTCGGAGAGCATCTCCACGGTGAGCACATTGGCACCCTCCTGATTGAGCTTGGATCGGAGGATGTCCGGCAGAAGCCTGTGGGCCTTGAGATAATTGACGGCCCAGATAGTGCCGTCCCTATTGAACTTGTCGATGTTGGCCGTGGCAAAGTGCATGGCCACGAAGGGCGAGTAAGTCCAGTCCAGGAGCCTGGTGGGGAGTCCATAGTGCTGCGCAACGGCCAGCCAGTGCCAAACGGAATCCCCCTGAACCATGTTTCGGTGAGCATACTTCTTGAAATTCCGGAGGAGATGCTTTTCCAGACCGGCGTAGGCACCGCCAAGACGTATGAGGGTGGTTTCCAGGCGGTATTGGGCGTCCGAGAGGCCCCGGAAAGCGTATCGGGACCGAAATCGCCCCAGGTCCGCATTCCAGGAATCGACGAACAGTTCGCTCTGCAGTTCGTTCCAGCTGGAGACGCGTATTTCATTCATGAGTGAAAGGCTTTGGCCGGCAGCGGAGTGTGGCTTTCAGGAAGCGGCGTCACTTTGGTGGAAGCCCCTGGATCCTCTTGTCGATGAATTCAATGAGATGGGTCCCCAAGTTTTTCATCTCGTGCTCCAGACCTCCCAGGGCGTCGGATTCCACAGGGCGGGACCCGGAGTGAAGGCGCACCTCGATCAGCCTTCCCACCGCGCTTCCGAGACTTTCTGCATAAATCTGCTTCTTGGCAGAGTAGGTCTTCTGGGTCATCAGGTCTTTCTTGAGGGCCACGAGCTCCAGATATTCTTCAATGGTGACGGCGATGTGCTCGACCAGAGTTTTGAGTTCATCCTCGTTCATAAGCGGAGTCCTTTCGGCTTTGAGTGGAAACCCGGTATTGTCCCTTTTTCATCGGGATTCCAGACCCAAGCATGACAAAACGACGGGCCGTCGGCAGAACACGGGTTGGAGGGGTGCCCACCCCGGAGTGCAGTCCCACCGGTGTCATATCCACGGCATTTCACAGCGAGCATGCCTTTGAAATTTCAAAGAAAAGTTGTTCGATTCATTTCCATGTGAGGGTTGATCACGATGTTGAATTATTATGATTGAATTAATTTGAGAGTGCAAGAGGGGACTACCTCCCCCATTTGCAGCGAAATTCAGCCGGGTCCGCGTTCACCTATCGCTGTTTCTGCATTTCCGCCGCTGAGAGAACGCCGGGCAATCGATTCCCGGTCCAATGAGCGACTCGACCGGGCCGTCACAAATCTTCACCCGTCCAAGGAATGGCCGTCAGGAAATCTTTGTGCGACATTGACATCGTTGGGTGTATCTTTTATAAACCTCCGTTTTTGAGAACAGGAGAACAGCCGTCAAGGAAATCCCGAGCCATCTTTTCGAATTTGGGATGCAACGGACACTGGAAATCGAGGAGCCCGTCATGAGCAAGGTGATCGTCATTGGTGCTGGTGGAGTGGGGGGAGTGGTGACCCACAAGTGTGCGCAAGTTCCGGAGCTCTTCTCGGAGATCCTCCTGGCGAGCCGGACTGTCGAGAAGTGTGAACGCATCAAACATCAGTTGAATCGACCCATTGAGACAGCCCGGGTGGACGCCGACAACACTTCCGAACTGGTGGCACTGTTCAAACGGTTTTCCCCTGACCTGGTCATCAATGTGGCCCTGCCTTACCAGGACCTCACCATCATGGACGCCTGCCTCGAAACGGGCGTGGACTATCTGGACACGGCCAACTATGAACCGCCCGATGAAGCGAAGTTCTGCTACAAGTGGCAGTGGGACTACCACGACCGGTTCAGGGACCGGGGGATCATGGCCCTTCTGGGATGCGGTTTCGACCCGGGTGTGACCAACATTTTCTGCGCCCATGCGCTGAAGCATCATTTCGACGAGATTCACACCATCGACATCGTGGATTGCAACGCGGGCGATCACGGGCACCCTTTTGCCACCAATTTCAATCCCGAGATCAACATTCGGGAAATCACGGCCCGGGGCAAATACTACGAGGGGGGACAGTGGCTGGAGACAGATCCCATGGCCGTCCACAAGACGTTTGATTTTCCAGAGATCGGCCCTCGTGAGATGTACCTCATGTATCATGAAGAGCTGGAATCCCTGGCCAAGAACATTCCGGGAGTGAAGCGCATCCGGTTCTGGATGACCTTTTCCCAGGAGTATCTCACCCACCTGCGCGTCCTGCAGAACGTGGGCATGACGCGAATCGACCCGGTGGACTATGAGGGAACCCAGGTCGTTCCCCTCAAATTCCTCAAGTCTCTTTTGCCCGATCCGTCATCTCTCGCGGAAAATTATAAGGGAAAGACCTGCATCGGCTGTATCATCGAAGGGATCCGCAATGGGCAGCCCAGGAAGTATTTCATCTACAACATCTGCGACCATGCCGAGTGCTACCGCGAGGTGAAGGCTCAGGCCATCTCCTACACCACAGGCGTTCCGGCCATGATCGGAGCGATGATGATGCTTCAGGGCAAATGGCGCGGCAAGGGGGTCTTCAATGTGGAACAGTTCGATCCCGATCCTTTCATGGAGGCTCTGGGCAGGTACGGATTGCCCTGGACTGAAAAATTCCTCGATTGATCCTTTGGGAGGCGGGCGCAGATTTCCATGCGGGCATTCAATCCGGATGAAGTTCCTACCCCTTGCTACGTCGTGGACGAGGCAGCCCTTGAGAGCAACCTCGCGGTCCTGGATCGGGTTCAACGGGCTGCAGGGTGCAAGATCCTCATGGCGCTCAAGGGTTTTGCCATGTTCAGTGTCTTTCCCCTCATACGCGAAACGCTGCACGGTGTGGCGGCCAGTTCGCTCCACGAAGCCCGACTGGGTTTTGAGGAATTCGGCAAACAGGTTCACCTGTTCGCCCCGGCTTATCGCGAAAGTGAATGGGATGAACTCCTGAGCTACAGCGACCACGTCATTTTCAATTCCTTCTCCCAGTGGAAGCGTTTCAGGGCCAGGGTTCGGACAGCTCCCAAAAACGTCTCCTGCGGCATTCGCGTGAACCCCGAACACTCGGAAGTCTCGGTTCCCATCTACGACCCTTGCGGGCCTTTTTCAAGGCTGGGAGTCACCAGAGCCAACTTCGATGCCGACAGTCTTGAGGGGATCAGCGGGTTGCATTTCCACACCCTGTGCGAGCTCAACGCCGATTCGCTCCTGCGCACACTGGCTGCTTTCGAGGAAAAATTCGGAGAATTCATTCCAGGGATGCAATGGGTGAATTTCGGGGGCGGGCACCACATCACCCGAAGGGACTACGATGTGGACCTCCTGGTAGCCCTCATCAGGGGTTTCCGGGATCGTTATCCCGTGGAAGAAGTCTACCTGGAGCCGGGAGAGGCCATTGCCCTCCACACCGGCGTGCTGGTGACCTCTGTGCTGGATGTGGTGCACAATGGGATGGACATCGCGATCCTGGACACCTCCGCGGCGGCCCACATGCCCGATGTGCTGGAGATGCCCTACAGGCCCGCTGTTGTGGGCGCGGGAACGCCCGGGGAATTTCCTCACACCTATCGGCTGGGGGGGATGACCTGCCTGGCGGGTGATGTGATCGGGGATTATTCCTTTCCTGAGCCTCTGGAAATCGGCTCCAGGGTGGTCTTTCTCGACATGGCCCATTACACCATGGTGAAAAACAATACGTTCAACGGAGTCCAACTTCCCTCCATCGCCCTTCACACACGGGATGGAAACCTGCGCATCATTCGGCAGTTCGGCTACGAAGATTATCGCAACCGGCTGTCCTGAGAGCACTCCTTCCCACCCGGGGTTCCTGCGTGCCCTCGATCCTGAGGCTGTGCCCCCATGCGCGGCCGGGTTCAGACAGGATCTCGAGAAACCGGCTGCGATCGGTCCAAGGCTGCAGGGGGTGTCTTCGTACCGCAGGGCGCGCTCCGAGCAGGGTGGGCGCCCATCAGCTCGATGATTGTCACTTCGGGAGGGGACAGGACCCGAATGGGCGGCCCCCACGTGCCGCTGCCACGACTGGTGTAGAGGGCCGAACCGTCAGGCATCTGGTAGAGACCATCCTGGAGCGGATATTGGAAGCCGACCGCGTAGCGGAACGGAAAAATCTGGCCGCGATGCGTATGCCCCGACAGCTGAAGGTCGAACAGTCCTGAATTCTCCCGCTTCAGAACAGGGCGATGTCGCAGAAAGATCGTGAAAAGACCATTGCCGCTCATGGAGAGGACGGCAGCCTCATCGGTGCCCGTTCCCAGTGCCTCGTCGTCCACCCCCACCACATTGATGAGATTGCCGACGGTTGTCCCTTCATTTCTCAACACCGTGAAACCACACTTCTGGGTGAATTCGAGCGCCTGCGGCAGGCCTGCGTAGAGTTCATGGTTTCCCGTAACCGCAAACTTGCCCAACGGCGGCTTCAGCTGCTCCAACAGCTGCGAGATGCCGTCGAGATGGTCCATCTGCCCGTCCACCAGATCGCCTGTGGAGACGAGCAAGTCGGGGTTTTCCTTTCTGATTTTGTCGACAATCCTCTCAAGTCGCTTCTCCCGCACCAGCAGACCCAGGTGCACATCGGAGATCTGTGCGATCTTGATGGATGAAACATCAGCCGGAAGTTTGCGGGTTTCCAGAACCACCCGTTCCACACGGATGTCCCGGGCTTTCACGAAGCCATGAAGGCACAGCATCGTTCCCAGGGAGATCGCAATCCATGCCTGAATCGCGATGGGAATGGAGAGGGAATGGAGTCCTGCGATCCGGTTGATCCTGTGAAATGCCAGGTCGAGGAGTGCCAGCGACACCAGGATACAAAAACACAGAAAGATGAATGCCATCCAGGAGTAACCCGTCCAGGCGAGAACACGGGCTGCATGCTCCTGCTCCACCCTTTCCAGCAGTCGGACCCCAATCGGAGCCACGATCATGCACACCATGAAACACACACAAACGAACTGAATGAGACCGCGTTCCGGAAGAAGGACCCTCAAGCGCAGGAACACAAAAATGTGCATGGCGGAATAGATGGAGAGAAATGTCAGAAGGAACTTGATCATGAGAAAAATCGAATCGCTTTACTGCTTGCCTCTGTAGTGTTCTTCCCAGCAACACTCGCAGATGAGGTTTTCGTTCTCATCGGTCCTCTCAACCATGATGTGGGGATGCAGCAGGGGAAGTTCCCGGCCGCATCTGTGGCATTCCAGAAGAAAACCGCTTCCTTCCCGCGGTGCGCACTCTTTCCTTGGGTTCTTGGAATCAGCCATGTCGTGTCACTCCTCCCCTATCGATGCAATGGGAATCCAGTCCATTGAGCATGAAATGCCGCTTGCAGAACCAACGGGTTCAAAACTCCACAGCGCGGCCGTCAAAACGGGCCGCCTGGCCCATTCGAGAGACCCACCGCCGCGCAGGCCGCCCTCCCGGAGCTTGTGGCGCGGCCGCAAAATGCCGGAATTTTCGGTTTGCCTTGCGCACATCCGGGTCAGGCCGTCCAAAAGCCCGGAACGAATGCTGCGGTTGCTTTCCGTCCTGCCCGTTTCGGCCTAGCGAGAACGCTGATAAGTACCCACCAGCTCCGCCTTTGCCAGCACATGACCTTCCATGGCCCGCTCCAGTAGGGCTTTGGTCGGCTTTTTCAAATCGGGGAGAATTATATCCAGGGCGTACAGCTTATGGAAGTACCTGTGTCGGCCGATGGGCGGACAGGGGCCGCCGTACCCGGTCCTTTTCCAGTCATTGAGTCCCTCCAGCGTACCGTCGGGAAGTTTTGTCGCGACAACACCCTCCTCAAGGCCTGCGGCCGATGGAGGAAGGTTGTAGAGCACCCAGTGGACCCAGGTCATTTTGGGGGCCCTGGGATCCGGCGCGTCAGGGTCGTCCACGATGAGCGCCAAACTTCGGGTTCCCGCGGGGATTCCCGACCAGGCCAGGGGAGGGGAGAGATCCTTCCCGTCGCAGGTGTGGACTGCGGGGATCTCGCCCTGGTGGGTGAACGCAGTGGAAATCAAAGTGAGACTCATGATTGAACCTCCATCTCTCTCAACGCCCTTGAAAGCGTGCAGTGAAGAACACGGTTGAAGACACGGGACGGCCTGAAACATGCCCATGGCGATAACGGCCGTCACCAGCGCCCGGCTGACCATCTTTATCCTCCATCAGTTTTCAATGGCTTCCCGCCACGATTCGACGGCATCCCTGAATGCATCCAGCGAGAGATGCAACGGCCCCGAATCTTCATCAAATTCGCTCTCGATGGTTACCCCCGCCCCGCGCAGAACGATGGTGTGCGCGTTGCCCGTCTGCTCCCATCGGGATGTCACCCCTGAGCGAATGTCCCGAAGGATGGCGAGCAGTTCGCGGCAATGGGAACTGTTTTCCTGAACCTCCTCTTCAAAATATCTCCCCAGCAGCTCCTGGGACGCATCTGTGCGCGCTCTCAAAATGCCGTCCGCGTCGCGAATCACCTTCACCGTGGTTCCTCCTCAATCGCAATTCCGGCGGTGCTGAAGACTTCGCCGTGTGCTCAAAATCCGCTGTGTCAGGGGTCTCTTGTGTAGAGAGGAAAGGCTGTGTTGATGCGTCCGTCCTCCAGGAGGTAACCCTGGATGATGAACCCCTTGCCGGAGGGACCGCTGAATCGGTTCGACTGCAGCGACGTGTGGTTGTGGTAGGCATGGAGGATGGCCTCAATCACCTGAGTCTCCTCCAGTTGATCGGGGAAGAAGGTCGAACGCTTGCGGAGCCATCTGCCCTCCTTCGTGCGAATTTCCACCGTCGCCTCGTAGACGCCGAGCCTGTTGGGACCCGCGGTGATGCGTGTTACCCGGGCGTTTTCCGGATCGGCGCCTCCGGGCCGGGAATGGTAGCCGACGGGCTTACCGCGCCGGTTGATCTCTCCGCGGAAGATGTGTTCGAGATTCACCGGTGGCTGCGTGAGACTCCATTTGGATTGCGGCGCTTCCTTTCCTGATTGAAAATCGAAGGCGCAAGAAACCTCACCCCCAACCAGGTGTGTGAGCAGCAGTGCCGGCAGAACAAAAAACAGAGCAAGTTTTTTCAGAGCCATGATGTTGTGCCCATATGCGGTGAACGATTTTGGACAAAAGTCGGCGAGTAGATCGCTCAGTTTCTCGGTGCAGCAGGTGACCAGGACCTCAGGGCTTCACTCATGTGCACTCATGAGGGGAATTCCGGGGATACGGATGAAAATCCGAATTTCCACCGGGAAAACACACGGCCTTGACGAATCGGCAAGAAGTCCTTCCCCGGTGAAACCGGGAGCAAGTTCCCGACCGCCGGCTGGTTCACCGGCTCCAGCCTGTGAAACAGCCGATCTGAGTGATCATTTCGACCCGAGGGAGTGAGTGTGACGCTTTCCCAGGTGTGCACAATCCTGGCTGTTCCCGGCTCGGAAGCCTCGGACAAGGGCGCATTCGCTGCGGGTCTTTGGGATCATAGAACCAGGCCGCGCCGGCCGCGACCGCAGAGAATCGTTGCCTGGAATCACCGGGAAATAGTAAACCCAGGCGAACTTTTGCACAAGGCACTTGGGCTGTTTTTTTAGTGAATCCGAGGTTTCACCGCTAAGTTGGATGTTGGCCGATGACGACGAGCGCACCCCGATATCCGACCTCATGGCGTAGAAACCGGGCATCGCGGGTCCGTGGCACAAAAACAAAGAGTTCTTCCTCACCGAGGAGACTCAGGCACAAATCCGAGGGAAGGCGATATTCTCTCTCTTGGCGCCAGCAGATCCGAGGGGGTTCGTGCCGTTGAAAGCGGTACCGTTCCGATTCCTTCACTCGGCGATACTCCGTTGCGGAGGCATAGACCGTGGGCCTCACTCCCAACCGCTTCAGTCGTGATTTTAGCACACCAAGCCCAAAGGGTTCGAAGGTCCACCTCATGAGAGCTCTGTTCCACCGGCGGATGAGATGCAGTTCTGCGGGGGCGTGCGAAGTCCAGGAAACGACCGGAATGTCGCCTCTGACGGTTTTGCAGGAAGCTCGGATACGGCCTTCGGTCAAGATTCGTGCGAGGCTGTCCAAAACCGTGTGTCCCGAATGGGGGCTGCCCTCCAAAAGACTTTCGAGATATGCTTCATAGGTCTGGCCCGGCCAGGGTCCCTGCCGCCCCCGGGTGTAGTGATAAAGGTACTGGCTCCAATCCCTGATCGGCCGAGAGAGGGCCGGTTCTCCTCCACGGGGACGGTGACCGATTCGGGCTTCCCTGGATGGCTCTTCCTCGACTCCCACGAGAATCGACCGAGCCCTTTCGGTGATGGTAAAAGCCGCCTGCTCATGAGTCGTCTGCACGGAATCGTCCTCCCGGGGCGTGGTCGCGAACCAAAGGGGCTTTGACCCATTTGCGTGGGCTCCTTTGAGGATGCGGTGCAGATTTCCGCCCGGGCGAACCTCCAGAACCAGGTGAACATGTGCCAGTTCCGCCAGCATGCGGTCCCGGCAGAGCATGCGATCCGTTTTGGGGCAGATCATTCCCGGAGCCTGGCACGTCATGGATGCATGGACCTGAAGCCTGGATGCAAATCCATGATTTCTGTGGAGCGTCGGCAGCGCATCCAGGGGGTCGTGCACCAGGAGCAGGACGGGAAGAGATCGTGCGACTCCCGCGTGAGTCACCAGGTCGTGGGTCAAGGTGCCCAGGCTGGAAGCGATGCCCCATGGCTCATGTTTCGACCTTTCCACAAATGCCCGCAGAGCTTGGAGCCAAAAGGCTCCAGGGGAAAGTGCCCGCGGTTTGCGCGAATTGAAAAAGGCCGCCAGGCGGAGATCCTGTGGAACCTCACCGAGGCCAAAGAGCAGGGGGGGACAGGTGAAGGCTCCGCCCGCGATGCATCCCGAAACGGTGAGACGTGCAGCCCAAAAACCTTTGGCGAGCCAGGAACGGAGCAGCCTTTCTGCTCGAAGCATCCCCGCAGCGGAGACCCTCGGTTGCTGTTCCGATTCCAGCCATTCACGGACTGACGCCAGAGTTTCCAGGGGCTGATGGAGACCCTTGAGAAGCAGACTCTGACAGGCGGGGCCCGGTCGCCTCGGCGCCTGGGAAAGGATTGCAGCGAGAGCGAGGAGCCTGAAGCGTTCCGCTTCGGACAGCCGGGTCGGGTTGCTTTGGGCCGTCGGTGAGGTTTCCATAAAAAAATTTCAATGTTATCCAAATGTTGACGTTTCAGGGCGCTTTGAGTATCTTCCTGCGGGTTGCCGGCGTATTGGATGCTTTCCTCGCGTCGGAATAAGCATAAAGCAGGCCAAGGTGGTGATCGGTGCCTTTCCTGCGACGGACTGAGGGTGAAACAGAAGAGTCGGCAGGAGCTGCAGGCTCCCAAATTCATGCCGCCTGAGCCTCCGCAGATCACCCGACGGCCAAAGGAAGCTCCGGCGATTTGTCACACGCTTTTTCTCCCGTTTCTGCTCTCTCCGCGCCCATTGCGGTCAACAGTCATTTCTTGAAGGATGGAACACATGAAGCTCGGAATCATCGGCCTGGGGCGAAGTGGAAAAACGACCATATTCAATGCACTCACGGGGCGCACGGGAGAATCGGTTCCCCCCGGCGGTCAGGTGACCCCGGTTTTGGGGGTTGTTCCCGTGCCCGACGAACGGGTGGACTGGCTGAGTGCCCTCTATCTGCCCAAAAAGACAACCTACGCACAGGTGACCTATATGGACCTCCAGGGGCTTTCCGGAAGTGTCGAAAGCAGGCAGGACTACATGGCGCACCTCCTCAATCACATGCGTCCCATGGATGCCTTTCTCATGGTGGTGCGCAATTTTCACGACGCCGTCATGGGGCCTCCACGGGCTGCGGGTGATTTGAGCGAACTGGAGGACGAGTTTCTCATCGCGGATCTGGCCACGGTGGAAAAGCGACTGGAAAAGCTTGCTCTGGAGGAGAAGCGGGGGAAGAAGATCACGGGAAAGGAAAAAGAACTCCTGACCGCCTGCTGGGAAGTTCTGGATTCGGGGAAACCTCTCAAGTCCAGGCCTGAACTGGCGGGCGCTCCGGAACTGCGCGGGTTCACTTTCCTGTCGGCCAAACCGCTCCTGGTGATCTTCAACAACGAGGACGAAGACGATGCGTTGCCCGCGACGCAGGTGAGTTCGGAAGATGCCATGGTGGTTCGGGGAAAGCTCGAGATGGAAATGGCTCAACTCCCGCCGGAGGAAGCCGAGGAATTTCAGAAGGATTTCGGCATCGTGGAATCGGCTCTGAACCGGGTCATTCAGAAGTCCTTCGCCCTGCTCCAACTGGCGACCTTTTTCACGGTGGGCGAAGACGAAGTGAAAGCCTGGACCATCCACAAGGACCTTCCAGCACTGGAGGCTGCCGGGATCATCCACTCGGACATCCAGAGGGGCTTCATCCGGGCGGAGGTGGTGGCCTACGAAGACCTTCGCGAAGCCGGCGATTACGCGGCGGCTCGAAAGCTCGGCACGGTGCGCCTGGAGGGGAAGACCTATCCCGTGCAGGACGGGGATGTGATTCACTTCCGGTTCAATGTGTGATGCTGTGCCTGAGGGTGCACGTGAGGAACATGGTGGTCGAGATCCCCATCGATCTGTTCTTGAAAGCCGGCTCGATGCTCCAGGACTGGAAAACAGTCCACACCCGGCATGCCGGCTGTTTTCACACCACGAAGCAGTTCCAGGAGCATGGCGTCCAGGCGGTCGAAGATGGATCGGCTCAGCCCGCTGTGATTCATCCTTTTTCCGAAAAGCTCCCGGCGGAGTTCATCCACTGAGCGGTTCACAGTGCTGAGCTTGGAGATGCCTCCATCCTGTGATGCCACTTTTTCTTCCATCAAAAGTTGGCGGGCTTTGGTGCAGAATTCAGTCACCTCCCTGCAAAACTCACGGACCGCTTCGACCCTCAGGGAAGAAGATTCCCCGGCGGGTGTTTGGCAGGGACCTTGCCGTGCCAGGGAAACCGCCCACCTCAATGACACGGCCAGCATGCCGTACTCGAGCCCGCGAATCCCCCGCCTCCAGCTCAACAGCCAGGGATTCCTCCAGCGCCACAGGAGATTTCGCGCCCCCAGAATCAGTAAATCTTCCACCCTGTCCCGAGCCTCGAACAGAAAGTGGAGACTGTCTTTGGGCACCGGGGCGGAGATGGTTTCGATTGGGGACTTCAAGGGGCATTTGTCGGCGGGAAGGGACCCGGCAGCGCAGCGATCGAGATAATCGAGAAGATTGCGGCAAAGCCGGTTTCCCCAGGCGTCTTCCGGAGTTTCCAGGTGAGGGTAGGAGAGGAGCAGCCGGCCACGGCCGTGAACGGCTTCCACAATGGCCGAGTCGTTCAGGAGCCTTGCAGGGTTCAGATTGATGCCGTAGACCTTTTCCAGTCGTTCCCAGGGAACGGCTCCCCCATGCCCATGAGCTCGCGACAGGTCGCCCACATGAAGATCGGCCACCATGAAGTCTGATCCGGTGGCGCGGTAGGAGGCGACGCATGTCACCGCATGACCTTCCGGATTGTGAAACTGGGAAGGCCACCAGACGGTCACGGGCAGCAGCCCTGGGAGATCTTTCCAGACCGGGTGATCCGGATTTCCTTCAATCCAGATTTCCCCGCTGGCGCTGGGGAGCCTTTCGGCGAGAACCCGGCGTGTCAGGGGGACCAGACCCAGCGAGGGCGGACTTGAAAGCGCCATTCCAGCGCCGCCACAAAAACCCAGATAGCTTCCCCCATGGCGGACGAATTCCTCCAGGCGGGCTTTTCCGGCTTCTCCCAGTGCCTCGACCTTATGGGAAGCCCACCCTCCCGGGACCAGGACGATGCGGAAGGCGTCAAGGGCTCCGGCACAAATATCGCGGGATGTGATCAGCCGGTGGGGAACGCCGATGTTCCTCAGTGTTTCCAGGCACATCAGCCCCCACACCAGCGACTGGTCCCAGAAAAGGGCGATGGGCGGTCCCTCCCAGGAAGCCTCTGACAGTTTCCAGACCTCGCGCATCGTTTCAGGATTCATCTTCCTCGAGTTTCACCAGGCCGCATTTTTTGAGGGCGGCGACGCCACCCTGCACGTTGACGGCATTGCAGATGCCCGCCGTTTCCAATTGGCGCAGGGCCTCGTAGGAGCGCACCCCTGAGTTGCAGATGACAAAAAGGCGCTTGTCTCTGGGAATTTCCTCCATGCGGTGCTTGAGCGTCTCCTGCGGCACATTGATCCAGCGCCGGGGGAAATGGGCCACGTAGGGCGCGGCATTGGCTTCTCCCCGCACGTCGAGGCAAAGGGAATCGTCGCGGCACTCCTGCAGGAAGCACTTTTCAAATTCCTCCAGGTCCACCGGTTTGTTCAGGCCGTCCAGGATGTTCTCCGCATTGTTGGCGGTGGCATTCACAATGTCCATGGCCGATGCGAAGGGGGGCGAATAGGCCACCTCCATGTTGGAAACGTCCTCGAGGCCGGGCCTGTAAGGCAGGATCGCCGCAATGCTGTTGATCCTTCCCAAAAGCGCATCCCCATTGGCGCCGATTCCCTGGGCCCCCAGCACTCGCCTGGTTTTTCGGTCCACGATCAGCTGAAGGTACATGAGGTCCTGGGTCGGATAGAAATGGGCCCGGTCTGCCTGGATGACCAGAGCGTTCTGAGCATCGAACCCCTCTCGGAGAGCGGTTTGCAGGGGAATGCCCGTGGATCCCACGGCGAGATCAAAAATTTTGATGGAAAAGCTCCCGACCACGCCGGGAAAGGTTGCAAACCTTCCGGCGAGGTTTGAGCCGATCACGCGTCCCTGACGGTTGGCGAGGGAACCCTGGGGAAAATAGACGGGCTTTCCGGTGATGAGGTGCGTGACCTCGATGCAATCCCCGCCCGCGTAAATGTTCGGATCCGAAGTCTGCAGCCGTTGATTGACCATGATCGCCCCTCTGGGAGAGACAGCCAGCCCGGCTTTTTGGGCCAGTTCCGAGTTGGGCCGCACCCCCACGGAGGTGATGACAAGGTCCGCATCCAGGGTGCGATGGCTGGTCACGATTTTCAGCGCGTGCGCACCGTCTCCGGGGAGAATCTCCTGGACCGTTTCCTGCAAATGGACCCGGACCCCCTTGTCTTCCATGTGAGTCTGGACCATCCGTGCGAGGCTGCGGTCCAGGATGATGGGAAGGACCTGGTCGGCAATTTCCACGATGCAGGTGTCAAGGCCCCACAGATCACTGAGGGCCTCGGCCATCTCACACCCGATGGCTCCCGCGCCGATGATGACCGCCTTGTCCACTTCGCCTTTGGAAATGCGTTCCTTGACCGCCAGGGCCGAGTGCAGGTTGGACACATCGAGAACTTGGGGCAAGTCTGCGCCCTTGATGGGAAGCCGGTTGGGGGTGCTGCCTGTGGCCAAAACCAGGTTGTCGTAAGGGAGGTCTTGCTCTTCACCCGAGTCCAGGTTCAAAGTGCGCACAATGCGCGCTTTGCGGTCGATCTCGAGGGCTCGCGTGCGCACCATCACTTTGACGTCTTTGGTGTCCTCAAAAAACTTGGGAGTGCGCAGCATGTGGAAGCTGGTGCTCATCAGTTCCCGGACCTCGCTCACATCCCCCGATATGAAGTAAGGAATGCCGCAACCGCCGTAAGAGATGAACTCATCCTGGTCGATCATGGTCACTTCCGCTTCGGGCATGAGCCGTTTCACCCGGCAGGCCACCTTGGGCCCCAGCGCTACGGCACCCACAATCACAATGCGTCTGGTTTTCATTTCTTTCAGGTCCTCGAATCAGTCATTGATTGCCGAAACCGCGTATGTCTCCGCAGTCGGGGCAGGTCCACACGATGCCGTTGCAAGTCATGCCCCAGAAGTTCTCCTCCATGCAGTCGGAGCAGATCATGAACCCGCAGGGGCAGGTCCAGCAGAAAAGCTGTTCCTCCCCGCAGGTGGTGCACACGTATTTCTCGGGTTTTCTCCATCGGCCCCTGCGTGGAGGAGACGATTTCGAAGTCTTTTCTTCGTTCATGGTTCAACTCGCCTCGAGGGATTCGGGGGTGCAGACTTCGCCTCGCGCTCCCTTTCCATGGAGTCTCTCTCCTCGATGAGGTGCTCCAGGAGTTTGTGGAAAGGCCATTCCATGGAATGCTCCGTGACCACGGCGTAAATCGGGCGCGGCAGCGGGTGTTGCCTGAAGAAATCGATGAGAAACATGACACCCTTCTGGGGCACGTTGTAGAAAAGCAGAACTTTCTCGAGGGAATTCAGCTCTTCGGGGTCCGTCTTGCCCTCGTGGATGATCTCCCTTAACGTGACCATCCCCTGGTTCTTTTCGATGGCCCTGGCGGGTGGGGCCCCGATTCCTGCCAGCAGGGTGTTGAGTGCCTCCTGTTCCTCCGGCGTGTAAGCCCACATGAGCAGCCGAGGTTCTCCATCCATCCCTTTTTATTCCTCCTTACGAGGTGAAGGTTTGCCGCATCATCCCCTTTATGTTTTTGGGGCAGAGCGGGGAATTCGTGCCGAGAGATCCAGAGCAAAATGCTCCAAAAACGGGACAACAGATCACACAAGTTAGTATACAGAGCGCGTGAAGGGGGTCAAGGGGCGCATCGCCGGCCGTGATCCCCAAAATGTATGCTCCCCTGTCACCATTTGCGGTATACATGTCGTCTGTCCTTCATGCAGGTTTTTTTCGTGTCAAATAAGCGCCCACGTGCGGGGCTGAAAACCGCCGTGATGGCCTCACTTGAGAGATTTTCGCAAGGTCCGGGCGCATGCCGGGCCAGTGGATTTCCTGTGACCCCACGCTGCAAATGCTCACGAAAAAAGAAACAAAAAGGCTTGACGGAACTCTCGATATTGTTAATTTAGCACTTCCCCATTAAAGTGCGCTTCCCGACTCGCCGAAAAATCAGAATGCTTCGGTTTTTTACGAGGCTTGCTTCGGTGGTTATTCGACATGGGTCTGTCGTCCGGAGCGGGGACAGTCCGGAAGAGTTGCTTCCCTTTTTTCTCTACCCGCTGCGCTTTGATGGAAGGAGTTTGCCTTCATGTTGACAGACTGTTGGGGTATGACTAGCTAAAAGTCATACCAAAAGCAATGAAAGGAGAGCTTGATGATTCAGATCACCGAAAAAGCGGAAACCGTCCTCAAGGACTATTTCAAGGACAAGGAGATTTCCCCCATACGCGTTTTTCTTCAGATGGGTGGCTGAGCGGGGCCGTCTCTGGCAATGGTTCTGGATGAACCAAAAGAGAGCGACGAAGTTTTCAAGATCAATGGTTTCACCCTATTTATCGACAAGGAACTGCACAGTCAGACCAAAAACATCACCGTGGATTTTGTCAACTACGGTATGGGTTCCGGATTCAAACTGATTTCGGAAGTGCCCATTGCCGGTGCGGGCGGCGGTTGCGGCTCGGGGTCCTGCTCCTGCTGAACCAGCTCACTCATATGAAAGGTTACACCCCTCGTCTCCATCAATACGAGGGGCACTGACAAAACCCATCAGGTGTCTGGCCCGGGAAAATTCCTGCTTCCCCCACAGCGGCTTTCCAAGCTGTTTCGAAACGACCACCGGAGACCCTTATTGGACTCCGGTGTTTTTGTTTTTTCGATTCACCAATTCTTGCTCACGCCCCCACAAGGCGCGGGCATGCCGCTTCATCCGGTTATTTTTCAAGGTTTCAAATTCCTGACAAAAATCTGCTCCGGCGAGGCCCTGGAACTCCGAGAAACCCATCCCCAGCGAGGCGGTGGCGAGTTCCAAGGCTCAAGGGATTTCTGAAATTTTTTTCGCCGGGTGCACACTTCATGCGGGAATCTTCTTCATGCGTCCTATGGACAGGTCGTGCAAAGGAATGAGAATGTCCGCCATGGATCTGATCTTTTGTGCAGTGTCATATGCCGCGATGGCATCGGTGTGGACACCCGGGGGCACGGCGGGTGAGTCGGGTGGAAAATTCATCCCGTTGCAGCAAAATCCGGTGATGACCGCGCGGCCCGCTGCCGTCTGAATGGCAATGGACTGACCTCCCGGCGTATGCCCCGGTGAGAAAATGAGGTCGATTCCGTCTCGGAACTTCGTGTCGCCTTCAACAAGTTCCACATCGAGTCCATCGAGCAGGTCCGGGTAATATCGGTGGTCCAGGGGATGGGGATTTTTGAAAAATTCGTATTCGGTCTTTTGAACGACGATTTTGGCCTGGGGACACTTGTAATCGTTTTCGCAGTGGTCGTTGTGCAGGTGTGTGTGAAGGATGACATCGATGTCCTCGGGGCGCAGTCCTACCCGCTCCAGCGCCTCCTCAAATTCCAGGATGTCGATGCCGTGCTCGCGGCCGACGTGTTCCGGCACCACGAATTGTTCGAGACCCGTGTCCACCAGGATTTTCTCTCCCCCTCCCTCCACATAGAATACATAGATAGGAATCCAGATCCTCTTTCCGTACCCCCTCAGATAGGTCATGATCCCTTGATCCGTTTCATTGGCGCCCACCACCAGAGGATGAATCGTGTATTCCGTCATGATGTTCTCTCCCATCCGTCCTTTTCCGGGGTTTGGCCGGAAGCAGCCTGGTTTGAATCTTGCCGCGTCTGCACAGAACTTTGACCTGGGGTTGATTTTGATCCCTCCTGCGGTCTGGAAGGGGGCAGGAGAAGGCACAAAGAGTTCGCTGCAATGCCGTCGCTCGGCCCCCCCACCTTTTCACCGAGGAGCTTCCCCTATAAACATGATGTTCCTATAACATCAAAACGGTTGGTTTTACAAACATGGCGTGCAGGGTTGTCAATGACTGGAAGCTGCTGCGACGGCTCCAGCCAGTTCCTCCACGTGTTCTCGAAGGCGAGCGCGAACAAACGGCATCTCTTCTTCTTCGACCATGCCCCTTTCCAGGATGAATTCTGCGAGAGACCACCATTCATCGGGGTCGAAGCTGCCCAGGACGTCCGCAGCCTCTTCCGGGGAGGGCAGGGATGGGTCGTGATGATGCCTGTCCCGCCAGGCTGTGAGGAAACCTTCCACGACGGGCCGCAGGCACGAACTGTGCGCCCATGCCAGATCCCCCGTTCCATCCAGGCGGTCGAGGCGCATGCGCAGGGTCAAATTGATGAAAAAACAGACGATTCCGATCCATTGGTCGCCCGAAGAGAGAGCTTCCGGGGTCAGGCATCGATAATCTCTTGCCGTGATGAGCTTCACGCTCACGGAGTCGCCTTTACGCTGAATGATGAAATCCCCGGCCGCATGGTGCCAGGGATAGATCTGACGGAACGTGTGCGTATCCAGATAGGCCGTCAGAATGGCGGCGGCCCCGCGATAAAGAGCCGCGGTCTGCCCGGGGGTGAGCCAGACCTCCTGCGCATTTTCCTCCCAGACCCTGATGCGCGGCATTTCCTCGCGATCTGGGCGAGAGAGGTGGAATTCAGAGTAGCCTTCGAACCATTCCACCATGAAAAAACTCAGGGGGATGGGCTTCCCTGCCTCTTCCCGGTAATGCGCCTCCCCTTTGAAAAAAACCCTGGGAAGGTGCGGAAGACGATGAGTGCTCTGCAGTTCATGCAAGATGGAGTGGTCGGATTCCAGGAATGCCTTTTGCTCGGGGGACGCAGCGACGTTCAGCCCGAAGGAGACCGTCTGCTTTCCAACCTGAACCTTCAAGTGAACCACATGGTAGAGGGCTCCATGCTTTTCGCTGATGATGTCCAACCGGTTCACCTGGGAGCGTTCCACGGGGGTTTGGAGGAGGACATGAAGAGCATCGAGGAGGGGCCGATATCCCTCCTGGGAAAGACAGGAACTCAGGGCCTTGAGATAAGGACCGTAACGCAGCGGTGGGAGTCCCGAGTGATGATCCTGGGGGAGGGGGATGGCTGCGTTTTCGTTGTTGAGGGCGAGAGCCCCCCTGGGTGTGGCGATGAAAAGATGGGTTGGAAAAGGGGCGGTCATGGGGAAAAACCTCTGAGGCAGGGCGCAACGTTGCAGATGCCTGCCGACGGATGTGTTGTTTGAATGCGAAATCCGGGGGCGAAAGACCGCCTGTGGAGCGACGTGTCCGTTGACCGGGAAGGACTGTACCACAACCCATGCGTCCTCGGCCATATGGAACATGGAGGGGCTGCCCGTGGCCGGCTTGCCAGAAGAGGGAGGTGAGTATATAGTGGGTCCATCCATCGACTCAGGACCGCCGACTCAGGACCGCGCCACGCAAATCTTGATGACCTCTTGCCCATGGGCGATTCACGCGTGGTCATCTTGGAGATCCGGCACCGGGTCACCAATCCTGGATTTCCGCCTGGAGCGTGCCGGAATGACGCGCTGAGTTTTTCAACACTTTGATGATGCGGCGGTGTACCGGAAATTCAGGCGATACCGCCTGTTCCGGATGGAAGCACGGCTGGAAGCCCGGCACCTCGGGAACCAAAGGAGTGAACGCATTGGACAACCTGGACCGGATGCTGCTCGACCGACTGCAAAGGTCTTTTCCCCTGGTCCCGAGGCCTTATCATGAACTGGCGAAAGGCCTCCATATCGGTGTGGAGGAGGTCCTGGAGCGCATCGGGGCACTCAAGGAGCGGGGGCTCGTCAGGCAGATCAGTGCCATTTTCAACACGGGTGCTTTGGGATACAGGAGCAGCCTGGTTGCCATGGCGGTGAAAGAATCCCTTTTGGACGAGGCAGCCGCGGTGGTGAACGCCTATCCCGGGGTGAGCCACAACTATCTGCGCCCCGGAAGCTTCAACATGTGGTTCACCATTGCGGTTCCACCCAGAGAGTCGCTGGAGGATGTGGTCAGGCGCCTGGCGCTGGAAGCGGGAGGGTGCGAGACGCTCATTCTGCCCGCGCTGAAAAAATACAAGCTGGCCGTGGTGCTGGATGTGCTTGAAGAGGGCGACGCCGAGTCCCTCGATGACCGAAGTGTCGCTCCGGCCACCGAGGCCAGGGGCGTCTTCGAAGGGAGCGATCGGAACATCGCCGTGGTTCGATGCACTCAGGAAGACCTGCCGCTGGTGACCGAACCCTTTGCAGTTTGGGCGCATTCCCTCGGTTTGAAGCAGGAGGATCTGCTCGACCTCATTGTCCAGTGGCTTCAGCAGGGCTTTATGCGCAGGTTCGCCGCTGTGTTGAACCATCGGCAGGTGGGATTCAAAGCCAACGGCATGGTGGTGTGGCGATGTCCCGATGATCGCGTGGATGCCTGCGGTGCCGTCCTGGCCTCACACCCCGAGGTGAGTCACTGCTACCACAGGCCCAGCTACCCGGCCTGGCCTTACAACCTCTACGCCATGATCCACGGGCGAAGCGTGCCGGAGTGTGAAGCTCTCGCCAAGAGGCTTGCAGAGTCCGTCGGCCTGCACGATTTTGAGATTCTCTTCAGCACGCGCGAGTTCAAGAAAATACGGCTGAAGCTTTTCTGGCCGGAGTGAGAAAAGAGTCGACCGGCCTTCCATCGATACGTGATCACAAGGAATATCATGACCGAAGACAGCGATTACGAAAAGAGCAAGAAGGCGATCTTTGACGGCATGTCCAGGAAGGGGCAGGAGAGGATTCTCAGGATCGGCTACGAGAACTGGGAACCTTTTCCCGAACCCAAGGATCCTCGAGACCGAATCTTCGGTTCTTCCGCCCTCCAGGCCCATGCCATGGTGGACTATTTTTTCCGCGAACACCTCAAGGGTGTGGAGTCTGTCGTGATCCGCAAGGAGCTGTTCGAACTCTGCCGAGGACTCCTCGATGAAGAGGACCGGGCTAAAGCCGTTTATGAGTTTTGTCGCTGGTTTGAACTGCAGAAAGAATAAAGAATAGGGGGAATCGAAGGGCGAAGAATCCGGGCTGGGGGCGGACCCGTGTGCAGATTGTGGACCCGCCTGCCCCGTGAGGTTGAGTGTCCGGTCAGTGGATGTCTTGCCGTTTGCCCTGCTGACCATGCTCGCACGGTCTCAGGTATTCAAGTTCTTCGAGAAGCGCGGGACGCACATGGACGACCTTCACGGAATAATGAAGGTCTTTTCCAGCCAGAGGGTGATTGAAATCGAGAAGGACGCCCTCATCGGTCTTGTCCTTGACGAAATAGCTGTACTGGGCGTTGGTTTTGGGATCGGTCGCCATCACCCATTTGCCTTTTTGAAGGTCCCTGCCTGTGGGAAACTCCTCAAACGTTCTCATGCGCACGTCATTTGCCTGGTGGGGCCCAAAAGCCTCCAGGGCGGGAATCACGAATTGAATTTCCGTGCCTGTCTCAAGGCCCATCAATCGCCTTTCCAGACCCGGCAGCACCTGATCATAGCCCACCACAAAGTTCATGGACGCGGGCATGTTTTCGCCTTTGACGAAAGATCCATCATCGAGGCGGACCGTGTATTCAATGATGACGACAGTGTCTTTGGTGATCTTCATTCCATGACCTCGGAGTGATCGACATTTCTTGGAAACCTTCCGCCGGGCGTCGTCTTGTCGGCGAGCAGGCGGAGTCTCGCCGGGACAGGGGCGCGGAAGGACGTCTCTGATGCCCCTGAGTCTCCGGCGGGGCACTTGCCACAGACGGGCTTCAGGCGAGAGTATTCCAGTCCGCTTCTGTGGCGGCATCCACAGGGTACCCCATGGATTTGGCCCGCGTGAAGTTTTCCTTCGCCAGGGGAATGTCTCCCAGCATGCGATAGGCGACAGCCAGGTTGAAATACGCCGGGGCGAAGCGGTCGTTGATCTGGAGAATCCTCCGGGAAGCTTCGACACTCGCCTGGGGATTGTCTGCCTGAATATGGGCCACGGCGAGATTGTTGTGCGCCTGGAGGTGGTTGGGATCCAGAGCTATGGCTTTTTGACTGGCCTCGATGGCGTTTTCGAAATCACCCTTCTGCAGATGAGCAAACCCCAGGTTGCTGTAGGCCATGGCCGAGTCCGGCCTGATGTCGAGGGCCCTGCGATTGGCTTCGATGCAGGCGTCGAGATCTCCTTTCTGATAATGAATGCCGCCCAGGTTCACGTAGGCTTCCACCATTTGGGGGTCACATTCGATGGCCTGTTTGAACTCGGAGATGGCCTCCTCCAGCAGCCCCTTTTGCGCGTAGGCCAGGGCCAGGTTGTAGTGGAGGGGGGCGGAACCGGGTTCGAAAAAGAGCCTTTGCTTGAGATATTTGATGTGCAGGCTGAGTTTCATTTGCGCTTCACTGGGGTGTGCCATGGTCTCTTTACTCGCTCCTGGATTTGTACTATACGGTGATCTTGCGCCTTTCCAACCCTTCGAAAAAACGGGACGGTTTAGAGCCGGCGGCCCCGGGCACCTGCCGGAGGAGGCAGGGGGCTGGGGAAGCGCAACTCACCACAGAGTATCGGTCGGGGGAACAGGCCCGGGGTGAGCCCGCCAAAACATTCACGAGCTCACGTCCCGGGCACACAAACTTTCTGCCATCTGATCGCAATCCTTCGTTGCGATGGCGATTCTTATCAATATGGCCCTGGGGTGTCAAGCTGAGTTGCCCGCAGGGAGGCGTGTGAATGGGTTTGGGAAGCCCCATGATTTCATGGGAAACGGGGTGCCGCGGCTCAGGACTTTTCTGTTGACAAAGAGCCTTGAGCGCGATAATGAGTCAAAGTGAATCTATTCACTTGATATCTGCTTAAAGGGTTGACAGAATTCATTTTCTGTTGTTTTTTTTGTGATCAATTCCCTACCAGGAGGCTGAGATGAGCGAGGATGCCAAACAACGTATTTTGGATTATGTCAAGTCGCAAAAGAAGACCAAGCATTATTTCAACGATTTGTGCAAGGCCATTCCGGAAATCAAAATGATGCAGGCCAAGAAGATCGTCAACGAACTGGTCAACGAAGGCAAGCTGAAATACTGGTCCAGTGGCAGCACCACCATGTACATGCTCCCCAGCGAAGGGGATGTGGAAAAAGAAGAAAAGGGCATGAACTGAGAGTCCCGCCGACTGATCCTACCATGACCTTCCATGCATTTCATGACGACAGATTCATGCAACACCGGATGGAGTGCGCTGGTCTGCGTGCTTGAAAAGGAGGTGAATTTCAGCTCAGCAGCAGGTTTTATGTCGAAAGAGGGGTGTTTGACACCATCGGATTCTAAAGAGAAACTGGCCTATGGAGGTAAATCGAATGGCGCTTAAGCATGCAACTCCTATGCTTGATGAACTAGAAAAAGGGCCCTGGCCGAGCTTCGTGACAGACGTGAAAAGAGTTGCCGCCAAAGGCAACAAGTTCTGCGAAGACTGGCTCGGACTCATGGAAATGTCATACCATGACAAAGAGACACACTGGAAACACGGCGGCATCGTGGGTGTTCTGGGCTACGGTGGAGGCGTCATCGGCCGCTACTGCGACCGTCCCGACCTCTTCCCCGGTGTGGCTCACTTCCACACCGTGCGCGTGAATCAGCCTTCCGCCAAGTACTACACCACCGAAGTGCTCCGCAAGATTTGCGACCTCTGGGATGCCAGAGGAAGTGGTCTCACCAACATGCACGGTTCAACCGGCGACATCGTCCTCCTGGGCACCACCACCGATCAGCTCGAACCGCTTTTCTATGACCTGACCCACGATCTCGGCATGGATCTGGGGGGCTCCGGCTCCAACATGAGAACCCCTGAGGGCTGCCTGGGCAAGTCGCGCTGTGAGTGGTCCTGCATCGACACGCAGGAAATCATTTATGACATCACCATGGAGTATCAGGACGCCCTCCATCGGCCCATGTTCCCCTACAAGTTCAAATTCAAAGCCTCCGGCTGCCCCTGCGACTGCGTGGCCGCCATCGCCCGTTCCGACTGCTCCATCATCGGAACCTGGCGGGACAACATCCGCATCGACCAGGAAGCTGTGCGCGCCTATGTGGGCGGCGAACTGGTTCCCCACGGCGGTGCCGGTGGAAAAGAAAAGCGCGCTTTCAACATCAAAGAAGAAGTTTTGGATCTCTGCCCCACCCGTTGCATGGACTGGGACGGCAAGAACCTGAAAATCTGGGATGAAGACTGCACCCGCTGCATGCACTGCATCCGCGTCATGCCTCGCGCTCTGCGCCCCGGTCTGGACACTGGTGCCACCATCCTGGTCGGCGCCAAGGCTCCCATCCTGGAAGGTGCTCAGATGTCGAGCGTGGTGATCCCCTTCATCAAGATGGAACCTCCTTTTGGTGAGTTCAAGGAATTCGTCGAAAAGATGTGGGATTGGTGGATGGAACAGGGCAAGAACCGCGAGCGCCTGGGCGAGACCATTCAGCGCCTCACGCTGCGTGAATTCCTGAAGGTCTGCGATCTGACCCCCGATCCACGTATGGTCAACACTCCTCGTTTCAACCCCTACATCTTCTACGATCCAGCGGATGTGCCGGGTGGCTGGGGACATGATGAAAAAGCTTACCGCGAACGCCATCAAGCTTAGGAGGTGAGATTATGGCTTTTGATCCCAACGATCTGATGAAAGATCGCATCACTGATATCGGTCCCCCGAAGTTTGACCAGTTTTTCCCGCCCGTCATCAAGGAAAACTTCGGCAAGTGGAAATACCATGAGATCCTGGAGCCCGGCGTTCTGGTGCACGTTTCCGAATCCGGCGCCGAGATTTACAGCGTGCGCGTCGGCACGGGCCGCCTCATCAGCACCGACCTGATCCGCGAAATCTGTGAAATCGCCGACAAGTACTGCGGCGGCTATCTGCGCTGGACCACCCGCAACAACGTCGAGTTTCTCGTGAGCGACAAGTCCAAGCTGCAGCCCCTCATCGACGATCTCCGGAGCCGCGGCAACTGGTTCCCCATCGGCGGCACCGGCAACTCCGTGACCAACATCGTACACACCCAGGGTTGGGCTCACTGCCACACTCCCGCCATCGATGCGTCGGGTCCGGTCAAGGCCGTGATGGATGAGCTGTTCGAGTACTTCGGTTCCCACAAGCTGCCCGCTCAGGTGCGCATCGCTCTGGCCTGCTGCCTGAACATGTGCGGCGCCGTGCATTGTTCCGACATCGCCATTCTCGGCGTGCACCGCAAGCCCCCCTTCATCGAGCACGAACGTGTGCAAAATGTCTGCGAAATCCCTCTGGTCATCGCAGCCTGTCCCACGGCCGCCATCAAGCCCAAGAAAGTCGGCGAGATGAAAAGCGTGGAGATCAACAACAGCCGTTGCATGTTCTGCGGCAACTGCTACACCATGTGCCCCGCACTGCCGCTGTCCAACCAGGACGGCGACGGCATCGCCCTGTGGGTGGGCGGCAAGGTTTCCAACGTCATCCATCCGCCCATGTTCTCCAAGCTGGCGGTTCCCTTCATTCCTCAGGAACCTCCCCGCTGGCCGACCACGGTACAGACGATCAAGAAAATCGTCGAGACCTATGCTGCCGGCGCACGTCGTTATGAACGTGTGGGCGACTGGATCAACCGCATCGGTTGGGAACGTTTCTTCGAGAAGACCGGCCTGGAATTCGGCTATGAACACATTGACGATTACCGGCTGGCCATGATGACCTGGAGAACCACCACCCAGTTCAAGTTCTAATTGATTCATGGGGGGATGCCGCCATGCAGCTTTGCGGCATCCCCTTCGAGGGATTTTATGGCGTTTCAGAAACCACGGCTGATGATCGCTGCGATACGGGGAGGTTCCGGCAAGACCATTGTGTCTCTTGGACTCACTGCGGCGTGGCGCATCCACCGGGGGCTGAACGTCATTCCGTTCAAGAAGGGACCTGATTACATCGATTCGGGCTGGCTGGGCCTGGCGGCGCAGTCACCCTGCTACAACCTGGATCCCTTTTTGATGACTTCGGATGCGATGCTGCGCTCCTTCATTTTTCGGTCCAGCCGGGGTGACGGCAGCGTGGTGGAGGGAAATCGCGGCCTCTATGACGGGGTGGATGCCCAGGGCAGTTATTCCACCGCCGAACTGGCCAAATTGCTCAAGTCACCGGTGGTTTTGGTCATCGATGCCACAAAAATGACCCGGACCGCGGCTGCTCTGGTCCTCGGATGTCAGCACCTGGACCCCGATGTCGACATCGCCGGGGTGATTCTGAATCAGGTGGCAGGCAAAAGACATGAAAAGGTGCTGCGAGGAGCCATCGAGCGCTCGTGCGGTGTTCCGGTGTTGGGAGTGATTCCGAAGGTTGCTGAAAACGTTTTTCCTGAAAGGCATCTGGGGCTGGTTCCTCCCCAGGAGTCCCTGGATGCTTCTGAATCCGTGCAATTCATGGCGGAAAGGATGAAGGAGTGGGTCGATCTCGATGGCTTGTGGCGGTTGGCTCAAACAGCCGGTTCGCTGGGCTGCCCTCTTCCCGCTGATGGATGGGTGAAGGAGGCCGCGGCCTCTGAGCCCGTTGTCATTGGGGTCATCAAGGATTCGGCTTTTCAGTTCTATTATCCTGAGAATCTGGAGGCTCTGCGCCAGAGCGGGGCGGAGCTCAAGGAAATTTCCAGCTTTGACCACAGGCCGCTGCCGCCGTTGGATGCACTTTACATCGGCGGAGGGTTTCCTGAAACCCACCTGGATATTCTGGCCGGGAATGATGTGTTCAAGGAATCCCTTCGCGAGCAAATTGAAGCGGGCCTGCCCGTTTACGCGGAATGCGGCGGACTGATGTTTTTGTGCAGCGGAATCACCCACCGCCGATGCAACTACCCGATGGTGGGGGTTTTCCCTTTTGGGGTGGTGCTGGGAAAGAAACCACAGGGTCACGGTTATACTCTGATGGAATGTGTGCACCATAACCCGTTCTACCCCAAGGGAACCTTGTTGAAAGGACATGAATTCCACTATTCCCGGGTGCTGGGCCACAAGCCTTCGTATCCCTTCGCTTTCAAAATGACCAAGGGCCACGGAATAGTGGAAGGGTGGGATGGGATGTGCTACAAGAATGTCCTTGCCTGTTATTCCCACGTCCATGCAGTCGGCAACGAACTGTGGGTCAGAGGAATGGTTGCAGCGGCCGCTTCCTATCAGCGGCAGAGGCAGGGATTGTCTACAAACAGTGACGTTGATGCGGAACGGGGTGTGATTGGAACCCCTCGGTATTTAACTGTCCAATTGAGAGGAGATTTTGTCCATGGCAACCGTTGAATTTAAAGGCAAAACTTTTGAAATCGATGAAGACGGCTTCATCAGCAGCTTCGATCAGTGGAATGAAGAATGGGTCGACTACGTGAAGAATTCGGAAGGCATCTCCGAGCTGACCGAAGAGCACTGGAAAGTCATCCACGTTCTTCAGGATTACTACAGGAAGCACGGCATCGCCCCCATGGTTCGTATTCTGACCAAGGTGACCGGGTACAAACTGAAATACATCTATGAACTTTTTCCATCGGGACCGGGCAAGGGTGCCTGTAAGATGGCCGGTCTGCCCAAGCCCACTGGCTGCGTCTAAGCCTCGGTACGGCTCCACAGAATACGGTGTCCCTTTCGACACGCGTCATGCCGGCAGTATTGAGCCGGCATCAGGTTCCGTACTGTGGATTCCGGCTGAAAACTGTCGGAATGACGACTCGAGTGCCGGACACCTTATCTTGCAGTTGCACTTAGACCTCAGTTCTACGGAATTTCGGGGGCGTTCTCTCCTCAGAGACGCTCCCGCGCTTCCTTGATTTCAAGCCAATTATTGTTTGATCCAATGGAGGAAGACCATGGGTTTCAAAGTGACGGTCGACAAAGACAAATGTACTGGCGATGGTGAATGCGTGGATGTCTGCCCCGTTGACGTGTATGAACTGGTCGATGGGAAAGCCGAGCCGGTGAACGAGGACGAATGCCTCGGATGCGAAAGCTGTGTGGAGGTTTGTGAGTCAAACGCCATCACGGTGGAAGAGGTTTAAATCTGAAGTTTTGCGGAATTTAGAACACAAAAAAACCCCTCACTTCGGTGAGGGGTTTTTTTGTTGTCGCTTTGAAAGAAAAAAATGGGGAGCTTCCCGGCTTGCCCCCCGCTATCCTTGCCGGCTCTCCCCAAGGGAAAAAGCTGCAGGGCCCCCGACTATTCCTGTTTAGGATGACAGCCTGCGCAGGTGACCGGTGCCGTCGTGGCCTTGTTCTTCTTTTTCTCTTCCTTGTGGCAGTCTTGACAGTTGGTGTGAAACGCAAGTTTCAGATTGAGTTTCTGCTGTTCGGGCGGCAGCTTTTTTTCGCCCTCGATGGTGGGTTCGTTGTGACAGGTCTGGCATTTGTCGACGGGGTCTCCCTCTTTCCAGACGTTCTTTCCATCCTTGAACACGTGATGGCATTGATCACAAGCGATGTTGTAGTCTTCTGCATGTTTTTTGTGTGTGAATTCAACGGCGCCTTTCGTCAAGGTAGGCCAGAGCGTGGACTGGATCTTGAAAACGTCCGCAACATCATAAGCCGACACGACAAACGCCGATGCGCACATCATGAAAGCAACCGCAATCCCCAGCCGCGTCAATTTCCCCGGTTTCATGGCTCAGCGCCCCCCCTTGAAAGTTTTGGACTCCTCTTCTTCACTCACCCAGGTCACGAGAACATCGATTTCAAATGTCCTCCCGGGCATTCTATTGAATGGAGTGGTAAAAAGTCAAGTTGAAACCCTGCTCAACTCGAAGACACGGAGGGCAGTCCGGAATGCCCTGAGCAAAGGGCGTTCGCACAGGGATCGACGGGGAAAGCACCAATGAGGGCGTGATTCGTTTTGCACGCCACAGCAAATGATTTCTGTAAAGATCAAAGGAATGCGTGCAGGTCTGCATGAATGATGGATTGAATTCACCTCAAAATTTCCCTATATCTTTTAGAAAAGAGCGCGACCGGACGAACTCGTTCGGAGCTGTTGCCTGAGGGAGAGGAAATTCCATCATGCGATTTCAGAAACTGTCCTTCCGAAACAAGGAAGGGAAGA
Organism: uncultured Syntrophobacteraceae bacterium; assembly: GCA_964654275.1. GTDB lineage: Bacteria > Desulfobacterota > Syntrophobacteria > Syntrophobacterales > Syntrophobacteraceae > SLCH01. The sequence goes on from CAZZHS010000004.1 coordinate 29,292, forward strand.
AGCTGGCGGCCCGGCTCGATTTGCCCGCTGATGAAAAGCCCATGGGCTTTGCAATCTTTGCCCATTGCTTCACTTGCACCAAGAACTTGAATGCCGTGGTCAATATCAACCGCGCCATGGCCCAGGAAGGCATCGCGGTGCTTCGTTTTGATTTCACCGGGCTCGGGGAGAGTGAAGGCGACTTTTCTGAAACAAATTTTTCGACCAATGTCGAAGACTTGGTGGCTGCTGCAGAATTCCTCGAGTCCCACTACGAGGGGCCCAGGCTGCTCATTGGTCACTCGCTGGGGGGAACCGCCGTGCTCCAGGCCGCAGGGCTCATTCCCTCCGTGGTGGCCGTGGCCACCATTGCGGCCCCTGCGGATCGTTCGCACATCCTGAAGTTTCTGGGGCACACCCGGGAGGAAATCGAGAGGCGGGGAGAGGCCGAAGTGCGCCTGGGCATGAAGAGTTTCAAGATCAAAAAGCAGTTTCTTGAGGATCTGGGTTCGCGCGACATGGAGAGGACGCTCCAAACCCTGAACAAGCCTCTGTTGATCTTCCACTCTCCCCTTGACGGTGTCGTGGATTTCAGCAATGCTCTGGAGCTATTCGAACGTGCGGAGCATCCCAAGAGCCTGGTCTGTCTCGACGGGGCGGATCACCTCCTGACCTCCAGGGAGGACTCGCTTCATGTGGGCGCGGTGCTTGCCGCTTGGTCCGGAAAGTACATGGGCAAATATCGCCAGGTCCCCGCCACACGAGAATTGAGAGACAATCTGATCATTGCGCGCACCGGCCCGGCGGGTTTTCAAACGGACATCGATGCCAACGGTCACCGTCTGATTGCTGACGAACCCATTGCGGTGGGGGGAGCGGACACGGGTCCCACCCCCTACGACCTCCTGACAGCTGCTCTGGGAGCCTGCACGTCCATGACCCTCCGGATGTATGCCGATCGAAAGTCCTGGCCTCTGGAGGAGGCTCTGGTCAGGCTGAAGCATAGAAAGATCCACGTCACCGACTGCCAAACCTGCGAGGAACATGGCAAAAAACTCGATGTCATCGACCGGGAAATTGAACTGAAAGGCCCGCTGGATGAAAACCAGCGAGCGCGGCTCCTGGAAATTGCAGACCGCTGCCCCGTGCACCGGACCCTGCACTCTGAAATTGTGATCCGCTCCAGGCTCAGGGAGACTTCCCGCGCCAAGGAGGGGGAGTGACGCAAGGCAGTCTTCCCGTTATCCCGCAGTCGGCTTCAAAAATGACTTGATTGTCTTGGAACTTGGTTCTAATTTGCGCCCTCGTACTGTGACGCAGGGCGTCGAAGGGGTGCCCCTGAGCGGAACGAAGTCCACGCTCGAAACTCGGTTCTCAAGCACCCGTTTGCGAGCACCCTTGAGACCTCCTGCATTGTGATGACCGTATCGCACCATCGAAGCGATCGGCCTGCGCGGAAGCGACTCCGCCAGATTTGTATCCTGTTTCTAGCAAGGGAGAAGCATCTATGAAACTTCCATTGGAAATCAGTGCCAAGAATGTTCATTTGTCCCAGGAGATGGAAGATCTCATTCGGGACAAGGCGCAAAAATTAGACAACTTTCACGATGGAATCATAGGGTGCAGAGTCAAGGTGGACATGCCTCACAGAAGTCAGCGCAGCGGCCAGAAATACAACGTGACCATCGACATCACGGTGCCCGGTGGAGAAATTGTGGTCAAACGAGAGCCTGACGAGGATCTCTATGTGGCCATCAGCAACTCGTTTGACACCGCAGAAAGGCGGCTCAAAGAGTATGCCGGCAAGCAGCGGGGCGACATCAAAGTCCATCCTGGCAAGCCCGTGGCTAAAGTGAGCAAGATTTTCTACGAAGAAGGGTACGGCTTTCTGTCCACTTTGCTGGAGGGGCGGGAAATCTACTTTCACGAAAACTCCCTTCTCAACAGCCGTTTCAAAGACCTTGAAGTGGGGATGCTCGTGCAGTTTGTTGAAAGGGAAGGGGAAAAAGGTCCCCAAGCCAGTTCCGTCACCCTGGCCTGAGTCGTTTCGCTTAAGGAGCGGGGGGATTCTGTGGTGAGTCCCCCTGACTCACCCGAGTTTCACAGCCATTCCCGGGAATTTTTTCCAACCCGCCTGCCTGTCCTCTTTCTTTTCATGTGGGGGATGATCACCCTGCACCCTGACCACAGGAACACCCTTATGCTGAAGCTCTACAACACCCTCTCACGACGGATGGAACTTTTCGAACCGCATGACCCGGAGCAAGTCAAAATGTTCACCTGCGGTCCCTCCATCTACCGACTGCCGCACTTGGGCAATTACCGCACCTTCCTGTGGGAAGACGTCCTCCAGCGCTACCTCGGCTACCTGGGGCACTCCGTGAAACGGGTCATGAACCTGACGGATGTGGAGGACAAGGCCATTCAAGAGGCCGAGAAGGAGGGGAAAACTCTGACGGATCTCACCGAAGGGGTTTCCCTCAAGTTTTTTCAGGAAGCTTCCCTTCTCCGGATTCAGCTTCCCGAAGAAATCCCCCGCTCTTCCACGTCGGTCGAGCAGGCCGCCCACTTGATTGCTGCGCTTCTGGAAAAAGGAATCGCCTATCGCCACGGGGGTGACATCTTCTACGATCCTCTGAAATTCCCCGGGTTCGGAAAACTTTACGGGCTGGACATGAGCCGCTGGCCCAAGAAGAAAAAGCGTTTCAAAAAGGACACTTACCCGGGACAGCGGTGGAACCTGGGGGATTTCATCCTCTGGCACGGCCGCAGGCCGGGGAGCACCATCTATTGGGATTCTCAGGTTGGAAAGGGACGGCCCTCATGGAACATCCAGGATCCTGCCATCATCACCAAGCACCTGGGCTACACCATCGACATCAGTTGCGGCGGCGCGGATAACCTTTACCGTCACCACGATTACAACATAGCGGTCATTGAGGGGGTCAGCGGACGGCAGTTTTCCAAATATTGGATTCACGGTGCACATCTGCTCGTCAATCGAAAGAAAATGTCCAAGAGCCTCAATAACATTCTGTATCCCTCGGATTTGCGACAAAAGGGCTACAGTGCCGAGCAGATTCGCTTCTACCTGCTCTATGGCCATCATCGCAGTGCCATGAATTTCACTTGGGAAAACGTGGAGACAGCCGCGCGAAAGCTCAGAGACCTGCAGCAAGTCGTGCAGCGACTCCTGGACGCCCCCGTCGTTGAAGAAGCGCACAAGCGGGAGGCCGCCATTGCAGAGGGAGCCGGTCAGAAGCTGTTGCGCTCCTTTGAGGCCGGGATGAACGAGGATCTTCACATTGATACCGCTGTGGAAGGTCTCCGGCGCGCGGCCGCTGAACTGGTGGAGGATGTCGCGAACCGCGGTATCTCGCCTCATGAGAAGGTGGATGTTCGGAGTGCGTTGCAGAGAATCGATGGGGTGTTGCAGTTCATTCTTGGGCCGAGCCAATGAAAGCGATTCACTCTCACTGCGCAGTGAAGAGTGCCCACGGTGTTGACCTATTGGAGGGCGATTTGGTCCAAGGCAAGACCTGCCGGTGTTTCACTCTCAATCTAGGTCGTGATCCAGTCCTGAACGATCTGTAGCAGCTCGCTGCGGCCCGTGCCCGTTTCCGATGAAAAGATTACCAGAAGATCGGTGGAGACCCCGAGAAGCGCGGCGGCCTGTTTCACGAGCGGCGGCCATTTGCTGCTCTTGAGTTTGTCCGCCTTGGTCAGGACGGGCACTGTGGGAATGTGGTGGACGGTGAGCCAGTGCCACAACCTCAGGTCATCCTGTGTGGGGGGATGCCGCAGGTCCAGGATCTGCACGACGCCTTTCAACGTGGGCCTCTGGGTCAAATAGGTTTCCACCATGGGACCCCACTGGGCTTTGATCCTTTGAGGGACCTTGGCAAAGCCGTAGCCGGGAAGATCCACGAAGTGAAAGGCCCCGTTGATGAGGAAGAAGTTCAGGGCCTGTGTTTGCCCGGGAGTGCGGCTGGTGCGAACCAGTTTTTTGCGCTGAGTGAGGCAATTGATGAGCGAGGATTTGCCCACATTGGAGCGTCCTGCAAAAGCCACTTCGGGCACTTCCGCCGGAGGGTAGTGGGCGGGTTGAAAGGCGGATTTGATGAATTCCGCCGATTTGATCACGAGGGGAGTCTCCATGGAGGATCGGCTCATGACGAGCGTCGTCTGAGATAGCCCTCGATTCGGTCCAAACCCTCAGTGATGTTTCGTAGTGAGTTGGCATAGCTGAATCGAATATAGCCCTCGCCGTGAGGACCGAAATCGATGCCGGGTGTTACACCGACCCCTGCGTTTTCCAGGATCTCGAAGGCAAATGCGTAGGAATCGCCGGTGAAGCGCCTCGCATTGGCGAAAACATAAAAGGCACCTGTCGGCTCGACCGAAATGCCGAAGCCGATCTCTTTGAGTCGTGGGATCATGTATTGGCGTCTGCGATTATAACGCTGGACCATGGCCTCGACGTCTTTCTTCACGCTTGCATCGGTGAGAGCTGCAAGGCCCGCTGCCTGGGCGATGGAACCTGCGGAAATGAAGAAATTCTGGACGAGCTTTTGTATGGTACGGATCAATTCCCGGGGAACGATGAGGTAGCCCAGCCGCCATCCCGTCATGGAAAAAAGCTTGGAGAAGCCGTTGAAAACAATGCAGCGATCCGTGAATTCGAGCATGGAGCGGGCCCGGCCTTCGTAGACCAGACCGTGATAGATTTCGTCACTGAGAATCCAGGGTCCCATGTCCGCAATTTCAGCCATCCGGGCCGACTCCAGCAGGTTGCCGGTGGGATTGGCGGGGGAGTTCACGAGGATGGCTCGCGTCTTGCCGGAGAGGGCCGAGCGAATGCTTTCGGGGCGGTATTGAAAGCCGTCCTCCTCGTAGACGGCAATCCTCCGCGGGGTGGCCTCCAGGAAGTTGATAAAGTTTGGGTAGCAGGCATAGTGGGGGTCTGAGAGAATGACTTCGTCTCCACATTCGAGGATCGCTGCCAGGGCAACCAGGAAGGCGGGAGAAGTGCCCGAGGTGACCACGATCTGATCGGGTTCCAGATGGGTGACACCGTAGGTCTCGGCGTAGTAGGCGCAAATGGCCTCGCGCAGTCGGGGGATGCCAAGGCTGTGGGTGTAGCGCGTTTCGTTCCTGCCGATGGCTTCCACGGCAGCCTGCTTGATGGCTTCGGGTGTGCCGAAATCGGGCTCGCCGATTTCCAGGTGGATGATGGAACTCCCCTGGGCTTCAAGCTTCTGTGCGCGCTCCAGGACATCCATCACGATGAAGGGTTTGATTTCTTCCACTCGCCTGCAGATCACTTTGAATATCCTTCAGGTTGAAGGCGCATGCTCCAAAGGAGCCGCGCGAAACGCGGAAGTTGATCCCGCGCCCGTTGAAAACGCACTCAATTGGGGACGATTCCTTCAATTCGGGGCGACTTTGATGACAATGGCTTTGCCCAGCCCGTCCTTCTCGATTTGAGACACCAGAGAGAGGGCCCGAGATTGGTCGCTCACCGGTTTGAGCTGCACCACGTGAAGATCTCCGAGCACCTTGTGCTTGAAAACTTTGACGGTGGACTCATAGCCCTTATCCTGCAGTTTTTTCTCGAGAATATCCGCATTGCGGCGATGGAGGTAAGAACCCACCTGGACAATGTAGCTCCATGAACTCTTTTGCACTTGCGGGGACTGTTCGGGAGCCGGTGAGGGTTCTTCCTCGGCTTTTTCAGGCTTTTCCTCCATCACCGGGGCGGTTGCTTCCGGCACTGGGGGAGGGGGCAGGACCTCCTGGACTTCCTGGATCCTCTCCGGCTCGCGCACTTGAGGTTCGGACACTTTCGGAGGGGGTGTTTCCCGGGGAGCGCTTTGGGCTGCAGGCGCCGAAACACTTTTCTCCAGGTCTCTCTCTTTGGCGACGACGATGGTGGGCATCGGTTTGGCCGCAGAGACAGGGGACCGCCTCTCGGCGGCAATTGGGTCGACAATGCTGTTCATCTGCGAGAGGTACAACCTGGCCTCCTCGGCCATGGTGGTGTTGGGTGCGAGCTTCGTGACGCGGTCCAGGGAATAGAAGGCATTTTCCAGCTCACCCACCATGTAGCTCATGATTCCGAACCGCAGATGGGCTTCGGGCATGTTCGCTGCGTATTCCGTGGCCTTCCCGTAGGCAAGCCTTGCTTCGTCTCCCCTGTGCTGGGCCTCCAGGATTTCACCCATGCGGTAATAGGCCAGTCCGTATCGTGGAAATTTTTGGACCGCTGCTTCGTAATAATGAAGGGCTGTGTCGGGATCGCCACGTTTTTCATAGAGGAGACCCAAATTGAAGAGGGCAAGATGCGGCGTTTCATAGAGGGGGTTGGCCAACGCTTTCTCAAAATTTATCTGCGCCATATCGAGATTGCCCGCCCTGGCGTAATGGCGGCCCAGCGCGTTGTAGGCGTCGGAATATTGGGGCGACAGCTCGATGGCGCGATTCAGATGGTGCAAGGCCTCCGTGCTCATGGACAGTTCGTCGTGAGTGATCCCCAGATCGTAGTGGATGTGAGGATCGTTGGGCTTTTTGGCCTCGGCCCAGCGGAAAAACTTGAGGGCCTGTGTGAAATCGTCTGCGGCGAGAAATTTCTCGCCCATGCCCCTCAGCTCATCCGCGCTGTATCTGCCGGGGATGTCCTTCTGGGTTGTGGCACAAGCAGCGCCCAGCAGAAGGACCGCCAACACCGCAATTCTTAGAGACGCCCTTTGCAATGACATCAGATCACCTTGTTCAAAGAGTATTCTATGACACCCTGCGCTCCGCACTTGATCAACCGAGGAACCAGTTCGCGCACCAAATTCTTGGACACTACCGTTTCCACCGACAGCCACTGACTCTGGTATAAATGAGCAATGGTGGGGGCGTTGAGGCTTGGCAGCAGCTGAATCACATCGGCCAGCTTGTCCTCGGGGACGTTCATCTTCAGTCCGACCAGTTCTTCCGCTCTCAGGGCGGCCTGGAGAAGCATGGAAAGCTCATCGATTTTCTGCCGCTTCCAGGAGTCCTGCCAGGCCTTCTTGTTGGCGATGAGCTGGGTGTTGGACTGCATGAGTTCCTTGGCAATGCGAAGGCCGTTGGCGCGCATGGTCGTGCCCGTTTCCGTCACTTCCACAATGGCGTCGCAAAGCCCTGCAATGACCTTCGCCTCCGTGGCTCCCCACGAGAACTCCACTTCAACTTTTATGCCTTCCGTTGCAAAATAGCGACGGGTAAAATTGACAAGTTCCGTGGCAATTTTCTTTCCCTCGAGATCCTTCAATTCATGAACGGGTGAGTCCATGGGCACGGCCAGCACCCAGCGCGCCGGCCGCTGGCTCACCTTGGAGTAGATCAGATCCGCGACGACGACCACGTCGGAATCGTTTTCCATGATCCAGTCTTTGCCTGTGAGACCCACGTCGAAGGTGCCGCTTTCAACGTAGCGGGACATTTCCTGGGCGCGACAGATGGAACAGCTGATTTCGGGGTCGTTGATGTCGGGAAAATAGTTTCGGTCCGAGAGGGAAATCCTCCAGCCTGCCTGACGAAAAAGCCTGATCGTGGATTCTTGAAGGCTTCCTTTGGGAATGCCCAGTACCAGTTGTTTCACTTCTTGTAGACCTCCTTGGGATCAAAAATGGGAGACCCTTCCACTTCAAGCCTCCCCTTGGCATACCTGCGATAAAAACAACTCTCATGTCCTGTGTGGCACGCGGCGCCACCCACCTGAATTACCTTCAGGAGGATGGCATCCAGGTCACAATCCAGGTAAATGTCCATGACTTTTTGCACATGGCCTGATTCTTCACCCTTGAGCCACAGCTTCTGACGGGACCGGCTCCAGTAATGGGCTTTGGACGTTTCAACAGTTTTTTCCCACGCCAGTTCGTTCATATAAGCCAGCATCAGGACCTTGCCCGTCGCCGCATCCTGGACGATGGCGGGGAGCAGACCCTGCTGCTTACTAAAATCCGGTTTCGCTGTCAATGGTTCCTCCTCGATTCCTGTGTGCCGAAAGATTCCTCTCGCCGGCACCGACGCCTGCTCTTGTGCGCGCCGGTGAGAGTGGATTTAGAAAGGCGAGCCGCCCGCCTCGATTCCCCCGGCGGGGCATCGCGCGGAAAGTGCCGGGCTGCAGCGCAGAGGGGGTGTCACGGGAGTGGCGGTGTGCCGATCGTCCTTGAACAGGTCGCCGGGCACCGTTTCAGACCTCCCGGCAGCCAGCTGCCAGCTGACCGCAGGCGGCTCCAATGTCCGCTCCCCGGCTCTGCCTGATGATGGCTGTGTATCCCGCCTTCTGCACGATTTCCTGAAACTGCAGCACCTGGCCCTCGCGCGGTCTTCCGAATTCGCAGCCGGGATGGGGATTGAGCGGGATCAGGTTCACTTTGGCGCGGATTCCCGTCAAAAGCTTCACCAGTTGTCGCGCATGATGCGGCTGATCATTGAGCCCCCCCAGGAGGAGGTATTCAAAGGTGATGCGCTTGCGAGGCGGCAGCGGATATGACTTGCAGGCAGCCAGAAGCGCCTCCAGAGAATGGGTTCGATTGACGGGCATGAGGGAGCTGCGAAGCTCGTCATCGGGCGCGTGAAGGCTGACGGCGAGATTGATGGGGCTTTCCTTGCCCAGCCGTTCCAACTGAGGCACCAGTCCCACGGTGGAGAGCGTGATGCGGCGGTGGGAGAAGTCGGGGCCGCTGGGGTCCGTCAAAATTTTGATGGCCCCCAGGACCGCCTCGTAGTTGGCCAGAGGTTCCCCCATGCCCATGAACACCAGGTTGGTGATGCGTTGCTTCGCGGGCAGGAGACTTTGGACCCGGCAGACCTGATCCACGATTTCGGCCGTGGAGAGGTTGCGTTTGAAACCCAGGGAGCCGGTGACGCAAAATCTGCATCCCATGGCGCAGCCCACCTGGCTCGAAATGCACAGTGTGGTTCGCGGCAGATCCGGGATCATCACCGTTTCAATCCGCAGCCCGTCGTGAAGGCCGAAAAGATATTTGACGGTCCCATCCGCGGACTGGAGGCTCTCCAGCAGCTGGAGGGCGTGCAGACGGCTGCCGAACTCCAGCTGGGTTCGGAACATTTTGCTCAAGTCACTGCATTCACTCCAGGAATGGATCTGCCGCACGTAAATGTGGCGGAAAAGCTGTCGGGCTCTGAATCGACGCTCACCGATGCTTTCCACCCAATCTTCCATCTGAGCCAGCGTGAAATCCTTTAGACAGGGACGTTCCATGGCAGGATTCTTCAAGCTTTCCTCACCAGGTACTGGTCGTGGGTACGATCCTGAAGATAAATCTGATGATATATGAGCATGTTGGCGGAATCATACCATTGGTAGCCCAGCTCGCGGCATTCCTTGCACGCCTTCCTGGGGATGTGGATGGCCAGCACGTGGTGGCCGCGGTCCGCCTCCGAATCGATGCGCAGGACTCCGCTGCAGTCGGGGCAAACCCGCAGTTCTTCCATCTGAGTCTCCAGGATGTTGTCCGTGTCGTAAAAGATGGACCTCTCGCGTTTGTGGGATTTTTTTTCGTTGCGAAACTTCTCTCTCAATTGAGGCCCCTTGCTCCAGCAGTCGAGGACTTCGTCGACCACCCGTTTGACCTGTTCCGTCGTGATGGCTGTCTGGCGGATTCTCTCGGGCCTGTAGTCAGGTTCGCGAACCTTGCTGAAGTCCATGCCCGCGAGCGCCATGATGATGCCCACGTTGATGTAGGGCAGTGCGGTCTCGATGGAATAGCCGCCCTCGAGGACGGCGATGTCGGGCTGCAGCCTGCGCGTGAGCTCGGCATAGCCCTGGGCGGAAAAGTTCATGTTGGTGATGGGGTCCGTGTAATGGTTGTCCTGGCCCGCGGAATTGACGATGAGATCCGGATTGAAATCCCTCAGGATGGGAAGGATGGCATGGTCGAGGGTGTAGAGAAAACCCTCCTCGGAGGTTTGCGGGGGCAGGGGAATGTTGATGGTGGTGCTGGCCGCAGTGGGTCCTCCCATCTCATAGCAGAAGCCTGTTCCCGGATAGAGGGTCCGTCCATCCTGGTGCAGGGAGATGAAGAGGGTATCGGGATCGTGCCAGTAGATGTCCTGCGTGCCGTCTCCATGGTGACAATCCGTGTCCACGATGGCGACCCGGTCCACTTTGTAAGCCTCTCGGAGGTATTCGACCATGATGGCTTCGATGTTGATGTTGCAAAAACCGCGCGCTCCATGAACCAGGCGCATGGCATGGTGCCCCGGAGGGCGCACCAGGGCAAAGCCGCGTTTCACATTCTTCTCGAGCACCTGCATGCCGATGGTCTTGGCGCCGCCGGCGCTGATGAGATGTGATTCGGTCAGGACGCTCCACTCGTCGGGCACACAGAAGTGCACGCGGCGCACGTCCTGGATGGTTGCAAGATCCGGCTTGTACTCGATGATCCCCTCGACGTCGAGAAGGCCTTCTTCGAAGACCTGGTCCTGGGTGTAAAGCAGCCGTTCTTCCCGTTCAGGGTGCGTCGGACTGATGGCCCAGTCGAAAGCAGGGAAAAACACCAAACCCGTTTTTGTGGTCGCTCTCAGCATGCTGCGGCTCCTTGCAAGAGTCTTCACACAGGCTTCACCGCCTGGGGTTCTACGGTCGGCACCATGGATTTCCTTTCGAGGTCCGTCCAAGGGTACTCCGAAAAGGTTTCAGGTCGTCCCCGGGAGGGGGCAAAAATTGAACATGCTTTCGGCAATGTCTCTGTACTCCGAGACCATTCCCGGTTTCACCTGGACCTTTACGCGAATGTTGCGGCCGGTCGTGTAAAAGTCTCTCACCATGTTGAACTGGACATCCTCCAGGACTTCCATTTCCAATTCGGACTCGGAGGCTCCCTCTTTGAGGCACTTGTTTTTCAGCAGTTCGAATGCCAGAATCACCGCATCTTTGCGATCGAAATCCTTCTTGATCTGCTGATAGAACATTTCACCGGGAGCGATGGCCACACCCCGCTCGGTGTCGGCAAAAAGGGTCACTTCCGACGTGTTTTTGGCAAGCGCCGCTCCCACAGCGTTGGCCACCTGCCACTGAGGAACCACATGGACCTGAAAATCTGTCAGCGCGGCCAGACGAAAAGCAAAATAAGGGGCCGGTCCTCCCAGAACAAGAATCTCCTTGGGCTGTACCTGATAGCCTTCGAGCAACTCCTGAACCGTGTAGACAGGTTTGCTGTTGATGTCTTCGATCATTTCCGCAGCTGCATTGAGGATCAACTGACAGGCGTGGTCAAACACCTCGTTGGCCACCTCTTCGAGTGAGATTCCCAGTTCGGCCGCGAGAGGCTCCAGACCCCGCCTCGATGCCTCGGCATCGCCGTTGCTGATTTTTCCCAGCACAAAAAGCGCATCGGTGGGGGTGGGCTCGGGGCCGCCGTAAGCCATGGCCCGGCCCTGGCGGTCCGGACCGATTTTCAGTGACCCATTCACAATGCGGACGGTACTGTCGCCGCCGACCCCGATGGAGTAGGTCTTGAGGGCCCGAATGAGCGTTTTGTAGCCGCCGAGTTCGCAGCCCACAGGGTCAAGAAGCGGCACACGGCGGATGAGGATGGCCATGTCCGTGGTGGTGCCCCCAATGTCGAGAACCAGCGTTTCTTCGTTTTCCAGGGCGAAAGGGAGCGACCCCATGACGCTGGCCGCCGGCCCGGAGAGTATGGTCTGACCTGGAGAGAGCAGGGAAGCCTCCAGGCTCATGGTGCCGCCATCGGCCTTGAGGATATAAATGGGGATATCGAGACCCTTTTTCTGAAGGGAATCCTTCACCGCCTCGAAGAATCGCCTGTAGATCGGGTACACACCTGCGTTGAGATAGGTTGTGGCGATGCGTCTCGGGAAACTGAGGTTGCCCGAGAGTCGATGCCCGTAAAGGACGTTGGTGAAATCGCTGCCGAGAATCTCGCCGATCTGGATTTCATGCTTTGGGTTTCGCACGGAGAATTTGCCCACGACGCCCACATGCTCAATCCCTTCCGCCCTCAGCCGGGATGCCACCGCCTCGATTTCCAGGGCGTCAATGGGCTGGATTTCGCGGCCGCGGTGGTTGATGGAGCCGGACACCGTGTAATAGTGCTTGCAGGTCCGCAGCAGCTCGGGATCGATCCCGGGGCCGGCAGAGACGATCATGGCAGTTTCTGCCATTTTGCCCTCGATGATGGCGTTGGTCGTCAATGTAGTGCTGAGCACCGCCCGCCGTATGCTCTCGGGGGGGATGTCGCGGGTCACTTCGTCCAAACCGGCCCAGACGCAGTCAAAGAGGTTCGAAGGGTTCGTCGGAACCTTGGCCTGACGAAGGATGCAGTCTTTTCCGATCAAAACCACATCTGTGTGGGTGCCGCCCACGTCTAAACCTATGATCATCTTTTTCCCCTAAATTTGTCCAAAATGTCACTCTGGACATGGCGACTCGGGTGCAATCCAAAGGGAGCCCGGAAAACCTTCACTCATGGGATCTCTATGACGTTCTATTCTATATGAAAAAAGTGTCGTGTGCATAGTGACAAGTGGAGGAATCCCAGATTTCGGCCCGGGGGCCATCCTCTCAAGCCGCAAGGGCCTGCGCGTCGCGGAGCAGCGGACGATCCCGGGTTGCCGGCGCGGCGGCGGCAGGACGCGGACGAATGCCGACGGCGGTTTGGATCGGGAGAAGAGGGTCGCTAATCGAAACAGGCGGGTCAGAGGGGGCTGTGATTTTCAGTTGATGAACACGTCGCGATAAAAATCCAGATTTTCCGCCACGGTGCCTGCGCCTCGAATGACCGAGCGCAAAGGGTCTTCAGATCTTTTGACATCAAGCCCGGTGGCCTGATGCACCAAAAGCCGCAATCCTCTCAGGAGAGCGCCTCCTCCTGCGAGCCAGATTCCATTTTCCGCCACATCGCTGGCCAGTTCGGGCGACGCCTTTTCCAGGACCCGTCGCACGGCCTCCACAATGGCCTGGGTCGGCTCCTTGATCGCCTCCCGGATTTCCGCATCGGAGATGGTGACAATCTTCGGCATGTGCGTCACGACATCCTTGCCTCTCAATTTGATTTCGAGCGTCTTCTTGAGGGGGACTGCGGAACCCAGTTTGATTTTGATGACCTCGCCCATCATCTCGCTGATGTTCAAGCGGTGGACTCTTCGCAGATGATTGCAGATGGCTTCATCCGTTTCGTCGCCCGCAACTCGAATACAGTCACTGCAAGCGATGGAAAACTTGGAGATGATAGCGACTTCGGTGGTTCCTCCTCCCACGTCGACCACCATCTGCCCCTGCGGCTGATCCACGGGCAGCCCAGATCCAATGGCTGCGGCCATGGGTTCTTCCATCAGATAGATCTTTCCGGCGCCCGCCACCTCGGCGGCCTCGACAACCGCACGTTTCTCCACGGAAGTGATTCCAGCCGGCACGGCGATGACGAGCCGGGGGCGGGTGAGAGGCAGTTTGTGGAACACTTTGCTCAAGAAGAACTTGATCATGTACGTGGCGGTCTCGAAATCGTGGATCACGCCGTCTTTCAAAGGCCTGTGCGTGACGAGGTCCTTGCCGTGCCTGCCCACAAGGTTCCTGGCTTCCCGGCCGACGGCCACGGTTTTGTTGCTCCCTCTCTCCATGGTCACCACCGAGGGTTCATCGAGAACGACGCCCTTTCCCTTCACATAGATGAGGGTATTGGCTGTTCCGAGGTCCATGGCCATGTCTTTTGAAAGAAAATCGAATACGCGCCCGATCATGACACTGTTCCTTCCGAAGAGGGTGGCACGCCCTCAGCAAGGTGATCCAGGAAAGTTGCAGGGGTGGATTGAGTTTATATAAAAAATTCCGTGATTTTGCAAACTCTTAGTGGCCCCTTCCTTTTGGAAGAAAACAGGCGGGGAGAATTGCGGAAAGGGGACATGCAATCCCTCTGCCTGCCCCAAACCGCGGCACTGCAGGACTTTTTGCTTCCGCCGGGATGCTGAGGCTTTCTTTATTCAGTTGACAAAGCATTTGAGTGAATTCATAAGATTTGAAGAGTCCACTTCGGTCGCAAACAAGTTGCACATGAATTGCAATCGCCACAAGGATGTCCAGACAGAACCTCGCGGGTCCTTCTCCTTCCGGAACTTCGCTCACACCCTGTTCCAGCGAAAGCGGCGGTGTCGGCGGGCGGAGCGGAGACCCCATTGCGGCCTGAAGCCTGTGAAGCCTGTGCGGTTCACTCATCATTTCTCCACTTCTATTGAGGAATGGGTCGAGATGCTTCAACCAAAGCTTTGTGCTACATTCTTTCTGGGAATCCTCGTGCCTGCGTTTTTTGTCTGCCAGGGGGCTGAGGCACAAGGATTTCATCTCAATGCCCGCTCGGCCATTCTCGTGGACATGCGAGACGGCGCGGTCTTGTTTGAACAGAATGCGAACGCATCGATCCCTCCTGCCTCCATCACCAAAGTGCTCTCGCTGTACCTAATTTTCGACGCCATTCGAAACGGCGAAGCGCGGCTCTGGGACAAGGTCACTGTGAGCCGCCGTGCCGCTGCAACGGGCGGGTCGCGGATGGGCCTTCGAGCCGGAGATCAAGTTCCCCTGAAAGAAATCATCAAGGGAATGGCCGTGGTTTCGGGTAACGATGCCTGCGTCGCCGCTGCAGAACATTTGAGCGGCGACGTGGATGTTTTTGTGCGGCAAATGAACCGAAAAGCCAGAGAACTTGGAATGAGCAACTCCGTTTTCAAAACCACCAATGGTCTTCCCGCACCAGGCCAGGTGACCACGGCGCGGGACATCGCGCGCCTTTCCATGGCTTATCTGAACAAATATCCTGAATCGCTCCACATCCATTCCATGGGGACATACACCTACGCCAATGTGACACGTCGCAATGCCAACCGCCTGCTGGGTAAATGTCCCGGGGTGGACGGGCTCAAAACGGGTTTTGTCAGTGCCTCCGGCTACAATCTATCCGCCACGGCCAAACGGGGCGATACGCGGCTCATCGCGGTGGTCCTGGGTGCTCAGACCCCCGGTTTGCGGGCAAGGGAAACCGAACGCCTCCTCGAGTATGGATTCCGCCTTCTCGAGAGCCGGGAATCCCCCTCCCTGGAAGTTCGCAGAGACCAGCCGAAGATCCGGCTGGCGAGCCAGACCTCCGGTTCCCTGGACCTTTGCACGCTGCCCTTCTACACGCCGGATCAATCCTCTCCCGTCAAAGCCCCCAAACCCGACGCCAAGAATTTGGCATCCTCCAAGCCGGCTTCAGGTCGACCCTCCAAGACCACGGGGGCATCAGCCGGAGTGACCCGCGGAGGATCCAACGTCCAGCAATCTTCCAAGGCCGGTTCCTCAAACACCCCGAAGCAGGCTGCCAAGGGCGGCGCGGGATCCCCCCAAAAACCAGCCGGGGGGTCTCAAAAACAGAATGCCGTGAAATCAGCCGGCGGTGACGTCAAAAAAATGGCTTCCCAACCGGGCAAAAGCGCTGGGAAGGCCCCGCCGACTCAGACTGCGCAGACAAAGAATTCCGCGGCGGTGAAGACGCCCAAGGCCGGCAGCGCCTCCATGGGAAAAGCCCCTGCCAAGACGACCAAACCGGCACAGGCCAAGACGCCCCAAACGCGTGTCAGTGCAGCTCAAAAGATCACATCGGATGCCGCCGACGTCCGAAAGAAACCTTCATCTAGGAAGGCCGGGGAGGCCGGAAAACCCAAGGGTGTCTCCGAGAGCACCGCGGCCAGGGACAAGAGAGCATCGGGATCATTCATCCGGTCCTCCATCCCCCTTCCTGAAGAGGCCTGAAACCTAATCTTCGCGATACCCCCATTCCGGAGGTGCCGGGAAAACACCTCGGCCGCTTTCAGCCCACCGCACCTGTCTGAAGCCACCGGGCTCCGGACCGTCTCACCTTTGCCGATCAGGGCAATTTTGCTCCCTTGCGAAGTCGTCCCTTTGGGAGAATCCCGAGACCCATCCCATTCCATACGGAACATAAGCAGAGGAACAGGCAAAGCGTTGGCAGGCTCCCAAGCATGGCGCCACTCATCAACGAGTCCCTTCTCGATGCCGATTCTCCCTTTCAGGAAGCCGGGGAGGCGTGTACGTCCGGGCATTTAGACTTCCTACCCTCCCCCTCAGCGAGGAATTTCCCATCCCTGGCACAATGAGAGATCTTGATCTCTTTATTTTGTGGCCGTGGACCCTCAAGAACGCAAAATGTCCACGGGTTGGATGGTGGTGGCTTTTTGCGACGGGTACATGCCCGCGAGGATGCCCACGAGAACCGACGAAAAGAAAGACAGAACCAGGGCGATGGGAGAAATGCTGAAGGGAAGGTTCGAGAAGGAGAAAATGAGCAGGCTGATGGTGAGTCCCAAGACCACCCCTACCATCCCACCGAGCAGCGCAATGAAAGAGGACTCCAGCAGGAACTGCAGGACGATGTCTCTTTTGCGAGACCCTACGGCTCTGCGGATGCCAATCTCCGTTTTTCGCTCATTGACGATGAGGATCATGATGGAAAGGATTCCCATGGCACCGATGAGAAAAGAGACGGTGGCGGAGATGCGGCCGAGCAGGGTGATCATCGAGGTGGTTTGTGTCTTGAGTTCCATGAGGTCTCGGGAATCGACGACGGTGAAATCATCCGGCTGGCCGGGTTGAATGTGGTGCCGCTCCCGGAGAATCGCTTCGATTTGAGCTCCGGCGAGCCCCATGGATTCACTGTCGACGGCCTGGACATAAATGTTCGAAACATACTGAAGATTTACCAGGCGTCTGAGGTAGGTGCGGATGGGAATGAACACCTGATCATCCTGATCCACGTTGGAAACGTCAACTCCTTTTTCTTCCATGATCCCAATGACCTGACAGGGCACTCGCCAGATGAGGATGTGACGGCCGATGGGGTTCTGGGATCCGAAGAGTCTCTCGGCCACTTTGCGACCCAAGACCACGACTCTCTCCAGTTCTCGGTCCTCCTCCTCCGTGAAAAACCTTCCCGTTTGCACCCTGAAGTTTCTCACCTGGGGAAAGTTTGAGGAGGTGCCGGTCACGATGGTGCTGCTCAGGATCGTGTTTTGGTGCCGAATGGGAAAGACCTTGGAACTGGAGGGCGCAGCCATGCTCACGTGAGGTGAGTGAGCTTCTATGGCACTCGCGTCGGAAAGTCTCAAGGTGGTGGCGGAGCTGATGAGCCGAGTTCTTGTACCAAAACGAATGACGGTGCCGCTTTGAACCAGGAGGAGGTTTTTGCCGAGTTTTTCCAGCTCCTTTTCACCCTGTTTGACCAGAGAGCCGGTGAGGTTGGAGACCAGGATCAGGGACAGCGTGCCGAGAAGCACTCCGAGAACGGCAAGGGCGGTGCGCAGCTTGAAGCTGTAGAGGGAGCGCAAGGCAATGCGGAGGTTCAGAATCATCCGTTTCATGATCGCAGGGCCTCTATGGGCTTCAGGTTCGCCGCACGCGTCGCGGGCTGCAATCCGAAAAGAAGGCCGACGGCCCAGGACAGCCCGAGGCCGACGGCAAAAGCCTTCCACGAGAAATGGATGGGAAACTGACCCAGAGCCGTGAGAATCTGCGCCGCGGCGACCCCGAGCAGGAATCCCGCCAGACCGCCGAGGGAGGTGATGAGGACGGCTTCGCAGAGAAATTGAAGTCGGATGTCCCTCTTCCTGGCGCCGACGGACCTTCGGATGCCGATTTCCCTGGTTCTCTCCTTCACCGAGAGCAGGAAGAGGTTGGCCAGGACAAAGCCCGCCACCACCAGGGACATGATGCCCACGATGCCCAGAAAGGCCACCAGTGATCCGGTCAGCGCCACCAGGAACCGGATGATTTCCTTGGGAGAAATGATGCGAAAATCGTCCGGCGCACCATCCGGAGTTCTGTGCCGCTCTCTCAGGAATCGCCTCAGGTCCTCTTCATGGCTCGGGAGACGCCTCTGGTCTATGAACCGGATTCGAAAACTGTTGATGTATCGGGTTTCGTTTTGAATCTTTCTCATGACCGTTGTGATGGGCATGATGATACGGTCGTCGAGATTTTGGCCCCCAGGGCTGGTCCCCCGGCTGGAGAGCACCCCGACGACCTGGGTGGGGATCCTGTTGACAAAGATGTACTTTCCGATGGGGTCCTGTTGTCCGAAGAGCGTGTCCACCACGTGCCGGCCCAAGATGGCCACATTGGCGAATCCTTTCACATCGTTTTCGGTGATGTCCGAGCCCTGGATGATTGGCCAGGTCCACGCGAGACTGTAGTTGTGGGTGGAGCCGACGACCCGCGTCTGGGCTCTTCTGTCTCGATACGAGACGATGATGTTTCCCTGGGTTGTCGTGGGCACGACCAGGTAGGCCGAAGAAAAGGCTTCTTCGACGGCCCGGACGTCCTCGAGAGTGAGAGTCCTGTCCCACTGACCGACGGCTCTGGCGGTGTCGCTGCCGCTCAAGACCAACAGGGAATCGGGACCAAAACGCGCCACCATTTCGAAGGCCTTCTGATAGGCGCCTTCAGTGGCTGCGACAATGATGGTGATGGACGAGATTCCGAGAGCCACGCTGACCAGGCAAAAAAACGTTCTCAGCTTGAACACGCGGACCGCGACGGCCGCCTGTCCGACCATAGTGATGAAATGATACATGATTTCAGTCGCTTAGAAGACCGTCCCGTATGTGGATTTTTCTTTGGGCGTAGGCCGCTGTTGCAGGATCGTGGGTGATCACCACAACGGTCTTTCCCCGTTCCCGCATCTTCCGAAGGATCTCCATGATCTCGCCGGCGGTTCGGCTGTCCAGCTGCCCCGTCGGCTCATCGGCAAGAATGAGACGGGGGTCGTTCACCAGAGCCCTGGCGATGGCCACACGCTGTTGTTGCCCTCCCGACAACTGACCGGGCTTGAACTTTTCCCGTTCCTCCAGGCCGACGAGCCTGAGCAGATCTCTGGCCCGCTTCCGCGGGTCCGCCTCCCTCCTTCCGGCGACATACAGGGTCGGCAGCAGAACATTCTCCAAAACCGTGGCGTAAGGCAGAAGGTGAAAGTTCTGGAAGACGAATCCCATGTGCTCGTTGCGAAAAGTGGACAGCTCGTCGTCACTGAGTTCGCTCACCCGTTGATGAGCAAAAATGTATTCCCCGCTGGAGGGCACGTCGAGGCAGCCGAGGATGTTCATGAGGGTTGTCTTGCCGGATCCCGAAGGCCCCATGAGCGCCAGAAATTCTCCCGCCTCAATCTCCAGGGAGATGCCCCTGAGGATTTCAACCTCCTCGTCGCCGATGAAGTAGCTTTTTTTCACGTTCACAAGAGAGCAAAGTGGCATGAACGATTCCTGAGAGGATGGCCTGAAGCGTCCCTCAACGTTGAGGGTTGTCGAGAAATGGATCTGTTCCGCGGAGGCGTGCGACGATCGGCCGGAGACGGCGGCCCTGAAATCCCTGGAGGTCTCTCGGAGGGGGCCTTTCCCCTGGATCGGCTCTTACTCAGGAAGAGGGCGGAAGGATGATCCTGGTCGCCACAACGTCGCCTTCATTGACGCCCTCAAGGATTTCCGTCCGGTCCTCGCCGCGGATGCCTGTCCTGGGTTCAAGCCTTTCGACCCGCTTCTCTCCCGTAACCCGGTAAATGACGTGACGCCCCTGTTCGAACTTCACCGCAGCGTTGGGCGCTGTGAGGATCTCTTTTTTTTCCTGAACGATGATGCGGACGTGAGCGGTCATTTCCGGTTTCAGGAACTGAGCGTCAGCCCGGTCCACTTCCACTGTGGCCAGGTAGTAAACGATGTTGTCCTTTACCACCGGCTGCGGGTGGATTCTTCCGATGGTGCCCTGAAAGTTCTTTTCTGGAAAGGCGTCCACGTAGTATTCGACTTCCTGGCCGAGCTGAGCCCTTCCAATGTTTGTCTCGTCCACGTAGATCCACATTTCCAGGCTGGTCGGGTCCAGCACCGTGACCAGGTTGGCCACCTGAAGGCCCGTCACAATGGTCTCCCCCTCCTGAATGGTCACGTCCGACACCACCCCGTCAATGGGAGCGAGAATGGTCGTGTAGGAGTGATTGACTCGGGATTGACTCAGCTGAGCCTCCGCCTCTTCGACCCGGGATTGGGCGATGACCCGCTGGGTGGCGTATTCATCCCGCAGCCTCTTCAGATTGGCCTCCGAAGTTTTCAAATCCCGCAGGGCCCTGTCCACTGCATCCTGGGTGGTGTATTCGTGCTTGATGAGCTCCACTTCCCGGGTGTGATTCACTCTCGCAAAGCCGAGATTGGCCTGCGCCTCACGGATACGCTCGGGAAACGTCAGTTCCACCTGCCGCAAGGTGTCTCTGGCTGCCTGGAGGGCCGCTTCCTGCCGGGCGACGACCTTGAGAATTTCTCGGTCATCGATACGTGCAATGAGATCCCCCCTCTTGACTGGATCACCGATTTTCACATTCATTTTCACGATGTCGCCCGTGATCCGCGATCCAATTTTCACCACGGCGCCCACCTGCGGCTTGATGATCCCCGTTTCCACCAGCACTTCCCGGATGTTTCCCCTTTCGATGGTGGAACTCTCGAGGATCTGGATTTCAGGCTTTCGAAACGCGTGCCTGTAAATGAGAAAACTCCCGCCTCCCACTGCGACTGCCAGCAGAAACACGATCAAAAACTTTTTCACTTGCCGACCTCCTCAATGCTGCGATTTCCGGAGGACCTTCGCGGTCTTCTCTCTCAGGGCGCCTGAGATACGCGAACCATGTTCTCGAGCGTTTCCACCCCGACGTTTCTCTCCAGAAGGGCCTTGGCCAGGGCCAGGCCGAGCCTCGAGGCCACGAGCTGTTCCCTGGACTGAGCCAGGAAACCTTCGGCCTGGACGAGGGCGAGGATGTCCCCCTTTCCGATCTTGTATTCCCCGAAAGCCTGGGAATAATTCTGCTCTGCCTGTTTGACCTGTGATTCGGCCACCGAGATATTCCTGGCTGCCGTGGCCAGGTCTTCATAAGCCTTGGCAACGTCCAGAAGGATCTGACGCTGAATCTCGTCCAGGTTTTGCTCCGCCACATCGATGTTCAACTCCGCGGAACGGGTTCGATAAAATTTGTCCCACTCGAACAGGTTCCAGGTCGCCTTCAGTTCCACGGATGCGTCGTTGAGGGACGAACCGCCCGGGGAGTTGGTTCTTCGTGTGCGCGTGAACGAGCTGTTGGTGGAGATGGTGGGGAAGAATCGTGACCTGGAAACGGATTTAATGTTTTTGGACACCAGCACCTGGTCTTCTGACTGCTTCACCTCGGGCCGGGCGAGAGCCGCCTGAGATAAATCCTCCAACGGCGGCAGGGTGGGCAGCTCCCCCAAAACCCCCTGCAGATCGTAGCCTGTCTCCAGGGGCCTTCCCATGAGGGAGTTGAGCTCCGAGAGACCATTGCGGAGGAGCCCCTCGGCTTGCGTCAGGTTGAATCTTGCCTGCTCGAGTCTCACCGATGCCTGCAGCACGTCCGACAGCCTGGCCGCACCTAGCCGGTGACGCCCTTCGGCCACCTCGTGATCTTTCCGGGCATCGTCCAGTTGAATTCTCCTCTGTTCGAGGATCTTTTGCCGCGCCATGGTGGAGTAAAAGGCTCGTTTGATGTCAAATTCAAGGTCCAGATAGACCCTGTTGAGCTCCTCCCTGTCGATGTCCAGGTTCAGCCGGGCGATGTTTCGATTGGCCCGCCTGTTTCCTCCATCGAACAGGAGGTAAGACATGGTGACGTCGTAGAGGCTGAATTCATAATTGCCCGGGTCGGTGTCGTGGATCTGCTGTGAAGTCAAAACATCCAGAGTGGGCAGATAGGGAGAGAGCGAGGCCTTGTAAAGGGAGTCGGAAGATTTCACTCGGAGCTTGGAAGCCTGGTAGGCAGGCAAGTTCTTCTTGGCACTCTCGAGGGCTTCCTGGAGGGTGAGCGCACCCGCCCCTGAGTGGAGGGCGAAAAGAAACAGTGACATGACCCCGATGAGGAGCAGCTTGCACCTGGCTGGTTTTTGCACCACGCACCACCTTCAGTACTGGATCTTCCGTACAGGTTCCATGGAACGTGAGAATCCGCATCCGATCGATGTTAGATTGTAACCGTCAACAAAAAGGCGGCAAGAGCGACACTCTGCAAGATCCTCCGGCGCCGCAGGTGAGGCGTAAAGGGCATACTGAAGAAATTGCGTCCCATGCGGGTTACCGGAAACCGTTGAAGCGCTTGGCGCACTCCCGCCTCATAACCCGTTCAGGATAAGGAAACGTGTTGGGATGTTTCGAACTCCGGACCGGCGGGAACGTGCCAAAGGACACCACGGAATCCGGATCAAAAAGAGGAGGGTGGGCCTCATGCCCGTGAACTGCTTCCGACACACTCCCGAGGGCCGCGCCTGGGGCGGCCGCAAACGGGGGTGTGTCGAAAGATTCTCCAGGGCGCTCAGAAAAAATCAGGGTATCGTCCTGCGAGTTCCTCCAGCGAGGAGCGGCACCCCTCGAGATCCTGAAGCATCTTTACACGGTGTTCCTCAGGCTCCTGCGGTATCGCCGGGAAAAGTTGCCGATAGTATTCGATGCCCCTGAAAAGATCCTCACCGTATTCCTTCAGGTATTTGGCCCGCTGATCGCTGGGGTGGCTGAGGTGGTCTCGGATTTCCCTCTCCAGGTACTCGATGTACATTTTGAGCTCGGCGACGAACATGTGAGGGCGGGCAACGGGACCGAGCACGTCGGTACGCCCGTAAATGTGGTCGACCATTTCCTTCAGGGAAAAGGTCCGGGAGAAGTAGGCAAGGTTGGGCCCTGGGCAAATTGCCGGTGTGGGCAGAGGCTCCCCCTCCTCATAGAGGTTGTGCAGCAGCATTGCGGCCCCCGCGAGATCATTGCACAGGCAGGCTTTGTCCACGATGGCTTCACACAGTTTCCGGCGCCGGTCTTCTTCGATCTGGAGTTTGCCGACTTCTTCCAGCTTCTGCTTTTGATAGAATCGGGATGCCAGGCAGGCGGGATTCTTCGAGAATTCAGTGTTGGAAACCAGGAAGCCCTTGATGCATTTGCTGCCGGGACGGCCCGCGCGAATTTGGGCGGCCTTGTGCTCCTCGCTGCTGGAATTCCTCAAGTTGTTGAAGGGGACCCCAAGGGGGGACACATTGCTGAGGAACAGCTCCTTGTGGGTGGCCGCTGCAAGCCTTTCGAGAGTGGTCTTGTCCACTGTCGTGGCCTCCGGTACAAGGAGAAAAGGGGTGCCCCAGCCCGTTCCGTCGAGCTTGTAGTATTCGAGCAGAAATTGATTTTCCCGCGCCGTTCCTATGCCCCCCTGAGCGGTGATGCGGACCGGATGCGGCTCCTGGAAGGTCCTCCGTCCCTTTTGGGCCAGTGCCTTGTTGTAAATTTCGAAGAGGGAGCTGACGAGTTCCTCTCTTTTTTGTTTGAACTCTTCGAGGCTCGGTCCCATCAGGTTCCCGCCGTGAGCGAAGGCGTGGCCGCCACAGTTGAGTCCTGATTCAACACGGTATTCCGAGACCCAGATGCCTTTTTTGGCGAAAAACTTTCCCTGCGTCAAAGCGGACCGGAAATCGTTCACCTTGATCACGATTTTCTTCTTGATGGACCCGTCCTCAGCGGCATGGAAGTCCTGGAACTTCTCCACATAGCTGTACAGGCGGCCATTGAACCCTGCTGAAAAGACGATCGAAGAGGCCAGGGTGCTTCGGGCATAACCCCGCAACGCGGCCATGGCATCATTGAATTCCACCTCAAGGGGGGCTCCGTCCGCGCCGAAGTTGGTGCGGTCGAGCTTGGTCATGATGTTGATGTCGATGCTTCCCGGGCGTATTCTTTTCCGAAGCTCCTCCTGGAGATTCAGCTTCTCGGCGGAGTTCTTCAATTCCAGCATCTTGAGGTACATGTGCTTGAGAGGGGAAGTTTCCGGGAGCAATTCGAAGTAATTGTGGATTTCACTTCCGAGCTCAAAAGCGGATTGCCTGAGCCGCTCCACCTGATCTTTGACCAGACGGTCCACCAGATTCAGATATGCCGTGATGCGGTTGGCCCTTGCATCCGGGTCTGTTTTTTCAATGGGAGTGCACTCTTCCCCCATCATCTTGCAGTAAAACCTGCGCATCTTCTCGATGAGAACATCGTCCACACAGGAAATCACCGAAGAAATGCCGTATTTGGCGACTTTGACAGGAGAATCGATGGTGAATGCGGTGCCCATGACGGGGATGTGGAAGGTATGGGTCGTTTCTGTCATGTTTCCCTTCTCTGAGACTGATGATTATCCCTGGAGGAACGCACCGGAGCCTCGCGCCCTGGGACAAAACACGTTCATGACGCGCCGCATGCGGCAGTGGCGCTCACGTGTT
This sequence comes from uncultured Syntrophobacteraceae bacterium, assembly GCA_964654275.1. Classification (GTDB taxonomy): domain Bacteria; phylum Desulfobacterota; class Syntrophobacteria; order Syntrophobacterales; family Syntrophobacteraceae; genus SLCH01. The sequence goes on from CAZZHS010000004.1 coordinate 53,616, forward strand.
TCCCAAAACGGAACTCCTCAGGCTTCCATCGGCTGCCTCGACTCTGAAGTTCCAGTGGGCGCTGGCAGAGCAAATCTATGCGGCAACCGGTTTCGTCATCCCGTTCAGGTCGATTCTGAAACGGTGAATCGAAATAAGGAACATGAATAACATTTAATGGGAGCGATTGCCAAGGAAAGGCACACACAAATTGCACCAAATTTCACTTTCTTCTTTCCCCGACACCTCGACTTGCTGCTCGAAGGATGTTTTTGAGCCTCTCCCGGTCGTCTGCGGAAAAGAGAGGCTCTCTTGGTCGGGTCGTGGGGGGAGTGTCCGAGAACCGCTCCAGGAGCCCGCTCAATATTTCTGCGACCGCGACTCCCTTTTCGCTTCCGTCTGCTGCTTGCAAAGTGTCCCCGGGCTGAGTCCTCTCCTCCCCGGGAGGCTCTTCCGGTACGCCTCGCGCCACCGAAGCCCCACTCAACTTTTCGTAGAGGGAATAGAGCTCATCGGCCTCCTCATGGGCCCCCCTGCGTGCGGCCATCTCTCCCAGCAGTTTGTAGACAATTGCGCCTTTTTCGTAGTTTTCCCGCGCTTTTCGAAGCGTATCTTCCGCCTCGTCCGGCCGTCCGGTTTCCCAGAGGGCCCACCCCAGAAGAATCTGGCCCTGCAGGAGGGATGGATGGTGAATCACGCCCTGGCGGCAGGTTTCGACGGCTTCCTGCCAGAGATTCAACTTGCAGAGCTGCTCTGCGAGGAGAACAAAAACGCTGGAGGTCGGATCGATCTGAAGGAGCGCTCTCAACAGGTTGGGATCGTTCATGAAAGGTTCCCCGGCATTGTGTGCGGTGCGCTGGGAAGTCCGTGGTGACACCATGGGGTCATCTTGTTGCGGAGGTTTGAAATTCCATGGAGTCCCTTCGGTTTCTTCCTCTTCGCCGTCTTCCAATGGGAAGTTTCGAAGGTAAAGGGCCAAATCATGCAGCGTCGGTGCGAGTTCAGGATCACCCTCTGAAATTTGCAAACCCTTTGCCAACTCCTCCATGCAGTGGCTCAAGCTTGCGACGGCTCTCGAATCCCAGCGCGGTTCAACCTGCTGATCAAAAAATGTCTCAAACTCCCTGCCCAGCTGGTCCAGCTCTTCGAAACCGAGCATGATGGCCGTGCTGCGGAATTCGAGGAGCGCCTTCCTCACGCCGTCCGAGTTTTTTCGATCGATTTCCTGAATGGCTGCCGCGAGGAGTTTGACAAACTCCTGTGCTTCTTCCGTTGTCATCGGGATACTCATGATCCCCCTCCTGCCCGCTTTCTCCCGAATCTGAGAGAGGAATGTCAAACGGTTCGAATCAGGACATGGTTCTTGGCATGCAGTGGCTTTGCCTTTGGAACGACACCCGGCAGCGGCGTCCCGCCCCTCCGCAGACCCATGCTTTGAGGAAGCGAATGATGTCTGTCCGGAGGTTTGCGCAGACCTCCGCAGACCTCATGGATCCCTGGTGACCCCCCCGCCCCTGAAAACTGCCTGCCGGAGGCCGGGACTTCGAACTGCATTCCATCAGCATCCGAGGGGTCACAAGGCGGAAGCAGCCCGCAGGAGAGTGCATAAAGAGCGTGCGTGGTTCAACGTGGGTGTCTCAAGCAGCATTTACAAGTTAACCGGAGGGACGGTCAAGCAATAAAGTGTCGGATTGGTGGCCTGTTGCACCCACCCGCACCCTGGAAATCCCGAGTTTCAAGGGGATGAAGCGGAAATCTCCTTCAGCTGGGTGATGTGGGCGCGCAGCTGGGTGGCAAGGTGATGCGCTCTTCTCAGAGGTTCGGGAATGCGGTAGCGGCCCAGGCATCGGCGCACGAGCTGGAGACCGGTTTGTGCGTCGGATTTGTGTCCCGGAGAGATGTAAATGGGTTTGACCCCCGTTCTCGAGCAGTACACGTAGCCTACCGGCTCGCCGTGGAGAAGGAGTTGCCGGTGCTGACCCTGAATCAACGGGAACGGTTTGTGCTCCCCGCAGAGCCTTTTCTTGGCACATCCGAGGGTGGGAAGGTCCAGGCAAAGCCCCAAATGGGAGGCCAGGCCCAGCTTTCTGGGATGGGCAATGCCCTGACCGTCGCACAGGATCACGTCGGGTTTCCTCCGGAGTGCCTCGAAAGCTTTCAACAGAGGAGGCACTTCCCGAAAGGACAAAAGCCCGGGCACATAAGGGAATTCGATGGCGGCAACGCACTGGGCGGTTTCGAGCAGCTCCAGATCCGGCCAGCGAAATGTGACCATGACCGCAGCCAGGCGATTGGCTGCGGCAACATAACCGATGTCCGCCGCCCCCAACACTTCAAATCGCGTTGGAAGCGGCTCAAGCCGCACTCGCCCGGAAAGTTCCCGCTGCAGGGCGACGGCTTCCCGGGGGGTGACATCCCATGAGTGTGAACACGCCGGCTCCGGATTCACCGCTCTAACTGCACCGTGAAAAACCGCAGGAACGGCAAACGATGCAACCTCCTTCATGCTCCACGGATGCACCGCAGTCGGGGCAGGCTCCCATCTCGTCGATGGCGGAGGCCACATTGGTTTTGGCATGATGGTTGAGAACCTTGGCAATGGCGTCCGAACAGGAAACCACCTGTTCGCCGTTCTTCCACACGGGGGAAGGGCAGCGGATGCCCATCAACTGCCGAATGATGGCCTCGACCTTGACGCCCGAACGCAGGGCCAGCGAAATGAGACGGCTTGTGGCTTCAATTTGTGAGTAGGCGCAGCCTCCGGCCTTTCCCATTTGAGCGAACACTTCACAGAAGCCGTACTCATCGCTGTTGATGGTCACGTAAAGTTTGCCGCACCCCGTGTTGATCCTCTCGGTGACTCCGGAGGTTTCATCGGGTCGGGGACGAGGCTCCACCTGCGGGTATTGGGGTTTGCGCTGAATGTTCAAAACCTGGACGTCCCGGCTGCCGTCCCGGTAAATGGTGATTCCTTTGCACCCCAGTTCATAGGCCATGATGTAGGCGTCTTCCACGTCCTTCACGGTTGCGCTGAAAGGGAAATTGATGGTCTTGCTCACTGCGTTGTCCGTGTGTTTCTGGAAGGCGGCCTGTATGCGAATGTGCCACTCGGGCTTCACGTCGTGAGACACCACGAACACCCGCCTCACATCCTCCGGGATTTCCTCGAAACTCTGAATGCTCCCCTTCTCGGCAATGCGCTTCATCAGTCCTTCACTGTAGAATCCTCTGTTTTGGGCTATTTTCTGGAAGAGAGGATGAACTTCCAGTAATTCCTCGTTGTCGAGCACCTTTCTGACGAAGCTGATGGCGAAAACGGGCTCGATCCCGCTCGAACACCCTGCAATGATGCTGATGGTGCCCGTCGGAGCGATGGTGGTGGTCGTGGCGTTGCGCATGTGGGGCGTCTGGGGTGTGTCGTAGATGGAACCGGGGTAGTTGGGGAAATTTCCACGCCGAAGACCCAGATCCGCGGAAGCGGCCTTGCTCTCTTTTTGAATGAACGCCATCACTTCCTCGGCCGTTCGGACCGCCTCCTCGGAGTCATAAGGAATGCCCAAAGAGATCAGCAGATCCGAGAATCCCATAACACCCAGCCCGATTTTGCGGTTCGCCTTGGTCAGTTCCTCGATGATGGAGAGTGGATAGTTGTTGATTTCAATCACGTTGTCCAGGAAATGCACCGCGCTGTGAATGACTTCCTTCAAATGTTCGTAGTCGATCTGCCCATCCCGCACCATATGTGCCAAATTGATGGACCCGAGATTGCAAGATTCATAGGGAAGCAGCGGCTGCTCACCACAGGGATTGGTGCTCTCGATCTCCCCCACATGGGGGGTGGGATTGGAGCGGTTCATGCTGTCGATGAAGATGATTCCGGGTTCGCCGTTGCTCCAGGCGGATTCCACGATTCGCTCAAACACCCTGCGGGCCTGAAGCCGCCCCACACATTCTCCGGTGCGCGGATTGATCAATGCGTAGTCCCGGTCTTCTTTGAGCGCTCTCATGAATTCATCCGTGATGGCCACCGAGATGTTAAAATTTGTGAGGCGGCTGTTGTCCGTCTTGCATGTGATGAACTTTTCGATGTCCGGATGATCCACGCGCAGGATGCCCATGTTGGCTCCCCGCCGTGTGCCCCCCTGCTTGATGGTTTCCGTGGCCGTGTCGAAAACGGTCATGAAGGACACGGGGCCACTTGCAACGCCCTGCGTGGACAAAACTTTGTCGCTTTCCGGGCGAATTTTGGAGAATGAAAACCCGGTGCCTCCACCACTTTTGTGGATCATGGCCGCATGTTTGATGGCTTCAAAGATGCTGTCGATGGAATCTTCCACCGGCAGCACGAAGCAGGCTGAAAGCTGACCGAGGCGCCGGCCGGCATTCATCAGGGTGGGCGAGTTGGGGATGAAATCGAGAGAGGCCATGAGGCTGTAGAACTTCCGGGCGGTCTCCTGAATTCGCTCTTCTCCCTCATAGGGGATATCGCCCTTGGCCAAGGCGTTGGCCACCCGCCAGAGCAGCTCCTCGGGAGTCTCGATGGGCTCGTTTTTCTCGTTTTTCTTAAGGTAACGCTTTCGCAAAACCACCAGTGCATTGCGGGAGAACTGGGGCTGAGGGAGCTTGCTCAATGCTTTCATGGGTTTCCCTTCCAGTGTGCTGGAAGATTTCTCATGTTCCGTCACCTGTGCGGTAGAGGCCCGTACCTGATCCGTCATTTCTATTGTAACCTCATATCTTTCATGTCTGCAGTCTGCACGATCAGGAGTGAACACGTGAATCCACTCCCGCATGTCCCCCTTTGAGGTGTTGATGCGCCCGGTCAACGCAACGCTTCATTGCTGATCATTGCTGAAATCGCGTGAATCATCTTCAAGGTCGACGAACATATAGCCCGGCCGCCTTTCACGTGGGGTCCACCATCGACCCGCTCATCTTGTGAATGCCATGAACTTTGAGGTCATGAACAGGATTTCTTGAAAGACAGCGATAGCTTTACTGAGAGAACCGGCAACGTGAACCTCCCCGTTCCCCCCCCGGCTCTCCAAACCCATGAAGCGCGTGCCGCCTCTACAGCAAATCAGGCTTTTGCCGGGAGCACAGGAAAAGGTCCACTTCATCCAAGCTTGAAACACATCCGGCGGGGAAAAAACAAGTGCTGTGACAAATTAAAAAATCATGCAAATCAAGGGAGTTTGAGCTAAGCGCAAGACATGCTGACAGAAATGCCCTCCCTTCGTGCGCCCCTCAGGGGTGCACTGCAGCAGGGAAACCCCTTTTGTCTGAAGCGCCGGGCAATTCGGTGCCGCAAGAAGTGACAAATTTTTGACAAATTTCGAATTTGATACTGGCAACTTTGGGGACGATGATTAATTTCCGTTACACTGCAAAGGGGTTCAAGGTACAAAGGCAAAACGGGATATTTCCGAAGGTCATCACCCGCATCGAGAATTAATATCAAGCGTCGCACTGCGTGGTCCGCATTCATCTATTTTGGATTCGCGCGAGCTTGCGCGCATTTGAGCTGTGAATTTCAGGAGGTGTCACTCATGGGCAAGGCGGTCGGCATAGATCTCGGTGCCGCCAACTCGGCCATTGCGGTATGGGAGGATGGCAGGTTGACCATTATCCCCAATGTTCAGGGACACGTCACGACACCTTCCGTCGTGGCTTTCACTCAGGACGGCCGGGTTCTGGTGGGAGAGCCTGCGCTTCGGCAAGCCGTCCTGAATCCCTCCGGTACGGTCCGTTCTCCCAAAAGATTCATGGGGCGGGCGTGGGGGGATGTGGAGAGGACGAAGATGCAGGAGTCGTCCCCTGTGTTGCTTCAGGGACCGGGAGATTCCGTCCGTTTCTCCATTCATGGGAAGGTCCTGGCCCCCGAAGTCTTGTCGGCTCTCCTGCTTCAGACACTGGTGGCCGACGCTTCAAATTTCCTGGGCGAGAGAGTGGAAGAGGCCGTGATCACCGTGCCTGCGAGTTTCAGTGACGCCCAAAGGCAGGCAACCCTCGATGCCGGAAAAATCGCGGGACTGAAAGAGTTGCGCCTCATCAATGAGCCCACTGCGGCCGCCCTGGCCTACGCCATGGAGTCGGGAAGGACGCAAACCGTTCTGGTTTTCCATCTCGGGGGTGGGTCTCTGGATGTTTCCGTTCTGGATGTGGCTGAAGGCGTCTGTGAGGTCCGATCGACGTCGGGCGACGCGGGTCTCGGAGGTGTCGATTTCCACCGGCGGCTGATGGAGTGGGTTGCAGAAGATTTCTTAAGGGAAACGGGTGTGGAGATCCGCCATGACCCCCAGGCCTGTCAGCGTCTTTTCGAAGCGGTGGAGCAGGCCAAGCGTGAGCTTTCGAGTGCGCGGGAGACAGAAATCCACCTGCCGTTTCTGGCGGGGGGGACAAAGGGTGGCGGGCATCTGCACAGAAGGGTCCGTCGATCCTTGCTGGAAGAACTGACCCAGGACCTTCTGGCGAGCTGCCGCAACCATGTTGAGGAGGCTCTTGCCCTCGCGAGACTCGCTCCCGAAGACCTGGACGAGGTCATGCTCGTCGGGGGAGCCGCACGCATGCCTGCAGTGCAGGACGTGGTGAGATCATTGACAGGGGGGAGACAGACGAGCCGGAGCGTTCAATCTGACGAAATCGTGGTGGCGGGGGCCGCCCTTCAGGCTGCTGTTCTGCACAAGCGCGTGCCGGAAGTGATCGTCTTGGACGTGGTTTCCCACACAGTGGGCATGGAGATCCAGGGCGGCTCGATGAAACGGCTCATCGAGCGAAACAGCACCCTGCCGGCTCGCCGGGAGGAACTCTTCACCCTCGAAGCGGGTCCTTCCGGCCGAGTGGACGTGGTTCTCCTGCAGGGTGAGCATGAAAGGGCGGAGGCCAATCGTCTTCTGGGGAGCTTCCGCCTCGAAAGCGCGTGCTCCCAGGCGGAAGGGCCGGGCCAGTTCATCGTGACCTTCGATGTGGACACCGACGGCATCCTGAGTGTCAAGGGGCGGGAAGGGGTTTCGGACGAGGAACGGCCTGTGACGCTTCTCAAGGCCTCCAATCTTTCCGGGGCGGAGGTGGAGCGGCTGGCACAGCAGTTCCGACACGATCATCAGGCTCTTTGAGCAAGGCTTTCGATGCGGCGGGCATCTTTTCATGTCATGTCATGCGCATTGACCGGCCACGGGAAGACAGTGTGGCGGGGAACAAAGCCGGCAAACAATTCCCGTTCCATTGCGATGTGGCTCGTTGTAACCGGCTGGACGCGTGGAAGGGCGATCGCGACCCGGTGCTCAGTGGCACTTGAAATCCTCGCAGTTGGTTCAAGACCCAAAATGAATTAGTATCGCAATCACAATGGCGCAGCAGGCTCCATTTGGGGTTCAACCTATGTGAGAGTTCGAGAGGCTGGAAGGTTACTATGGCAGTCAAATTCAGAGACTATTACGAAACTCTGGGCGTTTCCCGTACAGCGAGTCAGGAAGAGATTCAAAGGGCCTACCGGAAGCTGGCGAGGAAATTCCATCCCGATGTGAACAAAGCCAAGGATGCCGAGGAGAAATTCAAGGAAATCAACGAAGCCTATGAAGTTCTCAAGGACCCTGAAAAGCGGCAAAAGTATGACCAGTTGGGATCCAGTTGGCAGGATGGGCAGGAGTTTCGGCCACCTCCAGGGTGGGAAAGCGCCTTTGACTTTGGTGCCGGTGCAGGCGGTCGCACTGAATTCCATTGGGGAGGCGCCGGGGGCTTCAGCGATTTTTTCGAGACGCTCTTTGGCGGCCGGGGATTTCGTGATGTACGGGGAGGGCGTGGGACCGGCTATGGCCCTGTGTGGACCCAGGCAGGTGCCGACCAGGAAGCGACCCTGCGAATCAGCTTGGAAGATGCGTACCATGGCGGCGTCAGGTCCATCACGCTTCAGTCCCAGACTCTGGGTCCGGACGGCAAAGTGTCCCTCCAGGCCAAGAGCTACGACGTGAAGATTCCCCCCGGGGTCCTGCCGGGCCAGAAAATTCGCCTCAGCGGCCAGGGAGAAGCGGGAATCGGGGGCGGTCCCAGCGGGGATCTCTACCTGAAGGTCGAAATCGAGCCGCACCCCCGGTACCGTCTGGAAGGCCGAGACATTTACATGGAGCTCCCCATCACACCCTGGGAAGCGGCGCTTGGTTGCGAGGCCGGGATCCAGACCCTCTCCGGGCCTCTTTCATTGAAGGTACCCCCGGGAACCCACAGCAACCAGAAGCTCCGCCTCAAAGGAAGGGGAATGCCCAATCCCAAAGGGAGCCCCGGCGATTTGTACGTCGTGATCCAGATCGTGGTGCCCAAGAGCCTCAGCGATCGTGAGAGGGAGCTCTTCGAGGAGCTCAAACGGGTGTCTCACTTCAATCCGCGGGGATAAACTCAGGGAGGCAATGGCTCCATGGCAGAACGCAAATGTTTGATCGTGAAGATGAAAAAAACCCATGGCTACGGTTCCTGCATGGAATTGCGCGAGGTGGCCTACCGTTGCGGCATACACCCGGACCTGGTGGAACGCCTGGTGAGACTGGGACTCATTGACTACGAAGAACGCAGACCCGACGGTGTGGTTTTGTTTCAGCACGATGTTGTGCCCACTATCCGCCGCATTCTGCGATTGAGAAACGAACTGGGAGTGAATTATGTGGGCGTGGGCGTCATCCTGGAACTCATGGCGCGCATCGAGGCCCTGGAAGAACAGATTCGGGAGCTTGAAAGCAGGCTCTTTCCTTGAAAAAGGGGTGGATTCACACGTTTGTGCCTCATTTCAACTGCTGCGGTGCCGGATGTATCCATCCCTGAGCACAGCTCAACTCGAGAGAGTGTCCAAGGCTCGAGTCGTCATTCCGGCAGTCTTTAGCCGGAATTCACGGAAATGAACTGGAGGTCGGCTCAGAGCCTGCCGGCACGACCCCTATTGAATGTTGAATCGGACACCTTCCAGTGAGCGGCTGTGCTGAGCGCAGGGGTGTGTTGAATCAAAATAAATATAACAGGAGGAGTCTTGATCGATGGATCTGAATAAATTCACCGTAAAATGTCAGGAGGCGCTTCAGGCGGCTCAGACGAAAGCTTTACGCTATGGCCACATGGAGGTGGACGGGGAACACCTGCTCCTCGCCCTGCTGGAACAACCCGAGGGTCTTCTTCCGAGACTTTTCAAGCGAATGGAGGTCCCGCTCGATGCCGTGACGGACCGGCTGGAGGCGGAGCTGGACAAAAAGCCCCGCGTCAGTGGGCCGGGTGTCGAACCGGGCAAGGTCTACATCAGCCAGCGCCTGGGACGACTCATGGTCAAGGCTCAGGATGAGGCGGAGCGGCTCAAGGACGAGTACGTTTCCGTCGAGCACCTGTTCCTTGCATTCATCGAAGAGGGTGGCACAACGCCCGCAGGTCGCATCCTCAAAGAACTGGGAATCACGCGTGACCTTTTCCTGGCCACCCTGACCTCGGTACGGGGACACCAGCGGGTGACGAGCGCTTCCCCGGAAACCACGTACGAAGCCCTGCAGAAATATGGACGAGACCTGGTGCAGGAGGCGCGCTCCAACAAGCTGGACCCCGTCATCGGCCGGGATTCGGAGATTCGAAGGGTCATCCGCATTCTGAGCCGAAAAACCAAAAACAATCCGGTACTCATCGGGGAGCCCGGTGTGGGGAAGACCGCCATTGTGGAGGGACTCGCTCACCGGATCGTGCGCGGGGATGTGCCTGAAGGACTCAAGGACAAGACCATTTTTGCCCTGGACATGGGGGCCTTGGTGGCAGGCGCCAAATTTCGCGGTGAGTTCGAGGAACGGCTCAAAGCGGTCCTGCAGGAGATCAAGGAGTCGGAGGGGCGCATCCTGCTTTTCATCGACGAGCTCCACACCATCGTGGGAGCCGGAAAGGCCGAGGGCTCCATGGATGCCGGCAACATGCTCAAGCCCATGCTGGCCCGTGGAGAACTCCATTGCATCGGCGCCACAACCCTCGACGAGTATCGCAAATACATCGAGAAGGATGCAGCCCTCGAGCGGCGTTTTCAGCCTGTGCTGGTGGATCAGCCCACTGTGGAAGACACCATCTCCATCCTGCGCGGGCTGAAAGAACGATTCGAGGTCCATCATGGCGTCAAGATTCAGGACAGTGCGCTTGTGGCTGCCGCGGTCCTTTCCAACCGCTACATTTCCGACCGCTTCCTTCCGGACAAGGCCATCGATCTGGTGGACGAGGCCTGCGCCATGATCCGCACGGAAATCGACTCCATGCCGGCAGAACTGGACGAGGTCACCCGTCGTGTCATGCAGCTGGAGATCGAAGAAGCGGCCCTCAAGAAGGAACGCGACAAGGCCAGCCAGGAGCGGCTGGAAGCCATTCGCAAGGAAATCGCCGAGCTGCGTGGCCGCGCGGACGCCATGAAGGCTCAGTGGGAAGGCGAAAAGCAGCGCATCAAGACGGTGCAGGCGCTTCGGGAAGAAATCGAGAAAGTACGTCACGAGGTGGAACTGGCCGAACGCAAGTACGATCTCAACCTGGCGGCGCAGCTGAAGCATGGGAAACTTCCCGAGCTGGAAAGGGCGCTCCGGGAGGAGGAAGAGAAGCTCGCAGGGGAGCAGGGCGGGAACCGTCTGCTTCGCGAGATGGTCACGGAAGACGAGATTTCGGAAATAGTGTCCCGATGGACGGGAATTCCCGTCACGCGACTCATGGAGGGGGAGCGGGAAAAGCTCCTGAGGTTGGATGAGGTCCTGCACAAGAGGCTCATCGGGCAGGATGAGGCGGTCCGACTCGTGGCCGACGCGGTGATCCGGGCTCGATCCGGGATCAAAGACCCGCGGCGTCCCATCGGGTCTTTCATTTTCCTGGGCCCGACGGGCGTCGGCAAGACGGAGCTGGGCAAGACCCTTGCCGAAGCCCTTTTCGACACGGAAGACAACATCGTTCGCATCGACATGAGCGAGTACATGGAGAAGCACACGGTCTCCCGGCTCATCGGGGCCCCTCCGGGCTATGTCGGCTATGAGGAAGGCGGGCAGCTCACGGAGGCCGTTCGCCGAAAACCCTACAGCGTCATCCTGTTCGACGAGATCGAGAAGGCGCATCCCGAAGTCTTCAATGTGCTGCTGCAGATCCTTGACGACGGGCGGCTCACGGACGCTCAGGGGCGAACCGTGGACTTCAAGAACACGGTCATCATCATGACGAGCAACATCGGGTCGACGTACCTGCTCGAGGGAATTTCGGACAAGGGGGAAATCAAGGAAAGCGCACGTGAAAAAGTCATGATGGAACTGCGACGCGCCTTCAGGCCCGAGTTCCTCAACCGCGTGGACGACATCGTGCTCTTCAAGCCCCTCACCTTTGAGGAAATCAAGGCCATCATCGACCTGCTCACACAAAACCTGAGCAAGCGACTGGCGGACCGGCGCATCACCCTGGAGATCTCCGAATCGGCCCGGGAGTTTATCGCGCGTGCGGGTTATGACCCCGTGTACGGAGCACGGCCCCTCAAGCGTTACCTGCAGCGCGAACTGGAAACGCGCATCGGCCGCGCTCTGCTGGCGGGCAACATTCCGGACGGCTCCACCATCAAGGTGGACGTGCAGCATGACGACCTGGTGGTGAACCACATTGCCCCGCCCGAATGATCAACGCCCTGATCGTAACCGGAGGCTGCAAACCAACGGGTGACACGGACCTGGTCAACCGGCTCGGACCGGCGCGGTTCCTGAGACCGCGCCGGTCTTTTTTCTTGCGACACAATGCGGGGCGCGCCGGATTCGTGGCAGATTTGTCCGGGTGATCCCCAGCGGCGCTCCGATTGGTTTCCCGTCGAACTCAGCGCAAAAACTCTTCGATGCCCAGTTCTTTAGCCCGCCGCCTCACTCTCTCGACGATGTCCGGATCCATGACAATGTCATCGGGCCAGGGCCGGGTGTGGTCGTCCTCGTGACCTTTCTTGGTGGCGTCAATGACGATGCGGTTTTCCTTCTGGACGATGTCCCGCTTGGGGTCCACGTTGTTGAACACCTTCCAGAGCACCACGGAGGAGTCTTTCAAATCGATGTTGTGATCACAGAGGACGAAGATGGAAAAGGCCTTGAGAACCTCATCGGCAAGAATCCGGGGCGCCAGTTTTCGACCGGTTATGAGGCCGTCCTTTCTCAGATTGATGAGCAGCAGTCGGTTTCGCACCTGCAGATCCGGGACATGGAACTGTTCCAGGTGAGGTGAAAGGGCCCGCAGAGCGCCCTCGATGGAAACCGCATCGGGCACTGGAGGCAAATCCGGACGCACCCGGTCTCGCTCGCCTTCAACTCTGGTGGTGGCGTCGATTCCCAGTTTCCCGCCGAACAGCGCATCGGGGGCACTGTGATCGAGGACATCGAGCACCCCTTCGGAGAAATAGAGATCCGTCTTGAGGTCCACTTCATTGAGAATGGTTTCCAGGACCTTGCGCGGCGATTGAAAGTCCACGGTATCGTCCACAAGCACCACAGCCTTGCAGAAACTCATCTGCCCCTGCCCCCACACGGCGCTCATGACCCGCCGCGCGTGGCCGGGGTACTCCTTGGCCATGGAAAGCACCGTGATGTTGTGAAAAACGCCTTCCCAAGGCATCCAGAAGTTTTTCACTTCCGGGAGAACCGCGTTCATGAGGGGGAGGAACAGCCGTTCCGTGGCTCGGGCCAGGTAGCAATCCTCCATGGGGGGACGGCCCACAATGGTCGCGGCGTAAACCGGGTTTTTCCGGTGTGTCAGGGCCGTCACGTGGAAAACGGGGTATTCGCCCACCAGCGAGTAGTAGCCGGTGTGGTCCCCAAAAGGCCCCTCCAGCCTCAATTCATCAGGGTCGACATAGCCTTCCAGCACGAATTCCGCTTCGGCGGGCACTTCCAGGTCTACGGTGACGCATTTCACCATGGGGACGGGTTTTCGACGAATGAACCCTGCAAGGAGCATCTCGTCCACCCCCCGGGGGAGAGGGGCCGTGGAAGCGTAGGTGACGGCAGGGTCCGTGCCGATGGCCACGGCCACCGGCATGCGTTTTTTGGCTTTGCGGTATTCCTGGTAAAAGTGAGATCCGTCCTTGTGGATGTGCCAGTGCATCCCCGTGGTATTGTGATCGAAAACCTGCAGCCGGTACATGCCCGCGTTGCGCCGGCCCGTCAGAAGGCTGCGCGTGATGACCACGGGAAGGGTGATGAATGGGCCGCCGTCTTCCGGCCAGCACAGAAGCACGGGAAGCTGAGACAGATCGACCTGGTCGCCGCGGTAAATCACTTCCTGGCAGGGGGCCTGCTTAAATTTCCTGGGAAAGAATCGCAGGAGGTCCATGGCCATGGGAAGCAGTTTTATGCCGTCTCGGAGGGATTTGGGGGGATCCATTTCGATGAATTTTCTCAAGCGTCCCGCAAGGACATCCAGGTCCTCCACCCCGAGAGCCATGCAGATGCGACGGTCGCTGCCAAAGGCATTGGTCAACACGGGAAACCGGGAACCCTCCACCTGCTCGAACAGGAGAGCCTTGCCTCCGCCGGGCGCCTTGGACGCGAGGTCGGTGATCTGTGTGATTTCCAGGTCTTTGGACACGGGGCGCTTGATTCTCAAAAGCTCACCGGCCTGATCCAATGCGAGGATGAATTCCTGAAGGTTTGCATAGGCTGTTTTCATGGATTTCCCTTGTTGTTGAAAATCATTTTGCCTCAATCCGATTTCCGGGGATGGTTCGGCAAAGCAGGAACCTGAGGCGCTGCGTGGCTTCTCTCAGGAAAAGGTGACGTCCGTCCAGACCGCCAGAAGGAGGAGGACGGAGACGGCGCTGTTCACGTGAAAAAAGGCCAGGTTGATCTTCTGGAGGTCATGGGGTTGGACGAGACGGTGTTCCAGAACAAGGAGCAGGCTGATTCCCACGAGAAAGGCGAGATAGATGGGGCCGAGCCGAAATGCGAAATAGACCGCCAGAAGGAACAGAAAGGTGAAAACGTGAAGCCATGCGGATACCTGGAAGGCCTTGATCTCACCCCATCTGGCGGGAAGGGAGCACAGTCCCGTGCGACGGTCGAAGTCCGCATCCTGACAGGCGTAGAGAATGTCAAAGCCCGCGATGTAGGTCATGAGGGCCGCAGAGAGCCAGACCACCCGGCCATCCCACATCCCCGTGCTGGCGATCCAGGCGCCCAGCGGGGCAAGGCCGATGGCGAAGCCCAGGAACAGGTGCGAGAAAGCGGTGAAGCGCTTGGTGTAGGAATACAGAAACAGCACGAGCAGCACGGGAAAGGAGAGCTTGAAGCATAGGCTCCCCAGGAGGGCTGAAGCGAGGACGAACAGGAGCGAGGATGCCAGGATGAAAATCATCACGGAACGTCGGTCGATTTCTCCGGAAACAGTGGGGCGATCGGCCGTCCGCGGATTGAGCCTGTCAAAATGGCGGTCGACATACCGGTTGAAACCCATGGCGGCCGATCGCGCCGCGGCCATGGCGACCAGGATGAAAAAAAGGGTGGAAAGGTTCACGGAATGTTCGCGATGAGCTAAAACCACTGCGGCGAGCGCGAAGGGGAGGGCAAAAACCGTGTGGCTGAACTTGATGAGTCGCCCGTAGGTGTGAAGCTTTTTCCACCACATGATGTCTTCCTCGGAATCCTCGGCGCTTCCTGCCTGGAAAAAATAAATAGAGGGGGCAGCCTTTCAAATCCGGGATGAATCGGACGTCCGGGATTATCCCCTGTTCATTTGAGCCTATTTTTATTAGCATAGCGCGCACCTGTTGGAAAGAACTACGCCATTTGCCGTGATGGAGTCCTGGTGAATTCATGAAAAAGGGTGAAGAACTGGAACTGGTGGTTGAAAAGCTGGCCTTTGGAGGGAAAGCCCTGGCAAGGGTGGAAGGGCTCGTGGTGTTCATCGAACATGCGCTTCCCGGTCAGACCGTACGCGTGCGCATCACACGCCGTAAACGCCAGTTTGCCGAAGCGAGAGTTCTGGAAGTTCTGGAACAGTCCCCCGATTACCGGCCGCCGTTCTGCAGACATTTCGGGGATTGCGGGGGGTGCAAATGGCAGGACATGAGTTACGGCGAGCAGCTTCGCTGGAAAAGGGAGCAGGTGCAGGAGTGCCTGGTGCACCTTGCGGGCGAGCTTCACACCTCTGTGGAACCCGTCGTCGCGTCACCGCGCGAAACGTATTACCGCAACAAGATGGAATACACTTTCAGTGACCGCAGATGGCTGCTTCCTTCCGAGATCGCGCGCAGCGACGAATCCCACGACCGTGACTTCGCCCTGGGTTTGCATGTGCCCGGTTTTTACGACAGAGTTTTTGACGTGGAGGAGTGTTTTCTCCAGTCTCCCCGTTCCGTGGAAATTCTGCGGGAAACGAGAGCGTGGTGTCGTCGAAGCGGCCTCCCATCCTATAGCGTGAAAACCCATCAGGGTTTTTGGCGGTTCCTGGTCATTCGCGAAGCCAAGCGAACCGGGCAGACGCTCCTCAATATCCTCACTGCGCCCCGCAAAGAGAGCGAAGGCGCTGTGGAACTCCTGGCGGATCATCTATTGACACGGTTTCCATGGATCACCACAGTGGTCCATTCGGTGACCGGCAAGAGGGCTCAAGTTGCCGTGGGCGAGGCCAGCCGTGTGCTGCACGGTGCGGGTTTTGTCGAGGAGCAACTGGGGGGGCTGACATTTCGCATCTCTGCCCACTCCTTTTTTCAAACCAATCCCGACGCGGCGGAACAACTCTACGACAGCGTTCTCGAGCTGGCCGATCTGTCCGGTGAGGAGACCGTGTGGGATCTGTACTGCGGCACGGGGAGCATTGCCCTTTATCTGGCCGGAAGCTGCCGTCGCGTGCTGGGTTTCGAAGTGGTGGACGATGCGGTTCAGGATGCATTTGTCAATGCCGAGATCAACGGTCTCGACAATTGTCGCTTTTTATGCGGGGATCTCAAGGAGATGATCGGTACGGTGATGCAGGATGCCCAATGGGGCGAACGCCCACAGGTGGTCATCACGGACCCTCCCCGGGCGGGCATGCATCCGGCGGTGCTCAAGGCACTTCATGAACTGGCACCGCACAGAATCGTCACCGTATCTTGCAACCCCAGCACCCTCGCAAGGGACCTCTCAGGTCTCCTCGATGCCTATGAGGTGAGGCGAGTCAAGCCCTTCGACCTTTTCCCGCACACGCCCCATATCGAGTGTGTGGTCAAGCTGGTTCGACGAGAATGAAATCACGTTCGAAAAAAAGAGAATCGTCCTGGAAATCCCTGCTCCTGCAAGTGATCATCATTGTGATCGTCCTCTCCGGCCTCTTTGTGGCCGGCTTCGCACTCTACCTCCATGCGGAAATCAAAGAGCGGTTCGAATCACGTCGCTGGAGCGTCCCATCCCGCGTCTTTTCGGCGACGGTTCCCCTTTATCCGGGACAAGTCCTTCCTCCCGCCCAGCTTCGCGAAATGCTCGAAGCCCGTCGCTACCGGGAAAGCAGCGAGGGACCTCTGCGTGCGGGGGAATACCGCGCGGAGCCCAACGGTCTTTCGGTGCACCTGAGGGAATTCAACTTTCCAGGTCGGTCCCTCCCCGGGCGGTTGGTCCGGTTCCACCTGGATCAGAACAGGATTCGGAAGATTGACGGGGAGACGGGTGCCATCGCGTTTCTGGAGCTTGAACCCCTCGAGATGACGCGGCTTTTCGGTCGCCAGAGGGAGAGCCGGTTGCTCATCAACATCCACCGGACACCCCCGCACCTCGTGCAGGCCATCATCAGCATCGAGGACCACCGGTTTTTCGATCACAAGGGAATGGACGCGCGGGCGATTTTCCGGGCTCTCTGGGTGGACCTGAAGGCGCGGCGGGTGGTTCAGGGTGGATCCACCATCACCCAGCAGCTGGTCAAAAATTATTTCCTTCAGCCGGAAAGAAGTCTCAAGCGCAAAGTGCTCGAAGCCTCGATGGCCCTGATTCTCGAGGCCATGTACAGCAAGGAGGACATCCTTGAAATGTACATGAACGAAATCTATCTGGGTCAAAGGGGCAGTGTTGCCATTCATGGATTCGGAGAGGCGGCCCTTCACTATTTCGGAAAGAATGTGGAAGACCTGGACCTGCCGGAGGCCGCACTTCTGGCGGGCATGATTCGGGGGCCGAGTTTCTATTCCCCGCTGACCCACCCGGAAGCCTCTCTCCAGAGACGGAACGTGGTTCTGAGGAGGATGCTGGAACTGGAGAAAATCAAGGAGGCCGATTTTCAGAAAGCGATTGCCGCCCCCCTGAAACTCGCACAAACTCTTCTGCCCGTGAAAGTCGCTCCCTATTTCGTCGATTACGTGCGCCAGCAGTTGCAGGAACTTTACGAGCCCTCGGTGCTGGAAAGCGAGGGACTCAGCATCTACACGACCCTGCACCCACAAGTATCCCGGGCGGCAGAAAAGGCTGTGAGGGATGGGCTGGAGGAACTCGAGGGAAAAACGCCCGGGGCAAGCGGCGATGCGTCGGACGGGGGTCCCCTGCAGGCGGCTCTCGTGGTGATACAGCCCAGAACCGGGTCGGTACTGGCCCTGGTGGGCGGTCGGGATTATGCTCAAAGCAATTTCAACCGGGCGCTCCACGCTCGGCGTCAACCGGGTTCGGCCATCAAACCCTTCGTTTACTTGAGCGCTCTGGATCAATTCACTGCCGTGAGCAGGCTGGACGATGGGCCCGCACGGTATCGAGTTGGAGACAGGTGGTGGACACCCCGGAATTACGATCAGCGCTATCGGGGTACGGTCACTTTCCGTGGCGCCCTGAGGGACTCTCTCAATGCGGCCACGGTGGACCTGGCCATGCAGGTCGGTCTTGAAAAGGTGATCCAGACGCTGCGCGAGTGCGGCATTCAATCCGCCCTGCAGCCTTATCCCTCGCTGGCCCTCGGAGCCTTTGAAGTGACCCCCCTTGAACTGGTGCGTGCCTTTTCCGTCCTGGGCAATGACGGGCAGAGGCCCTTCCTCCTGAGTCTCAGGGAGGTGGTCACCGAGGAAGGGGATGTGCAGGAACGCAGGCATGTGGATTTCACCTCCGTGACCACACCGGCTAAAGTTTTTCTGATCACCGACATTTTGAAGGATGCCGTGGAGACGGGCACAGGGCGGGTGCTGAAAAGCTGGGGCATCGACTTCCCCTGCGCCGGGAAGACCGGAACCACCAGCGATTACAAGGATTCTTGGTTTGTGGGATACACCGATGATCTCCTGGCGGCGGTGTGGGTGGGCTATGACGACAACCGTCCCACGAAGCTCAGCGGAGCCCGCGGCGCGGGGCGCATCTGGGCCCGCTTCATGACGGAAGCGCGCCCCTGGTTTCATGCCGGTGCTTTCAAAATCCCCCCCGGGGTGGTGGAACGGTTTGTGTGCCCCGATTCGGGTGAACTGGCCGCTGCCGCTTGTCCTCAGAGGGTCCGGGAATATTTTGTGGCGGAAAACGTCCCCGGCACCTATTGCACCCTGCACTCAACCCCGTGGTGAAGTGAAGAATTCAAGCCGGGTGCAAAGCGTTCCACACTATTTTGATGCGTGTGTGCCGGCTGTGCTATACTGAGCATCGTTTTCCATCCATGCAGAAGGGGGACGGTTTTGGAGGTGGGTCAAGTGATCGAATGCGGCGAAACAATTTGGAAGAAGAGGCGCTGGGGAAACCTGGTTTGTCTGGCGTTGCTGATGGGATTGCTTGCGGGGTGCGCCCCCAAACAGGTCGTCTACCTGCCTCCTGACTGGAAAAGTCCCTCACCCGCGCCGGAGGCTGTCGTACGCCCCAGTGAAATTCCCGCAGCCCCGAAAGCCCCTCCATCGGTGGGCGGACCCATCTTTGAACCGCCCTCCACCATCAGGGAAATGGAGCTGCAACCGACTCCCGAGACTTCTCTCAAACCCGTGGAAGAGACCGTTGAAGCTGCAACGCCGCAGCACTATGCATCCATGCACCTGGTGGATCAGGCCAAGCTGTCGCTGAACCAGGGCAGAGTGGATGAAGCCATCGGTCTCTACGAGCAGGCGGTGCAGGTCGATGTTTACAATGGGGAAGCCTTTCTGGGGCTCGCAAAAGCCTGGCACATGAAAGGTTCCCAGAAGAAATCTCTCGAATTTGCCAGGAAGGCGGAAATTCTCTTTCAGGACAAGCCCTCGCGACTGAAGGAAGTTTACCTCCTTCAGGCCGACATCCATCGGCAACTGGGCGAAATCCCGCAGGCGGAAGCCAGCCTGCGCAAGGCTTCACGCCTCTAGAGATCTGCCGCGTCCCCCTTTCGGAGGAAGCGATGACGTTTCGAAGGGATCTCACGGGTCGTCGCGTTCACACGAGGGGAATCGAGTTTTCTTGTTCCGCAATGCCCGCCTGACACGTTCAAAAGCCTGCCGGGTGACCGGAAGTTTCGCCTCGATCCAGCACACGATTCTTGCGAAAAGGGGAATGTCCGGGGAAAGGACCACGAAGCACAGGACAAGAAAAAACCACCCCGGCAGCCCTGGAAGAATGAATCCCGCGAGCCCGAGAAAACCGAGAAGTATTCCAAGAAGGATTCGAGTCAGTCGCGCCATGAAACAAAAATACTGGTTCCGTCTCGAACTGGCAAGGTGTCCCGCCTGCCTGGCAGCTTGGAGCGGGAGTGGGGGATAGGGCCAAACCGAGGGCCTGCCCCGTCACGTCCCTCCCGCTCGCACGGACACTGCATTGGACCGATTCCTTCAGCTTCCTGCTCCACCGGAGAAAACGAAGTAAAACCGATCCGGCTTCTCGTCGAGTCTGAGAACGGCTTCTAAGAAATCCGCCTCAGTGGGCGTTGGCGAAAAAGCGGTTGAAAGCGTTGATGTAGGCGCGGGCGGTTGCCTCGATGACGTCGGGGCTGGCACCGACTCCCGAATAGACCGTGCCCTCGATTTCGACCCGGACCATGGCTTCACCCAGCGCGTCCTTGCCGGTGGTGACCGCTTTGAGGTCGAAATCCTGCAAACGTCCCTGCTGCCCCACAATGCGCTCGATGCAGTTGAAGACGGCGTTCACCGGGCCGTTTCCTGTGGCGGCGTCGGTGATTTTTTCTCCCTCCTTCACCAGCGTGACCGAGGCGAGGGGAACCATCGTGTTGCCGCTCATGATCTGAAGGCTGTTGAATGAATAGGTTTCCGCCACCTTCGTCATCTCGATTTCAACGATGGAACGGAGATCCTCGCTGGTGATTTCCTTCTTGCGGTCGGCCACATTGAGGAATCTCTGATAGATGCGTTCGAACAGATCCTTTTCCAGGTCATAGCCCATCTCCTTGAGGCGATGGCGAAGGGCGGCGCGTCCGGATCGGGCGGTCAGAACGATTTTGTGCTGATGGATGCCCACATCCTCGGGTTTGATGATCTCGTAGGTGCTTCGATCCTTGAGGATGCCGTCCTGGTGGATTCCGGAGGAATGGGCGAAGGCATTGGCACCGATGATGGCCTTGTTGGGCTGCACGACGATGTTCATGAGTCGGCTCACCATGCGGCTGGTTCGATAGATTTCCTGCGTTCTGATGTCCGTGCGAACTCCATAGGACGCCTCTCGTGTTTTCAGGATCATCACAATTTCTTCCAGGGATGCATTGCCCGCCCTTTCGCCCAGACCATTGACGGTGCACTCGACCTGATCGGCACCGTTCTTCACGGCAGCCAGGCTGTTGGCCACCGCCAGTCCCAGGTCGTTATGGCAATGGACGCTGAGGAGCACCCGGTCCAGCGCCGGGACGCTCTCACGAAGCCTTCGTATCAAATCTCCGTACTCGTCGGGGATGGCGTAGCCCACCGTATCGGGAACATTGATCACCGTGGCTCCCGCTCCAACGGCGGCCTCGATGATGCGGCAGAGGTACTCGAAGTCCGTTCGGGAACCGTCTTCCGTGGAGTATTCGACATCGTCACAGTATTTTTTTGCGTAGCGCACCGCTTCCACGGCCATTTGCAGTGCGTTTTCGCGGTCCTGACGAAGTTTTTTCTGAAGGTGGATGTCGGAAGATCCCAAAAAGACGTGGATTCGGGGTCTTTCCGCTTCCCGGACGGCCTCCCAGGCCAGATCGATGTCTTTTTGAACCGCTCTGGCAAGGCCTGCGATGATGGGACCCTTCACCTGCTGTGCAATGGCCCTCACTGCTTGAAGATCTTCCGGCGATGAGCAGGGGAAGCCCCCTTCAATGACATCGACTCCGAGTCGCGCCAGTTGATGAGCGATTTCGAGTTTTTGATTCTTGTTCAGTTTTGCGCCGGGAACCTGCTCACCGTCCCGCAACGTGGTGTCAAAGATGTGGATTTTTCTGGCCATGCTTTTTCCTCTCTGTAAAGATTCTATGGATGGATCTCCGGGTCACAAATGCAAAAAGGCCATGGGGGAATCCCATGGCCTTTTTCTTCTTGAAGTTCCTGGCTGTTTTCACAGCGGCAGAGGAAAGGCGAGGCACCCCCGGCTCCAACTTCTCCAGCTAAGGAGCAGTCGGTCAAGTAGAGAGAGAAGGAGGAGTCCCTGATGCTTTTCCTGCATGAGTTCAAGTCCTGGCGCCGCGCGCCGTGAAAGTGTTCCCTTGTGTTTCGGGTGGGCTCTGCGTAGAATCATCGGGCATGTCTGCTCGGGGACCTTCCGGTTCATGAACGCTCCCCGGAAGGGGATTTGACGCGGCCATCCCTCGGTGACCCAACGCAGATGAGGTCAAGACTCTTGGCTGAAGCCTCAGGGCGAATTATAGGGTCCGGTGCGCAAAGATCAAGATGAAATTTGAAAGGGAAAAGATTTTTCTCCGACCACGCGAGGAGGCGTTGATGCTCCAGGCCCTTTCATCGATTTCTCGGGGCGTTCAATCTTTGTTGTCGGTCGAGTGGATGTCCGCAGGGGGAGCAAGCAACGAACCTCATGATGCCTGATCTCATTCCACAGCAGGTGCGCGACATCCTCTTTTCGATCCATGATGCCGGTTTCCGCGTGTGGCTGGTGGGGGGAGCGCTTCGCGACCATTATCTGGGGATCACTCCCAAGGACTGGGACGTGGCCACAGATGCGCCTGCCGTAAAAATCATGGAGCTCTTCCCGAGAGTCATTCCGGTCGGCATCCGACATGGGACCGTGATGGTGCACAGCGATTTGGGGGACGTGGAGGTGACCAGCCTTCAGGGCCCGGATAAGTTGAGCATCGAGAGAGACCTGGCGCGGCGCGACTTCACTTTCAACGCCATGGCCGTGCTCTACCCCGACGGGGTCCTCCTGGACCCTTTCGAAGGTTTGAAGGATCTCCAGTCGCGGGTTTTACGCGCGGTGGCCAATCCTCACCAGAGGTTCAAAGAGGACCCGCTGCGCATTGTGCGTGCCGCCAGGTTCATGAGCCACATGGGATTCAAGGTCCACCCCGATACCAGGGCGGGCATCCCGTCGGGGCTCCCGGGGCTGCCTCTCGTGGCCGGAGAGCGGATTCGGGATGAAATCCTCAAAATCCTTGCGGGGAATGGAGCCCCTCGCGCCTTCTCGTGGCTGCGCCGCGTGAAGGCCCTGGAACAGGTCCTTCCTGAACTGGCTCGCTGTTTCACCGGCACACAGGCTCATCGGCACTTTGGCGGCATTTTCGGGGAGTCTCTTCGAACCCTTGACGCCTGCCCTCCGCAGCCACTGTTGAAACTGGCAGCCCTGCTCGGGCCGTTGGGCAAGTGTGGCGGCCGAGGAGTCTTCCGCCGAGGGCACATGGAGCAGCACTGGAGGGAAAGAAGCGC
Organism: uncultured Syntrophobacteraceae bacterium; assembly: GCA_964654275.1. Taxonomy (GTDB): domain Bacteria; phylum Desulfobacterota; class Syntrophobacteria; order Syntrophobacterales; family Syntrophobacteraceae; genus SLCH01. The sequence continues at coordinate 76,333 of CAZZHS010000004.1, forward strand.
GCGCATGGCCGTGGAGGTCATGAGCCGCTGGCATATGGCGAAAAGGGACATCCGGAGGGTGGAAGCCGTCATCAGGCACCAACCGCCCGGGACCGCGCGGCTGTGGAGCGGGCGGCGACTGAGACGATATCTGGCTGAAATGGGCCGTGAGGTGTTGGAAGACGTCCTGGAGTTTGCCTGGGCGCAGGCCCGGGCAGGAATCAGAGAGAAATCTGAAATAAAGACACTGGAGGCGAGAATACGCGCGGAACTGTGGAAACACCCACCCCTCTCCGTGCGGGATCTGCACCTCACCGGCAGCGACGTGATGCGCTTGCTGCACCTGGAACCGGGCCCTCGTGTGGGGTCGGTGCTGCGCAGGCTGCACGAGCTCGTGCTGGAAGATCCTTCGCGCAACACGGTTGATGACCTGGAGTCCCTCGTTGTTCAAATGGGCAGGGATGGAAAATGATCCGGTCCGCTCTCGTCTCCGCCTGAAACCGGAAAGTCTTTTATCCCTGCGCGGGGAGCACTGTTCTTAAAAGTTGACAGACACTCGACAATGCCTTAATGGATAGCATAATGTGCATTATATTAGTTAATCCATCACCGATACACCTCACCACGAAACTCAATGAAGGAGGAGAAGATGAGAGTTTTTGTTAAAAAGGGCTTTATGTTTGGAATCCTGGCGGTGCTTGTCATGGTGTTTGCGGCTGTGAGCGCCCAGGCAAAGCTGGTTCCCAAGGTCGACAATTTCATTATTTTCCCCGATCAGTCCGGGTCCATGTACATGACCCATCAGGGGCTCAAAGAGATGAAGATGACCGCGGTCAAAAAGCTTCTGACCGACATGAACGAGCTGATCCCCGAGTTGGGCTACAAGGGCTCCCTCTACATGTTCGCGCCCTTTCAGCAGGTCCAGGCTCCCATGGTCTACAAAACTTCGGACATGGCGGCCTCCGTTCAAAAGATCCCCGCCAACCAGGAAATCTTTGGAAGGTTGACCCCCATGGGACCCGGCATCAATCAACTGGATGGCGTCCTGGGCCAGCTTCCGGGGAAAACCGCCGTCATCGTGGTCGGTGACGGTTATGCCAACAAGGGCACCGATCCCGTGATGGAAGCCACTCGCCTCGTCCAGAAGTACCCCAATGTGTGCTTCCACGTCGTGTCTTTTGCGGAAGACAAACAGGGCAAGACCATCAACGAACAGGTCGCCCGCACCAACAACTGCATCCTGGTGGAAGGTCCGGAACTTCTGGCCAACAAAGCGGCTCTCGATCAGTTCGTGCGCGACGTCTTCTACGAAGAAGTGGGTGAAAAGCGAGAGGAAGTGGTCGTTCTCCGCGGCATCCAGTTTGACTTCGACAAGAGCAACATCAAGCCCGAGTGGCGTCCGGTTCTGGATGAGGGCGCACGGATACTGATGGATAATCCTCAGATCAACGTGGTGATCGAAGGCCACACCTGCTCCATCGGCACCGACAGCTACAATCTGGGTCTTTCCGAGAGACGGGCCAGGTCCGTGTACGATTACTTCGTGTCCAAGGGCATTGCCAAGAATCGCATGAAAACAGTGGGCTTCGGTGAACGGAGACCCATCGCGGACAACTCCACCGAAGAAGGCAGAAGGCTCAACCGCCGTGTTGAAATCAAGATAGCCAATTGATCCAATCAGGACCGTTTCACATCGGAGATTGCTGGAACCCGTGCTATACGAGGCGGGTTCCAGGTTTTCTATGGGGCAGGAAAGAGGAATACCTGAAGGGGAGCACCTTCCCGCCAGGGCCATATTCCAAGTTTGTTGTGTCTGCAGGAGTTTCTGTGTTGGTTGGTGTAGGTGATGGGGCCTCGGACGTCGTGCGGGGCCAATGGGGAGAACCATGAAAGGGTGTGGGCAATGATCAGGCAGGTTCAAAAAACTTCCGTGTTCTTTTTGTGTCTTCTGCTGTTTGGGGCTCCGGCAGTTTTTGCTGCAGGGCATGGGATCAGCGAGGCGGAAACGAGCTTCATTCAATTCAAAGACGAGTGGGTTCAGAAGCTGAACAAGCACTGCAAGTACGGCAAGGAGAATGCTGAGGTGACCACCAATGGTGACGGCCTCTACGTCGCTCAGTACAGTGAGATGGCGGAGCCTTCCTATGAAGTCAAGGAGACGGGTGTGAAAGAATCTCCTTATGTGGGGATCCTGCGCTACGACAAGACGACTTACAGTGCTGAAGCTGCGACCAAGGAAGATGCTCTCAACGGCCCGTTCAAGACGGTTTCACTCCAGGGTGTCACAGAGATTTTTCGCTATTCCAAGGGAAAGTGGATTTACTGATCGATCACCGGGGTCCACCGGACCCCCGGTTTTTTCTCCCGGCCCTTCCCTGAATCGCAAGGGAATGTCAGGAGACCTTTACCGATTTGGTTTCGAGAGGGGAGTCCCTGCGCCACCCCTCTCGAAACTCACAGCCTTCCGCCCATCGATTCCTTGTATCCCGTCAGTTCCACGTAACCCCTGCCGGTCTTGAGCGAACCTCCTTTTCCGGTTCCTTCCACGGACACACTGCCCTCCCAGTAGGTGACGGCCGTGCTGCCCTCCGTCCTCATTTCCTGCTGACGCATGTTGGGCTGAATGAACAGGTCCAGCTCCAGGGAGGGAATTCGGATCCTCCATCCCGATGGGTAAAGCGCTCCCGAATCGGGACTCCTCCAACGGTCGAGCACTTCCAGGTGAACGGCTTCTCCTGTGAGACCGATAGATTCCCACGTTTCGGTCACATACGTGCCCCCGGACGCGGGGCTGAAGGACCCGTCGGGGTGGCGCATCAGGTAGATCATGAGCTCCGTTCCGTCGGTGAACTGCAGGCTGAACCAGTCCCAGCCCTGAAGGTCTTCTTCCAGGGGAGCAGAACTGAATTCGTGGTCCATCCAGGCCGACCCGGCCACCTTGAAAGTTTGCCCCTTCAGCTCCACCTTGCCTTCGGCGGCGAGCCGGGTGATCGAGTAGTAGCAACTGGAGCTTCGAGGATCTTTCCCCTTGATGCTGTGGCCCGCGTTGCCGTGAAGGGTCGGCGGCTTCCGGGGGGTGAGGACCAGCTCAAAAAGAAAGTCGCCGCATCGAGCCCGCAGCGTGTGGCGTGTCTCCTCTATTCCGGCCGACCAATCCCTGAAATGGATGCTCGTCACGCCTTTTTCGTGGTGCCCTCCCGCCATGCCGATCGCTTCTCTCGCCACCCCGTCGCAATGATGAAACTGCTCTTGTCCAAGATCGGACACGGCAGCATGAGCGAGATAGATCTGCCGAGTGCGCCAGGCGGAGGGGGAGGGGGGCCAGTCTTTTTCGGCACCCGCCGGAAGGATGGCTGTCCGAAAGAAAGTGAGCTGAAAGCCCAGCAACCTCTCCGGTGCAGCCTCCAGGTGTCCCGTGTAGTACCACCATTCGGTTTTGTGGTCGGGATGGGGGCCATGGTCTCTGGGAAATAGCAATCCACAGGGTCCCTCGATGGAGGGATAGCTTCCCTCGGAAGCCGGCGCCATGTCCGGCCGCAGCGGAATCCAGAAGAATTGTGTGAGCAGGAGCAGCAGGACCCCTGCCCGCAGCACGCGGATGTTTTGAATCTTTTTCACGATGGCCTTCCTGCAGTGCGGAAAGGTTACCCGGAGACCCGGAGTGTTTTTCTGTGATGGCCGAGGGCCGTCCCAGCCACCTGCGTTTCAGCCTGTATCCTCGTTATTCTCTGAGTGTTGAAGCTGTGGACCGCCTGAAGACAAGTTGACCAGCCGGCAGGGCGGCCATGAGGGCCGTGGAAAGGATGAGAGGGAGCGCGAAGAGCAACTCCGCCCAGCCCACGCTGTAAAGGAAGGTCCAGCCAAAGGACTGCCGATTGATCTCGAACACCAGGATATGAGAGAGGGAGAAGCCGCACGCGAGACCGGCCAGCTCTCCCAGGCAGACCAGGATGAGCGCTTCCCAGAGGATCATGAGACGGACCTGCATTCGACTGGCTCCCACCGCAACCAGCGTGTGGATCTCCCGGGAGCGTTCAAGCACGAGCACGGCCAGTGTGGTGGTGATGCCGAGTCCGGCGACGATGAGAGCGATGAGCAGAAGGGCGCTGGTCACCGCGAACGTTTCATCAAAAATAGCAAGGATACCGCCTCTCAAATCCTCCCCCAGGGTATAGACGAGCCCATGATGCAGACCCTCAATCCCCATGAGTTCGCTCATGAGAGCCTGTGCCCCGGAAACGCCGTCGGGGGTGAACACACGCACACCGCTCCAAACCCTGCTTCCCGTCCGGTTTTCGAGATGCGGCAACGAATAGTGGACGATGCCGCCCCGGGTGCGGTAGTCCCTGAAGACACCCAAGATCGGAAGGTCGAGAGACAACCCGTCCACCAGCGCTCTGAAACGGTCCCCAGGGCCGAGTCCCATCCGGTTGGAAAAGACCTCGGAGATCAGGACCCCTTCACCGGATTTCAACCGGTCCTCTATGAGCTCCAGGTTCCCCCGGGTCATGAGGAAATCGCTGTGCTGGAGAAATTCTTCAAAATCGATTGCTTCCAGCTGGTATGGCTGGGTCCCTTCCCTCAGATAAATGCGGCGGTAAGGGGAGAGCCTGAGAGCGGGCTGCCGGGCTTCAAGGGCTGCCACCAGTGAATCGGGAAGCGGATCCCGGTAGTCGTTCATTTCCGCCATGCTGGGCCTGATGAAAAGGTCTCCCGCGATGGTCTGGTGCACCCAGGTTTCCACGGTGCTTCGAAAGCTGTAGATCATGATCACCAGTGCGACAAAAAGACCCACCGCGGTGATGAGCGCCCCTACGGAAATGGCCGATCGGCCGCCGGCGTCTCTCACGTACCGGGCGCCCAGGTGAGCCGGTTCCCCGCCGATCCTGCGAAGGAGGGCGGGCAGGACGGTACCGCTCAGGCCGAGAAGCCAGGGAGCCAGGAGGGAGAAGCCCGCAAAGAGAAAAAAGGTGGAGGCATAGCCCGGCAGGGGAATTCCGGCCACGGCAGGCAACTGTGACAGGGGACGTGAGATAAGAATCAGGCCGGCTCCCAGCCAGGCCAGGATGCGGAAAAACTTCGGGGCGGTCCGTTTCGGGGAGCCTTTGGCGAGGATTTCCCCTGGAGGCACTTGTTTGGCCTCCCAGGCAGGTTGGGAGGCGGCAAGCAGGGAAACCGCGAGCGTCATGACCAGAGAGAGAAAGATTTCCAGGGCATCGAGGCGTACGGCATCCACCTGCGTGCGGACAAAGAGGTGTGACACTGTGGAACTCACGTGGGTCAGCAGTTTTCTCACGAAGAAAAAACTGAGAGGGAGGGACAGGATCCAGCCAAGCATTCCCAGAAAAGCGCCTTCCAGGAGAAAAAGACAGAAAATGGTGGAGGGGGAAGTCCCGATCGAACGCAGGACAGCGATTTCGTGGCGTCGGGAAGTGGCATGCAGGGCGACCAGGCTGAAGACCAGAAACATCCCCACAAAGAGGGAAACGAAGCTCAAGACGGAAAGGTTCAACTGGTAGGCCTGAATCAGGGATTTTCCGCTTTCCTTCTCCTCACCCGGCAGTTCCAGATGCACGCCGCCCGGAAGGGGGGCGAGGGCCCTTTCCAGATCTTCCGCCGTCACGCCCGGCTCCAGGAGGATATCGATCCGATCGACAAGGCCGTGGAGGTCCATGAATTCCTGAAAACTTGAAATGTCCGTGAGAAGAATCCACCCGGAGTTGGCGAGTGCAAGGCCCTGGGACGAGAGGATGCCTGCCACGGTGAAGGATTCCCGGCGAAGGTGGTTTTCCAGTCCCAGCGAATCTTTTGTCCGGGCTGACCACTCCCTGGCGAGGGTGTCGGAGATCATGCAGCTGTAGGGAATCCTGAGCAGGTCGAGCCAACCGTCGGAAGTGGAGGCGTCACCTTCCGGGTTCACCGCCCAGGGTCTCAGCGGACGGTCGAGCAAAGGGTCGAGTCCAATGAGCAGGACCGGGTTTTCGGGATGCGCTGAGGACCGCACATAGGCACTCAGGAAAGGGGAGGCCGTCGTCACTCCGGGGATCTTGAGCACCTGCGCCACCAGGGATTCCGGGATTCTGCCGCCAGGTGCCACAAGAGACCGGTCTGTGGAGCCGACGATCGCATCCATGCTGCGGCTGAAAGAATCCACAGAGGCGATGACGGCCACGCGCACGCTGCCATAGACGGAGGCCCCCAGCGCGATCCCGAAAAGGACCGCGAGAGTCTGCCAGCGATGGGCCTTCAATTCGCGCAGCGTGAACCAGATCCAGAGTCGGACGAACGCAATGAATTTTTTCATCGCTGATCCACGACGGTCCCGTCTTTGAGAAGGATTTGGCGGGTTGCATGGGCATCCGCGAGATCACTGTGGGTTGCGACGATCACCGTTCTTCGGAATTGCTGGTTCAGGTCCCGGAGCAGTTCCATGACAGCCTCCCCGTTGCGGCTGTCCAGGTTTCCCGTGGGCTCGTCCGCGAGAATGATGGGGGGATCGTTGATGAGAGCCCGGGCGATGGCCGTTCGCTGCATCTCTCCACCGGAGAGCTGGGCCGGGAGGTGTTTGACCCGTCCGCTCATATTGAGCCACTCCAGGAGCTGGGCCGCCTTGCGGTGGACTGAACGGAAGGGCCGTCCTGCCAGGAGGGCGGGAAGGCAGACGTTTTCCTCCACGGTCAGAGTGGGCAGCAGATTGAAGGATTGAAAAACGATGCCGACCACGTGGCGGCGAAAATGAGTCAGTTGAGCGGGTGCCGCCCGGGTGAGGTCTTGCCCGGCGACCTGCAGTGTTCCCTGGGAGGGATGGTCCAGACCTGCGAGGAGCGAGAGCAGGGTGCTTTTGCCCGATCCACTGTTGCCCTTGAGGACGACCAGCGCTCCCTCTGCAATCTCCAGATCGATCCGGTTGATGGCGGTGACGTCGTGCGCGCCGATGCGATAGGTTTTAACGAGTGCATGCGCATTGACGATGAGGTTTTTCGGGGCGTCGCTCATCTGGGAAAACTCCACGGAAGCATCGGGGTGATTTGCCTTGAGATATGCCGAGATTAGCACGGCACAACGGGGTTCAAAAGCGAGAATCTCACGGGCTTCATTTTTCGCGGCTTCCCGGTAAATTTGGGCTCCGGTACGGGGGCCGTGCAAGGGGAGTTGCAGAAAACGGGTATGAGCTTACCAAAAATATTGTAAGATATCTCGAGATGATTAAATGTTCTGCTTGGTACAACTCAACACAAGCGAGTGTCTACCGCTCAAGTCGTCATTCCGGCACCCTTTTGGCCGGAATCCACAGGGGAGAACTGGATACCGGCTCAGAAAACTGCCGGCATGACGAGTGTCGAAATGGACACCGAATAATGTGGAGCTGTACTTAGACCGTATCGAAGCCTTTGCTCGCCCCGGGGCGGGAGGAGTGCCATGTCCAAGAGACTGCGTAAACTGTTGGGGGAAAAGGAGACGCACCTCTTTCTGTTCGCGATCGGTTGCGTCCTTTTCAATTGGCCTTTCATCGACATGTTCTTTCGCAGTGATCTCATGGCCGCACTGAGGAATCTGCTGGTCCTCTGGGGGCTGGTCATCGTGGTGTTGTTTTTTGTCAGCAGAAGCTGCAACGGGTCGAAAGAAGACGAAAGCAGCCGGCCTCAGAGGGATCGGTCATGATTGACCCCCGATTCGTGCTCACAGTTTTTCTTATTTACATGGGATTTCTCTTCCTCATCGCCCTCTGGGTTGAGAAGAGAGCCCGAGAAGGCTGGAGCCCGGCCAATCACCCTCTCTTTTATTCCTTGTCACTGGCTGTGTATTGCACGGCTTGGACCTATTACGGCAGTGTCGGGATGGCCGCATCATCCGGCCTCCTCTTCCTGTCGATCTATCTGGGGCCGACCGTGGCCATATTTTTCTGGTGGACGCTCTTACGCAAACTCGTCCGCCTCAAGAAGAACCATCGCATCACGAGCATTGCCGATTTCATTTCGGCGCGCTACAGCAAGTCCCAGTCGCTCGCGGTCATCGTGACCCTCATGGCCCTTCTGGGGACAATGCCTTACATCGCCCTTCAGTTGAAGGCCATTACCTCCACATTCACCCTCATCACCTCTGCGGCGCCCCCCGATTCCCTCAGCGAATCGATCCTGACCATCTGGATTCGTGAACACATCGGGCCCATCGTGAGCCTTCTGATGATTTTGTTCACGATCATCCTGGGTGTGAGGCGCCTTGACCCCACGGAACGTCATGAAGGCATGGTGGCTGCCCTTGCTGCGGAATGCCTGGTGAAACTCGTGGCCTTTCTGGTGGCGGGCGTGTTCGTCACGTATTTCATGTTTTCAGGATTCTCTGACATCTCCCATCAAGTGACGGCGACCCTTGACTCCATCGGCCCAAGGTTTTCTCCGCTCGGCCTCGAGGAGGGTTCCTACCTCAAATGGACCACCTATTTCGTGCTCTCCATGGCCGCCATCCTGTTTCTTCCACGGCAGTTTCACGTGGCGGTGGTGGAAAACGCCGACGAAAATCACATCAAAACAGCCATGTGGGCACTGCCTCTCTACCTGCTGCTCATCACCATCTTCGTGGTGCCCATTTCGCTGGCGGGTCTGGTCAAGGGGCTCCCGCTGCGGGATGCGGACAATTATGTGCTCATGCTGCCGCTCATGGAGGGAAAAGCCTGGCTTTCCCTGCTGGTGTTCATCGGCGGTTTTTCGGCTGCAGCCGGTATGGTCATGATTGCATCGGTGACCATGGCCACCATGATCACCAACCACGTCTTCCTGCCTGTGGTGGCACGCGTGCGATCCCTGGAGTTTCTCAAGCGCAACCTGCTTCAGTGTCGCTGGGCGGCCGTGGCCATCGTGATCACCACGGGATACTGGTTCAAGTACAGCATCGGCGAATCCTACATGCTGGCCAATATCGGAATGATGGCGTTTGCAGCAGCCCTGCAGTTTGCGCCACCCATTCTGGGCGGGCTTTTTTGGAAGCGAGGGAACAAGGTTGGGGCAACCCTGGGGCTGCTCTCGGGATTTCTCATCTGGTTTTACACCCTGCTCCTCCCCTCCTTTGTCAAGAGCGGCTGGCTTTCCCACGACTTTCTCCTCGAAGGCCCCTGGGGCATGACCCTCTTGAGACCGGAGGCGCTCATGGGCTTGTCCCTGGCGGATCCCTTGAGCCACACCGTCTTCTGGAGCCTTTTCTGCAATGTTTCTCTCTACATTCTGGGATCCCTGGTCTGTGCAAGGTCCGAGGAAGAAGAGGGCCTCGCCCAGGAATTTACGGATGTCCTGCACACCATCGCTCCCATTTCGCGGGCCCATGAACGGGAGGCGCTCATTGATCTGGCCGAGAAAAGCGAGGATCTGGAAAACGTCCTTCTTCAGTACTTCCCGCCGCAGGAGGCGCGCTCCATGCTTGCAAAATGCATCGAAAGGTGCGGCCTGGCCGGCAGGGAGCACATCTCCATCGTCGAACTGGTCGAATTGCAGAGCGAGGTGGAAAAGTCCCTTTCGGGGGCTATCGGCGCCGCGTCTGCCTACAAGGCCATGGCGGACAGCATCATTTTCAATCCGCAGGAATCCAGGGAATTGTCCGAGGTCTACGCTGAAATACTGACGGACCTGAGGATCACTCCCGGCGAACTCAAGCAGAAGGTGGACTACTACCACGAACGCGAAATTCTGCTGCAGCAGCAAGCGGCGGCGCTCAAGGAAAAGGTCGACGAACTGGAAAGGGAAATCGCCGAAAGGCAGAAGGTTCAGAAGGCGCTGCAGGAGAGCGAATCGCGTTACCGAAGTCTCGTGGAGACCATGAACGAAGGCCTTGCCATCGAGGATGAGCAGGGGATCATTACTTATGTCAATGACAGGCTCTGCCAGATGTGGGAAGGCTCCCGCGATGAAATCATAGGCCTGACCCTGTTGGATTTCCTGGAAGATGGTCAGCGCGAGGTTGTCGAGGAAAAGCTGCGGCGGCGGTTTGCCGGTGAAGTGGTGACCTGCGAGGTCACCTGGGCCGGAAAAGAAGGGAGCAAGATCGCCACGTTCGTCTCCCTTGTTCCCTATGTGAATGCGGAAAAACACTACCAGGGCGGCTTCGCCGTCCTGACGGACATCACGCCCCTCAAGGCCCTCGAGAGGGAAAAGGCCAACATCATCTCCATGTTCGCCCATGACATGCGTTCCTCCCTCGTGGGAATTCACGGTCTGGGGCTTCGGCTTCTGAACAAATATGCGTCCATGGATGACGAAAAGAGAAGTGAGTACCTGCAGATCATCAACAGGGAAGCCTCCAAACTCGAATGCCTCGTGGACGACTTCCTGGAGTTTTCGCGCCTGGAAACGGGCAGGCTGAAGCTCAACTTCTCACCGACCTCCATCGAAAAAGAATTGCTGGAGCTCTATGAGGCCTACTGTGCAAAGACGGCTCAAGCCGAGCTCCACATGGAACTGCGCATCGACCAGGCCCTGCCGGTCATCCATGCCGATGGCAACCGCCTCCGGCGCGTCTTCACCAACCTGCTCGACAATGCCGTCAAGTTTTCCAGGCCGCACTCGACCATCACGGTGGAGGCCCGGGAGGTGGACAACGGTATCGAAATCAAGATCATGGACGAGGGCGTCGGCATCCATCCCGATGATCTCCCGTTCATCTTCGACCTGTTTCACCGGGGCAAGGGCGATGAGCGGAAGGAAGGCTACGGGATCGGTCTGGCCACGGTGAAGGCCATTGTAGAAGGTCATGGAGGGCGGGTACAGGTGGCCAGCCAGCTCAACAGGGGCTCCGTGTTCACGATCTTCCTGCCCAAGGTGGCCCGGGGGCGGGACAGTTGCCCGTTGTGAGTCCCTGACGGTATAGACATGGCCGATTCACAGAAAACGCTCATCTTGACGGAAAAACCGTCCGTGGCCCGTGACTTCGCCGGTGCGCTGGGAGTCAAAAGTCGGAGGCAGGGCTTTCTCGAAGGCAAGGACTTTGTCATCACCTGGGCCGTGGGACATCTCCTCGAGCTCTCCGAACCCGCGGATTATGAGGAAAAGTGGCAGCGGTGGGATCTTCGCACTCTGCCCATCCTCCCGGACCCGGTCACCTACAAACCCATTGAACAGGTTGCGGATCAACTTCAGGTCATCCAGCTGCTCCTGAAACGCGAGGATGTGGCGCGAATCATCATCGCCACCGATGCAGGGCGTGAGGGCGAGTTGATTGCCCGAACCATCCTGGGCACCGTTCCCGACCGGAGGGTCGAAATCTTTCGGTTCTGGACGTCCCAGGCGCTCACCCCCGAAGTGGTATCGGCGACTTTGAAAAACCTGAAGCCCGCATCCGATTTCGACCGCCTCTGGGAGGCGGGAAAAGCTCGTCAGGTCGCCGACTGGCTCGTCGGCATGAACTTCTCCCGCGCCGCCACCCTCAAATGCCGGGGACTGTCCCGGGAAACTTACTCGGTGGGCCGAGTCCAGACCGCTGTCCTGGCGCTGCTCGTAGACCGCAAAGAAGAACGTGAGCATTTCAAACCGGAACCTTACTGGATCCTCAGGGCTCTCTTCTCTCAAGAGAAAGGTTTCTGGTGGGGAAACTGGTTCAAGGACGATGAAGTGCGCTTTGGAAAGCAGGAGGATGCCGAGCGCGTTGCAGCGGTGATCTCCGATCAATGGGGAGAGGTCGTTTCCGTCAAGAAGAGCAGGAAAAGCCAACCCCCACCTTTCCTCTACTCCCTGACGGATCTGCAGCGGGATGCCAATGTCAGGCTCGGCCTTTCGGCCAAGGAAACCCTGGATCTCGCCCAGAAGCTCTACGAAGACAGGAAATGCCTCTCTTACCCCCGGACGGATGCACGGGTCCTGGGTACTCAAACTGTCGCGCTGGCCGGAAGGATTCTGGAGAACTTGGCGACGAGCTACCCGGACCTTTTCCAGGGGGCTGACCGGCGCCTGGTGAGCTCCTCCAACAAACGGGTCTTCGACGATTCCAAGCTCACCGACCACCACGCCCTGATCCCTCTTGCTCCCCTTCCCCAGGGAGTTTCCAAAGGCGAAGGACTTGTCTACGATCTCGTGCTGCGTCGCTTTGCCGCCGCGTTTCACCCGAAATTTGAATACGAAGCCACGGAAGTCATCACAGAGGTCTGCGGGGAAACCTTCAGGACTCGAGGCACGCGCCCTCTTGTCCTCGGCTGGAAAGCCGTCTACCAGAACCCCGGGGACGAATCCTCCGAGCCGGCCGAAGGGGAGGACGAGGGGGAGGCGGAAAACCTGCCTCCCTTGAAAAAGAAGGATGCAGGACGTGTGATGGAGACCCGGGTGCAGCACAAGTCGACTCAGCCTCCCCCGGAATACACCGAGGCGCTGCTCCTCAAGGACATGACCAATCCCTCCCGCCACGTGAGCGAGGAGGAGTTGCAGAAGATCTTTAAAGGGGAGGTGGGGCTCGGCACCCAGGCCACCCGGGCCCAGATCATCGAAACCCTTCTCAAACGCCGCTACATCGTCCGTCAGAACAAAAAGATCCTGCCCACGGACAAAGGCTGCGCGCTGGTGCATTATCTACGAAACTTTGCAGTGGCGGGCCAGGTGACTCTCCCGCGGGAGACCGCCCGGTGGGAACAGGATCTGGAGAAGATCGCACGGGGTGAGGGGAGTGTGAAAACCTTTCTCGCCGATGTCAAACGGCTGGTGGTGGATGGGATCCGCGAATTCCAGAAAGAAGAACCCATGGGGACCCCGGGCATGGATCATCTGGGTGCGTGCCCTTCCTGCGGCGGGAAAATTATCGAGGGCCGAAAAGGCTACGGTTGCTCCAACTGGCGGACGACCGACGGCGGCTGCACCTTCGTCATCTGGAAAGATGCCTGGGGGCGCACGCTTCAACCGGGATGGATCCGGCGTCTGCTCAAGGAAAAAGTGCTGCCGCCTCTGGTGTTCCGGTCCGGGGAAGGACAAAAATTTTTCGCTGTTCTGAAGCTGGAAAAAGATCAAACAACGGGCGTCTGGGAGCTACACAGGGAGGAGGATAAAACCCTCCCGGCCCGCAGGGGAAAAAACGCGAAGGCCCCGGAACCGCCACCTTTGGGCCTCTGTCCTCGGTGCGGCGGGGACGTTGTCGAGGGGGAAAAGGGCTACGGGTGTTCCCGCTGGCGGAATACCGACGGCGGTTGTCGTTTCGTCATCTGGAAGACCATCTCCGGCCGGGCCATTGAGCGTGAAGAGGCGGAAGAGCTCCTCCTGGGCGGAGTGACGCCCACGCTGCACGGGTTTGTGTCCCGGAAGGGCCGGGCCTTTTCAGCCTGTTTGAAGCTGGATGAAAGGGACGGTGGAGTGATCTTTTCCTTTTGATTTCAGTAGTCGTGTTTCCATTTGATGCCCAAACCCGTGGAGGCGTCGGAACCGGCCAGTCCCTGAACGGCGAGATTGGGCGTGACCTCCACCTCCACCAGGGCTCGGCCTGCCTGTCCGCTGATGTCCCTCTGAACATCCACGTAGATCTCGTCGGTCAGATATTTTCCAAGACCGATGCCTGCCGGCGCCGATTCCCCCAAGCCCTCGCGCAGTTCAAACTGATCGATCCCCAGCAGTCTGCGCGTACGACCCATGATGCCCGGTCCTCCGTTTTCCGCCGTGAGGGTTCGGACGGCCTGGGCAAGCTTGACGGCTTGAACGGGGGTGATCTGGGAGAGATTTCTCCCGAAAAGGAGTCTCGCCAGGATTTCATCCCGGGGAAGCTGAGGGTCCGATTCCAGCTCGATCTTGGGAGAAGTGGCAAAACCGGTGACGAGGAGCCGCGCCAGGACATCCTTTCCCCGGGCTTCGGCCGTGATGTCCAGAAGAGGTGAAGGCGGGGACGTCCCGTCGAACGAGATGACACCCCTGGTGATCTGGAATCGCTTGTCGAGGAAATCAAAAAACCCCCGCACCACCTGCAGGTTGCCCAAAATAGAAGGCTGAGCCGCGGAGCCCTGGATCTTCAGGTTGCCCTGCCATTCCGAATCGAGACCGCGTCCCCTCACAAAGACACGGTTGGGCGCGCGGACGGTCATGTCCAGAGCGACCCCCATGGGTCCGGCTCTTTCCGGTTCCTTGATCATGGGCTCTTCCGCAGGCCCCTCATGGATTTCGATGACGTCCAGCCGCGTCACCGCGGGAGCCATGCGCCCCCCGACATCGATCTCCGCAGGACCGATCACCAGGTCCCCTCCGAGAGCCATCTGATTTGTCGCCCCGGCGAGACTCAGTGTCCCCCCCACGGTTCCCGTGAAATTGTCTCTGCGCACCAGTGTCGCATCGGAAAATACCAGAGAGATGTCAAAGGGGAAGTTTTTGGCCGCATCCAGCTCCGCCCATCCCTGGCCTTCGATTCTTCCTCTCTGCCCGTCCGTGGCGCGCAGTTCCTCGATGTCGAGGCGTCTTCCCTTTGCGGCCAGGCGCAGAGCGAGCTGGTCAAGAACGGTTCCCTGGGCCCAGTTTTCGTAATATCCATTGGCGAGCGTCACCTCGCCGGTCGCCAGGGGCTCCCTGACCGAGCCGCCCACGTCGAGGTTCGCAGTCAACAGGCCTCGAACCCTGTGGTCCTCCTGGGGAAAAAACGACAGGAGAGTGTTGAGGTCGGCCTCAGCTTCAATCAATCCGCGAAGCGGGCTTTCTGGTGGAACTTCAAATTGGAAGGGCTTCAGGGAAAACCTGACGGGAAGCCCCATCTCCGCCCTGGCCGGCTTCGGAAAAAGGTTGTCGATCTGGAGGCGGCCTTCCAGTTGGTTGCGCAAGATACTGGCCTGGGTGGTCACCAGGGCAGGAGGAATGTTCTGAAAATCCGGGTTTTTGGATCGGAGATCCTCCAGCCGGACCGTCACGTCGGCCTCGGGCATGGAGGCGCTGCCCCTGAGGGACAGCGAGGCGTGAGCTTTCCCTGAGAGATTGGGCGCATCCAAAACGGTGAGCATGCTCAGGGGCAGATCGGCGACTTGGGCACGGAAATCCACCGTCCTGGCATCCAGCTTGCCCTCAGCACCCACCCGGGCTTTCCCGAAACTCAGATCCAGGTTGCTCATTGCGATGGTCTCGCCTCTGCGCGAAATGTCGACAGGGGCCTGCAAAAGGAATGGATGCGCGTCAAACTTTCCTTTGAGCGCCCGCAAGGTCAAACGGTCTTCCTCGGCACTGCGAGAAACGGCCCCAGCAGCCGCCAGGTCGAATGGCGACCGGGCTTTTCCCCTGGCCTCCGTGTCAAAGGTCAGGGATCGCCCGTCACCCCTGGAGGTCAGGGAGAGGGTATCGAGGCTGAGTCCGGGCGTGGCGAAATCCTTGACGGTGAATTGAGCCTCTCCACCGGGATTTTTCAGGACATCCTGAAGATCGGCTTTCAGATTGACCGACTGCAGATCTCCGAATGGGCCGCCGATCCGCTTGCCGCTGAACTGGAGCGCCAAGTCCTGCCTTCCTGCGGATTCCCTCAACTGAATTCCGAACTGCCCCGTTCCGCGGAGTTGGGTTCCCAGGAAACGTCCGAGGGCGGCGAGGTCGGTGAATTGGCCTTCCAGGCTGCCGTCCGTGAGGGAGCGGGCAAAGTTGAAGCTCACATCTCCCTTCATGGAAGTTCCGGGTCCGGTCAGCCGGAAGTTCTTCAGGTGGAGTTTCTCTCCTTCCTGAGCATAGTTTGTGACAAGAGAAAGCTTTTCAGCGCCCTGGAGAATGTGAACAAAGAAGTCGCCCCTGGCCGTGTCCGGAATGCCGGTGCCTTTGAGCTCCGAATGGATTTTCTCGAAGGACTGGCCGTCGACGACCACCCGCGACCCCTCCAGGGCGACCTGCACGTCCATCGCATCCAGGCGGCCGCCGGCCTGCCCCTTGAGGGTGGCACTTCCCGCAAGTGGTTTCCCCACCGCAGCGGAAAGAGCCTGCAGGTCGGGAAGGTTCAGATCGAGGTTCCCCTGCAGCGACCGGTCGGTGACATGGAAACGGCCGCCGGCATCCAGCGTGAAGCCCCCACCGGTGAGCCTGAACGATGAAATGTCCAAAAGCTCTTTGTCTTTGAAGTCCATGCTGCCGCTCAAGGTCACCCGCCTCCCGATCAGGGAAGCCATTTGCTCAGGGAATCCCCCCAGGTCGGCGGCTTCGCCTTCCAGACGCGCAGAGGCGTTTTGGAGCCCCTGGTCCGAATTGAGCTGGAGCTGAAGGCCGGCGCGACCCGAGGGTTCCCACCCCGTGAAAGCCTGCAGATCTCTCAGGTCCTGGAGTTCAAGCCGCGAAAGGATGGCGCTTTCCAGGGTTTCCGGATTGAAGCGCCCGGTGATGTTCAAAGAGTTCCTCCGGCTTCTCAATTCCAATTGCCGAATGTCCACCTTACCCTTGAGGGGCACATCGGCGGCCAGTGTCCAGGAGAGAGCGCTTTCCGGCAATGCGGGCCCCGAGAGCCTCCTGATGTCCCGAGCGCTGCCGGTTCCCGCGAGGTCGAACACGGAACCTTCTCCCTCCCTGGCCTGTTTTTCAGACACTTTCAACTCGGTCTGCAGCTGTCCCACCGACACGTCCTGAAAAACCAGCCGGTCCACCATCAGGGAGAGCACGGCTTCCGGCGAAGCCGTGGTTCCGGTGATCTCGGCATTGAGAGACACGCTGCCATCCAGAGGCTGTTCGATCAGCTCTTCCAGGACACGCAGTGCGGGCACCTGGAGAGTGATGGTGCCCTGAACCGCCTGCGATTCCTGGAGAAATTCGCCTTGCGCCTCGGTGGTGAAACCCGCCGCAACGATTCGCGTCCGTTCCAGTGCAACCGAGACGCCCGGGATGGATCGGAGGGCTAAATCGAAGGAGGTCCGGGGACCCAGAACCGAGGCCCATTCGGGGGGCAGAAACTCCGGAGCCGCTCCCGCTTCTCCCGTGAGTGCAACGCGGAGGGTGTCCGTCCACTGGAGATGCAGCGCGCCCTCAACGGAGGCATATTTCCCGGCGTTCACCCGAAGGTCCCCCTTCCAGTCGGCAAGGGGACCCTCTCCCTCGAGTCCGGCGTGAAGGGCGCCAGCATCGTGAAGACCCGCCACGGAGGCGATCCAGCCGTCCGGCTCCTCATTCAGGTTGAACTTCAAAGCGAGCAGTGATTCCCCGGCATCGAGGTCTGCCAGCAGGTCCAGGACAGTCTGTGGGCCTGGGTCCGTGCGTTCAACCTTCAAAAGGGCTGAAAGTGATCGCCGTGTTTTTCCCGGCGAGACACTCCCGTCAATGGCAAAGACCGCGGCGTGTCCCAGAAGCCGCTCTCCCAGGATCAGCTGAGGGACGGAGAGTTTTTCCAGCACGATCGACGGAAGGTTGGCCGGTATACGGGGTGGGGCGGCCGGTTCCTCAGGTTTTTCCTCTTCGGGTCCCACAGGCCCGCGAGCGATGTCGATTCGGGATGCCGAGAGTTCCTTCACGCGAAGGGTACCCAGGAGCAGGGAGGCGGGAGACCATTGGAGGGCGAGATCCTCCATCACGAGCCAATCGCCCTCGGCGTCGCCCAGCGCGACGCGCTTGAGGCGTATCTCGAAGGGGAGGAACCCCTGCAGTTCTTCCAGCTTGAAGGTCGAATGCGGCGGTGAACTCAGAAGACCGGAGAGCCGATTGGCGATCAGCTTCTTTCCCGATTCCGTCTGCACGAAGGCGAATCCGGCAATGAGAATCAAACAGATGGTGAGAACCAAACCACCCAGACCGTACAAGAACCAACGCAGCTTCATGGTTGCTCCATGGTCTTAAAAAGCCTGTCCAAGGCTGATGTAGAATTGCACGGGTGCGTCGATATCATCGCGCCGGTTCAAAGGCACCCCAACATCCAGCCTCAAAGGGCCGATGGGGGTGAAGTAGCGAACACCGGCTCCCGCGCCGTAACGCAGAGCTGTGCTGAAATCGGGGTAGGCGGGTTCGAAGGCGCCGCCTCCATCGAGAAAAGTGACCATTCCGAGAGTTTCCGTGATTCTCCAGCGAAGTTCGGCGGAAAATTCGATGAGGGATCGCCCGCCTATGGGCACATCCTCCGCATCGAGAGGACTCACCGACTGGAAGGGATAGCCGCGGATGGAGCCGCCCCCACCCGCATAATAGCGGATGTCGGCGGGCATGGCATCCCTGGAGGTTCCCGAGATGCTGCCGAGGGCCGCCCGGCCCGCAAACAGAAGGGAAGGGCTCTCGAGGAGAGGCAGATAGTGACTGTAGCTGATGTAGCTCTTGAGAAAGGTGATGTCGGTGTCGAGCGTGTTCAGGTAGGGAATCAGCTGGACCTTCAGCCGACCTCCCCGCGTGGGATCCAGCAGGTCGTTGCTGAAATCCCAGTCCATATGGCCCGGAAATGACAGGAGGGCGAACTCCTCAATTCCGGTGGTTTTGTCGTCCACCCTGGAGAGCCTGAAGCCTGGGCCCGCGCCCACTTTAAGGCCTCTCCCCAGGTTTCGGCTCAGCAGCACCGCGGTTTCCAAATTCTGGCTGGTGAAGGCGTCCGTTTCATCCCGGGCGATCCTCGCGCTGGCATTCAAGGTTTGCTCGGGGTCGAGAAAATCCGGTTTTTCAAAGGCGGCGTCCAGGGCCTGGCTGATTTCTGAGAGCACGATGCCGGTTTGGAACCTTTCTCCACGCCTCCAGAGATTGCGATGCTCCCAGGAGGCCGCTGCGCCGAATCCTTCATCGGTCCTGTAGCTCACACCGGCTCTGATGGTTCTCGGCTTGCGCTCGGTGAGTTCGATGGTCATGGGGAGGGAGCCGTCTTCCTCGAGTTCTTTCCCGTGGGAAGTCCGAATGAGGGTGAAGAGTCGCGTGTCGGTGAGGCGCTTCCGGTATTCCTGGAGCAGGTCCTCGTTGTATCGGTCTCCTTTTTGCCAGGGAATTTTGCCTTTGATGTAGTCTTTCTCCACGCTGGTGAGTCCCTGAATTTCCGTCTCGCCAAAGGTGGCGGCAGGTCCGGGCACCAGTGGGAACGTCACGGAAACCTGCTCGGTTCGGTGATCCACCACCACCCGAGTGTTCTCCACACGGGCGAAGGGGTAGCCCCGTGTTCTCATTCTCGTCGCAAGGGCATTCTCGGCATCGAGAATTTTGCGGGCGTCCGCGGGCATGTCGGGAGTCAGGCCGAGTTCGGACGGGGTGGGGATATGCCGTTGAAGTTCCGGGTCATCCCAGGGTCTCTGAATCTCGACGGTGTGTATTTTGTACACATTGCCCAAATCCACCTCGAAGATGACTTTCACGGGGTCTGTGTCTTCGAGGATTTTCCCATCGATGGACGCACTGTAGTAACCCCTCGACCTGAGTGCCAACACCAGTTCAGGAATGTCCCGCGCCACCCTCGCGCGCAAGAGCCCCAGGGTCGGCGGGGGTTGACCTTTGCGGATCACGGTGTTAGACAGAAACCTCAGGTCCTTTTCCAGGTCGTCATCGACGATGCCCTCGAAATCGACTTCGTAGGCGATCCCCCCTTCCTCGCCTGTTTCCGTTTCGGCGAAGAGGTGTGGTGGGCAGAACAGGGCGGCAACGAGCGCGAGAACAACGATTCTGCGCCAATGGTTGAAAACGATGTGGATCAATGCATCCCCTTTTTCTGCGGGCTGAGGATTCACGCAGGCTGGACCGCGGTTCAAAGAAAATGGGCGTGGAGTCCTTTTGCCACCATATTCCTGACAGGTTCACGAGTCTGAGAAGCGAGTCTTCCAAACAAGGTGCTCAGAACATACGCCTACCCTAGGTCATTCTGCGATCCATTTCCATCTATCTTTCTTTTCGAAATCCTGAACACCCCCATTTAAAACCAGACACCCGAAAGACTCAAGAGATGAATGGATCGCCGGTTTTGATTAATCCTGGGAGAAACCCGTGTATTCCAAACGTTTTCATGTGATCATCGTGGCAACATTCCTCTGCATGTTCGGTTTCGAGGAAATTCGGGCCGAAATGAAAGACACCGTGCAATCAGGTCAGCAGTCACCGGTCCGGGCAAACGACGAGGCCGGGGCGAATGCCGGAGGTATCGAACAGTGGTTCCCCTTGGAGGGGGACCGCGGAGTGCCCTCCGGAGCCACTGAAAGCCTCGACAGGGTCGGTGAAAGAATGAGCGCACTGGTGGACGAACTCGGCCGGCACGTTTCCGGTTACCTCGGCCCGTGGGTGGAAGCCCCGGTCGTCCTGGGAATCACCTGGCTGAAACTCCTTCTGAGCGCCTCCCTCCTTTTTTTACTGCTCATGGGCGAGCGGACTTTCAGGATGGTCCTGAACCGCAGCTTGAAACGGGAAGGAGAGCGCGAGTCCCCACGCGCCTGGCTCCAGATCTTTCTGCGCGGGATGGGAAAGCCGCTCTCCCTTCTCATCTGGGTCTACGGAATGTATGGTGCCTTGACGCCGCTTTTTGAGCATTTTGTGCTGGAAGACGGTTCCAATCCGGTGCACGCTGGAGCCCGCCTCCTGGCTGACGCGGGAGGCAGCATCGCACTGTTCTGGTTCGGAATCCGCTCCCTCCGGCTTGCGGACCGTTTCTTCATGAGCTGGGCTTCCTCGGGGAACAGCGTCGTGCGCAGCCTTGCGACCGCCCTGTCCCAAAGCAATCGTGGGCCGCTCCAGCTCATCCTCCTGCTCCTTCTCTCCCGGATTCTTCTCTCTCTGTTTGTGGTTCCCGACAGCTTTCTGCCCCTGCTCAAAGACCTTTTCGCCCTCGGCCTGGTGGCCTCGATCACCTGGCTGCTCATGGAAGCCGCCCGCGTGATGGAGAACTTCCTCCTGAGCTTCTACCGCGTGGATGTGGCAGACAATCGGCAGGCTCGCAGGATCCACACGCAGCTGAGGTTTCTGAGGCGCTTTCTCGTCATCCTGGTGCTCCTGCTCGGACTCGCCTCCATGCTCATGCTCTTCGACAAGGTGCGGCAGCTGGGCACGAGCCTCCTGGCCTCCGCCGGTGTGCTGGGCATCGTGGTGGGGCTCGCGGCGCAGCGGTCCATCGCCAATCTGCTCGTGGGGCTGCAGATTGCCGTCACGCAGCCCATCACCCTGGACGATGTGGTCATCATCGAAGGCGAGTGGGGCCGGGTCGAGGAGATCACCACCACCTACGTCGTCGTGAGGATCTGGGATTTGAGACGTCTCATTGTTCCGCTCACCTATTTCACGGAGAAGCCGTTCCAGAACTGGACGCGAACTTCCGCCGAAATTCTGGGAACGGTGTTCCTCTACGTGGACTACACGGTGGATGTGGACCGCATTCGTCAGAAGCTCCACAGCCTTCTGCAGGAATCCCCTCACTGGGACGGCAAGGTCTGGGGCCTTGCGGTCACCGACAGCCGGGAGCGGACCATGGAGCTGCGGTGTCTGATGAGCGCCGCGGATTCTTCCAGCGCCTGGGACCTGCGTTGTGAAATCAGGGAGAAGCTCATCGGGCACATTCAGAAGAACTATCCCGGCAGCCTGCCCCGCATCCGCGCCGAGTGGGAACCTTCTCCGCCATTGATTCGCGGGGATGCGGAGGTCTCCGGCATTCCCGGACTTTCGCCCCGCTCTTCCCCTCAAGCCACCTGAGCCGGAGGAAACAGAACACACCATGGAATGCACCCTGCTCGGAAGCGGCGGCATGATGCCCATGCCCCACCGGTTGCTGACATCGCTGGCGGTTCGTTGCAATGGACGTATCCTCCTGTTCGATGCGGGCGAGGGCGTTCAGCTGGGATGGAAGAAGGCGAAGCTGGGCTATCGCGCCCTGCAGATCATCGCTGTGACCCATCTCCATGCGGACCATTGCCTCGGCATCCCCGGTCTCATGATGCTGCGCGCCCAGCTGGAAAATCCCGATCCTCTCACCATCCTCGGCCCCCCGGGCCTTGAAGAGTTTGTGTGCACCGTGAGGCGACTGCTGGATTTTCACATGAACTACCCGGTACGTTTCGTGGAATGGAGCGAGGCGCACGGGGCCGTGGCGTATGAGGACGAGGAGCTGCGACTTCTGTGGTACCCTGTGAAGCACACACGTTTCTGCCTTGGGTTTCGGCTGGAGGAAAAAGATCGGCCGGGGAAATTCCATGCACAACGGGCGAGAGAACTGGGCGTTCCCGAAGGCCCGTTGTGGGGACGACTGCAGCGGGGAGAGACGGTTTCTCTGCCCGGAGGGCGGAATATCCTGCCCGAACAGGTTCTGGGGCCTGCTCGCCGGGGGCGGTGCATTGCCTACGTGGTGGACACGCAGCCCGCCAAGAATGTGTACACGCTCTGCCGGGATGCGGATCTGGCGTTTCTGGAAGGGATGTTTTTGCGTGACGACGGGGAGCATGCCCGCGAGAAGGGGCACATGACCGTGTGGGATGCCGCCCGCATCGCGCGTCGTGCCTCGGTGGGGGAGGCCGTTCTGGTGCACGTGAGCCCCCGGTATAACGAGGAGGATCTTGCCCGGCTTGAACACGAGGCCAAAAGCCGGTTCGATCGCGCCCGAATGGGCAGGGACCTGGACGTCTACCGGGTCAAGCTTCCCTCGGCGGAATGACAGGGCTTCGCCCGAATCCGTCTCAAAGGTCGAACGGCGCCGGGCTGCCGGAAGACATCATTTCATCTGGGCCAGGATGGTCTCCAGCCTTTTGGCCTCTTCCAGGATCACGCTCGCGTAGCGGGCGACTTTTGAGTCGCTTTCAACCGACTGGGCCAGCCTTCTGGCAAAACCGCCCACCGCCGTGAGAGGGTTCCTGATCTCGTGGGCTATGGCCTGGAGGGTGTACGCAGTGGATTCTTCGGCGGCCGAGACCGTTTCGAAGGAGGGAAGCGGCTTGCGAGCCTGGGGCTCGTGGGATTGGCGCGCCATCTTTTCCGAAATCCTGATGAGAGCACGATTGGCTCGTTCCATGATCTCCATGAGGTCCCGCTCCCGGTTGACCTCCAGGCGGAGTGCCTCGGCTGTCTCCTGAACCTCGGAAAAGGTGTTGAGGAAAAGGTCCTGGACGATTCCCTGATTCAGCTTGAGCGTCTTTTCCGTGCAGATGAAAAAACTTGCAAAATCGGCGAGGGGGTCCAGGAGCATCCTGGAAAAAAGGCGGGCCATTTCGCAGATCTGACAGAGAATGGAGGTATCGGCTTTGCGGGCCGTTTCGCTGTAAATGGGCTGGCAGGCAATGATGATTTCGGGAAATTTCCAGAATTTGAGAGCCGCCTTGCCGACCTGTCGGTGGTCCAGACCCACCAGGTCCCGTTCCCGCTGCAGCAGATCATCGAGGGGCTCGAGGCTCAGGTCGAAATCTTCCTGTTTTCCCTTGATGAAAAGGTCAAAAAAGACGGGAAGCCCGATTTCCTGAGTCAGGGCAGCCAGAAAGGCCTCTTCCGGGTGACACATGCGAGACTGCTCGGCCAGTCCCCAGGCCATGAGGCCCCGGTAGAGGGACATTTTCCAGAAAGCCTCGTAATCGAGGGTCCCTACGCTCCCCATGGGAAATGCGTCGCGGAGCGAAATGGAAAGGGCCATCATTTTGATGCGATGAACTCCCAGGCGCACCACGGCCTGCGTGAGTGTTTTCACCTGCCCTCCCAGACCAAAGGCCACGCTGTTGGCGAGATGGAGGACGCGCACGGCCAGCGAGGGTTCCTTTTCGATCAGGGTGGTCAGCTGTTTGATGGTTGAGTTTTCATCCGATGCCATTTCCACCAGCTGGACGGCAATGGGAGAGAGGGGGCGCATGTGGTAGCCCGATTCCAATTTTTTCAGTATTTCAGAGGCGTGGTGTCTTTCCATGGGACCTCTCACCTTGCGGGATGGGCCGGATCTGCCTGGACGCCGCGTGAGCGGGGAGTCGACGGACGCCGGTGCTGCAGTCGGGCAACGGGCACCGGAAGTTTCAACGACCTTAGCACAATTCTCGCTCTGTGAACATGAATTGAATCGTTCGCCTGCCCGTCGGCAGAATAAACTTTTCCTGGCCGCACGGTGCCGGCCCCGCTCGCATTGCAAGGAACCGGGGGACGCTGCCGACTTCCCCAGGGATCGCCCCGATCACTGCTCGAGCCGGGCGTTCGCGACCGGGTGGCTCAACGATTGATCCTCTTTGAGTGCCGGCAGCTGGAAATGACCAGCGGAAACTCTGCGGTTGCCTGCGCGGGCTCCCCCCAGGCCGGCATCGGTTTTGATCGGGCTTCCTCATCCAATTGCGTGGCGTGTCCTCGAATTGTGAGGTATAGTTCCCCAAATGGATCGCATGGCATTGCCGGATCAGGAGCGCAAGGCTTCGGGGAGGAACATCATGGGAGGCACAAGCCGTTTCGGTAAATACGGAGATTTCAAACGAAAGATGCGTCTTCGGGAAACGCCGGTTCTCAGGAATCTTTCCGGGATGCCGTCGCCGCACACTGAGTCACCCGCAGGAGAAGAACCGCATCGCAAGAAAGGCCGAAAGAATCGAAGCAAATGAACCTGTCGGAAAATCCTGAGATCAAAAAGAAAAAGAAGCTGCCCGTCTTCCTGAGGCAGATGGAGATCGACGACCTCGCTGCGGTATTCCACCTTGGAGAGAAGCTGTTCACGGCCCGGGAGGTTCCCAATCTTTATCGTACGTGGGACGAATACGAGGTGGTGTCGCTTTTCCAGACCGATTCGGAGTTCTGCCTGGTGGCCGAGTCCGAGGACGAACAGATCATTGGGTTTGCCTTGGGCACCACCGTCACCAAATCCCATTCCGCCTGGAAATATGGGTACCTCATCTGGCTCGGCATCGATCCCGACTACCACGGGTTCGGCGTCGCCACCAAACTCTTCAACCGGTTTCGGGACCTGATGCTCGAGGACGGGGCACGCATGCTCCTGGTGGATTCCGAGGCGGACAATCTGCCTGCTCTCCACTTCTTTCGCAAAATGGGGTTCGGCCACCCGCAGCAGCACATCTACCTGTCGCTGAATCTTGACCCTCAGCTCAAACAATTTCGAGGGCGCAGGGGAGAACTCAGGCCGTCTTCCCACTACAAGGTGGAGGACGATGACTGAAACGGCACCGGGCATCAACCCAGAGCGCCTCAGGGAGATTCTCAGGCGGCTCATCGACATCTACAGTCCCGCGGGAAAGGAAGAGGAGGTTGTCGCGTGCATTCATGACATTCTGCGGCAGCACGGCATCCCCTGTCGGAGCCAGGCGGTCGACGAACACCGGTGCAACCTGCTGGTCACACCCGTCGACAAAAACATAGAAC
The DNA here is from genome assembly GCA_964654275.1 of uncultured Syntrophobacteraceae bacterium. Classification (GTDB taxonomy): domain Bacteria; phylum Desulfobacterota; class Syntrophobacteria; order Syntrophobacterales; family Syntrophobacteraceae; genus SLCH01. Next base: position 101,457 of record CAZZHS010000004.1, read on the forward strand.
TCGCCATGATCGGCCATGTGGACACCGTCCAGGCGCAGGACCTCGCCCATTACGGCTACCGGGAGGAAGGCGACCTGGTTGTCGGTCTCGGTTCCGCGGACATGAAGGCCGGTTGCGCCGCCATGGTCGAGGCCTTCCTCTCCCTCTGGGAATCGGGCCGCAAAAACCTCCCGGTGGCTCTGGCGCTGGTGGTGGGCGAAGAAGAGGAGGGAGACGGAGCTCAGCGGCTCATCCGGGACGTGCATTTCCCCCGGGCGATCATCGGGGAGCCCACGGATCTGAAACCCTGCCTGGCACATTTCGGCTACGTGGAGATTCATCTGACCATGGCGGGAGAGCGCAGGCACGCCTCACTGGCCAACAGCGCTGAAAATCCCATCCAGGCCATGCTCCGCCTTCTGCTGAGGTATTCGGACTATTTTGAGTCCTGTAGAGAGGGGAGTGTATTCAACATCCGGGATCTTTTCAGTTCGAGGGCCGGGTTTGCCGTACCCGAAGAGTGCGAGGCCTGGCTGGACCTCCACCTGCCTCCCTCATCGCCCCTGGGGGATATTGTTTCGGAAATCGAGGATTTATTTCAGGAAGAGAACAGCCGCAGCTTCAGCTCGCTCAGCGGCCGACTGCGTTTCAACATGATCCATTCGGGCTATGAATTGCCGGAAAAAGGCCTGATGGTGGAGACCCTGAAAAACGTCTACCTCGCTCGCGGCATGGACTGGACCACCGACACTTTTCGCAGCCACTCCGATGCCAACGTGTTCTGGGCCGCCGGCGTCAAACCCATCCTGCTGGGGCCGGGCCAGCTGGAAAAGGCCCATGCCCGGGGAGAATGCGTCGCTTTCAGTCAGGTCGTGCAGGCCGCACAACTCTACGCGGATGTCCTGGCGAACTTTGCCCGTTGATCAAAACAGGCGCAGCTGGCCGCCCGACGGTCGGGCGATGCCCAGATGTTCATAGGCAAGGCGCGTGGCCAGCCGTCCGCGGGGCGTTTTGCTGAGGTAGCCTTCCTGAATCAGGTAGGGTTCGTAGACGTCTTCGAGAGTGTCCTTTTCCTCGGAAACCGCCGCTGCCAGTGTTTCAATGCCCACGGGCCCCCCGTCGTATTTCTCGATGATCGTGGCAAGAATCCTCCGGTCCATGCGGTCGAACCCCTTCTCATCCACATCGAGCATCTGCAGCGCCAGGTCCGCCACGGGCCGCGTGATCCGCCCATCTGCGCGGACCTCTGCATAATCGCGGACTCTTTTCAGAAGACGGTTGGCGATCCGGGGGGTCCCCCGCGATCTCCTGGCGATCTCCATGGCCCCGTCGTCATCGATGGGGATGTTGAGGATCTGAGCCGACCTGAGGAGGATTTGCTGCAGTTCGTGAACCTTGTAGAATTCCAGCCGCAGCATGACGCCGAAACGGTCCCGCAGGGGAGGGGAGAGCAGCCCCGCCCGGGTGGTGGCTCCGATGAGCGTGAAAGGCGGCAGGTCCAGCTTGATCGTCCTGGCGGAAGGCCCCTGACCGATGATGATGTCGAGCTGAAAATCTTCCATCGCCGGGTAGAGGATCTCTTCGATCACATGGTTCAGGCGGTGGATTTCATCGATGAAGAGCACATCGCCCGCATTGAGGTTGGTGAGAATGGCCGCGAGGTCCCCCGCCCGTTCGATGACGGGCCCCGAGGTGCTCCGCAGGTTGCTGTTCAGTTCGTTGCTGATGACCGAGGCGAGGGAGGTCTTTCCCAGGCCCGGATGGCCGTGGAACAGCACGTGATCGAGGGGCTGCGAGCGCAATCGGGCGGCCTCGATGAACACCCTGAGGTTCTCCTTCACCTTTTCCTGGCCGATGTATTCATCCAGCCGCCTGGGTCGAAGGGTTCCATCGAGGGGAAGATCTTCGTCTCTCGAGCTGGGCTCCACCATACGGTCCGCCGTTTTTTCCACCCGGTGCTCCTGTATCCAGACAATGCTTTGAAAGAGGCTCCGCTCCTGCCGCTGCACCGCATTGTGCGGACCGTCCGGTCGGGAATCATTGTGCGTGCGGCCTGAGTGCGGTTCCAAAGCAGGAGGTGTCCACAAAAGCAGGTCCTCTTCCCAGTGTCGAGCGGCCATCCGGAAGCGCTTTTCAGAATTCGGGTTCCAGCCGCGGCCACGCGTTCAACAACGACAACCCGTTTGGAACACGGACGGGTCGAGGTCTGCACGGAATGGCTCATTATTCAATATCTATGCGGAGATATCAAGAGGCGCCGGGTGGGGGCGGTGCGCGGGAGGCTCCTTCCAGGAAAGCTTTGTCATGAGAGAAGCCGCAGCGCCTCTCTCAGGAGTCTTTCCAGCGGGAGGTCTTCACCCAGCTGTCCCTGAACCTTCTTCAGCGCACGGTCGGCTTCCTGGGGCTTGTAGCCAAGGTTCATGAGGGCCGAAAAGGCGTCGGCGAAAGCACTCGATCCGGGAGCGAAAACCGCTGGGGGCTCCTTTTCCCCCGTCTTGATCTTCAGCTTGTCCTTGAGCTCCAGAAGCAGCCGTTCCGCGATCTTTTTCCCGACCCCCGGCAGGTTTTGAAGGCGTTTCTTGTCCTGCAGGAAGATCACCTGGCGCAAATCATCGGCGCTGATCCCTGAAAGAATGTTCACCGCCAGTCGGGGGCCGACCCCGTTGATGGTGACCAGGTGCAGGAACATTTCTTTTTCCGAGGGAGTGCCGAAGCCGAACAGCTGGATGGCGTCCTCCCGCACATGGGTGTGGATGTGCAGGGAGACCGCCTGACCGGGATCCGGCAGGCTGTAAAACGTGCTCAATGGAACCTGGACCAGGTAGCCCACGCCCTGCACATCCACCACAAGCCCATCGGGAGCCTTCCGGCGCAGTTTGCCTTCGAGATGACCGATCATGACCGTTCCCGGCAATTCCAGAGTGTTTTGACGGACTGGGTGTTGAGGTGGCAGACCGCCACGGCCAGGGCATCGGCGGCGTTGGCTTCGGGGGCCGCACGCAGCCCGAAAAGGTGCCGGATCATTTGGGTCACCTGATCTTTTCCCGCTTTGCCGTAACCCACCACCGCCTGTTTGATCTGTAGCGCCGAATACTCGTGGACGGGCAGCCCCCTGTTCACGCCCGCGAGAATGGCAGCCCCGCGTGCCTGCCCCAGCCGCAGGGCGCTCTTGACATTTTTGGCAAAAAAGACGTCTTCCACGGCCATGGAAACAGGCGCATTTTCCTCGATGACGGCGGTGAGCTCCTCGTAGATGGTCTTGAGGCGCTCGGGGAAGGCGGTTCCGGCCGACAGCCGAATGGTGCCGCTGGTGATGTAGCGCAGCCGACTGCCGTTGCCCTCCACAATGCCGTAGCCCGTGAACCGCGAGCCGGGATCGATTCCTATGGCCCGTATCATGGCTCCTGGAGCATATCTGCCTGTGCCGTTGTCCATCACGAGATTGAATTCAGGATCTCGTCGGGGATGTCGAAATTGGCGTAGGCGTTCTGCACGTCATCGGCATCGTCCAGGGCGTTCATGAGCTTGAGCAGCTGCTGAGCGGTCTTTTCGTCCTCGATGGGCACGGTGGTCTGGGGCACCATGGTGATCTCCGCCAGTTCGTATTTCATCCCCTTCTCGTCGAAGGCGTTTTTCACTTTGATGAAGTCCTCCAGGGAGGTCGTCACTTCGAACTGATCTTCCTCTTCTTTGACATCTTCGGCTCCCGCCTCCAGGGCCACCTCCATCAACTCTTCCTCGTCCACCGCGTCCCTGTTGAAGACAATACTGCCTTTCTTGCTGAACATCCAGGCCACGCAGCCCGCTTCTCCCATGTTGCCGCCGTTCTTGCTGAAGATGTGGCGCACCTCGCTCGCCGCCCGGTTTCGGTTGTCCGTCATGATGTCCACCAGGATGGCCACTCCGCCCGGTCCGTATCCCTCGTAGCTGAATTCCTCGTAGCTTTCCCCTTCCAGATCCCCGGCACCCTTCTTGATAGCGCGCTCGATATTGTCCTTGGGCATGTTTTCCGCTTTCGCCGCGAGAATGGCGGCACGCAGCCGGGGGTTGGCGTTGGGGTCTGCGCCTCCCATCCGAGCCGCCACCATGATTTCCTTGATGAGCTTGGTGAAGATCTTGCCGCGCTTGGCGTCTGCAGCGCCTTTCTTGTGGCGGATGGTGCTCCATTTGGAATGTCCTGACATAAATCCTGACTCCTCGTCACATCATTGCGGTTATGATCCGGCGCCCGTCATGGCGGAAAAGATGCGGCAGCGCGAGCGCTGGGCTGCTTTTTCAGGACATGTCGAGCGGATCTTTCATCCTTGCGGTTGATTCTCGGGGTTTGGGAGAGGCGGAGGTTTTTTGAAGCGCATGGCCAGAATGTAGATCTCCTTGCTTTGTTTTTTGGACGCATCGGGTTTCACCACTTTGACCCACTCGAATTGCCGTTTCACCTCCTGCAGCAGGGAATGAAACTCCGAACCCTGAAAGATCTTGGCCAGGAAATGTCCCTGGGCTTTCAGAAGCTTTTGCACCAGCCGAAGGGCCTGTTCGAAGAGCAGTTCCGACCGGGCGCTGTCCGCGGCTTTGATGCCCGAGGTCGAAGGCGCCATGTCGCTCACGATGACGTCAAAGGGCGCGAACCGGCGCAGAAGCAGTTCTTCGAACTGCGGGTCGAACACATCGTTGCGAAAGACCTGGACCTGGGGAGGGAAGGGGTGTGTGATCTCCTTGAGGTCCACGCCGACCACCAGACCTCGAGCTCCCACGACGCCGCTCGCCAGCTGCATCCAGGAACCGGGGGCCGCTCCCATGTCAAGAACTCGGTCTCCGGGCCTGAAGATCTTGTACTTTTTTTGGATCTCGTCCAGCTTGTAGAAGGCTCGCGAGAGATATTTTTCTTTCCTGGCCCGGTGGAAAAAGTGATCCTGGTAATTATAAGACATTGATTAAACACCTTAAAATGCTTTCATTTCCGAGAGATTTTCGTATAGCATAATCCGCGGCGATTTGTAAACCAACCCTTCGAGGCATCCCTTCGAATTATGCCCTCTGCATCAAGCCTTCGCTTTTTGGAGGAATTTCGTGTACTGTTATTACCGAACCAGACAAAAAATGACTCTTTACACATCCGTCATTCCCGCGTGGTTTTGCCGGAAACACAGGAATGCCGACAAGCCTCTGAGTTCCCGCCCAAAACGGCCTGGAGTGACAGATCAGTGCGGCATCATCTTGTTGTGGTGCTTTATCCGGTACAGCCGAGCGCAAGTCCTTGACCGCTTCGACACTTGTCGTGCCGGTGCTTTGAAGCCGGCATGCGGTTCTTTTCCGTGGATTGCAATCATAAGAAAGAATGGCGGAGTGACGATTCGCGTGGGGGGCACTTGATTGTGTTGAGTTGTACCAAGGGGGGCGCACTGCCCGACCGGAATGACAGAGCGAGATTCGCCTGTTTCGCCTCCCTCGCCCCGCCTCCCGACCTTTGCACTCGAAGAGGACACCATGATGACCCTTGATCGCTTCAATGCCGCTCTCGATGCGGTCTCCTCCCTGGCCGACCAGGTCGAAAAGCGCAGGGACGACCTGGCGGAGGCAGGAGCTCTGGACGCGGGCTTTCCTGTAAAGGTCACCTTCACGGAACTGGACATGGCCGTGAACCATCTCCGTTCCATGGAGGAAGAGTGGGACTGGGTTCGCGAGAGGGCCCCCTTCGGGACCGTGGCCGCCATCCTGCCCTACGATGCCGCCGTCGTCTTTCTCGCGCGACTCGGGGGAGCCAGTCTCATTTCGGGCAACGAGCTCCGGTTCAGCTTTTCGTCCTGGACACCCCGCACCGCCAGGCTGATCGCGGAAATCACCGAGAGAACCAAAGGGCTGCAGGCGGTCCTGAAGATGGACAACCGGGATTTTGGCAGTCGGTGTGTCCGGGATGCTTCGGTTCGCGTGCTTTTCATTTCCGGATCGTCCCAGGTGGGCGAGGTCTACCGAAAGCAGCATGAAGCTTTCGACAAGCTGTTTTTTGCAGGGCCCGGCGGGATGCCCGCAGCCCTCGTGCTCGAGGATGCGGACCCCCAGGCGGCGGTTCGCTTCATCGTGCGGCGCGCTTTTCTCAATGGAGGGCAGTACTGCACCACCCTGAAAAAGGTTCTCATCCACCGAAGCCATTATAACGAGGTGCGCCGGGGCATCCTGGAAGAAACGGCACGATTGAAGGTGGGCGACCCCCTGGATGCGGACACGGACATCGGGCCCATCAGGGTGGAGAGAACGCTGCAGATTTTGACGAACGCGGTGGCATCCTGCGAGGGAGCGCGATGCCTTGCGGGCGGGCGGGACGGCACGACGGTGCATCCCATCATCGTGGAAATGGAAAGCATTCCGGACCTGGAGCTTTTCGGACCCTTCCTCGCACTGCAGTCTTTCCAGGACCCGGGCCCGGCCCTGGAAGAACTGGCTCGGTCCCGTTACGGGTTCCTGGTCGCGGCGTTTGGGAGCCTGAAACCGGAACAGCGCGCGATGCTCCAGGAAAACTTCGGGATGGTGTTTGAAAATCCTGACTTTTTCTTCACCAATCTGCGAAGTCCTTTCGGGGGCAGAAAAGCCAGCGGATGGATCCTCGAACGCAACGGAACCGACTGGATTCGACGTGACGGGGCTTTCATCTACAGCAAAGAGCTGACCCGAAATCCGTTGAAGTCTGCAGGGGAAACCTGAAAGGAGGCGTTCATGCGTGCGACCGTGAAAGGGAAAAACATCGAGCTGAGGCAGGGAGATCTGACGGAACTGGATGTGGATGCCATCGTGAATGCGGCCAACGCGCAGCTGGTCCTCGGCGGAGGCGTTGCCGGCGCCATTCGGACCAAAGGAGGTCCCACCATCCAGGAGGAGTGCAACCGCATCGGTCCCATCGAGGTGGGTGGAGCGGCCATCACCGGCGGCGGAAAACTCAAGGCCCGCTACGTGATTCACGCCGTGGGGCCCCGGATGGGGGAGGGGGATGAAGACCGCAAACTCCGAAACGCCACCACCAACAGTCTTTTGAGGGCCTCTGAAAAAGGGCTGCAGTCCGTGGCCTTTCCGGCGGTGAGCACGGGCATCTTCGGATTTCCCAAGGATCGCTGTGCGCAGATCATGCTGAGCGAAGTGAAGCGCTTTCTGGAGGAAGAAAAAACGAGCCTTCAGACCGTGCTGTTTTGCCTCTGGTCAAGGGAGGACCTGGACGTCTTCGAGAAGGCGCTCAGATCTATAATTCCCGAGTGATTTCAAAACCCCATCCGGTTCCGCACAGGGTGCAGCATGGTTCACCGTCTTTCCTCCCTTGACGGCAAGAAAGTGGCCTTCAAAATCGCAGGCGTCTATGCGGTCCTTGGAGGCGCGTGGATCCTCTTTTCCGACCAGCTGCTCGCAGCCCTGTTTCATGACCCCCACACTCTGACGCGTTTGCAAACGATCAAGGGCTGGTTCTACGTCCTGGTCACCGCCGTCATCCTGTTCGTTCTGGTGTGGCGAAGCATCTCCTCCATGAGGCGATCGGAAGATGCACTGCAGGAAAGCCGCAGGAGACTGGCCACTCTGCTGGCGAATCTGCCCGGCATGGCGTACCGCTTTCAAAACGATCCGGAATGGAGCACGGAATTCATCAGCGAAGGTTGCTTTCGACTGCTCGGATGCCCCCGCGACCAACTCCGCAACAGGAAGGTGGACTTCGAACAGTTCATACACCCGGCGGACCGGGAGCAGGTCTGGAAAAGCATCGAACAGGCACTCGAATACAGGGGCGTCTATCGGATTGTCTACCGCATCCACGACACGGAAGATCGCTTGAAATGGGTTTTCGAGCAGGGGGTGGGCATCTACGGTGACGATGACAGGCTGACCGCAACGGAAGGGTTTATCGGCGACATCACGGAACGCAAGAAGGTGGAGGAGGCTTTCAAAGAATCGGAGGAACGCTACCGGACTCTGGTGGAGAGCACTTCCGATGCCATCGTCTTCGTGAATCGGGAGCGCCGGATCGAGTCCTGCAACCGCGCCTTCCTGGAAATGTTCGGCTACACCCGCGAGGAAGTCATCGGGGAGCCCATCCGGATCATTCATGTCTCCGACGAGAAATATCAGGCGTTTGCGACGGAGTTTTTTCCCACCCTGAAGCGGGACCGCTGCGTGAGAACGGAATGGGAATTGAAACGCAAAGACGGTGTCATTGTTCCCATCGAAGTCACGTACTCCGCGGTGGACGACGAGCAGGGCAAGGCCATCGGCTATGTGGGAATTCTGAGGGACATTTCGGAGCGAAAGAAAACCGAGGCGGAACTGCTCCGCTACCGCAATCACCTGGAGGAGAGGGTGAAAGAAAGGACCCGTGACCTGGAGGTGGCGCAGCGGGCCCTGGTCCAGGAGGAGAAGCTGAAAATTCTTGGGTCCATCTCCGCAGAAATCGCCCACGAAATTCGAAACCCGCTCATGGCCATCGGAGGTTTCGCCAAGCGGCTCCAGAAGAAGTTCGAAGATTCGAAGGAGGCCGATATCATTCTCCAGGAGTCTCAGCGGCTGGAGACCATTCTCAACCGGATCGAAAATTATCTGAAACCGGTGGAAATGAAGCCCAATGAATGCTCCGTCAACGAGTTGCTCACCCAGTGTGCCGATCTGCTCGCTCCGGAGATGAAACAGCATTCGGTGGCGATCGAAATGGAGCTCGCTCCCGATTTGGCCAAGGCCTATGTGGACCCGGATCTTCTCTGCCAGATCATCATCAACGTGATTCGCAATGCGGTCACGGTCATGGATGCCGGCACGACGCTTCGGATCACCACTTATGAAAGCGACCAGAACGTCCATTCGGTCTTCACCACCCAGGTCTCGAGGCCGAAGGTCAAGGACCTCGATGCTCTGCTGCTGCCGTTCAACGAGGAAGGGCAAAGCCTCGGGATGGCAGTCAGCTACCGCATCCTGCGGAACATGGGCGGGACCTTTTCCCTCACCAGAAAGGGCACCCAGGTGAGTCTGAGCATCTCGCTGCTCAAAGCACTGCAGCCGAAACTCTGAGCAGGTGCTCCGGGAGGTGCAGGGGGGCATGGCCTGAGGAACGCCTGGAGAGACAGAGCTGTTTGGAGGGGGGCGATGCACGAAGCAGGTAGGTCCTATCTCAATTTGTAACATTTCGGAGGGAACAAACAGAAATATGACCGCAACGGAAACATCACAAAACCGGCTGGCCGTCCTCATCGACGCGGACAACGCACAACCTTCCATCACCGAAGCGCTCCTGTCGGAAGTGGCCAAATACGGCATCGCCAGCGTCAAACGCATCTACGGCGACTGGACCACGCCGAGCCTGAGCGGCTGGAAGTCCGTGCTGCTGGAACATTCCATTCAGCCCGTGCAGCAGTTTCGCTACACCGTGGGGAAGAATGCCACGGACAGCGCCATGATCATCGACGCCATGGACTTGCTTTACACCAAGCGCTTTGACGGCTTCTGCCTCGTTTCGAGCGACAGTGATTTCACGCGGCTCGCGTCCCGGATCCGGGAAGAAGGGCTTCTGGTCTACGGTTTCGGGGAAAAGAAGACCCCCAAGGCCTTCGTTTCGGCCTGCGACAAGTTCATTTTCACGGAAGTCCTTCGGTTCCAGGAAAGCACCGAGCCCGCCGTCAAGCGAAAAACCGCCAATGAGCTGAAGGGGGACGCCAAACTGGTGAGCCTCCTTCGAAGCGCCGTCGAAGCGGCTTCGGACGAAAGCGGGTGGGCTCACCTGGGAGCGGTGGGCAGCAACATCGCCAAGCAGGCCCCTGAATTCGATCCCCGCAACTACGGGTTCGGCAAGCTGGGGGAGCTTGCCGCCGCTATCAAGCTGTTCGATCTGGACGAGCGGGTTCACAGTGACGGGCGTTCCCGATCCATCTACATTCGCGACAAGCGCAAGAAGCCTGAAAAGCTGACCGCCGCGGCAGTTCGAGCCGACTCTCCTCCCGGGCCCGGAGTTTGATGATTCCCTGCAGCGTGGAACCGGATGGCGACAAAGCGTGCAACCGGAATCGGCCCCGTTTTTGTCGGATTCGGATGACCTTCAGGCCGCGGGAGGCATCAGGGAGAGGACGCCCAGGGGATTCCAGGGATTGACAAAAGTTTTTGAAATCGTGAACGTTTGACAAGAGTTCTTTGCGCCACCGTTGATGAGGAGGCAAAAATGACGGAGCCCGCAAAAAGGAAAGCCGTCTACGAAGACCTTTTCTCGCTTCCTGAGAACATGACCGGTGAAATCATCCATGGGGAATTGATCGTCACGCCGCGCCCGTCCAGGAAAGATGGTGTGGTCGCATCGCGATTGGGTTACGAAGTGGGTCCTCCCTATGATTTGGGTCGAGGGGGAGGCCCTGGCGGGTGGGTCGTCCTGAGTGGGCCCGAGGTATCGTTTGGGGAGAATATTCTCGTTCCCGACATGGCCGGGTGGAGGAGAGAACGGTTTCCTGTGGGAGAGCCTCACAACTGGATTTCGGTTTCACCAGATTGGGTCTGCGAGATTCTCTCTCCGACCACCGCCCGGGTCGACCGCGCGGTGAAAATGCCCCTCTATGCGCAGCACCGTGTGTCCCACGCCTGGCTCGTCGATCCGAATCTGAAGACTCTGGAAGTTTTTCAGCTGGAATCCGGAAAATGGCTCGTCCTTGGAGTGTTTGCGGGGTCGGCCAAGGTGCGTGCGGAGCCGTTCGGAGAGATCGAACTGGACCTCGGTCTTCTCTGGCTCGACTGAAGCTCCATTGAAGACACGCGGACTCAGCCTTAACGTCTCGATGTCTTGTTGCTTTTCCGTTCACACCCGATCCTGCGAAAATATTTCGAAACCATTGCGAAAACATCCGCCTTTCGTGCCCGTATGACCAGCGGGGGGACAAAGGCCGCATTACTGTTAACGACTCAATAGTGGACCATCGACCCATGAGGCTCTCCCGTCACTCCGGCAGTCTTCAAGCCGGAATGACGGTGTGGTGACATATTTTCCTGGTTCCCAGGCTCCAGCCTGGGAACCAGGAAACGGTCAAGGACTTGCGCCCGGGTGTACCAGGGCTTTGATTTGAAGAGGAGGTGGTCTCATGGAAACAACAAAGATTCCCCCGGGTTTTCAAGACATGCTGTCCTTCGGGCTTGTGGAAGCCCTGCTCGGCCGCCGTTCGCGGCGATTTTTCCGAGGTGCCGAGATCGCTGACGGCGTTTTTGCCTACAAGTCCCGGCACGAGCCCGTCCCGCTTTCGGACCTGGAAAAGTGGCTCGTCGTGGGCGCCTGCGGCGGCAACACCGGCTGGAACTACCTGATCTACCGCGCAGAACGCTATGCCCCTCAGCTTTCCAACTACGCAGCGGCTGCCGGAGGACGCACCTTCCCCTCTGCCGCGGGCTTCGAAGTGAGCACCACGTTCTTCACCGACGACGAGGGAGTTTATGTGCTCGAAGGCCGGGATGCTCCAGCGTGCGCCGACAGAGCTCCTGACGGCTCTCTCGACCTGGATGCCGTTCTCGACTCACTTCGGAGCCGTACACGAAAGATCCAGGAGGGGCGGCTGCGGCTGCCTCCCGAAGTCCCCTACACGGAACCCCACAACACCTGGGTGGTCAACCGTCCCGGAACTTTCCTGGTGATTCCCGTCGGCGACCTGGCCCAGCACATGCTCCTCAATATCTGCTACATGCTGCAGAACGGACTGGTGCTTCACGACGACATCCACAGGAGGCCCATTCCGGGGATCGAACGGTTCAAACGATGGGTCGACGTGGACAATGTCTGGCCCCTCACTTTCGTCGAACAGTGGTCGCTGTCGGAACTCACCGCCGAACTCTCGACGAGCTGCTATGCCGGGGCTCTCATGCTTCAGGCCATGGGCCTCGGCGGCTGGATGTTCAACGGGATCGATCCCTTCGCCATGCTCGGAGCCAGCGGCAATCCTGAAGTCCCCGGGCTGGGATTCCGCTTCGACACGGATGAACGATGGCCCTATCCGAACCCGACAGGCCTGGAAGGGGTCATGGAAGGCTACTGCCCACCCCATTACGCCGACATGCGTGCCGCGGTGGAAGGTGTGTGTGAGCGCAAATTCGGGCCGGGCGGCCCTTTTCATGCGGACACACCCGGCCCGTGGAAGGAAAGTTCCAAGGTGCGCGCCGCGGCCCAGGTGCATGAGGAATGGTTTCGCGACTGTGTCGCCCTTCAGGCTCAGTATCTTTACGACACGTTCGGCAAGTTTCCCGGAACGGTCCCGTCCATGTTCCTCATCACCTATCTGCAGGCCCATCATCTCGACACGGATTTCTACGACCGTTTCTACAAGCCGGGAGCCTACCTCCGAACCCATGCGGCTCACATGGACCGCTGGCATTCTCGGGATTGATGGGCCTGTAAACCCAATTTTCATCGCCTCATCCTGAGGCCGCACCTTCGGGAGACATTCATGACAGAATTCGACGTGGTCATCATCGGATCGGGAACGGCGGGGCAGACGGCCGCCTATGACCTAAAAGAGGGAGGGCTCCGGGTCGCCGTGGTGGAACGGAGCGATCGTCCGGGAGGAACCTGCGCCCTCTACGGCTGCCAACCCAAGAAATGGTTTTACGAGGTCACGGAAACCGTTGCCCGGTGCCGCCACCTGGAGGGAAAAGGAATCGTCGCGAGCCCGCAGGCTCTCTGGGCCGACATCCTGCGCGAAAAGAACGAATTCACCTCCCGCGTCCCCTCCAGGACCGTGGAGGGATTTCAAAAGGCGGACATCACGTTCCTTCCCGGGCAGGCGCGGTTTTCAGGTCCGGACACCCTGCAGGTGGGCAATTTGACCTTGAAGGCCGGATTTTTCATTGTGGCCGCAGGGGCCAAACCCATGCCGCTCCCTTTTGAAGGGGTAGAACACCTGATCACCAGCGACGATTTCCTCGACCTGGAAGCCCTGCCGCAGCGGGTGATCTTCGTGGGAGGAGGTTTCATTTCCTTCGAGTTCGCCCACTTCGCGGCGCGGCTTGGCCCCGCCGATATAAAAATCCACATCCTGGAAGCCGCCGAACGACCCCTCGGTCCCTTCGATGAAGAGATGGTGCAGCTCCTGGTGGAAGCTTCCAGGGAGGAGGGCATGGAGATCCTCTCGGGGGTCCAGATCCGTACCATAGAAAAGAAGCCCTCCGGTTTCCGGATCGTGACCGCTTCCGGGCAGAATTTCGAGGCCGACCTGGTGGTGCACGGCGCCGGCAGAGTGCCGGATCTGGATGGGCTGGACCTGGAGGCTGCGGGGGTAAACTTCTCCCGCCGCGGCATCGAGGTGGATGCGTCCCTGCGCACGTCCAATGGAAGAATTTTTGCCGTGGGCGATTGCGCCGCCACCATTCAGCTGGCCAGGGTGGCCGACGAGGAAGGGCACACGGCCGCGACCAACATCCTGGCCGAGCTCAAAGGGGGCCGCCCCGCGGCCATCGATTACACGACCGTGCCGGCCATGCTCTTCACGTACCCCCAATACGGCATGGTGGGGCGAACTGAAAAGAGTCTGCAGAAAGAAGGCATCCCGTATCGGAAGAGTTATGCTGCAAAGGTTCAGTGGCCCACCTACCGGCGCGTCGGCATGAAACATGCCGCCTACAAGCTCCTCGCGGGCGAGGATGGAAAGCTCCTCGGCGCGCATATCCTCTCGGACAACGCTTCGGGCCTCATCCATGTGCTCAAGCTGGCCATGATCAACGACATCACGGTGGACGAGCTCCACAGGCAGAGCATCATGAGCCCCTATCCATCGCGGGAGAGCGACTTGATCTACATGTTGAAACCCTTGCTGCAAAGTTGACGCTCCGCCGCGCAAAGGCAGCGGCCTTCCCCGTCGGCCGGCGCGGCGCGGGCGAAGGCCGCATGCCCGCCGACCCCCTGCAAAACGACGAAGTCTTCTCAGCGGGACATTCTCACTGAGGCTGCCGGCCTTCCATCAAGGTGGCCAGGAACCGGCTGTTTCCTTGGATGGCCTCCCGAACCGCAGGCTGGTGCTCTGCCGGGATCTTGTCCACGGCCCTCTCCGCTGCCGTGATGTAAGCCGCTGCATCGGCAGGCGTGAGTTTGATCGTCTGCTCCTTCACATCGGAAAAAGTGTGTCCGTGTGTGAGGACACCGTCCGACTGCAGGGATTTGGCGCCGAGCACCACCAGATCGTTGACCACTTGAGAGGCATTGGTTCCCTTGATCGTGCGATCGAACTGGTAGAGGGCGTGGGCAAACTCAAAGAGGGCGCCGTTTTGGACCGATGCGTTGCCTTCCGGCTCCAGCACCGATCCTTTAACGATGTGAATTTGCGCCGGTATTCCCACTTCTTTTCGATACGTCTTCCCTTCCACAATCAACATGCTGAAAAGCTGCCTGCCACGCTGCGCAATGGCTTCAGCCCTTTCGGCATGTGATTCCTTGAGCAGCCCGTGGAGCACCCCGTGTCCCCACAGCAGGTATCCGAGGGTGGGAAGATCGTATGTGACGTGTTCGAATCCGTTTGGCCCGCCCTTCGCTTCAGCCTGTGCCCCATAGATGCCGTATGCCTCGGACCACAGACTCTTCAGAAAATCATCGGTCTTGACCGCAAAGGCAGTGAGTTCATCCCGGGTCATTCCCCCTTTGGCCGCATGGCCGTCCTGGCCGTGCTTTTCGAAGAGCCACGCCAGGGGCTGAATGGCAAGGAGACCCAAAGCCTGGTCGGAGAGGTGCTTCCCTTTCTTGTCCGAATCTCTGAAGAACCCTCCGGCCTCGTGGTCTGCAAAGTTCACGAAAGCGAACCGTGCGGTTTGGATCGAAAGGCGCGCGGTGTCTCTGAAAAGGGTTTCGGGGAATTGAGTCGGGTCGTATTTGTCCCAGGAATGGTGTGGATAGGCCATGGCGTAGGCCATGAGAGCCTGGGATCGAAGATCGGGCCGGCTTTCAGGCTTGTAGAAAGGCGGTGGACCGGCGGGTCCATAGGTGTGTTGGGCCGTTACCGCGCCGTCGTTTTCGATGAAGAGGCGCTTCGTGTCCTGGATGAGCCGTGACAGCCGCTGGGAGGATGTCGCTTTCATGGCGGAATCCTCTTTGGGGACATTCTTGGCGACCCAGGAGAGAGCGAGGACCGCTAGGGCGTAGTCCTGGCTGACAAGCCTGGGGTCTTGCGCCTCCGTTCGGTTTTCCGCCAAAGCGTGAGGCAGGACTGCGGCCTCCGACACAGGGCTCCGTGATTTGAGCTCTTCCAGGGAGACGGTGTCGGCGAGAGCCCAGGTGTTTGCTCCCAAGAGCGCCACTGTGGCAAAGAAGAGTCGATAGGTCCGTTTCCATGGCAACATGTTTGGTAACCTCCGGATGATGTGGTTTCCGTTTGTCCCGACAGGTGGTGGGACTGGATCAGGGGTGTGGCGACGAGCGATGTTTCCCGTGGTGGGAGTGTACCGGAGTCGCCGTGAGGAGGGAAATAACCGGGGAGAGATTGGGGAGTCAACAAAAAAGTTAGATGACCCTAATTAATTGTTCAGATCCGAAACTTTGCCCCGCCCTTCCGGCTCAGGGGCCAGGCAGGACTTCAGACCCGCGAACCAACCTCCCTCAAAGGAACTCCCGGCAGGCTTCCTTGATCATGCGGGCCAGCAGGGGCGCGTTTCCCCCCGCGCGATTGTTGATGATGAGGTCGATTTCAAAGTTTTGCTCCACGGCCTGCCTCACGAGCCAGGCCGAGTCGGAGATCATGGCGGGGTTCACCATGTTTTCCACCAGCCTGTCGAAGGGATGGGCCATGGCGTAGGCGTCTTCGTAGCGCACATTGCTGGGGGTCATGAGCCGGACCACCAGCCGGCGGGCTCCATTGAGCACCTTCGCTCCCCCTTTCTCGAATTGTTTGCGCAGGGGAGGCAGCCAGGTCCAATGGGAGAGCACCTGGCCCACGCCGTGCTTTTCCAGTGCCTCCAGGACCGGCGGCGACAGGTAGGCGTCGGTGCGCAGCTCCACGTGGTACCTCGGGTCTTTCGGGATCGAATCGAAGAACCGGTCGAGTCTTTCTGCAAGCGCTTCCGGCGGCATTCGTCCGCCGGCCCGCTGGTATTCCTGCTCGAAGACGACACCGCGCAGATGGGAACCCAAAATGAGCGTCGCCGGCTCCCAGAATCCCCGCACAAACGCTTCGGGGTCGAGATAACCTGGATTGTCCCCGAAGGACCCGCTGCGCGTCCTCAGCTTCTGCGCAAAAATACTCTGCGGGGCCTTGAGGATCAGGCGGTCGTCTTCCCGCAGGTGGCTCCTGTACTGCGTGAGGAGGCTTTCCGTGTGGGTGGGTTTTCCTGCGGCGTCACGGAGAGGGCGGTAAAAGGTGAAATCCAGTTCGAGCACGCCGAAATGTTCGAAATATTCGGAGACGCTTTCCACCGGGAGCACCTCCTCCGTGAAGGAACGGTCTCCCAGTTTTCGAGTCCGGCTCTGGATGCGCCCCGTGTAGAGGGCTTCCGTGTAGATCTGCCCGAGCCACCCCGCATACCGGTCGCTGGCGGTCCCCATGCGCAGGTTGGGGTGGATGCGTCGAAAGCTGAAAGGTTTCTCTTCCATGTGCCGGCACCCAATCGGCGCACCTGAAGGATGGGGCTCAATACTGCTCAACACACGAGTAAAGCCGGACGCAAGTCTTAAACCGCTTGCCGGCTCCCGGGCTGGAGCCAGGGAGCCATCCGATCTGAGCGATCATTCCCGCCCGAGCGTACTGGAGTATCCAGCGCTCGAGTCGTCATTCCGGCAGTCTTTTAGACGGAATCCACAGAAAACAACTGGATGCCGCTTTGACACTGCCGGCATGACGAGTGTCGAACAGGACACTCATAATTTTGGAGCCGTACTACCCCAGCCACAGGTGTTCCAGATCGATCTCCAACTCTTCGAAGGGTTCCGCCCTCACTATATCGGCCTCGGCAAAGGTTCCCAAGACGACCCAGCGACCGGATTCCAGCCGGAATGCGTCCAGAGTCTTCGCGCCGGGATCAACCAGCCACCAGGTGGCGCACGCCGTGCCGGGCGTAGAGGGGCATTTTTTGAATCTTGTCAACCCGATGCGTGTTCGGTGAGAGGACGTCGCACACCCAGTCGGGTGGAACCGAAATCCAATTCTCTTCCTCATCAGGGGGAAAGCGTTCTCTTTTCCACCCCGACAGGTCCGGCACAACAAAATTGTCGCCCAGTCGGATCTCGGGTTCCATGAGGATGATCCATCCGCCGGGGCCGCTCCCGCCGCCCAGATAATATGAACTGGTCACCCTGCTGCCCAAAACCGTTGCAGCCAGCGCATGGCGCCTCGACGGGCGTGGTGTGGCGATCAGTTCGCCGTAAATGATTTGCCCGGTCGTGTTTTCGGGAAGAGCGAACAAATCTTCATAAACGGCCTTTTGGGGGGCCGATTCCCGCATGTGAACCTCCATGACCAGGTGGGCATTTCAGCAGCATTTGGATTGAAAAATCATCGCACGAAACACCCCCGTAATCAATCGGAGACGCATGGTGCCGGCATGCGGCGGGATATCTTCGATGATTTCCCATTGATATCGTGGAGTTTATTGTGTATGGACATGTGCCTGTGGGGCCGGAGGCGCCGGGTGGCTTCCGGAAAAGGGGTGCATTCGGGCCTCGACACGTCTATGCTGTAGAGGGAATTTCCAAAGGGTTCAACGATGTGTTCACCTATTTGAATGTTGCGATCAGGGAGAAGACGAATGAAGAAGCGCCTTCGCAAGAAACTGCGAGTGGGGGAATTCAAGGAACTGGGTTTTTGTGTCCGCTTTCAACTCGATGAGAGCCTCACGGATGGCGATCTGGAGAATTTTCTGGATCAGTTCCTCGCGGAAGCCATCGAGAGTCAGGGGCTGGATTTTGGGGGCAGCGGCCACCACGAGTGGCAGGGATTCGTCACGCTCAACCGCCGCGGTTCCGTCACCGAGGAACATAAAAAGCTGGTGGACGAATGGCTCGGCCGGCACCCGAGTGTGAAGGAGCATGAAACGGGACGGCTCCTGGATGCCTGGTACGACACCTGCGAATGGGAAGTCGGCGAACTGCCCGCATGAGATCTGCAAGGCGGGCAAGTGACCCGGTGCTCGCCTGGTCTCGTCGTGAGCGATGTGGTTGCACCAGGGGAGGGGAAAAATGGCCATGGAGAGACTGATCGTCATCGGAACCGAGAGAGGGGTGGATGTTTTTGAACGGGTTTTGAAAATCCTGGAGAGGGAAAAGCCGACCGTCCTGGCCCTCGATGAAAACCCCATCGATTTCACCCCGCTCATTCACATGAGAACCGCCGTGGAACTCTTCAATGAGGCGTTCATCAGGGAACAAAATGCGTGGATGCTCCGGGGGCAGCTCAACATCGGAAACAATGCCGGAATTTTCCATGCCATGAAAAATCCCGGGATTCCCGTCTACTTTGCGGATGGGTCCTTCGCGGAAGCGCTCTCGGAGACGGGGGAGGAAACGGGGGTTTATCCTTATTTCACCAGTGTCGAGTTTGCGTGCACGATGGACATCATGACGGTTCCCATCGAACTGCACAAGGCCCGCATCCCCCACTATGCCGGGTGGGATTTCGATTATGAGCTCATCCACGCCTACCAGACGAGCGAGCACTTCCGGGACATGGACCGTGCCATCTGGCAGCGCAACCAATTCACCGCACAGGTCCTGAACCGCCTCCTCGAGGAACATGAAGCGGGGGTCCTCGCCTACATCGGAGACCGCAAACGCTTCCGGCCGGACCTCTACAGGCTTGTGGAAGGGGTAACGGAGAAGGAATTGTCGGAATACAGGCCGCTGACGGAGCTGGTGCGGGTGAAGGAGCTGAGGGTCTACGACGTGGTTTCCGAAGAGGAGTGAACGGTCGGTGTGGGATTCACTTTGGCACCGCGCCACACAGAAGAGTACCCGGGCTATCGCGCGGGGAGTGCAGCAGGGATTGCCGAGAATTTTTGGTGTGTCCGGTTCGGGACTCCCGGCTGGGCATGTGGATCCGGAAGTCAGCGAAAGGTTTGGGCGAGGGGGGTGACAACGCCGGCGTCTTGTGGTAGCATCCCACTTGTGCTTGGCGCCACCTGCGGGCTTATCCCTGGCACAGTTCCACAGTACAGGGTATCCACTTCGACGCAATATAAGGGATCCATTACGACATTCGTCATGCCGGCGGTTTTTGGTCCGGCATCCAGCTCTATTCTGTGGATTCCGGCTCAGAGACTGCCGGAATGACGCCTCGAGTGGTGGACACTCGACTGTGTCGAGTTGTACTTATATGTGTGGAGTTGTACTCAACGTGGCCTTTCGGCCGTAGAATACTGAGTGATCAGAAGCGAGACTTTCGTTGCGAGGAATCGTGACGAAGGTCTCTTTTTTTTGTGGGGCGTTGTGATTTCTTCCCGCTGAGGAAGGCCGGTGGTTCGGCCAATGGGGTCCACAAGGCCTTCCCGAGGATTATTGGTGTAAGAAAAGTGAAAGGGAGATCATGGGCAGAAAAAGAACCATTCTGGTGACCGAATCGGACATGAACCGTCTGGAAAAACTCCTGGAGATGCTGGAGGACGCTCCGGGAGTCCGCGACAAGGAGCATCTGGCGCAACTGGACGAAGAACTGCGCCGGGCCAAAGTGGTGGCTCCCCGCAGTATTCCGGCGGATGTGATCACCATGAACTCCCGCATAAGGGTCAAGGATTTGGATACGGAGACCGAAATGGTCTACCACCTGGTTTTTCCCGGGGAGGCGGACGTGGAGCAAAACAAGATCTCGATTCTCGCTCCCATCGGGACGGCGCTCATCGGGTATCGGGTGGGGGACACGCTGGAGTGGAAGGTGCCTGCCGGAGTGAAGCGCCTGAAAATCGAGGAGATTGTCTACCAGCCCGAGGCGGCGGGGGATTTTCACCTGTGAGGGGTGACGAGAGCGCAAGCCATACCTCGCTTGCGCTCTCGACGGGCTAGGGAGGGGAAATGTTCACCTGACTCGGCCGGCGATGTTTGGGCCGCAATCAGCCAAGGTCGAAGCGGTCAAGGTTCATGACCTTGTTCCAGGCCGCGACGAAATCCCTCACGAATTTCTCTTTGGCATCGTCCTGGGCGTAGACTTCGGCCAGGGCGCGCAGCTGCGAGTTGTGGCCGAAAATGAGGTCCACGCGGGTGCCCGTCCACTTGAGCTCACCCGTCTTGCGGTCGCTCCCTTCGAACGTGTCCCCGGCATCGGAGGCGGGTTTCCAGACGGTGCCCATGTCGAGCAGGTTGACGAAGAAGTCGTTGGTCAGCATTCCAGGCTGTTTCGTGAACACGCCGTGCTGCGACTGCTTATAATTGGCTCCGAGTACTCGGAGGCCGCCGATGAGCACCGTCATCTCGGGGGCGCTCAGGGTCAGGAGCTGTGCCCTGTCCACCAGCAGTTCCTCGGCGGACACACTGTAGGCCTTCTTCTGGTAATTGCGGAAACCGTCCGCCTCGGGCTCCATCACGGCGAACGATTCCACATCGGTCTGGTCTTGCGAAGCGTCCATGCGGCCCGGGGTGAAGGGCACCTCCACGGAGTGGCCGGCAGCTTTGGCCGCCGCTTCAACGGCCGCGCAGCCGCCCAGCACGATCAGGTCGGCCAGCGAGACTTTTTTGCCGTCCTTCTGAGAGCTGTTGAAGGCCTGCTGAATGTTTTCAAGCGCACCCAGCACCTTGCTCAGTTGTGCCGGCTGGTTGACTTCCCAGTCCTTTTGCGGCGCCAGGCGAATCCGCGCTCCGTTGGCACCGCCGCGCATGTCCGACCCACGGAAGGTGGAGGCCGAGGCCCAGGCGGTGGAGACCAGTTCGGCTACCGAGAGGCCCGAGGCCATGATTTTGGCCTTGAGGTCGGCAATGTCCCGGGCGTCGATAAGGGGATGATCGACGGCGGGAATCGGGTCTTGCCAGATCAGATCCTCTGCAGGGACTTCAGGACCGAGGTAGCGGACCTTGGGCCCCATGTCACGGTGGGTCAGCTTGAACCAGGCGCGCGCGAAAGCGTCGGCGAGGGCCTGCGGATCCTTGTGGAAACGGCGTGCAATGGGTTCGTAGATCGGGTCGAAGCGCAGCGACAGGTCCGCGGTGGTCATCATGGGCCGGTGCTTCTTGGAAGGGTCGTGGGCGTCCCGAATCATGTGCTCTTCCTTGACGTCCTTGGCGAGCCACTGATTGGCGCCGGCCGGGCTTTTGACCAGCTCCCACTCGTAGCCGAACAGCATGTCCAGGTAGCCCATGTCCCATTGGGTGGGGTTGGGCTTCCAGGCGCCCTCGATCCCGCTCGTGATGGTGTCTCCGCCCTTGCCGGTGCCGAACCGGCTGATCCAGCCCAGGCCCTGTTGTTCAATGGGGGCGGCTTCGGGTTCCGGCCCGACCAGCGATGGGTCGCCCGCGCCGTGGCATTTGCCGAAGGTGTGACCGCCGACAATCAGGGCGACGGTTTCTTCATCGTTCATGGCCATGCGGCCGAAGGTCTCACGCACATCGCGGCCCGAGGCCACGGGGTCGGGGTTGCCGTTGGGACCTTCGGGGTTCACATAGATGAGGCCCATCTGCACGGCTGCCAGCGGGTTTTCCAATGCGCGGTCGCCGCTGTATCGCTTGTCGCCCAGCCATTCAGCTTCGCTTCCCCAGTAGATGTCCTCCTCGGGTTGCCAGATGTCCGCGCGGCCGCCACCGAAGCCGAAGGTCTTGAAACCCATGGACTCCAGGGCGCAATTGCCCGCCAGGATCATCAGATCGGCCCAGGAAATCTTGTTGCCATATTTCTTTTTGATCGGCCAGAGCAGGCGGCGCGCCTTGTCCAGGTTGGCGTTGTCAGGCCAGCTGTTGATGGGTGCAAAGCGCTGATTGCCGGTGCCGCCGCCCCCGCGACCGTCGGCGGTGCGGTAGGTGCCGGCGCTGTGCCAGGCCATGCGGATGAACAGCCCACCGTAGTGACCCCAGTCGGCCGGCCACCAGTCCTGTGAATCGGTCATCAGCGCGTACAGATCCTTCTTGAGAGCCGCCAGATCAAGCTTTTTGAACTCTTCGGCATAGTTGAAGTCGGGGCCCATCGGGTTGGAAGCCGGCGCGTGCTGGTGGAGGATGCCGAGATTCAGCTGGTTGGGCCACCAATCGCGATTCGATGTGCCTCTTCTGGCAGTGCTGCCGGATTTGCCCGTCACGGGGCACTTGCTGCTTTCACTCATTTTCTTTCTCCTTCAAGGTTTGGGTTTACAGATTTGACGTTGCTTTTCTCCGTTTTTAGCCCATCTGAGCGATGATCTTGGCCTTTCCGCACCGGGGGGCTGTTGTGGTTGGGGCCACCCCACTCCCGTTCGCCCTGAGCGAAGTAAGCCGCACTATGGCGCGGCAAAGTGACCGACTAGAAACAGTCGATTTTTAAGGAATCTTGTCAGGACCACAAACCGACAAAACCTCCGTTCGCCCTGAGCGAAGTAAGCCCTGCCATGGGCATGGCATGGACCGACAAACATTCGATTTTTAAAAGATTTTGGATGACCACCAACCGACAAAACCTCCGTTCGCCCTGAGCGAAGTAGGCCCTGCCATGGGCATGGCATGGACCGACAAACATTCGATTTTTAAAAGATTTTGGATGACCACCAACCGACAAAACCTCCGTTCGCCCTGAGGTATCGAAGGGCGGCATGAAGTGCAAAGAGACAGCTGTATCTCGAGAGTCATCGAACGGAGAACTTGACGGAGATGAGAGTCCCTCGATACCTCGGGACGAACGGTTTTTGCACCTGACAAAAGAGTTCTTGCGCTGTGCGAACAGGTCACTTCGCCGTACAAACAGTTCGATTCGCCGTACAAACTGTTTAGGCGCGAGGCGAACGGTTTTTGCGCACTGCGCACAAATTCTGACATAATTTTGAGACTGTCTTCCTTGAGCGAATGGAAGGCCATAGGCTTTCGTCCGCTTGCACTGAAATCCTGCATGGATCTTATCGTTTCAGGGTTTTGCCGGATTTTTCTCGAAAAGACATTCCTTGTTCCTCTATGCCCTGGCAGTCCGGGCAAAGGCCAAAGAAGTCCAGGCGATGGGAGAAAATTCTGTAGCCCGTCCTGCGGCTCATCTCCTCGCTCAGATTTTCAACGTTGATGAGATCCGAATCCATGATTTTCCTGCATTTTGTGCAA
The DNA here is from genome assembly GCA_964654275.1 of uncultured Syntrophobacteraceae bacterium. Taxonomy (GTDB): domain Bacteria; phylum Desulfobacterota; class Syntrophobacteria; order Syntrophobacterales; family Syntrophobacteraceae; genus SLCH01. The sequence goes on from CAZZHS010000004.1 coordinate 124,579, forward strand.
ATGACATGGGGGTGGGGAAACGGTTTGTTTCCGTCGTAGCGGTTGCTTCCGTCGGGAAATCCCAGTTCGAGCACCTCGTTGAGCTCCTTGAGAAGCCCGATGGTCTTGTAGACCGTGGCCAGGCTCGTGGTGGGAAATTCGGCCTTCACCTTCTCGAAGATCTGCTCGACGGTGGGGTGGCCCTCGCTTTCGGCGAGAATCCTGAGCACGAACAGCCGCTGTGGGGTGATGCGAAAGTGCCGATTTTTGAGCTTCAGAAGCATCTGGGACATGCGTTCTTCGGCTGGTCGTGACGGCTCAGGATGTGTCACCACGTAAACCCCTTGTAGAGGTGCATTTCCTTATAGAGAATTATTATCCAAAACTATAAGGTATCGACACCATCGCGTCAAGAGTGATGGAGTATAAAAACAGGTGGCCCGGGAGCCCCCGGCCATGGAACTTTTGGGTTTCCGTACGAAGCATTTGTCTGGGAGTCTTGAGTCTCCGTGCCTTGCAGGGAGCGACTGCCGGTGACAGCTTGCATCAGGGTTTGGATGGAAGCAAAAGGGGAAGAGGTCGAAACCTCGACGAAAAAAGCTCCCTATGAGGGTCTGTACCGGATCCCCGAAAATACGACCGGTGAGATCATCGAGGGTGAGTTGATGGTGACTCCCCGGCCTCCGTGGAGAAACGTCCGCACCGTTTCAGTCCTCGGTGCCGAGGTCATTGGGCCCTATGATCTGGGGGAAGGGGATGGTCCCGGAGCCTGGATCATACTCATCGAACCGGAGTTGGGCCCGGATCAAAACATCGTGGTCCCGGATCTTGAAGGTGGAAAAAGGAGCGATTTCCAACCTCCAAGGATCACAACTGGATCTCGGTGGCTCCGGACTGGGTCTGTGAGCTTCTTTCACCCAGCACGGCCAAGGTCGACAAAATCCGTAAAATGCCGCTCTGCGCGCGGTATGGCGTTTTAAATCTCTGGCTCATTGACCCTGCGGCGAAGATTCTGGAAGTTTATGGTCTGGAAGGCGGAAGATGGGTCGTGCTGAGCCTCCATGCCGAGAGGGACAGAGTGCGGGCTGAACCCTTTGAGCAAATAGAGATCGATCTCGGGAACCTTTGGCTGGAAGAGTCCACGAAACCTTGAATGGAGCGCCGCATGACAGCATAACAGTCCTGCCCTGCGAGGGCGATCTATGTCAGTCAGGGCCGACTTCACTCATTTTTCCTCAAGTTTTCTCTGCCCTGCATGGGCATTCTAAACCAGCCCAGGGTAATCACCGTGGGAATGTGGATGGAGGGGAAAATCTTTACCGTGAAAGAGTTGGCTAAAATGTGTGGGGACTTCACTCCAACGGGAGAGTCATAGGAGAGGTTGATCACCTTTCCCGCTCAGGTTCACCCGCTGCCGACGTGGTTTCGGACACCGGTTCAACATCCCAGGGTTTAGCACTGCCCATGAAATCATCGAGGCCTGATGTGGGAGTCTGTTGCCGAGAGCAGGATGGCGCACTCGGAGAAGGCTTGGGCTTCGGTTTTGAAGTTCAAGGAAGGCAGTATTTAGTGAATTCGTGACAACAGGTCAGGATAAGAGGAGAAACGACGAAACCCGGGACAGTTCCCGCGACGCATCCCCGGTGTTCAAGCGCAATCCTGCCAAACAAAAAATCCCCGGTGCTCGGAGCACCGGGGATCCACCATCTGCTGTCTACTGATTTTCTTGAAGATTCAAGTAATGGTGCCGAAGGCCGGACTCGAACCGGCACGGGTCTCCCCACCACCCCCTCAAGATGGCGTGTCTACCAAGTTCCACCACTTCGGCAAAAACGAAGGCTACTATAACCAAAATCGAGCACAATGCAAGCCAAAACTGAAGCCTCGATGTGTTTCCGGAACCATTCGGGCCGGGGGACTCCCTGAACCGCTTTGTGTGCCCGGCTGGAGACCGGCACAGGAGCGATCACAGCCCCGCCGGACCAGCCCGGTTTCGTGAACCCGGTCGTTCTCTCGCGTCGATCCGCTTCGCCGGTCACTTTCCACCCTGGAGCAGGCTCAGTTGGATGCTTCAGGCTTGGCTTCCGGAGCCGCTTCCTGGGGTGCCGCGGGCGGCACGGCTTCGGCGCCGGGTGTTGCCTGGGCTGCGGGATCGGCAGGAGCCTGGGCAGACGGCTCGGGCATGGGCATGACCGGTTTGGCTTCCGGAATGGCCGGGCCTGCAGGAACCTGCGGGGTTTCCACTTCCACTTTTTCCATGACCGAACGAGCGCTGGGGCCTACGGCAAAGTAGGACAGGCTGAGGCAGGTGAGCATGAACACCACCGCAGCGCCCGTGGTGAGTTTTCCGAGAAAGGTGCCGCCGCCGGAGCTTCCGAAGAGGGTCTGGGATGCCCCTCCAAAGGCGGCTCCCATGTCCGCGCCCTTCCCCTTCTGCAACAGGACGATCAGGATCAGGGCCAGGCAGGCCAGTGTGTGTATGATGACAAGTATGGTGTACATTACTGTGTTGAGTTCTCCCCTGTCTGGAATTGGACGATGCGCTTGAAAGAGGCGACTTCAAGGCTCGCACCGCCGACCAACATGCCGTCGATGTCCTCCTGGGCCATCAGGGCATCCACATTGTCCGGTTTAACCGAACCTCCATACAATATTCTGAGACCCTTTGCAACCTCTTTGTCAAACAAGGACGCACAGTTGTCCCGGATGAAACGGTGGACTTCCTGGGCCTGGGCGGGTGTGGCGGTCTTGCCGGTTCCAATGGCCCACACCGGTTCATAGGCCACCACGAGCCGCGCCGACTCGTCACTGCCAAGGCCCCGGGCCACTGCCGCGAGCTGGGCGGATATGACCTCGAAGGTTTTTCCCGCCTCCCGCTGATCCAGAAGCTCACCCACGCAGAGGATGGGGATGAGACCGTGCCGGAAGACCGCTTGCACTTTCTTTGCCGTGTCTTCGTCGGATTCCCCGAAAATGTGGCGCCTTTCCGAATGGCCGACGATGACGTAGTCGCACCCCGCGTCTCTGAGCATCCCCGCGGAGATTTCCCCCGTGAAGGCGCCCTTGTCCTCCCAGTGGCAATTCTGGCCCGCCAGCTTGAAGCCGGGCAGGTTCAGGATCTGCCGCACGGCCTGGAGGGCCGTGAAGGAGGGGGCGATGACCACTTCGCGGTCCTGCACGGTGCCCACTTCCCCCTGGAGCTGCACCACGAAGGAGATGGCTTCATCGATGTTCTTGGTCATTTTCCAGTTGGCGGCAATCATGGGGATGCGCTTCTGCATGGGTCTCTCTCTGTCGGGAAGGTTGATCAAAAGGTCCCCGCAAACCGTTCGGAGCTCCTCCCGGCCGTGCGACCGGGGATGTCCGGCCCTGCGGGGGCTCGGTTCTTTATTCTTCTGCCCCTTCAGTGGGTGGGGAGGGTCTCAGGGGCTTTTTTGCATGCATTCCTGAAGGGCCTGGACGCCCGGAAGGATTTTCCCTTCCATCATTTCCAGGAAAGCCCCGCCGCCGGTGGAAACGTAGCTCACCTTGTCGTCCATTCCAGCCTGGCGCACTGCGGCGGCCGAATCGCCCCCCCCGATGACCGTGAGGGCCTGAGACTGGCCCAGAAAACGGGCGAGAGCGAAGGTGCCTTCGTGGAAAGGCCGGGTTTCGAAGGCCCCCACGGGTCCGTTCCAGACGATGGTGGCGCAGTTCCGGAGCACGTCCTGGAAGGTCTCGATGGACCGGGGCCCCACATCCAGGATTTGCAGGTCTTCGGGCACCTCGTCCACGCTGAGCTTGCGGGCGGATTCCGGCTTGTCGAGGCCCGGCGCGGCCACCGCATCCACCGGGAGGTGCACCTTCACGCCTTTTTGTGCGGCGGCTTCCAGGAGCTTGGCGGCTTTTTCCAGGTAATCGTCTTCGACCAGGGAGCGGCCCATCTTTTTTCCCTGTGCCTTGAGGAACGTGTTGGCCATGGCTCCGCCGATGAGGAGGTGGTCCGCCTTGTCCAGGAGTCGGTCGAGAAGGCCGATTTTTGTGGAAACCTTGGCGCCTCCGATGATCATGGCCACCGGGCGCTTGGGGTCCTCCATGGCCTGGTGGAAGTAACGCAGCTCCTTTTCCATCTGGTATCCCGCGGCGCATTGGGGCACGAAGCGGGTGATGCCGTGGACCGAGGCGTGGGCGCGGTGCGAAACGGCAAAGGCGTCATTGACGTAGATGTCGCAGAGCTCGGCCAGCTGCCGGGAGAAGGTCTCATCGTTCTTCTCCTCTTCCGGGTGAAAACGCAGGTTTTCCAGGAGGAGCACCTCTCCGGGCTGCAGCAAAGCGACCTGGCGGGCGACTTCCGGGCCCACGCAGTCAGGGGCCAGGGCCACGGGGCGGCCGAGGAGGTCGGACAGGTATTGACCCACGGGCTTGAGGGAAAATTCGGGCGCCACTTTGCCCTTGGGCCTTCCGAGGTGAGAAGCCACGATGAGTTTGCCGCCCCCCTCGATCACCTTCCGGACGCTGGGGAGCACGGCTCGGATCCGCAGGTCGTCCTGCACCTTGAGCTGCTTGTCGAGGGGAACGTTGAAATCGACACGGAGGAACACTCGTTTGCCGGAGACATCAATCCCGTCGAGGGTTTTCATGGCCCTTTATCCTCTGCTGATGGGGGGGGTCGCGTGTTTGAACGATTCACATCCAAGCAAACCGCTCACAGGGAATTGGCCACCATGAGCGTCAGGTCGGCCAGTCGGCTGGAATACCCGTATTCGTTGTCGTACCAGCTGAAGATCTTGACCATCCGGCCATCGATCACGTTGGTGAGCTTGGAATCGATGCTCGACGAAAACGTGGTGTGGTTGAAATCGACGGAGACCAGGTCTTCGGTCACATAATTGAGAATTCCCTTGAGGGGACCCTCGGCCGCTTCGCGAAGCACCGTGTTCACCTCGTCGATCGTGACATCGCGCCCGACGCGCACCACCAGGTCCACCAGGGACACGTTGGGAGTCGGGACGCGGATGGCGACGCCGTCCAGCTTGCCCTTGAGCTCCGGAATCACTTCGGCCACCGCTTTGGCCGCCCCAGTCGTCGTGGGGATCATGGAGAGGGCTGCCGACCTTGCGCGGCGCTTGTCCTTGTGCAGGGCGTCGAGGAGGCGCTGATCCAGCGTGTAGGAGTGGATGGTGGTCATGAGGCCGTGTTCGATGACAAACCGGTCGTGGAGCAGGGCCGCGATGGGCGCGAGGCAGTTGGTGGTGCAGGAGGCGTTGGAAATGATGTGGTGCTTTCTCGGGTCGTAATTGCCCTCGTTGACCCCGATGACGAACGTCGCGTCCATCCCCTTGCCCGGCGCAGAGAGAATGACTTTTCGCGCGCCCGCGTTGATGTGCTTCTGGCAGCTGTCCCGGTCGGCGAAGAGCCCGGTGGCCTCGAGCACGATGTCCACCTTCAACTCGTGCCAGGGCGACTCGGCGGGGTCTTTCACCCGCAGGCACTTGAGCGGTTTGCCGTCGATGAGCAGTTCTCCCTCGCCCGCCTTCACCTCGTGGGGCCAGGTTCCATGGACGGAGTCGTATTTCAGAAGGTAAGCGAGATCCGCCGGCGACGCCAGGTCATTGACGGCGACCACGTCGACGGGGATTTCGCGGTCGATGAAGGCCTTGAAGATGGTTCTTCCAATGCGTCCAAATCCATTGATGGCGACTCGAATGGCCATGTATTCCTCCTCTTGTGATTTCTGTCGGTTCTCAACCTTCACGGTGCCCAGAGTGGACATCGGGCGGCTAAAACATTTCGGCGATGCTCACCGTACGGTCTCCGAGCATGTTGGTGTAGCTGCCCAGTTCGTTGTCGTACCAGCCGTAGATGACGGCCTGGGTCACGGGAATTTCCAGGACCTTTTCCTGGGGTGCGTTTCCCGTGAAGTCCGGTGCCGTTCCTCCGAGCTGGGTGACGTCGAAGGAGGCTCCCCTGGCCCCTTCTCCCAGGGACTTGAGGTATTCGGAGGCTTTCAGCACGGTGTCCATGGAGATGCGCACCGCCGAGGTCCGGGTGTGATTTTCATGGCCTTCGATCACCGCGGCCGCTTTGGGCAATCCGATGATGTCCGAGGAGACATTCTGTTCCTCGCTGTAGACCAGGTAGCCGGGATAATGAGAGACGGCTTTCTTGTAGATGTCGTTGATCTTTTCCCGGTTGATGGGGTTGCGCATGCTCTCGTCCTGAATCATCATGACCAGGATGATGAGGGAGCCGGTGGTGACGGGGACGCGCACCGATTCGGCGATGAACCCGATCTGCTTCATTTCGGGGATCACCAGGCTCAGCGCCTTGGCCGCGCCGGTGCTGGTCAGGATGATGTTGTTGAACACGGATCGGTTCTTGCGCAGGTCCGTGGCGCCGGTCTTGGGCGACCGGTCCAGCACCTGCTGGGTGCTCGTGGCCGCGTGCACGGTGGTCATGGAGGCCGAAAGGATGCGTTGGGCCCCGAAGTAGTCCAGGAGGGGTTTCACCATGTAGGACAGGCACGTGGTGGTGCAGGAAGCGTGGGAGACGATCACGTGCTTCTTGGGGTCGTAGTCTGCATCGTTGATCCCCATAACCGTGGTCACGGCGTCTGCGGGCATTTCCTTCACCTTGTCCTTGATCTTGAACGGCGCGGACACAACCACCTTCTTGGCGCCGGCCACCAGGTGACCCCTTACGGAACCCTTGGGATGATCGGCGGGAACTGTGGGGTCGAGAAACTGTCCTGTGGCATCCACCACGAGTTCAACCCCATGCCGGCGCCATGCGATCTGGGCGGGGTCACGAGCCTCGCGCAAACAGGTGACCTTCACGCCGTCGATGCGCATGGTGCCGTCTTTGTCGTTGAGCTCTTCGATGACCCGCTGAGCGCGGCTCCCGTACAGATAGTTGTGGAGCGCACCGTAGGTCGAATCCCGTTCGATGAAACTTGCGATGTCCTGCAGACCCGTTCCCACTTCACGGCCAATGTTGATGACCAGTTCCGAAAAATACTTCCGTTCGATATGATGCCAGACAGTCAGTTTGGCGATGCGTCCCAGGCCGTTGATTCCCAGCTTCATGGGCACCATTTGGTCACGCTCACTCATAAAGCCCCCCGATGATTTGTTGATG